>QZIR01000055.1 GCA_003604975.1 Desulforudis sp. | reverse complement strand
GCACATTCTTACCGAAGTTACCAAGCCGCAGCGCCAAATCATCGAAAAGCTTCGCATCGAACTACATACATAGTTATAATTTCACCGGGAGTTTAGGTTTCTAACAAACAAAATACCCCTTGACACGGGGCATGGAAAATGTTATGTTCAAGCCGTGCTAAGTGTACTAGTTGTACTAGTACACTTAGCACTCAGAGGGGGGAAGGTGATGCCTTGATTAGGATCGACCAGCGCAGCAGTACGCCCATATACCAGCAGTTGGTTCAGGAGATCAAAGAGGTGATTCTGAGGGGTGTTTTGCAGCCGGGGGATAAGCTGCCGTCTGTTCGCGAACTGTCCGTACAACTGACCATCAATCCGAACACCGTGCAAAAGTCCTATCAGGAGCTGGAAAGACAGAAGATCATTGAAAACCTCAGGGGAAAAGGAACCTATGTGAGCACACATTACAAACCCCGTGAGGATACCGAGAAACTGAGTGTCCTGCGGGATGATTTGAGAAAAGTCCTGATTGAAGCTCACTACCTGGGGCTGGATGAGGAGAAGATCACTGAAATGGTGCGTCAGCTGCTGGAAGAACTGACGATAAGGGAGGGCGACCGGTGATTCAGATCGAGAACTTGAACAAGAACTACGGGGAGTCTCAGGCTCTCCAGGATATCAACCTTCGTGTCGAGCAGGGAAGCATATTCGGCCTGGTGGGTCCCAACGGAGCCGGCAAGACCACGCTGATCAAGACGATAATGGGTGTTTTGCTGCCGAGCGATGGGCGCGTCCTGGTAGACGGGCGCGATGTCCATCAAGACCCCACGGTCAAGTCCCGGGTTGGGTACGTCGCCGACTACCAGAACTATTACCCCGGTTTCAGGGTCAAAGATATGATCAGGCTCTATCGCCAGACTTACCCGCATTGGAGCGAGGAGCGTTTTGCTGAACTTAGCCGGATCTTCAGCCTGCCGGAAGGCCAAAAGATGGCCAAACTATCCAAGGGGATGCGTACGCAACTGGCCGTATTGCTGAACCTGTCCCTGATGCCCGCGGTGCTGGTGCTCGATGAGCCGACTTCGGGGTTGGACCCCGTGCTGCGCCGTCTTGTGCTGAACATTCTGGTGGGTGAAGTGGCCGGGAACGGGACCACCATCTTTATTGCCACGCACCAGCTTAATGAGCTGGAGCGCACCTGCGACCATGTCGGTATTCTCCACGAGGGCCGCGTGCTGTTTGACGAGAGCCTGGAACAAATGAAGGAGAATATCAGGAAGATTCAGGCCGCCTTTGACGGCGAGCTCCCCGAGGAATTCCTGAAACGGCCGGAGATCCTCAAGGTTGAGCGGCAGGGACGGGTATATTCGATCGTGGTCAAGGAAAAGGTCGACGAGGTTAAGGCGGAGTTACTGAACTATAAACCCCTCTTGCTGGAAGACATCGATCTGTCCCTGGAGGACATCTTCATCTACAGGATGGGAGGACTCGGCTATGAGTTTCACGGCATTGTGGCCTAATAAAGCCCTGCTATGGAAAGAATGGATGAACACCTCGGTTATTGCTGCCTTCTTCGTCGGTATCATCACTTATGTGAGTAGCTACACGCTCCTCAATGAGATATTGCTTTTCCGGGAACTGGCCGAATCCGGCAATTCGTACCTGATGACGTTCGAAACGCATGACCTGTTGTGGCATATGGCTAACAAGGCCGTCGTGGCTCTTGGCTCCATACTCTTTATGATCGCGTTGGCGGCGGTGATGGTTGGCCAGGAGCGTGGTCATAACACCTTTGATTTGCTGTTGGCAATGCCCTATTCCCGGCGGGAAGTAATCTACAACAAGTTCTTGTTTGGTTTTGGACTGCTGCTGGCGGTGTTTGTTCTGAACACCCTCATCATGACCGTACTCATCGCCGTCAACCCCGGTATCGATTTTCCCTTCGGTATTGCAGACGTCTGGACGTGGGCCTTGCGCAGCGTGCTGGTGTTGGGCTTTGTCTTTGCCTTCACCTTGTTCATCTCCAGTATGAGCGGCACCACGCTGGGGAACGGGCTGCTGGCCTTGATCTTTCTGTTCTTCCCCATCGGGATGACCAGCTTGATTATTGTCAACGTGGAATTCTTGCACCTGCTTAATGACCACCGCTCAGTCGATTCTCTATTGAACACTGGAATGCTGTTGACCGTGCCGACCTATATCATGGGATCTCATGTCTTCGAGGAATACAACCCGACGTACGTCTACGGCCTGTTGTTCCTCTCAACGTTGGTGCTGTATCAGCTTACGCAGTACTTGTTCGCCAGGAACCACATGGAGAACAACGGTGAGGTCCTTATGTTCAGTCGGATAGAAGGCTTCTTTAAGCTGGGAGTCGCCGTTTGTTTTGCCCTCCTGGTTGCGCCGATAGTGATGCACCGATGGGACCCCGGTATTTTCACCGCCATTATCGTCTATCTGGTGGTGGGTGTCTCGTTCTGGCTGCTCGTCAACGGGATCATCAACTGGCGCAGGAAGGCATAGACGTGAGAACCGCACCCGCAGGGCCGTGGGCAGACTCCCGGTACAGTGCGTGCAAAGGCGTCCCGGGTGCTGTATTACGTACAACCTCACTAACCTGGACCTCTTGAAATATTCCTTGACACTGCCTGCGTATCTTTTGTATACTTTTCAATATCTCTGACAGGAACAAAACAGGGACAAAGGTGAAGAAGGGGAAATACGGAACTGGGCCGTCAGCCGCCACAGAGAGCCGGGATTGCTGGAAACCGGTGCGGGACACAAACTTCCGTGATCACCCTGGAGCCGCATGCTGAACAAATGAGAAGTGGGATGTTGGAAGTGTGCACAGAGGGTGGAATTCGCCTGGCGAATTCCTTCGACCTCCGACTTCTGACCTCCGACCTCCATTTAAGTAGGCATTGCCGGGTTGGTAATACCCGTTACCAAAACCACGCGCTCGTTTAGGTGGCGCGGAGAAGTGGCCGTTGTCCTCTAAAGACCGGCAAGCAGGGTGGTACCGCGTGAGCCATACCTCTCGTCCCTGGCAGTTGTCACTGCCTGGGCGGGAGGTTTAATTTATCCGGCCGGAACCGGTATAATCAAGGAGTGTGAAGGATATGGGGCTGATCATCTACGTAGACGGAGAATTCGTACCTGAAGAAAAAGCGGTAACCTCGATCTTTGACCATGGCTTTCTTTATGGGGACGGCGTATTTGAGGGCATCCGCGCCTATCACGGCCGGGTATTCAAGCTCGCCGCGCACGTAGACCGGCTGTACGACTCAGCGCGTTCGATTCTGCTGAACATTCCTATTTCAAAGGAAGAAATGACCGAGGTCGTGCTGGAAACGATGCGCCGTAACGGGTTACGCGCCGGGTACATCCGCCTCGTAGTATCCCGGGGTAAGGGCGATTTGGGTCTGGACCCGCGCAACTGCCCCAGGGCAGCGGTCTTTTGCATCGGCGCCTCGATCCAGCTCTATCCCGAAGCGCTTTACGAGAAGGGCCTGGAGGTGGTCACGGTGGCCACTAAGCGCAACCTGAACGAGGCCTTAAGCCCACGGATCAAGTCGCTCAACTACCTGAATAACGTCCTGGCCAAGATCGAGGCTTCCCTGGCCGGAACGCTTGAAGCGATTATGCTGAACGCCGAGGGCTACGTGGCCGAAGCAACCGGCGACAACATCTTTATCGTGAAAGACGGGATACTGATTACCCCGCCCTCGCACGTGGGGATCCTGGAAGGGATCACTCGGAACACGGTCATGGATCTGGCCCGGCGGCAGGGCATCCCGGTGGAGGAAAGGCTCTTTACCCGGCATGACGTGTACATTGCCGATGAGTGTTTCCTGACCGGTACAGCGGCTGAGGTTATCCCGGTGATCAAGGTCGACGGCCGGCCGATCGGCGAGGGTGTCCCCGGGACGATGACCTGGCAGTTGATCCGGGAGTTCCGCGAGCTGACCAAGACCGACGGCCCGCTGATTTTTTCAGAATAGCTAATCGGCCGGTTTAAGGATGGACCTATAGAAAGGAAGAATCTCCATGCGGAGTCATACGGTTACCAAAGGAATTGAGAAGGCGCCGCACCGTTCGTTGTTTAAGGCCCTCGGCTTCACCAACGAGGAGATGGAGCGCCCGCTGATCGGGGTCGTCAATTCCAGGAACGACCTGGTACCCGGTCACCAGCACCTGGGCGAACTGACCGAAGCCGTCAAGGCGGGAGTCAGGATGGCCGGTGGGACACCGGTAGAGTTCGGCGCCATTGCGGTTTGTGACGGTATCGCCATGAACCACGAGGGGATGAAGTTCTCCCTGGCCAGCCGTGAACTGATCGCCGACAGCATCGAGGTGATGACCAAGGCCCACGCCTTGGACGCCCTCGTTTTCGTTACCGCCTGCGACAAGATCGTACCCGGAATGCTGATGGTCGCCGCTCGACTGGACCTGCCCTGCATAATGGTCAGCGGCGGTCCGATGCTGGCCGGCAGTTTCCGCGGCCGTAAGGTCTCGCTGAGCAACGTGTTCGAAGCCGTCGGACAGGTGAAGGCCGGCACGATGACCGAGGCCGATCTGGCCGAACTGGAAGACTGTGCCTGTCCCGGCTGCGGTTCCTGTGCCGGGATGTTTACCGCCAACTCGATGAACTGCCTGAGCGAGGCGATCGGGATGGCCCTACCCGGTAACGGCACCATTCCGGCCGTCAGCGCAGCCCGGCGCCGCCTGGCCAAGAAAACCGGAATGAAGGTAATGGAACTGCTGGAGAAAGACCTGCGGCCGTCGAAGATCCTCACCCCGGCCGCCTTTGAGAATGCGCTTACTGTGGATATGGCCCTCGGCTGCTCCACCAACACGGTACTGCACCTGCTAGCCATCGCCCACGAGGCCGGGGTCGATATCGACCTCGCCCTGATCAACAAGGTCAGCCGGCGCACCCCGAACCTCTGCCGTCTCAGTCCCGCCGGACCCTCCCATCTGGAGGACCTGGACGCCGCCGGCGGCATCCCGGCGGTAATGGCCGAACTGGCGAAGAAGGACCTGCTTGACCTTTCCCTGCCCACCGCCTCCGCCAAAACGGTCGGGGAGATCATCGAGGGGCGCGAAGTGCTTTTGCCGGACGTGATCCGCCCGGTCGACCAACCCTACGCTGCCACCGGCGGACTGGTTATCCTGACCGGGAACCTGGCTCCGGAAGGGGCTGTGGTCAAGGCCTCCGCCGTGATCCCGGAAATGCTGGCCCATCGCGGTCCGGCGCGGGTGTTTGGCTCCGAGGAAGACGCGATGGATGCGATCATGAGTGGCTCCATCAACCCGGGCGATGTGGTGGTCATCCGTTACGAGGGTCCCAAGGGCGGGCCTGGAATGCGTGAAATGCTTTCCCCGACGGCCAGCCTGGCCGGAATGGGCCTCTCCTCCAGCGTGGCCCTGATTACCGACGGGCGTTTCTCCGGTGCCACACGCGGCGCCGCCATCGGGCACGTCTCTCCCGAAGCGGCCGAGGGTGGGCCAATCGCCGCCCTGCGTGACGGGGATATGATTGAAATCAACATCCCGGAGGCGACCCTGAAGGTCGACCTTTCGGAAGACGAGATAAAGGAACGGATGGTGTCCTGGGAGCAGCCGGCTCCGCGTTACACCAGGGGCTACCTGGCACGCTACACACGGATGGTCGGTTCCGCCGCCAGCGGTGCGGTGTTTAAGTAAACAATGCCTGTTTAGGGGAGTGAATTCTTGTGTTACTTACCGGAGGCCAGATTCTCATCGAGGCCCTCAAAGAGCAGGGTGTTGACACCATCTTCGGGTATCCCGGAGGGACCGTACTGCCGATCTATGACGCCCTGTACGACTCCGACATCACCCACATCCTGACCAGGCACGAACAGGCCGCGGCTCACGCCGCCGACGGCTACGCGCGGGCCACCGGTCGCCCGGGGGTATGCCTGGCCACTTCCGGTCCGGGCGCTACCAACCTGGTTACCGGCCTCGCCACGGCCATGATGGACTCGGTGCCGATGGTCGCCTTTACCGGGCAGGTACCTACGGGTTTATTGGGACGCGACTCCTTCCAGGAGGCGGACATCACCGGCATCACCATGCCGATCACCAAGCACAATTTCCTGGTCCGGGACATCAACGACCTGGCCCGTACCATAAAGGAAGCCTTTCATATCGCCACTACCGGCCGTCCCGGTCCGGTGCTGGTGGATATCCCACGCGATGTTTCGGGGGGCAAGACCGAATACCGTGACCCCGGCCCGGTATTCAAACGCGGTTACCAGCCCCGGATGGAAGCCAAACCGGAGCTAGTCCTGGCCGCGGCCAAGGCGATCGCCGCCGCGCGCCGGCCAGTGATCTACGCCGGGGGCGGGATCGTCAATTCCGGGGCCAGCCCCGAACTCCAGAGGCTGGCCGGGCTGATCATGGCCCCCGTGGCGACCACCCTGATGGGCCTGGGCGGATTCCCCGGCGACCACGCCCTTTCCGTCGGGATGCTGGGGATGCATGGTTCCAAGTACGCCAACTACGCCGTTTACGAGAGCGATCTCCTGATCGCCGTGGGCGTGCGCTTCGACGACCGGGTTACCGGCAAGGTCGAGAGCTTTGCTCCCGACGCCAAGGTAATCCATATCGATATCGACCCGGCCGAGATGGGTAAGAACGTCCGGGTGGACATCCCGATCGCCGGCGACGTCAAAACCGTGCTCGGCCAGATCCTGGATGTGCTGGAGGCGCGTCCCGACCCGCACTGGGACGAGAAGGTGCAGGCCTGGAAACGCGAGTACCCCCTTGACTTCCGCAAGGAGGGGATGAAGCCCCAGGCGATCATCCGTGAAATCTGCGACATGACCGAGGGGAAGTCCCGGATCACGACCGAGGTCGGACAGAACCAGATGTGGACCGCCCAGTACTACACCTTTACCCAGCCGCGTTCTTTCATCACGTCCGGCGGTCTCGGTACCATGGGGTACGGTTTTCCCGCCGCGATCGGGGTCCAGATCGGCTGTCCCGATGAGCTGGTGTTCGACATCGCCGGTGACGGCAGCATCCAGATGAATATTCAGGAGCTGGCCACCGCCGTTAATTACGAGTTACCCGTGAACGTGGCGATTCTGAACAACAGCTTCCTCGGTATGGTCCGCCAGTGGCAGGAGTTGTTCTACGAGAGGCGCTACTCCCACACCGAACTCAAGAATCCGGAGTTCGTGAAGGTGGCTGAGGCCTACGGCGCCGAAGGGATCAAGATTACCCAGAACGCCGAAATCCGCCCGGCCCTGGAGCAGGCCATCGCCTCGAGCAAGCCGGTTTTCCTGGACTTCGTCATTGACCGTGAAGAAAACGTGATGCCGATGGTTCCCCCAGGCGAAGCGATCAATAAAATGCTCGGTTAATAACCGAAAGTTAACCTGATGGTGTTAGAATTACCCCGGTGTTTGGGGAACGCTAAACAACGGGGGTTACAGGGAGGGCTTTCCGTGGGCAATACCCTGACCGTTCTGGTCGAAAACAACCCCGGTGTCCTGGCCCGGGTGGCCGGGATGTTCAGCCGTCGCGGCTACAACATCGACAGCCTGTCGGTGAGCACCACCGACGACCCCCGCATCTCCCGCATGACCATCATCGTACAGGGTGATGAAGCGGTGCTGCAGCAGGTTACCAGGCAGCTACGCAAGCTGGTCGACGTGATTAAGGTGCAGGATATCACCCGGGACCCACACGTGGACCGTGAACTGAGCCTGATCAAGGTCACCGCCGATACCACGGTGCGCGGTGAAATCATGCAGATCGTCGAGATCTTCCGCGCCCGGATCGTCGATGTCAGTCAGGACAGCCTGATCATCGAGGTCACAGGGGACGAGGGGAAGGTCAACGCCATTGAGGAGGCCCTAAAGCCCTTTGGCATCCGAGAGATGGTTCGGACCGGTACAATCGCCCTGCTGCGCGGCAGCGTAACGGCGGCAGAATACGAGGAGGACTAGAAAAATGACGGTGAAGGTTTACTACGACAACGACGCCAATCTGGAACTATTAAAGGGCAAGAAGATTGCCGTTATCGGCTACGGTAGCCAGGGGCACGCCCAGGCGCAGAACTTGAAGGACAGCGGGGTCGATGTGGTTGTAGGCCTGCGCCCGGGCAGCCCCCGGGCGGAAGCGGCTGCGGCGGTTGGTCTAGCGGTCCTGCCGGTGGCGGAAGCGGCAGCAGCGGCGGACATCATCCAGATCCTGATCCCGGACGAGGTCCAGGCCAGGGTGTACAAGGCTGAAATCGAAGCCCATTTGACCGCCGGGAAGGCCCTGATGTTCTCCCACGGTTTCAACATCCATTATGGACAGATCGAGCCCCCGAAGGACGTTGATGTCTTCCTGGTCGCCCCCAAGAGCCCCGGGAAGATGGTCCGCCGGCTCTATGCCGAGGGTAACGGTGTGCCCGGGTTGATCGCCGTCTACCAGGACGCGAGCAGCCAGGCTAAGGACCTGGCGTTGGCTTATGCCAGGGGCATCGGCTGCACCCGTGCGGGCGTGTTCGAGACTTCCTTCCAGGAAGAGACCGAGACGGACCTCTTCGGTGAGCAATGCGTCCTGTGCGGCGGAGTCAGCGAGCTGATCAAGGCCGGGTTCGAGACTCTGGTCGAGGCCGGTTACTCCCCGGAGATGGCTTACTTTGAATGCCTGCACGAACTGAAGCTGATCGTCGACCTGATCAACGAGGGCGGCCTGACCAAGATGCGCAACAACGTCAGCAACACCGCTGAGTTCGGTGACTACTGGGTGGGCCCCCGCATCATCAATGAGGACGTCCGGGACGAGATGCGCCAGGTCCTCGTCGATATCCAGGACGGCAGCTTCGCCAAGGAGTGGATCCTGGAGAACCAGGCCAACCGCCCGTTCTTCAACGCCACCCGGCGCCAGGAGCGCGAGCACCTGATCGAAGAGGTCGGGGCCGAGCTGCGTAAGATGATGCCCTGGCTGAAATAGAGGGTCAGACTTAAAAAGTTAAGTTTTTATGTTTCTGCATATTTCGGGACGCTGGTGCGTAGACTAATAGGTTGAACCCTTTGGAGGATAGATTAGGATGACCAAGCGGTTATATATCTTCGACACCACCCTGCGCGACGGGGAGCAGTCGCCCGGGGTGAGCCTCAATATTCACGAGAAGCTCCAGATTGCCCGTCAACTGGCTAAACTCGGTGTGGACATCATCGAGGCCGGCTTTCCATTTGCCTCGGAGGGTGACTTCCGTGGTGTCCAGGCCGTGGCCCGCGAGGTCCGGGGGGTGACGGTGGCGGGGCTTGCCCGCGCCAACTTCCAGGACATCGACCGCGCCTGGGAGGCCATCAAGGACGCCGAACAGCCGCGGATCCACACCTTCATCGCCACCTCGGACATCCACCTGAAGCACAAGCTCCGGAAGAGCCGGGAAGAGGTCCTGGAAGCGGCGGCAGCCGCGGTGGCCAGGGCGAAACAGTATACGTCCGACGTCGAGTTCTCAGCCGAGGACGCCTACCGTTCCGACCCGGACTTCCTCTGCCAGGTACTGGCCGTGGCCATCAAGGCCGGGGCCACGGTGCTGAACGTACCGGATACCGTGGGTTACGCCACGCCGGACGAGTTCGGCGCCTTTATCCGTAAGGTGTACGAAAACACACCGGGTATCGAGAACGTGGTTGTCAGCGTGCATTGCCACAATGACCTGGGATTGGCCGTGGCCAACTCCCTGGCTGCGGTCCAGAACGGGGCCCGCCAGGTGGAGGGCACCATCAACGGTATCGGGGAGCGGGCCGGCAACGCCGCCCTGGAAGAGGTGGTTATGACCCTGCACACCCACCGCGAGCGGTTTCAGTTGGAGACCCGCATCGTCACCGAGGAGATCTACCGTACGTCCAAGCTGGTCAGCATGCTCACCGGCATGTCCGTGCAGTTCAACAAGGCGGTGGTCGGTAAGAACGCCTTCCTGCACGAGTCCGGCATCCACCAGGACGGCGTACTCAAGGAACGCACCACCTACGAGATTATGAACCCGGCCATGGTCGGGATCACCGATACCAACCTGGTGCTCGGCAAACACTCCGGGCGGCACGCCTTCCGCGAACGCCTGGCTGAGTTGGGCTATGGCCTGACGGCCGAGGAACTGGACAAGGCCTTTGTCCGCTTCAAGGAACTGGCCGATACCAAGAAACAGATCAGCAGCGAGGACCTGGAGGCGATCGTGGAGGAGCAGATCCGCCAGGTCCCGGTAACCTATGAACTGGATTATCTGCACATCTTCAGCGGCACCACCGTGAAACCCACGGCGGTCATCGGTCTCCTGATCGAGGGTGAGTTCCTGCAGGAGGCAGCCTGTGGCAACGGCCCGGTCGATGCCATCTTCAAGGCGCTCGAAAAGGCCACCGGCACGCGCCACGACCTGGTCAGCTACGTGATCGACGCCGTCACCGGCGGCACCGACGCCCTGGCCAACGTTACGCTGAAGGTCTCCGATGCCCAGCAGAAGGTGTTTACCGGGCGGGGCATCAGTACCGACGTCCTTGAGGCCAGCGCCCGGGCCTACATCAACGTGCTGAACAAGATCGTCTTCGATCAGAAGACCCGCAAACAGGACTAACGGAAAACTACAGAAGCTTATGATCCAGCAAAATGTAAGACCGACGTCCTCTTTTTATCGTCGGTCCGGGGGAGAAGTAAGACCTATGGGCATGACCATCACCGAGAAAATCCTGGCCCGGCACGCCGGGCGGGACCGGGTGGAACCGGGCGAGCTGATCTCGGCACGGGTTGACGCCGTGCTGGGCAATGATATCACCGCGCCGCTCGCGATCAAGGAATTCGAGAAGATCGGTGTAGACCGGGTGTTTGATCCCGAACGGGTCTACCTAGTACCCGACCACTTCGTACCGAACAAGGACATCAAGTCGGCCGAACAGTCCAAGCTGATGCGCGAATTCGCGCGTAAGCAGGAACTGGTACACTATTTCGAGGTGGGCCGGATGGGCATCGAGCACTGCCTGCTGCCCGAACAGGGCCTCGTAGTGCCCGGTGACGTGGTCATCGGCGCCGATTCGCACACCTGCACCTACGGGGCGCTCGGAGCCTTCGCCACCGGCGTGGGCAGCACCGACCTGGCCGCCGCGATGGCTCTCGGCGAGACCTGGTTCAAGGTCCCCGAGACCATCAAGTTCGTCTACGAGGGTGAACTGCCCAAGTGGGTCAGCGGCAAGGACCTGATCCTTTACACGATCGGGGATATCGGGGTCGAGGGCGCCCGCTACATGGCCATGGAGTTTACCGGTCCGGTCATTGAAAAGCTCTCCATGGACGGGCGCTTCACCATTTGCAACATGGCCATCGAGGCCGGGGCCAAGAATGGTATTGTACCCCCTGACGAAACCACATCCGAATACGTCCGTGAGCGGGCGAAGCGCCCCTATCGGTTCGAACACAGCGACCCTGATGCGCAGTACGCCCGGACGATCACCTACGACGTCTCCTGGATCGAGCCCCAGGTCTCCTTCCCGCATTCGCCGGATAATACCCGGCCCGTGACCCGGGCCACCCACGTAGAGGTCGATCAGGTGGTCATCGGGAGCTGCACCAACGGCCGGATTGAGGACCTGCGCGTCGCCGCCCGGATCCTGAAGCGGCAGAAGGTCCACCCGAACGTAAGGCTGATCGTCTTCCCGGGTACCCAGGCGATCTACCTGCAGGCCATGAATGAGGGTCTCCTGCAGACCTTCATCGAGGCCGGCGGCGCCGTCAGCACCCCGACCTGCGGGCCCTGCCTCGGCGGGCACATGGGTATCCTGGCCAAAGGCGAACGCGCCGTGGCCACCACCAACCGGAACTTCATCGGACGGATGGGTCATCCCGAGAGCGAGGTCTACCTGTCCAGCCCGGCGGTAGCCGCCGCTTCCGCCATCACGGGCCGTATCACCCATCCGGAAGAGGTGATATAGATGCAGTTAGAGGGAAAGACCTGGAAATTCGGGGATAACATCGACACTGACCAGATCATCCCCGCGCGCTACCTGAACACTTCGGACCCGGCCGAGCTGGCCAAACACTGTATGGAGGACGCCGACGCCGGTTTTGCAGCCGCGGTCAGCCCCGGCGACATTATCGTGGGCGGGTCCAACTTCGGCTGCGGCAGCTCGCGCGAGCACGCCCCCATATCCATCAAGAGCGCCGGGGTCAGTTGTGTGATCGCGGCCAGCTTTGCGCGCATATTCTATCGAAACGCTTTTAACATCGGCCTGCCCATCCTGGAGTGTGCCGAGGCCGTGGAAGGCATCAGCCAGGGTGACGAGGTGGCGGTCGACGCCGGAACCGGTACCATCAAGAACCTCACCAGGGGCAAGGAATACCAGGCCAAGCCGATCCCGCCCTTCATGCAGGAAGTGATCGCCGCGGGCGGCCTGATTGAACACGTAAAACGGAAACTGGGCTAGAGGCAAGGTTAGTTTCTTAACTTTTTAAGTTTGACCCCAAGTAGCCTGTCCCCTTTTCTTAGGTAAGGAATGTGTGATTGACGATGGGTAAGATCCAAATCTACGATACCACCCTGCGCGACGGCGCCCAGGGTGAAGGCATCTCGTTCTCCCTGGAGGACAAGATCCGGATCGCGCGCCGGCTGGATAAGATCGGCGTGCACTACATCGAGGCCGGCTGGCCGGGCTCCAATCCGAAGGACATGGAGTTCTACCGCCGGATGCTGGACTATCCCTTCCGGAGCGCCCGCCTCGCCGCCTTTTGCAGCACCCGCCGGGCCGGCACCGTCCCCGAGGACGACGCCAACCTGCGCGCCGTGCTGGACTGTGGCGTGCGCACGGCGACGATGGTCGGCAAGAGCTGGGACTTCCACGTCTTCCGGGCGCTGAACACCACGCTGGAAGAGAACCTCGACATGGTCCGCCAGTCCGTGGCCTTCCTGAAGGCGCACGGCCTGGAGGTGATCTACGACGCCGAGCACTTCTTCGACGGGTACAAGGCCCAACCCGAATACGCTTTGGCGACGTTGAAAGCTGCCCAGGAAGCGGGCGCGGACACCATCGTGCTCTGCGATACCAACGGCGGCACCCTACCCACCGAGATCACGGAGATCGTCTCCCGCGTCTGCGGTGAACTGCGCGTGCCCGTCGGCATCCACACTCACAACGACTCCGGCCTGGCCGTCGCCAACAGCATCATGGCCGTCGAGGCGGGGGCCGTTATGGTCCAGGGTACGGTCAACGGGTACGGCGAGCGCTGCGGGAACGCCGACCTGTGCGTGGTCATCCCGAACCTGGCTGTTAAGAAACGCCTCTCCACCATCCCGCGGGAGAACCTGGTCTACCTGACCGACCTGTCCCGCTACGTCAGTGAAATCGCCAACATGAACCCCGACCCGCGCCAGCCCTATGTCGGTTCCAGCGCCTTCGCGCACAAGGGCGGTATCCACGTCAACGCCCTGCTCAAGGACTCCGGCACTTATGAGCACATCCCGCCCGAGTCGGTGGGGAACACCCGCCGCGTGCTGGTCTCTGAACTGTCCGGGATCTCCAACCTGGTCTACAAGTTCCGCGAACTGAACCTCAACGGCAATCACCACGGCGAGGAAAACCGCCAGCTTCTGGCCCAGCTTAAGGAGCTGGAGTCGCAGGGCTTCCAGTTCGAGGGCGCCGAGGGCTCGCTCGAACTCCTGCTGCGCAAGGCCTACGACGGCTACCGGCGTCCGTTTGCCCTGGAGGGGATGCGCCTTCTGACCGACCTGAAGGACGACCGGGTGATCCACTCCGAGGCCGTGATCAAGCTGAAGGTCAACGACCAGATCGTCCACACCGCCGCCGAGGGCAACGGCCCGGTCAACGCCCTGGACAACGCGCTACGCAAAGCCCTGGAAGAGTTCTTCCCGGGCATTAACGAGATGCAACTCAACGACTACAAGGTCCGCGTCCTGGATGAGAAGGCTGGCACCGAGGCCGTCGTCCGGGTGCTCATCGAGACCGGGGACGGGCGCAAGACCTGGGGCACCGTCGGCGTTTCCTCGAACATCATCGAGGCCAGCTGGCAGGCCCTCGCCGACAGCTTCGCCTACGGCATTCTGAAGCGGCAAGAGGACCAGTCCAGTTCATAAACAACCCTCCGTACCGCCCCGACAGGCCGGCGCATATACTAATTTAAGGAGTATTGTCCACATCGGGGTTCTATGATAAAGTTGGCATATTGGAGGGTTCTGTAACCAATGGGTTTATTGTTCGGCACGGACGGTGTGCGCGGTGTCGCCAACACCGAACTCAGTCCCGAACTGGCCTTCAAGCTGGGTCGGGCCGGGGCATATATCTTAACTGAAGAAACAGGACTCCGTTCGATTGTAATCGGGCGTGATACCCGTTTGTCCGGGGACATGCTGGAGGCCGCCCTGGTCGCCGGGATCTGCTCTGTCGGAGTGAACGTCCTGCGCGTGGGAGTCATGCCCACGCCGGCCGTGGCCTACCTGACGCGGGCGCTCGAAGCAGGCGGTGGCGTGGTTATCTCAGCTTCGCACAACCCGTTCGCCGACAATGGGATCAAGTTCTTCGGTGCCAACGGCTACAAGTTGTCCGACGAACTGGAGAGCCGCATTGAAGAGATGGTGCTTGATCCGGGCGCCGTTTTTCCGTTGCCGACCGGGGCCGAACTGGGCCGTGTGCGTGACGTTGCCGACGCGCGGGAGCGTTACATCCGTTACGTGTCCACGACCGGACCGGGCAGCCTGTCCGGCATCAAGGTGGTCCTGGACTGTGCCAACGGCTCGGCCTGTACCGTGGCGCCGCAGCTGTTCGCCGGGCTGGGGGCGACCGTGGTCCCGGTACACAACAGCCCCGACGGTACCAACATCAACGTAAATTGCGGGTCCACCAAACCCAACACTCTCCGGGAAGCCGTACTCGCCGAGCGGGCCGACCTGGGTCTGGCCTACGACGGTGACGCCGACCGGCTGATCGCCGTGGACGAGAAGGGCGGAGTGGTGGACGGGGACTTCATAATGGTGGCCTGCGCCCTGTACCTGCAGGAACGCGGTGCGCTGAAGGATCAGACCCTGATCACCACCGTGATGAGCAATATGGGCCTGCACCTCGCGTTGCGCGAGGCCGGGATCAACATCCTGATCACCAAGGTGGGCGACCGCTACGTACTGGAAGAGATGCTCCGCTGCAACGCCTCCCTGGGCGGCGAACAGAGCGGGCACATCATTTTCGGTGATTACGCCACCACCGGGGACGGCATTATCACCTCGCTGCAGCTCCTGAAGGTCATGCTCGACACCGGCAAGCCCCTATCCGCGCTCGCCGCGCAGATGGAACGCCTGCCCCAGGTACTGCGTAATGTAAGGGTAAAGAACAAAGAGCGGGTGATGGAGAGCCCCCTCCTGGCCAGTGCCATCACCGGCCATGAATACGGCCTGAACGGCCAGGGACGCATCCTGGTGCGCCCCTCCGGCACCGAACCCCTGGTCCGGGTGATGGTCGAGGGTAAGGACGAGGGCCTCATGATGCGCGTGGTCGAGGACCTGGTGAACCTAGTCAGTCGGATAGATAGTGAATAGAAAACCAAAACGCTTTCGCGACCGTCTACAAAAGTAGAGAACAACCGCGACTCCAAAACTGAATATTAAGCGCCAGAACCGGGAGCGATCCCGGTTGACGAGGGGGAGGTTCATCGAAGTCTTCGGCGGATGCCTCCCGGCCGGGTCACGGCCGTAAACGGTACTACAAATCCGGTGGGTAACTGCCGGCACAAAAGTGCCAGGTGACCAAGGCAAACAAGCAAAATGCGGGTCTCGCCTGTCCATGGAGCCAATCTGTGTCTTGGGACAGGTCTGAAGACTATCGACAACTGCCGTGCTTCCTGCCGGCATTTTTCTGTTTATATGGGACCGATCCGAGAGTGAGTCGCACTCGCTCTTCAGATAGAGAGGGAGGTTCGAAAAATATGTGCGGTATAGTGGGCTATACAGGTAAGAGGCCGGCCGTTCCCATCCTGCTCGAGGGAATGAGACGCCTGGAATACAGGGGTTACGACTCGGCCGGCATCGTCATCTACGAGAACGGCGGGTTGACCCTGAAGAAAAAGGCCGGCATGCTCAGCGTGCTGGAGGAGACCATCAACGGATCAAACTTCACGGCCAACGCCGGTATCGGGCACACCCGGTGGGCCACGCACGGTGCACCCACCGACGACAACGCTCACCCCCACATCGATTGCAGCGGCCGGATCGCCGTGGTGCATAACGGGATTATCGAAAACTACATTAAGCTGCGCCAATGGCTTAAGGCCGAGGGGCACATCTTTCAGTCGGACACCGACACCGAGGTGCTGCCGCACCTGATCGAGCAGTTTTACCGGGGCGACCTGCAGGCCGCTCTGCTGAAGACCATGGAGATGATCAGCGGTAGCTACGCCATCCTGGCCGTCTGCCACGACGAGCCCGGCCGGATCGTGGTCGCCCGCCAGGACAGCCCCATGGTGCTGGGCCTCGGCGAGGGCGAGAACTTCATCGCCTCGGACATCCCGGCGCTCCTGCCGCACACCCGCAACACCTACCTCTTGGACGACGGGGAACTGGCCGACGTCACCCCCGGCGGCATCACGGTCTGCGATAAGAAGGGCGTCTGTGTAAACAAGGAAGTCTTCTACGTCAACTGGGAGGCCGAACAGGCCGAGAAGAGCGGCTACGAACACTTCATGCTCAAGGAGATCCACGAGCAGCCCACGGCCCTGCGCGAAACCCTGCGCGGCCGCATTTCCGAGGACGGGCAGAGCGTGGTGCTGAACGAACTGGACATCGACCCCGCCTACATCAAGGGCCTGCGTAAGGTCTTCATCACCGCCTGCGGCACGGCCTACCACGCCGGTGTCGTCGGGAAATACGTCATCGAGAAACTGGCCCGCATCCCGGTCGAGGTCGACATCGCGTCCGAGTTCCGCTACCGTGACCCGATCATCGGCCCCGGCGACCTGGTCATCGTGGTCAGCCAGTCCGGCGAGACCGCCGACACCCGGGCCGCCCTGCGCGAAGCCAGGCAACGCGGCGCCCGCGTAGTTGCGATCACCAACGTGGTCGGCAGCTCCGTCGCCCGCGAGGCCGACGATGTCATCTATACCTGGGCCGGACCCGAGATCGCCGTGGCCTCCACCAAGGCCTACGTCACCCAGCTCACCGTCTTCTACCTGCTGGCCGTTTGGCTGGCCGAGCAGCGCGGCACCCTGCTGGTTAGGGAACAAGAAGCCATCTTGGACTCCCTGAAGAAGCTGCCCAGGCATATCGAAACCCTGCTCGCCCAGTCCGACCGGATCGCCCAGCTGGCCGACCGCTACAAGGAGAGCCACTGCATGTTCTTCCTCGGCCGGGGCCTAGACTACGCCGTGGCCATGGAAGGCAGCCTGAAGCTGAAGGAGATCTCCTACATCCACGCCGAAGCCTACGCCGCCGGCGAACTGAAACACGGCACTCTGGCCCTGGTCGTTGAGGGCGTGCCCGTCATCGCCCTGGCCACCCAGCCTGAGCTGTTCGAGAAAACCGTCAGTAACATCAAGGAAGTCAAGGCCCGCGGTGCCGAAGTTATCGGCGTGGCCATCGAAGGCTTCATGGAAATAGAAGAGGTCGCCGACCAGGTCTTCTACCTGCCGGCCACCCACCCAGCCCTAGCCCCGATCCTGTCCGTGGTCCCGCTCCAACTGTTCGCCTACTTCGCCGCTGTAGCTCGGGAGTGTTCAGTTGATAAGCCGAGGAATCTAGCCAAGAGTGTTACGGTGGAGTAGATCCACACTTGTAGGTCAATGATGAGATGGTATAAATGAAAATGGTGATACGTTGCGCGGCAGTGTCTAGTATCCTATGATGGATAGTCGGTACTGCCGCGCTTTGTTAACACGATGCTTGTTGAGCATTTCTTCATTCCGTGCCCCAATGTTTCAACCTACAGTCTATGTGTGTTAGAGGTGTTACTTCTAGAACACCGACCAGCAATCAAGGTTTTCTCTGCTGACAGCACACCTCGCCTATCTATCATAAGGTCTATGCTGCCGGTCTGTCTACAAATTACATGGCAGTCATTACGGGTGCGTTCTCGAATAGTATGCTGCTGGTTGCGCATGGGTTGCAGAACCATTTCGTTGCTGCTATAATATTCATGGCATCCTAGTTTATGGAGGCGTTAGTGAAATGAACATTGAATGGTACATCCCATCCCTTGGAACACCTATCGTAGCGGTGGCGGAATATGGGCTGAACCTTAACCAAGCAGCGTACACAGAATTAGGAGAGCCTACCGGTATTCGACTAGGTTTTGACCGGATTGGGAAGAAGGTTATTATCAAACCGTTAAAGGGCACGGAACAGGATTTGGAAAGGGAGAACGGTCTTCCAATTAGGGCAAGGGTAGGAAACATTAGAGTCAATGCAAGGGATTTTGTCAGGTTTATTCGACGCTATTATCCAGATTTGCAGCCAAGCAGTAGGGCTACACGGTACCTAGCGCTGTGGGATGAGGAAAATGGATACCTGGTCGTTGATCTACAACAGGTTGCAGAGACAAGTCGTCCAAAAGTAGGTGGATCCGTAGATTAGTCAGTTGAAAACAGAGATGGGAAGGTGGTGATGCGGTGGTAATCGTGACGGACAACGTTAAGGAATCCATGAAATAAGGGGCCGTGATCTTGGCGGACCAGCCCCCTATTTCATAGAGTACAACCAGTCACTTCTGCGACTGATTGCCACTAGGTGGTCAAACACAGGGACTACCCATCCGACTGTGCCGTTCCACATGAGTAACAATCATCTTCTTGAGCAGCAGCGAGTTGATCCCTATTGTACCAAATTTTGTACATGCTGTCGAAGTCGTCCCGCATTTCGGATCAAAACGGACACCCATTTCGGCTCAATCCGGACACCTGTTTTGGTTAAGTCCGGACACTTTTTGTGCGTGCTCGAAATAGGTGCCCGGAAGCTTTCAGGCCTGCTATCCCGAAGAGACTTTGACACTGAAGTCTTACACCCTGATTATCTCATCTGTCTTGCAGGAAGAATTATACAATATGTCGAACGTAGTGGACTATATGATCTGAAAGGTCGGTATGAACACATGCCTCCACTTGAAGACCTGGCCAGGGTAATCGCCAACGGCTGGCCTCCGGATTCAGAAGAGAAGGAAATACGGGTTCAAACGGACGAAGCGATTAAGACCTTGTTCGGTGAACGTTATCACTCTCGTTCCATGTATAGACACCGAACGGTTTTCCAGTCCGGCAAAGAAAATGTATCGTTCGCCGGTTTTGTCCACGAGGATGCTCCTGACAGCGGGGCGTACAGGGGGATGTCTCTGATCTGGTTTCCGGTGGGTCATAATGATGAACAGCCTGCATCTTCTCTGCTCACACTAGTATGTGGTACCAAGGGCTTGTCACCTGATAAGCACATCCTTGGCCGGCCTGGACACGTCCGTCATCTGCAGGGGCTTCGTCGCTACCTCGCCGCAACGGTTGGTGTCTCAGCATGGGTAAAACATGACCCCACCAACCTCGGGCAACCCGTACCCAAAATCATTCAGGAACAACATCCTCAGTTCTCACGCGTCTACAGCCGATACGGCAACTACATCTATTGTGCGGTTGAAGTCCCAAAGGATCCGGAAAAGGCCCAGGTAGTGGCAGCGGCCTTACTGGATCTCTATGCTTGGGAAAGGAACTGGACGCCACTTAAGGCTGCTTCCGGAGAGATCACGGCATTTAGGAACGCGCTACGGAAACACCTCTTTCCCCGGGTTGCAAAGGAACAATTGGTTGGGCTGCTGCGTGAGCGGCGCTTTGTGGTTCTACAGGGCCCGCCCGGGACGGGGAAAACAAGGATGGCGAAGCAGGTCTTACGGGACAGTTTCCAAGAGAAGGGCCGGAGCGTACAGTTTCATCCGGCAGTGACTTATGAAACCTTCGTGTCCGGCATTATGCCCGCAGTTTCGGAAAAGAGCCTTGCTTTTACCGTTTCCCCAGGGTGGCTGGTTCAGGCGATTCGGGATGCCCAGGACGGGGAGTTTCTTCTGCATGTTGATGAAATTAACCGAGCGGATCTGAGCCGCGTCCTCGGCGAGGCGATTTATCTCTTTGAACCTCGGGAGATTGCGTCCGGTGAATTGGGGTCGGTTAGGTTGCCTCAAGAGCTAGATGACGGTACCCGGGATCTCACAATGCCTCAGGGGTTATATGTTTTGGGAACGATGAACACCGCAGACCGCTCCATTGCCATTCTAGACATGGCTGTGCGCCGGCGGTTTGCTTTTGTGGATATCTGGCCGGATATCGAGGTGGTTGCGAATCAAGGGATTGAGTTGGCTACGGAAGCGTTTTCCCGGCTACAGGACATTTTCGTCCAGTACAGCCCCGACGATGCCCTGGCGCTCGTACCTGGTCATTCCTATTTTCTTGCTGAATCAGAGCCAGAACTAAGAAACCGGTTGGTATTCGAATTGATTCCGCTGTTGCGAGAGTATCTCCTGGATGGTCGGCTCGGTTCCTGCGATAGCGAGATAAGGGCCTACATAGACTGGTTGGAAGGCGAGATTGCCAATGGGGTCAAAGGGTAAGGCGAAAAGGCCCATTTCGGCTTGGAAGCCCAAGAACCACCTATTGGTTGTTCTTTCGGATCAGGGTGCCCAGAAACGCTTTGCACCTGAGGGGCTAGGCCTGAGGGGTAGGGATCGCTCGTGGAATCCTTGGGCGGCCAGTTTCCTGAGTGTCAACCGGCCCCAATTGGCTTCGCTGGGTGTGGAAGCATCACTTGATGCCGGGCGGGATGCTGTTGAGATGTTCTTACGCCCAGGTGGTATTGTTGGTGCGGTTCCCCTTCGGTCACCGGATACTCACAAGGTCTTGGGTGGCATTGTTGTGAAACCCCGCTTTGGTTGGAAGGATATCGGTCCCCTCTTGTCAGCTACAGAATGGGCGGCTTCACCCGAAATCCTGAGTTTTCCACTGGTGCCTGGTAGCTCCCGCGAGGTTCCGCCGTGGGTTTTAGCGGGCCCGATAGTTTACCGCCTGAAAGCAATCCTGCGGGAAATCACCAGGGGATTTCACCTCCACGAAGAAGTCCGACAGGTTCCCAGAGGTCAGATTATCTGGTCTAAGTACTGTGCACAACACTTGCCCCGTGGTGCCTTCCACACACTGCCCTGCCGCTTCCCGGAGTTAGGTCCAAATCAAGTACTGCTGTCTCACATCCGCTGGGGATTGGGACGGGTCGGGGTTTCACTTGCGGCAAGAGCTCAGGTCGACGTTATCGCCCGGCGACTGTTAGATGAAGTAACCCTAATGATTCGCGACCTGGGAGAAATCCAACCGAAGGCACCGACCCACCAGGTTCTAGATCGCATACTGATGGGTACTAGCCTTCCGGCTGCGGTTCTACGACAAGGCATTGAGGCGCTCTCGTGGATTGCTGATGAGCGCGGGTTAGCGGGTCAGTCGGAAAACGACGGGTTGTCTTGGCGTTTACCGATGCACGAACTCTTTGAGCGCTGGGTAGAAAGCCTGGTTCGTACTTGGTCACGTGATTTTGGCGGGCAGGTCACCACTGCCCAGAAGGGGGATGCCCGTTTCCCTCTTCGTTGGGAGCGTACCGGATTGGGGAGTCTGACGGCACTGGCCCCCGATATCGTAGTCAAAACTGGGGATACGGTTTACATATTTGACGCCAAGTACAAGAGACACCTGCAGGAACTCGATGAGTGGCAGTGGCGTGAATTGGAGGAAGAACTGCGGGCGGAACACCGCCACGACGTTCATCAGATACTCGCTTACGCAGCCCTATTCGATGCTCCGAGAATCGTTAGCGTACTGGTTTATCCGATGTATCTAGAAACCTGGTTTAGGCTCTCCGAGAAAGGACGAACGGTAACCAGAGCTATTCTCCCAGGGGTTGACCGTCAAGTAGAAATTGCGCTGGTAGGGGTACCTCTTCACCTGCAGCCCGGAACGCAAGTGCGTGATGTGGTAGGCATTTGGGACTCACTACGTCTGGTGAATGACCAGCATTGAAGGTGCTGTTTTAAGGTTACCGGTAGCCGTATGTTAGATACACAATGAGCATAAAATGACAAACCACCGACCATTCCATCTGATACACTAAGGGGAAATAGTGCCAGAGGTTACCACAATGATTGAAAGAAACTTTGATGTCCCATTTATCGCCGATTTGTCGCTACGGGAGAAGCAGATTCAACAGAATTACCGTCCGATTATCGCGGTCCACAAGTGGTTTGCGCGGCGTCCGGGAACGCTTTTTAGGGGGTTGCTGCTGTCCGAATTTGCAAAGGGGAATCTCCGGGAGATCTTCTTCCGGGGACACAACCTGGAGGGGATCAAAGTCGCTGATCCCTTCATGGGCGGTGGAACTCCGCTGGTTGAAGCGAACCGGGTAGGCTGTGACACTGTGGGGTACGACATCAACCCGATGGCGTATTGGATCGTTCAGCAAGAAATTGCGTCTTTGGATATTGGTACCTACCGTTCGGGAGCTTTAAGGCTGTTGCAGTGGCTGGAGAGCAAGGTGGGCGGTCTTTATAAGACCAAGTGCCGGAAGTGCGGTTCGGAAGACGCTGATGTTAAGTACTTCATCTGGGTTAAGACAAAGGCCTGCACCGTATGTGGACGTGCCTTTGACCTTTTTCCCAGTTACGTGTTGGCGAAGAATAGGCGTCACACCCACTACGTGATTGTCTGTTCCCGCTGTGGTCAATTAAATGAGAAGGATGATCAGCACAATCCGGGCCGTTGTTCCGCGTGCGGGGAGGCCCTCAAAGTCGAAGGCCCCGCCAGGCAGAGTACTTGCAACTGTCCTGACTGCGGTGGACTGAATGCCTACCCCAACTCCTCAGGTGGACCACCCAAGCACCGCATGGTTGCTATCGAATACCACTGTCCTGTATGCAAATCCGGTCACCGCGGTCGGTTCTTCAAGACACCGGACAATAGCGATCTAATGAAGTACCGGAGCGCTTCCGAGGCATTGGGACGTATACACGCGATGAATATTCCGGATGAGGAAATCCCACCGGGTGATGAAACAGATCGGCTACACCGGTGGGGATATGGAAGATATCGAGAAATGTTCAATGACCGGCAGCTGTTGGGACTGGAACTGAGTTGTCAGGCCATTGCCGCTCAGGAGAACGAACAGATCCGAAACGCCCTCGCTACCAACCTCTCCGATTTGCTGAGATATCAGAATATGCTGTGTCGCTACGACTCTATGGCGCTGAAGTCGCTGGACATTTTTTCGGTTCACGGGTTTCCCGTGGGCTTGATTCAGTGTGAATCCAACCTCTTGGGAATTCGAAATGGTAACGGTACGAATGTGGGCAGTGGAGGTTGGCGAAACATTATCGACAAGTATGTGCGTGCCAAGGAATACTGCCATCATCCTTTCGAGATCCGTCACGAGGGTGGACGCAAGATACAGGTACCGATAGCAGGCGAGTGGATCGGGGAGTATCGTGATTCTCAGGGGGTGGTTGAGAAAAGGAGTGTAGAACTACGCTGCGTTAGCTCAACCGAGGTGCCGATTGTCCCGGCATCAATCGATGCTGTGTTTACGGATCCGCCCTACTATGCAAATGTTCAGTACGCGGAACTAATGGATTTCTGCTACGTTTGGCTGCGGCGACTGGTTGGTGAGAAGGACCCCGCCTTCATGAGGTCTTCTACTAGAAACGAAAATGAACTGACCGGAAACGTCAGCATGGATCGCGGTCTCACTCATTTCACCGAAGGTCTATCCAGCGTATTTCAGAGGATGGCCATAGCTCTAAAGCCGGGTTCACCGTTCGTTTTCACCTACCATCACAACACCATTGAGGCTTATCTTCCGATTGCCGTGGCGCTGTTGGACGCCGGTCTTACCTGTTCGGCGTCCATCCCCTGCCCGGCGGAAATGGGGGCTTCGATCCACATCAAGGGCACGATGTCCTCGGTTGTGGACACGGTTTTTGTATGCCGGTCAACCGGCAGTGTCGTCCGGAGTACGATTACGGATTCACCTGCCGGCATTGCCAGGCTGGTTCGCCTGGACCAGGAAAGCCTGCGACGCGGGAATGTGAGTCCAACCCAGGGTGATCTGCGCTGCATCGCGTACGGCCATCTGATCAGGCTTGCCGTTTGGCAGTTGCGTACGGGTTGGAACGCTGACGTTTCAACAGATGCGAAGCTTCAGCTGGTTGCTCGAACGGTACAGAAGCTCGGCGGGTGGACGGCAGTCAGAGAGCACTTAGCGGACACCCTGGCCAAGGCCGACCGATTACAGAGCGGAATTGTGTCAGAGGATACAGAGAGCTACGGAGGGGTCATTGATGAAATATCCTTTTGAAGTTTCCTTTTCGGAAATCCTGAGCGATCCTGATCCCTTTGTCTCTGCGGTATTCTCTTGCCTTGAGTCGGAGTTCCTGGTGATGCCTAAAGGAATGGGCTTCGTGGAATATGATGTCTTCGAACAGGGATATGAGCATCTCAAGCGGGTGACACATGGTTTTTCGGACCTTGACGTGAAGACCGTGATGACTGCCGTGATTGAGGTTCCGATTGTTCTTATCGTACTCAGATCAATTCTGGGTATTACGCCTCCCGAATGGGGCTATATGACTACCCAAAGAACGCGCACAGAGGTGACACAAGGGTACGTTCGTTCACTGGATAGAAGCATCAGAATGGCGCCGTTCCAGGCTCTCAAGATTACTCCGCTTTCAGCGAGAAGGCTGGAGGCCCTGGTCGGTACTGCTTGTCAGCTGTTGGGGACACCCATTCCCAGTGTGGGGGAGGAGAGGATTCACCGGCTGGACAAGGCCGACACCGGTAATGGAATACACGGGGTTCAGTCGCTGTCGAGGGTCGGAGTCCCCTATGCAATGCTGCTATATGAGCGGTTTCTCGGGCGTCCGTTTGCCGGCCACCGGGATTCGGTGTCGGAACTGGTAGGGGACAGCCTTGAGTCGGCGATTGAAGAAGTACTAGCTAGTGCCGGGATCAGCTATCGGAAGACCAAGCGTGCCGAGCGTGTCCGGGACTTTGACCAGGCTCCGGATTTCATTATTCCAAGCGAGTTCAGTCCGCGCATTATCATCGAGGCTAAGATCACTGAAGATGACGGCACGGCTCGGGACAAGGTTACCAGGGTGCAGCACCTAGGCGCGTTGAGTATTAAGGGCCGTTCTCCAGATAATCCACGGTTCGAAGTCATCGCCTGCATCGGCGGGCGGGGTTTCGGGGTGCGTCGGGAAGACATGCGAAAGCTCCTGCTGGCGACCAGGGGGAAGGTTTTTACCCAGAGGACTCTTGGGCAACTCGTTGAGTGTACCCGGTTGCGGGAATACCGAACCCGGTGACTGGGTGTGAAGTAAAGACCGTAATCCGGGTAGACGCTGTCCGGCAGAAACGTGGTAATTACCCCCCTGAATAGTGGTAATGAATGTGGTAATAACGCAGAGTGGTCATGGTTAGCGGAGTTCTTCGTCGTGCAGTGTTGTCAATAAACCTGGGGAGATGGGGCCGTGGCTCTATTCAGACGGGAAACAGAGGGTCTTGAGGTTGTACAGGCTTCCTTTCAGGGGCAGACAAAGAAAACCTGGGAGGACCTGTTTAGCGGCTTTGATAAGCTTTACGCCATCACCTATTCTTCCAGCGTTGGGTTTGTGATGCAGGTCGCCGGACTGTTCCGCGAGGTCGAGATCGTGTTCGGGTATGAGAAGGTGCTACGCGACTTTGAGAGCATCCTGGCGTACCAGCAGGCCGCTTTGGAGGAACTGAAGGCGTACTTCGGCGAGAAGCATCAGGCTCTTCTGGACCGGATTGATGAGGGAACCCTAAGGCTGCACCTGCTGCGTGACCGGGTATCGCACAAAAAGGTTTTCCTGTTGGAGAGTGATGATGGCCGCACGCGGGTGATCGTGGGGTCGGCAAACCTGTCGGCGGCGGCTTTTGGTGGGCACCAGGCCGAGACCATTGTGATATTTGAGGATCGGGACGCTTTCGACTACTTCATGGTGGATTTCAATGTCCTCAAGAAGGATTGCACAGACTTCGTGATTCGCCATGCGATTGTATCAGCCGACGAGAACGAGATCGGGAACATCCCAATCTTGCACCATGCTGGAGAACTGAAGGTACCCACCGTTGTGGTTTTACGGACGGATCGCGTGGAGGAGCGGAGTGAGTCCGTCATCCTGCGCACTAATGCACTGAGCAAGAAGTACGCTGAAATCGCCCCCCAGCCGGATAAGAAGGGGAAGATTACCCTAGTTCCTATGAAGGTACGGGAAATCACCAAGCGTTTCGTTAATCGTACCATCCGAGATGACGCCGATACCCCGGAACCGCTTCCCGAACTGATCGTCGATTTGCAGGCCGGACAGGTAACCCTGCGGGGCAAACCGTTGGGTTTGTCCTTTGAGGCGGATGACGTACGGCGGGACTTGACTGAACTGGTTGCTTATATGGATGGGTTTCAACAGTTCCGGGGCAACGTGCGGGGCTTGGTGGCCAACTACTTCGCGTTCGCCAATTGGTTTTTTGCCTCTCCTTTTGTAAGTCTGTTTCGGGACAAGGCCCACGAAAAGAATAAGTCCGTCTATCTGTATCCTGCCTTCGCCGTCTTATACGGCAAGAGCAATGCCGGTAAGAGTGACTTCATCAAGACCCTGATGCATATGATGTTTGGTTTCGAGAAGTGGCTGCCGGCCAAGGACTTCACTACGGGAAAGGGCCGTGGAATGCAAATGGAACTGAAGCAGTTCCCCCTGGTGGTCGATGATATTACTCGGGATCGGTTCACCAGAAATGCCGTGGAACTGATTAAGAACGACGCCTTCACCGCCAGGCACCATTCCGTGATTGTGTTCTCGGCCAATAAGGATCTTGATGCCCTGGACTCTGAGATTACGAAGCGTGTGGTATGTTTCCGTTTTGAGGCGGCCATTGAGAAGAAACGAGGCGTGCAGTCGAGCAACCTGGTACGTGCGGTACGCAGTACGGTTGGGACATCATTCTACCATGCCTACCTGTCACGGATGATGGTACGGGTAGGGGAAATGCTGGACGAAATGGAGTTGGATGTGGATCAGCCGGATCTGCTGAGGGCATCATCCGAGGTCATCTGCGGGCTCTTCGGTGATCACCTGGACGAGCAGCCCTGGTGGGCGAAGGAGCTTTCGTGGGGCGATTACGTGGACATGGGTGACGAAGGGGTTAAGGCCGAGATTCTGAAGCTATTCCAGACCAATCCGGATTTCTTCATTGTTGACACGAAGCGTAACGACCTGCGCATTACCATCGAGAAGGACGTGCATAAGATCAACTCCTGGAAGAAGAAGATCCCCGACCACATCATCAATCAATCGGCCGGATCCACAATTGTCCTGTTCCTGGATCAGGCTCAGGAGTTCTTTGGTATCCCCTTCAAGAAGGGCGGCTACTTTTCGAAGTTGCTAGGGAAATAAAGGGCTAACCAAAGCGTGTTAACATTTGGCTGTTAGGAGGCGAGCGTGTGGGCAGATACGTATTGGTAAAGCACGATGGAAAAGAAACTCTGGTAGAGGAGGCATTGCTAAAAGAAGAGGCGCATCTTCAGGAAGTCTTTAAGTGCAACCCTCAGCTAATTCCGAAGGATGATCTCGGCCTCGGAGATCTCTTAGTGGTCGGGCGAGAAGCGGCATTAACCAGCGGCTTGATCGATCTACTATGTGTTGACCAGAACGGGCAAGTGATCATCGTTGAGTTCAAGAAGGGGCCTGAGAACACCGAGCACAGGAGAGTGATCGCTCAGCTTCTAGACTACGGCTCTTATGTCTGGGGTATGAGCTTCTCTGATTTTGAACGTCGTACGTTAGAATTCTTGAACGGTCCTAGATGCAGCCTCGCGGATCTAAAGGGATGCCGGAGTTTGAGAGAAGCGTACGAGAGATACTGGGGAGTGGCGGATCAATCGGATGAAGAGAAGAACCAGGAATGGACCCTGTTTATGGAAACACTGTCAAGCTGTCTAAGTAGCGGCGAGTTCTACTACCTAATCATAAGCCGCAAGATTGATGTTATAACAAAACGGACGGTAGATTATCTCTCCAGTCTCGCGGCATTCCGGATAGCTGCTGTGGAGATTGATCATTTCGAGCAAGCGGATATGGAGATATTTGTTCCACGTACGGTACTTAGCCAAGCAAGAAGAGTTGGCAGCTCTTCACCCAAAGTGAGAACCAACGAGTCTGAGTTCCTGGATTGTATGGGCGATGATGCGCGTGCCGCTTTTGAACCCCTGTTGGCTCAACTTCAGGGTTTTGAAGAGACCATTTACTGGGGAACCAAGGGGTTTTCGTTCCGGATAAGGTGCCGTGGCAAGCTGGAGAGTATCCTTTGGGGTTACCCAATCGGCAACGGTCAGGGCATCCTGCAATTCGCCAGCGACTATTACTACAAAGAACACCCAGACTTGGGGCCCCTGCTTAGGGACTATGCTTCTAAGATGAAGGAGGCAATACCGAAGGTCCACGCAACCAATACATACTATGATGCAAAGGTTCCGGAGATAGTCCACAAGGACAACATTATTGCGGTAATTGATGTAGTTACTCAGTGTGTTGAAGCCCTACGTGCACTCTAAGCGTGGGTTAGATGCCAGCTACCTAAACAAGGCAGTAGTTCTGCAGTATGGTAAGGAGGATTCATGTACCTGGCCGCGATTATTGACTGGTACTCCAGATACATCGTGAGCTGGGAATTATCCCAGAGCCTGGAGCGGAGCTTTGTGTTACGGGCGCTG
>QZIR01000028.1 GCA_003604975.1 Desulforudis sp. | reverse complement strand
TTGTCCTTCTCGGCAAAATGTCCCTACCGCATGCCGGAATATGGGATGATAGGAATCTGGCAACCAGCAGCTAAAAACAGGCTTTTTCAAGGACGACTAGATAAGCATGTAAGTGGTCAGGTCGTCGGTTTTTTGTATGAAATGAGAATGAAATGGCTATCGGTCTATTTTCTTAATTTTGTTCTGTTCAATTTGGGTCTATACTATGCACTGTTTGCGGACTCTGTAGGCGTGAAAACGGAGGGGCGTCTTTTTGACAACAGGAGCGCTATGTTCTTTGTGCTTGTGATTGCGACGCTGGTATATATGTATGTTGCCAAAAAAATGTTCGCACCAGGATTTGTTTACAACGTATTTGTTTATTATATAAGCGTTCTTGCTATAGTGGCTATTGTCATATTTGCTTTGGTAAACCTCGTTGAAGTTCCTTTTCTCAAATTTCTGGGGGGGATTTCGTATTCTCTTTATTTGTATCATGCGAATTTTTATCTTTTTATGGATCGATATATCGGAGTTTCGGTTACCACATTTGCCTCGATGTTTTCTTTTCTTTTTTACGGAGCGGTATTTTTGGTATTTTGCAAAACTGTGGAGATGTTGTTGGGTTTTGTACTTCAGAGGATACGATCAACATACGTCAATACTATGCGACCGGATTCGGCATGACGAGTGGTTGATCGGCGTTACAGATTATGGCGGCAATTGTCGCTGAACTATTCATTTAAGTAGTGATATATGAAGAGAATTTTCTTATCGCCTCCGCACATGGGGGATTCTGAGCTGGAATTTGTCAAGGAGGCCTTCGCCTCGAATTATATAGCCCCACTTGGCCCGCATGTCGACGCTTTTGAACAGGAGTTCGCACGCAAAGTAGGCGCAGAATATGCGGTGGCCCTTTCTTCGGGAACCGCGGCGCTTCATCTTGCTCTACGATACGCCGGGGTGGAGCAGGGGGATAAGGTTATCTGCTCAACGCTAACTTTTATCGCCAGTGCCAACGCCATCCTCTATCTCAACGCCGAACCGATATTTGTTGATTCCGAACCAGCCAGCTGGAACATGGATCCCGAGCTTTTGTCCGCAGAGCTGACGCGACTGGCGGAACGAGATGACTTGCCCAAGGCAGTGGTTCTTGTTCACCTGTACGGCCAGTCAGCAGACATTTCTCCGATAAAGGAGATTTGTGACAGATATGGCGTTGCTCTCGTCGAAGATGCTGCCGAAGCTTTGGGCGCCGAATATCAAGGGAAAACGCCTGGAACCTTCGGCCAGGCAGGTATATATTCCTTCAACGGCAATAAGATTATTACTACCTCCGGAGGAGGGATGCTGGTGTCTGCCGACGGACGACTGGCTGACAAAGTACGATTCTGGGCGACCCAGGCGCGAGACGCCGCGCCCCATTACGAGCACAGCGAGATGGGGTACAACTATCGGATGAGCAACATTCTGGCGGCGATCGGCAGGGGGCAGTTGAGGGTCCTTGAAGATAGGGTCACTCGCAAGAGGGAGATATTCGAATTCTATCGCAATGAATTGGCGGCGGTGCCCGGCATCAGCTTCATGCCGGAAGCTTCGTATGGCCGTTCCACGCGCTGGCTTACGTGCATCACGATTGAGCCCAAACTGTTTGGGGCAACGCGGGAACAGGTACGCCTGGCGCTTGAGGAACAAAATATTGAAGCGCGTCCTGTCTGGAAGCCAATGCACATGCAACCCTTATTTGAAAGGTGTAGAGTAGTTGGTGGTGCAGTTGCGGAAACACTGTTCAATAAGGGATTGTGTCTGCCTTCAGGAACGTCCTGCACTGACGAAGATCTTGCTCGGATTGTCAGGATTGTGAAACAATCATGCTCCTGAGTGGTGAAGGTCACAATGCTTGTCTGTTCGTGTCGAATGTTTAGTCGAATTTCCAGCAGGCGAGGAAGATGAAGTTTGAAATTTCTGGCGAGACGTTATGAAAATCATCATTCAGATTCCCTGCTACAACGAGGAAAAAAGTCTGCCTGTGACCCTGGCGGAGCTCCCGAGAACAATTGAGGGCGGGCATGTCGTCGAGTGGTTGATTATTGATGATGGCAGCACCGATCGGACTGTTCAGGTGGCCCGACAGTGCGGGGTCGATCATGTCGTTTCACATTCTCGCAATCTGGGACTCGCCAGGACCTTCAAGACCGGTTTGGGTGCTTGCTTGACCCTGGGGGCGGATATAATCGTGAACACCGATGCGGATAATCAGTATTGCGCCAGCTATATTCCGGCCCTGGTGAAGCCGATTATTGAGCATGAGGCTGAAATGGTCATAGGGGTTCGCCCCATCGAGTATATTGACGACTTTTCGCGAGTGAAGAAGCTGCTTCAAAAGATAGGCAGCTGGGCAGTGCGTCGGGCCAGTAATACGGATATTCCTGATGCCCCAAGCGGCTTTAGGGCAATTAGTCGGGATTGCGCTATGCGCCTGACGGTTTTTAACAACTATACATATACGTTGGAAACCATTATCCAGGCCGGCCAGAAGCAGATTCCGCTCACATGGATTCCGGTGAAGACCAATAGCAAGTTACGGGAATCCCGTCTGGTGAGGTCGTTGCCAAACTACGTATGGCGTTCACTTGTAACGATAATTCGGATGTTTGTCGTCTACAAGCCTTTCCGGTTTTTTGCACTGGTAGCGGCCTTTTTTATTGTGCTTGGCATGGTGGGGGATATCCGATTTTTGTATTATTATCTCAGTGGTCAAGGCAAAGGCCATATCCAGTCGCTTATTTTGAGCTCAACCTTGTTGGGTTTTGGTTGTATCACGTTTCTTACCGCCTTGCTTGCTGATCTGTTGAGTGTAAATCGGATGTTGCTTGAGGAAATTCGATATAGATTGTTAAAAAATGAAATGTCTGCTCCCAGTGCCGGCGATCCAGGGACGAAATCATGACACTGGACATATTTGTTTCCCTGTTCAATCCGGGCTGTCGTTTCATGAAAGTTGAATAACTTAATACTTTTCAAGCGATAATGCGAATAGCCCTGATCGGCCCGACATACCCGTATCGAGGGGGTATCGCGCACCATACTACCCTGCTTGCCAGGGAAATATCTCGTTCCCACCAGCTGAAATTCATTTCATTCCTTCGACAGTACCCAAAACTCCTTTTCCCTGGGAAAAGTGACAGGGATCCCAGCCAGAAACCTCTGACGTATGAGGGGGCTGAATACCTCATCGATTCCTTAAATCCTTTTACGGTGTTGCGGGCAGCGAGGGCTATTGCCCGGTTCAGGCCGGAACTGGTGGTGATCCCCTGGTGGGTGACGTTCTGGGCGCCGCATGATATTGCTCTTATCCACTATGTAAAACAAAGAACGGATGCCGAGGTGGTGATCCTCTGCCATAACGTCGCGGAACACGAATCAGGGCTGGTGAAGGTGTTGCTGACCCGTTCGGTCTTGCGCAGTGCGGATCGGATAGTCACCCAATCCAAGGGGGAGAGTGAGAAGGTTCGTCTTCTCCTGGGCGAGAAGTCGCCCCAGGTAGATACCGCCTTTCACCCAACCTATACCGACCTTGAAGTAGACCGGGTTGCAAAGTCGCAGGCGCGCAACCTGCTGGGCCTTTCCGGCTCCGTGCTTCTGTTTTTCGGTTTTGTTCGTCCCTATAAGGGGCTTGACGTGTTGCTGAGGGCCTTGCCGGCCATTTTGGCTCATCGCCCTGTAACCTTGCTCGTTGTCGGTGAGTTTTGGGAGGAGCGAAGCGTTTATGAAGAACTCGCTGAGAGCCTCGGTGTACGGTTATCGGTACAGATACATGACCGATATGTGACGAATGAGGAGATGGTGGTGTACTTCTCGGCCTGCGATCTTGTCGTGCAGCCGTATCGATCGGTGACCGGGAGCGGGGTTTGCCAACTGGCATACGGTCTCGGTCGTCCGGTTGTCGCCACAGATCTGGGGGCGTTGCGGGAGGTTGTTGCCGATGGGGTGAATGGCCGCCTGGTTCCGCCTGATGATCATGAAGCACTGGCCCGGGGGGTTGTTGAAAGCATGGAGCCGGCAACCCTTGAGCTGTTTACTCAGAACGCCAGGGCAACCGGGGAGAAATTTTCCTGGGATCGATTTGTGTCTCTGGTTTGTGGCACACCCTGATGCGCTTTTTGGGACCAGATTTCGAACGTCTCGATTTTGCCGAGTTTTCGGAAACCATGGCGTTGCAGGTCCTCGCGTAGTCCTTTTTCCAGCCCATTTTCCCTTTTGAATACAATCGAAGTAATCCTGTTGCTTTGCACAAGCGAGAGGAAATGATCGTGATTAAATGTGGTCAGTCGTCCCACGACAATGCTGTGCAGGAATTCAATATCTTGTTTTTCTGTTTTCGATAAACGGCTCAAATACGCGGAACGGACATAGGTCAGTTCAGGGTGGGACCGCAACCCCGTCATGATGACGGTCAACTCCTGTGGAGCGAGTAATCTGCCTGTTGGCCCCGTGAGAGCAATGACTTGTTGGGCGGTCACTAACCGTTCGCTATTGAGCTTGTGGGGTTGCCACTGGAACATCGCATTGTTTTCTTTTGAGAAAGTCCAGTTGTAGGGGGCGGCGAAGAATATCGTCAGCACGAGGCTGAGGAACACCAGGCCCTGCCGGCGATGGGCAACATTGGCCGCAGCGCCACCAATGAGTCCCATGAGTATCGGGAAAGGGCATATCCATGACAATCGCCAGATGAAATTTGAAGAAGCAAATTTTGCAATAAGTTTGTGGACAGGATATCCGGGAAGAAAAAGGAGGAGGATGCAGGCTAAGGTAAAACCCAGCACCAGTTTTCGGTAGTGATACGAAGAAACAGCAAGGGGAGCCACGGCAAGGGCCGCCAGCGCGGCGGCACTGCGGATGTTTAAGGTATCGTCGCCGAGGAGGATGCCGAGTATTCTGGTTGTGTCCGGCAGGGTCGATTTCAGTTCCCGGCCGAAATGTTCGATTATTTCGCCCCCGCCGGGGTTCAGTTTGATCACGAGCCCGAGCATTACAGGATAGAGAAAGGCAAGCGGAAGGCGAAAACAAATTTTCCAGTCCACCAGGATTTTGGGATTTGCAAGAAAGGCTCCGCAGAATGCCAACAGCATGGTGCTGGGGGCGAGAAGTATTCCGTTTACGCTGAGCCCTGTCGCGGCGCATGCGCACAGCGAAAGCGTCAGAAGATCAACATGTTTTTTTGTCTGGAGAAAGCGCCATGTCAGGTAGAGGAGCATGGGGATGGTGATATGGACCAGGAGGGTTTTTCCTTGAAAAAAACGGACGAAAGCAGAGTTGCCGAGGGTGCGGTGGGCGTCCCCCCAGGCAATAAGGATGGCAACGGAAAATATGGTGCCCAGGACGGCCGCGGCATTTGTTAAGAGCAGCCGTTTCAGGATGACAAAGGACGTGAGGATGTAGAGAGCGCAGCTTATTGCGGGAAGAACAATATAGTAGGTGAATAAATGGTCAATTCGAGTAATGTGGGATAGTGTTGCCGACAAGATTTCATAAGTATGCACTCTCCGCAACATCGCCATTTTGTTTTCGAGCAGTCCATACATTGGTTCATAGAATAATGTAGGGGCGTTCTGGTTTTCAATAACCTGGACAATCATGCTCAAGTAGTAGGCATCGTCGCTGTTTGTCCGAACTATTGATGTCGTGAAGAGGATTGTGAAGAGTATTAAGAGCAACAGTGCTGTTACTGCCGCCGGTGATGTGATATCCGGCGAAGCAGGTATGTCGGCAGAGGTGTTCTTGTTGCGGAGAAAGTAGGAAATACAAAGTCCGCTACAGAGGAGAATACCCCAGGTCACAACATACGTGCCGAAGACAATGGAAAGGCTGGTCAGGCAGAATATTGCCAGGAATATCAACGGGAACCTGTCCGGGGGGCGGAAATTCGACTGGGCAGGGGTAAATAGTGCATGCGTTTCGTCGTTTCTTTCCGTATATATAACTGCCGCGATGCTCAGCAGCAGGGCCTTCCAGAAAACAATGTTGAGGAGCCAGTACGGTAGCCGGAATGCCATGGCAATATGGCAATCGATAGTCCAAACGGCGTAGAAAATGACAAAAGCAAAGGGAATGCGTTCAAGAACAACGAGCAGGGCGTCGAAAAGGCATGAGGCACTGCGTTGAGTTTGGCAGGAGACCATGGATGACAGCGTAGGCAATGAAAACATTCATAAAGTCCCTTCTCCCGGCACAGGGCAAGAGAACTCGGCAATGACGCCTGCGTTCAGTTGCCGTGTTCTCTGATAGCTCTGCGACGGTCGGTCGCTGACTCGGGATAACGGCTGGTTTCTCGAAACAATGAAGCATATTAGTGGCAAGAGCGTCAATATTAATAACGTGTTGGTGACCGGGGCATCAGGGTTTGTCGGCCGGTACCTGGTTCCGGAATTGCTCTCTGCCGGCTATGCCGTACGGGTCCTTACCAGGGATCAGGGCCGGCTGCCGGCGGATTGGCGAGCAAATCCGGGAATTGTCCCATGGGAAGGGGATATCTGCATGCCCGCTACCATCAGGGGCGTGGCGGAAGAGATAGACTGCATTATCCATCTGGCCGCTGAAGGCCATGTGTCCTCCATATCGGAGGAGGCGTTTCGGCGATTCCAGCAGGTGAATGTTGACGGTTTGCGGGCCATCCTGGAGGAGGGGATCGCCTCGGGTGTTCGCAGATTTATTCATTTCAGCTCAACGGCAGCGATGGGGTTGATCAGGAAGCTGGGCCGGGTGAGTGAAGAAGATTCGCCGTGTCCTGTAACGCCTTATCAGAAGAGCAAACTGGCAAGTGAAACGCTTGCCATCGGTTTTGGCAAAATACATGGATTGCCGCTCGTCGTGCTTCGCCCCTGCATGATCTATGGTATCGGCGGGTATGGCGAATTTTATAAAATGTCTCGAATGATGCGCAGGGGATTGTTTCCTAAGGTCGGTCTGGGCAGGAATCTTACTCCTCTGGTCCATGTGAAGGACGTGGTGCAGGCCGCTCTCCTTTCGATTGATCAGGGAGCCGCTGGCTCCGTTTACCTGGTGGCGTCCGAGCGTTCTCTGCCTCTTGAGGAGATGCGCTCACTGGTGCTGCGGGGTTGGGGGCGCAAGAAGGCGCCATGCCTTTATGTACCGGTCTGGTTTATGTATGCCCTGGCATGGTGTTTTGAGCAAATCGCCAAGGTTTCAGGCCGTCCTCCTTTGGCTACCCGCCAGAATATTGCTTCAACGGTATGGGATAGGGAATTTTCCATCGAAAAGGCACGAAGAGAGTTGGGATTTCACCCCTCTGTGCAATTCGAGGAGGGCATTCCCGAAACAGTTCGATGGTTCAGGGACGGGAAAAGATGAATGCCTCTATTTATGCGGCGAGGCTTTCCCGGGATGAAGCTCCTGGCAGGGTTTTGCAATCGCTCGTCGAGCAGAGCGGGATTTTGGCGAAGATCAAGCAGGGTGACAAGGTCCTGGTCAAGCCGAACTATGTGGCCCCTTTTCCGCTGGCTACGACGGATTCCCGTATCCTGGAATTTTTCATTCAGGCCCTGAAGGATCTGGGGGCTCGTCCCGTTGTCGGTGAAATGAGCGGCTATGAGTTCGACACCGAGGCCACGATCAAAATCCTTGGCATTTTGCCGGTGCTGGAGCGGCATGGCGTCGAATTCGTCAATTTCGAACAGGCGCCATATGAGTCCCTAGAGCTGGACAACGGTATGCAGGTTGAGGTTGCGAGGATAGCACGAGAAGTCGACCTGATAGTCAACCTGCCGGTGCTCAAGGGTCACACGATCACCAAGGTTACCGGTGCGGTAAAGAACCTATTTGGGTTGTTGAGTCGCAACAGTCGACGACGTTTGCATTGCCGAAGAATTCATGCGGGTGTGGCGGCATTGGCTAGGTCATTCCCCGCAGCAGTCCACTGTGTCGATGCCCGCTCTCTTCTTGACAGGGCTGTTTTCGGAGCATCGAAACCCCTGAACGTGTGTATGATGGGAAGTAACCCTTTCGCCCTGGACCATTTCGGGAGCAAACTGCTGGGGATTGATCCCGATTCAGTTTATCACCTTGAACATGTGCCGTCTTATACAGTCACCGGTGACATTCCGCCTGTTCCCGTTACAGAGTTGCGTTCGAAAAATTCGTTGAAGGAATGTTTCCATAGGATGGTCTACTCTTCATTTTACTACCTGGATGAACTGAACTGCGGTCTGCTGGGCAGAAATTCGGTTATTCCGGAACTGCATTGGCAACTTGGGGTGCATCCGGATGTGAGCAGGGTCGATCAGGAACGCATTGCCGAGGTGTGCGCCCTCTGTCCGGTGGAGGCGATTGATCCGGAGAAAAGAGTGGTTCGAAAGGAGCGATGCATCACCGTGCGATGCCTCAGATGCTACCAGTATGACCCAACCGGTCAGGTTGTTCTCAAAGGGTTGAATCCCCCCAAGGGGAAGGGACGGTAATGGCGCTTGCGGCGTTAGATCATATCCCGGATGACATCCCGGGTTTTTGGGATGAGATTGTCCGACACTTCACCGGCACTGGTAAGGCGTCGCCTCGAGTTGTAATTCATGGCGGATACGGCAAGCGCAATATGGGAGACGATGCCCTGCTCCATTCCATCTACACCAGGGTTAAACGCTATCTGCCCGATTGCCGGGTAACAGTCATCTGCCACGGTCCGGAAAGGATCAGGCCGTGGTATCCGGAAATCGCCACATGTCACTTCAAAAGCATGCGGGCCTTGGCCGCAATTTTTGCAAGTGATTTGTATATCATCGGTGGCGGCGGGATCGTTAACAAGATAAACACCTATTCAGGCTACATGTCCCTGAAGATTCTGGACATGAAAGGGAAGTTTTTGTTTCTGGCAGCCCTGGCCGCAAAAATATGCGGGGCTGTAACGGTTTTCTACGGTATCGGCGCGACCTCTTTTCCCGATCCGGTCGTCAAATACCTGGCCTGTTTTTCACTGAATAGAGCTGATTATGTTTCTGTGCGTGATCCCCTGTCCATAGAAAACTTAAGAAATGCAGGGGTGGCCAAAGAGATGATTCTTGTTCAGGATCCGGCGTTATCCCTGGAGCCCGACGATCAGGGTGGGGCGCAAATGATCCTGGCCCGGTTGGGGCTTGAGCCGAAGGAGAGAAGACAACGACCCCTTGTCGGATTGAATCTTCGCTATGTCGGCGACCCGCTTGTCAGTAATGTCCGCTCACTGGAGGAAGCGGTTCTTCTTGTGCAAAAACTGGTGCGCGAATTGAATTGTGACGTGCTCTTCCTGCCCATCAGTCAGCATCCCGACAAACACCTTGAGGATGATCTCGATTTTGGCAGGCAGATTCAAAAGCGGTTGGCTGGGGATATAACAGTTCTTAGCCATTATAGCGTGATCGCAGAATATCCTCATCCAAAGGTCTTTATGGCATTAATGAAAGAAATGGAGATGATGATCCTCTCTCGTCTTCACTCGGTTATTCTTGGGACAAAACTTGGAATCCCAATTGTGACTGTGTCGTATGATGACAAGGTTGCACAATTTGTTCAACTTGTAGGCCAGAAGAACAGGATGATTACTCTTGGAGAGTTTAGTGCGGCAAGGGTCATCCCTCTGGTCTTGGCGTTGAAGTTGAAGGAGTCTGAAAACGCTGTATAGTTTAGCTGGCTTGGAACGAATCTGTTCTAATTCGTGTCTAGTTGATACTGAGGATAGTCGCAGCAAAATGATCTCGCAAGAAATTCGAAATATCCTTGAGTTTCCGATTTTTTTCAATGTGTACCAGCGTATGGTCGGGGCCTCGCGAGCCCATAAAATTTTTGTCGAGGAGTATGTTCAACCTTCCCAAGGCGTTAGCATTCTTGATGTTGGGTGTGGTACTGGTGATATCGTTAAATATATTCCTGACTTCTGTAACTATATTGGTATAGATTTTAATAAAAAATATATTGAAAAAGCTAAAAGAAAATATGGTTATAAACATAAATTCTTTCTTGCAGACGCAAGTAAGCAATATCTGATGAATGATAATATAGACATTTGTTTTTGTTTTGGAGTGTTGCATCACTTGGACGACGTATCCTGCCGGAATCTATTAACCAATGCTTATAAATTGCTAAAGCATGGTGGGTATTACGTCTGTATAGAACCTTGTTATTTTCCCGACCAGGATTGGTTTAAAAAAATGATACTTAGGTGGGATAGAGGAGTGTATGTTCGTGACCTGAAAGGATACGAATCATTAATGATTGACCTGTTTAAAAACATAACCGTCGCACGAAGAGATGATATGTTGAGCATACCTTATTCCATGGTCGCTCTCAAATGTATTAAGGAGTGATAATGCAAAGAATAAAATATATATCATACATAATACCATGTTATAATGAAGAATTGACTATAAATGCTTGTTATGAATCTTTGTCCCATGTCGCAAATGATTTCCCTCAGGTAGAATTTGAATTCATATTTGTAAATGATGCAAGTTCTGATGGAACACCTTTCATTTTAAATAGGCTGTCTGAAAGTGATGGACGTGTGAAAGTAATTCATTTTGCATGTAATAAAGGGCATCAGATCGCTGTAACAGCAGGACTTGATTTTGCATCGGGTGATGTCACGCTGATCATGGATGCTGATCTCCAAGATCCTCCGGAGTTATTAACGCAGATTTTAGAAAAGATACGTGAGGGGTATGATATAGTGCATATGCAACGCAGGTACCGTTCAGGTGAATCATGGTTTAAACTCAGCACCGCTCATTTCTTTTATAAAATAATTAATTGGTTTTCCGGCGAACAGATCGTAGAAAATTGTGGCGATTTCCGCGCAATATCAAAGCCCGTTTTAAACACAATTAAACGATTTAGAGAGCCTCACAGGTTTCTTCGCGGCCTTTTTACACGTGTAGGTTATAGACAGTGCATTCTTCAGTATGATCGCAAGGAAAGATTTGCGGGCAGATCAAAATATACCCTTTATAAAATGGTTTCTTTGGCCATAAATGGATTTTTGTCAATGTCTGCTGTCCCGCTTCGGATTATTACCGTTTCGAGCATGTTTTTCTGGGGTGTAAGTATACTGGTGCTGATAAAGGCTGTTGTCGAGTACTTCATGGACAAAACCGTTGCGGGGTGGACGTCCTTAGTGTTCCTCATGACTTTTTATTCCGGGATAATTACAATCTCATTGGCAATTATTGGCTTGTACGTTGGAAGAATCTTTGAGCAGGGGCAGCACAGGCCATTATATTTAATTGCAGATGTGCGTAATATCGATAGACTAGAAAAAGAATTGCAAAAAGGCTTATCGTCATCTTCCGATTTTTGGGTCGGAATATATGGAAATATAAAGGAAATGAATTGATATGGCATCGAAAGATATTTACTCGAAAGAAGCAGATTTTCATGATCGGTGGGCAGATTCAGTGTTGCTTGATGATGTTAAGATTATTGAATCGTTTGAAAGCCCAACCATGCCGGAAAATTCATTCATCCTTTCGAAGCTAGTTGATGTAAAAGGGAAAAAGCTTCTAGACATCGGATCTGGTCAAGGTGAGGCTGCAATATATTTTGCTTTGAAGGGGGCTGATACAACATTGGTAGACATCTCCCCTGGTATGGTTCGACTAGCTTCAGATTTAGCCAAAGAATACGGTGTGTCAATAAGAACGTCTATATGCGCCGCCGAGCACATGGATTGCGAAAGCAATTATTTTGATTTTGTTTATCTCGGAAACGTTATTCATCACGTTAAAGATCGAAGATTACTATTTGAACAGGTCCTGAGGGTCTTGAAGCCAGGGGGGTATTTTTATTCATACGATCCCCTGCGTTACAATCCAATTATTAATATATATAGATTAATGGCTACTGAAAATAGATCTGAAGATGAATCGCCATTGGGAAAATACGATTATCGTCTTGTAACGAAATATTTTATCAACTGCGGCCACAGAGAATTCTGGCTCACTTCTCTTGTTTTGTTTTTGAAATATTACGTTGTTGATCGAAAAGACCCGGGAAAGGTAAAATATTGGAAGCAGATACTCCGAGAAAATACAAAAACATTATGGTGGTGGTTCCCTTTTTTATATTTAGATAAATTTTTAACAAAAATTCCTGGGCTGCGCTGGCTTTCTTGGAATATAGTAATGTGGGGGCAGAAACCAGTTATTTGAGTTTTTAGTATTGAGTGCAACATTCTCTCATTGTGATATATCCGGATGGTATTTTTGCCAAGGAGCTATATGCAAAATTTATATATACGTGATTCGGTTGATCCCATAAAGATTTCTTGGATTCTTGGTGTGTTGGTATTGGTTGCCTTCATTTTACGTATCCTTGCCATCGCACTGTATGATGATCGTATCTGGGGATATCATTATTTAGCAAAAAATATATTGGAGGGTAATGGATTTAGGGATTGGGGGGGCGGTCCCCATTTGGTATTTCCTCCCTTCTCTGCTTATTTCTATGCAACTATTTCAAAAATCACAGGTTTGTCTATCCTTGCATCTTCACGGTTAGGGAATTGCATAGTTAGTTCACTCGTAATTCTTCCAGTCTATGGTTTAACAAGAAGGACATGTGGAAACATAGTTTCTATAACATTAGCATTAGCGATAGCGTTATTTCCATATTTAATTATTTTGGGGAGCCAGGCCCATTCTGATGTATTGTTATCCACTTTTGTTTTAACTGGCGGTTGGCTTGTGATGTTAATATTAGAGAAAGACACTCAATTTGCCTTTCCTATGCTTGGATTCGTAATGGGAATTGCTTATCTGACGAAACCAGACGGAATGATGTATTATGTTCTATTTTTACTTGTTATTTTTATTAGTAAATATAAATATTTATCTCGAAAGTTGTTTTATAATTTAATTTTGTCTTTATTTTGTTATTCGTTATTGGCTTTACCGTATATATATTATCTGAGTGTTAATTCCGGTAAATTGTTATTTACTGGTAAAGTCCCATATGTCATTGCTGCTGCAAATGCGGTTTATAGTGGTAACTGGATGGAAGAGTATTATGCGCTAAATGGTAATAATACTGAGAGGATTGTTGATGATTATAAAAAATATACTCTTATAGAATATATATATAAAAATCCAGAAAAAATGAAGGTCGTTTATTTTAGCGGACTAGCAAAACTTAAAAAATTTATCTATGAGCCTATAGAACGTTTTTTTGGAGTTTTGTGTATATTGCTTGCTAGTGCATTATTGTATAAAGAGAGACAGGATTTGTCTGTTAAGAATATGTTAAAATTATTGTTCATGTTTAGTTTATTTTATGGAATATTTTTTTTAATCAAATTTAAAAACATAAATTATAATTCTATTTTTTTATTAAATATCGCAGTGGCATTTTTATTTGTAATAATTCTTACTCGGGAGCATATAGGCAAGTCATTGCTTTTTATTTCTTTTTTTGTACCATTGTTATTTATTCCTGTTTCTATGATTGTTCCAAGGTATGCGTACGCATATATTATTTTTGCAGTTTTGATATTAATTGCTGGTATTTATTATTTATATTGTTGTATTTTCGATATTTTATTTGTTGGTTTGGCAAAACATAAAAATATTATATTGTTAAAATTTGTTATCATATCGCTTGTATTTTCTGTTGGTGTTTTTGATAAAGCTGATGCATCATATTTTAAAAAATTAATCTCATTCAGAGATTATAAAATCAAGTATTCGAATGTTTCAAAAGAAGCTTCGTTTGAAGCTGAGGTCGGTAAGTGGATAGTTAATAATTTGCCTAAAAATTCCAGGGTTATGGCAAGAAATTTAAAGTACACATATTTTGCTGTAGTTGATACGGTACAATTACCTTATGGGTCATATAGTGATGTATTGGTCTATGCTAGAAATAAAAATGTAGAATATTTTTTATTTTCAAAACATGAATTTAAAGATGCGATTGCGTTCAGATCGCTATGGAATGAAGATTATAACCCCAATGATTTTGAATTGGTTAAAATGTTTACACGTCTAAATGATAAAGTTTTTATTTATCGACTAATTTATTAGGAATACAGTAATCCACATTCCGTCAACTATTTTGATGATTGTATTGATCTCAGGTGACGGTAACGAGGCTAATCCGCTTAAAATGAGGCTACTATAGGGCTTTTACATCACTGCTTTTTTATTATTTTTTTCAGTTCAATTTGTGGAGAAACATTGGTTTGAATTCCAGGTATTCTAAATAGTTCAGCCATTTTCGATTTTACCTGGAACGCTGTAATAGCCTACGTGCCAGGATATGGTTTTCGTGTTTCTTGGCAAAATATCTAAATAAATTTGTTAGGTTAAATTTCCAAGTGACTGCTGTAGGGCAATCTTCAACACGTCAAAGGACCTGAATCCTTACGGACATCTGACGATCAACTTGGTTTTGTTGTTGAATCATTCCATATAGCCACGGGCAATTTCGCCCTTGCCAGTTGAGAAGGAGTTCCCTTTATTTACGCTGCATCTTGGCAGCCTTTTTAAACCGGGGGGGGGGGGGAGACTTCTCCCGCAGCCTCATCGCTCCACTCATGAAGTTTATCTTGCGGGCGATTGCCGAGGGCTTAGGAAATATTATTATCGTTGGTGCCCTTGAATATCTCAAGCCTGGGCTCCGCTCGCCAATATAGAAGAACGGGAGTGGTCCAACAATAAGGGGTGAAGAACGGCTGGTCTACTTTTGTCCGGCCTGCGGAATTTTGCTGCCTTTTGGGACAATTTCAGCCATGATGACTTTTATATCCACCCAGCCGGTTCAATACAGGTAGCAAAAGATGGCAGCAGGTCTACTTGCATCCCAAACAACTCCTCAAAACATGAGTAGCTGATGAACAATATATTGATTTGGAAAAATAAATGTTGGGAATCAAGAGGAAGCAATCTTGGCGATTTGTGTATTATACACGCTACCATTAATTGTATACGAAATCATATTCCCGAGGCAAATATTTTATTATTGTCTGACAATCCAGAATACACTGATAATATTTATGGTATAAAATCGTTGCGGTTTTCTTTATTCAATATAATCAAATCTGTAAAAAAATCAGATATAATTATTTTGGGAGGAGGAACCGTATTTACAGATGTTTCTTCTATCTTTATTATCCCTATAAATCTACTTGTGCCCCTTTTGGGTGTTTTGTTTCGAAAAAAAATTGTCGCGTGGGGTATTGGTTCAGGAAAAAAAAGCGTAATAGGAAGGTTGTTGGTTAGAATGTTGTTGCCTTATTTTAGATATATAAGTGTAAGGGATTTTGAATCCAAAAAAGATCTCGTAAATATATGGAATGATGCTTCATCAAAAATTTGTGTTACAGAAGATATGGCTTTTGCGCTTGATACTACTACAAACTATGAAAAAGAGAATTATATTATAATCGCACCCAGAAGGATTTTCCATTATAAAAATTCATTTTTGCCGTTTTATATTAGAAAAAAATTAAATATTCTTCCTTTTGGTTATTATGAAAAAATGGATTTTTTGAAGTCTACCTTGGCGCAGATTGCTGATTTTTTTATTGATAAATATTCCTTCAAAGTAGTTTTATTGCCAATGTATAGCGCTATTGGGGATAGCTCTGGGATAACAAATTATTTTAAAAAGAAATTTTCATCACGTGATGATCAGGTGTGTTATGATATAATGAGAAAGATGAATAATCATGATAAAGTTAAAATTTTCCTTTCTGACCAGCCTCGTGATGTGCTTGATCTTATAGGAAAGTCTAGATTGTTGATTGGCGTGCCGTTGCATTCGTTGATTTTGGCTCATGTTGTTGGCGTACCATTTGTTGGTTTAAGCTATCAGGAAAAAGTATCAAGATTCATGCATCGGTCTCAGATGGATTCTTATATGATCTCTCTTGAAAATATGGATAGCAATATTGATTTTGATGAGTTTAGAGAAAAATCAGAAGCTTGTTTAAATGAATCTAGTACAATTGTTTCGATGTTATATGCAAATAATGCTTTAATCAGAGAGATTGTTGAAAGTCCAGTTTTTGAAGTAAAAAATCTATTGCATTATTAATTTATTATATTGACTATTGCAATCATTTATTATGCATTTTTGTAAACTTATTTATTATATATTTGTCGTTGTCTGATTGATGATATAATTTTTTTCTGTTTTTGACTAGTTTATTGTTAATGTACTATAATTTAGTTATTTTTAAAATTATTATTATTTATATGTTGTTAGAATTCAGATAAATATTTTATTTTGGATATCTATTGTATCCATATATTAATTTGTAATCAATGACTTGATTAAATGATTTTTTGATGAAATTTTGGACATTGTACCAGATTGCGGCCCGTTTTGTATTTGTCTTAAGTTCTTATGGGCTTCATATCCTTCTTGCCTATTTTATCTCTGATATGGAAGAATACGGCAGGATTGGTGTTGTTTTCAGTATATTGGCGATTGCGCGTGTGCTTCTCTCGTCCGGTCTTCCCCAGGCAATAGCGCGTTTTGTCGCCCTTGATAACGAGGCATCCCGTGCTGTTTTTTGGTTCGGATTACAATATCAGCTTTTTTTCTCAATTATTATTGCCTTGATTTATGTATTCGGGGCACGGCTCTGGATTTCCCTCTGTGGCGATAACGAACTGTTTCCGCTTGTGTTGATTTCAGCACTGATTATTCCGGCGACAGGGGTTTATCAGACTTTTCAGGGGTTCTTTGCCGGAATGAGATTGTTTGCAGTGCAGTCCGGTCTGATTATTTTATATTCCTGTGCCAGGATAGTACTGGTGTTGTTATTTGTCCTGCTCGGTTTTGGTGCCAAAAGCGTTTTCTGGGCAATATCGCTTGCTGTTTTCTTCAGCATTCTGGCTTCAATGCATTTTATTAGGCTTCCCAAGGCGACTGGAGATTTCGATCGAAAACAAATGCTGAATTTTTCATTCCCTATGTTGTTTTGCACTCTGGGGATAGCAGTGATGTTGAATATTGATCTTCTTGTTTTGAAAACATTTCATGCTGATGCGTCTGTGGTAGGGCATTATGCGGGTGCCGTGAATGTAGGCAAGTTGCCGTATTTTTTATTTATTGCATTTGCGACGGTCCTTCTCCCCTCAATTTCGCATGCGCTCAGGGCTGCGGATAGGGAAAAAGCGGTTGAGTTGGCGCGCCTTGAACTGAGTATGCTTTGGCACTTCATATGTCTCGGTATAGCCTTGGTTTTGGGTGGGGCCCCATATTTGTTGGATTTTATATATCCTAAGGAATTCGTCACAGTTTCTTTTTCCTTGAAAATTCTGTTTGCCGGCACATGCTTTTTGGCAGTGAGCCAGTCGCTGATTGCCGTCCTTGGTGCCCTCGACAAGTTGAACACCGCCGTAACCGTTCTATTTTCCGGGTTAGCCCTGCAGTTGCTGCTGGGATTCTGGTTGGTGCCGAACATGGCTGATACCGGTGTTGCCTTGGCGAACGCGATAGCCTCTGTGTTCACTATGGTCGCGCTGACATCCCTGGTCACCCGTTACTGGGTTTTCCCTTTTTCCCTGAAGGATTGCCTGCTGGTCATGGTTGCCTTCCCCGTGCCTTATGTTGTTATGCAAGGTCAGAAATATGTTCCCTTGTACTGCTTGCCCCTTACTATGTTGGTGGCGGCGTTAGGTTATGGTTTCACCTTGTTTTTGCTCAATCCCCATATCCGGAACTCCGTTACCCGCATCTACGCGAACCTGATCAGAAAAAGAGATTGCCCTGAAGTCGTGAACCATTAAGTATGTACTCATGAAAATAACTGATTATCTTACATATATTTTTCCCAGGACAATTTGTTTCAGGTTGGCGCGGCAGGGCGTTACAAAACCTGTCCTCCCCATCACCTTGACCTTTTCCGTTACGAATCACTGCCAGAGTAAATGCAAGACCTGCAATATCTGGAAAATATACCCCAGGAAACAGCAAGACCCTGCCGGTGAGCTGAACCTGGATGAGATTGAAGCCATATTTCGTTCGATGGGGCCGATCTATTTTTTTAATCTCAGCGGTGGGGAACCGTTTCTGCGAAGGGACCTGCCTGATATCGTCGAACTGGCCCTCGACTATCTGAAACCTCGAATCATCCATTCCCCTACCAATGCAATCGCTACAAATCGGGTGATCGACGGAACGAGAAAAATTCTGGAGAATATCAGGCGCCGTGGGTTAACGACACCCCTGACGGTCAAACCGTCCATAGATGGCGTCGGAGCGCTTCATGATGAAATACGAGGTGTCCCAGGAAACTGGGAGAAGCTCCTGGCAACAATTGAGGGGTTGAAGGAACTTGAGAAAGAGTTCCCAAATTTTCATCTGGAACTGGGAACCGTGGTCTCGAATTTCAACAAGCACCGACTCGGCGAAATCGAAGATTTTGTGCACTCGCTCGGAGTGCAGAGTTATCGAAATGAAATTGCCGAACAGCGGGAAGAATTTGTCAATATCGGGGATCCCATTACGCCGACGGGGGAGGAGTATGCAGAACTGATGAAAGGTTTTGCCGGCAAGATACGGCAAAGCATGGGAGCAAAGCGGCCCCTGGCCCGCATGACAGAGTCACTTCGCCTTGTCTACTATGAGTTGGCGGCGAGGATAGTCAAGGAAAACAGGCAGGTTATCCCCTGCTATGCCGGAATTTCCAATGTGCATCTCACCCCCTACGGTGATTTGTGGCCGTGTTGCGTGCTTGGCTATGCCCGTCCCCTGGGAAACTTGCGAAGTGTGGATTATAATTTTCCCGCAGTCTGGCACAGTGCGTCCGCCGCCGCTGTCCGGGACTTTATCAGGAACAACGGTTGCGCCTGCCCCCTCGCCAATCAGGCATATTCAAATATTATGTGTCATTTGCCCTCCCTGTGCAAGGCCGGGATGAATATGCTCAGCTGTTGATCGCTGTGCACTTGCTGGCCTTGTTGCTCCTGACCGGATGCCAGGTTATACCTTTGGCATCAAAGGCAACAATCTCCTTTGGGCACGCGTTCAACTATGATATCGTATTTATAATAATTCAAGGGAGCAAGCGGAAGCTGTCTTACCCTCGCCCATCGTTCTAATCGGAAGTGGTTTTTTTACGCTTGCCCAGATCGGTCCTTTTCGTATTGGTTATAATGCGTTAAGGCATCATTCGGAGGATTTACTGTTCGTGTAGCCCGTAGAAGAAACTGGAGGAGGACCGTCATGAAGGATCTCGTTATTGTCGCAGGAATAGTACTTTCGACTCTGTTTGGCTGCTGGGCAGATCTCCAGGCGGCGGTACGAAATGTGCCGGCTGACTTTCCGACGATCCAGGCGGCGATTAATGCTGCCCTGGATGGAGATACCGTGATGGTGGCTGATGGAACCTATACGGGAGCCGGTAATCGGGATATATCCCTTATGGGAAAGGCGATTACGGTCACTTCCGTGAATGGGCCGGCCAAAAGCATTATAGACTGTCAGAATGCAGGCCGGGGATTTTTTGTCTACCAGGGGGAGAGCTCTGATACGGTAATCTCCGGATTTACCATTAAAAATGGATCGGCGACCCACGGTGCAGGGATATACATAATAAATAACTCCTCGCCAACGGTCTCCGGCTGTATCATTCAAAGCAACACCGCGACAACATTTGGCGGGGGGGTTGCCATCAAGGGCGGCCGCCCTATAATTTCCAGCACCGTGGTTCGGTATAATTCAGCTCCCAACAGCGGCGGGATGCATTTTCAGGATAATTCCAGGGCTGTTCTCACCAGTTGCACGATACAGAATAATACGGCGACCGCAACTTCCGGCGTGGGAGGAGGTATCGGCAGTTACAGCGCAACGCCCAGCTTTTCTTCCTGCATAATTTCTGCGAACACATCTTCCTATGCGGGTGGCGGAGGATATCTCGACAGTTCACCGGCGGTGTTCAATAACTGTTCGCTGGACGGCAACCGGACGGGCGTAACGGGAGGTGGCTTGTCAATGAATGCGTCGGATGCAAAGTTGACCAATACTGAAGTCATCAACAACAAAACGACGAGTGTAACCCAACCCTCCTCGGGAGGCGGGCTCTTCTTGACGGGTTCAGATGCCCAGATCCTTTCGTGCGACATCTCCTACAATGAGTCGAGTATAAATTTCCCGGACGACGGCGTCAACAGAACGAATTCCGGCGGGGTGAGTTTTCATCAGGATTCCAACGCCGTGATTCGAAATACCACCATTACCTACAACAAGGCCCAGGAGCGGGGCGGGATCGGTAGCTGGAACTCGGCGCCGGTGATCGAAAGCTGCGAAATTTCAGTTAATCAGGCCACAACAGCCGGTGGCGGGGGTGCAGGATTTTATGGTGATGCAAATGCGCCACTAGCCGAACCGTCACTGAGTTACAGCACAATCAGCGGGAACAGCGCTGTCACCTCGGGAGGCGGCATCGCTGTGTGGCAGCGTTCACCGTCCATTGTCGGCTGTATCATTGACGGGAACACGACCAACGGGGACTCGGGAGGAATAAATCTGTACAGTTCGACCCAGACGTCCGGTTCGACGGCCCGGACCAGGATCGCCAACAGCATTGTGCGTAACAACAGTGCTGCGCAGCGGGGCGGTATCTATATCAGCACAATAGGCACCGGTTCAGTGACGATTGTCAACACCCTCATTACCAGCAACACCTCCTCAGGGATCGGTGGTGCGCTCTCATGTTATTCGAGCGGTCACGCAACCATCACCAATTGCACCATCAGCGGGAATACCGCTGTAGGCACCAGTGCTGCACTGGCCGTCAACAGTTCGACGGTGATCGTCACCAACTCGATACTCTACAGTAATTTGCCATCAGGGATTTCCGGGACGGTAACCATAACCTATTCGGATATCCAGGGAGGATATTCCGGAACTGGAAACTTGAATATCAATCCCAGTTTTGTCGGCATCGGTGACTATCATCTCAATCCCGGTTCACCCTGTATCGATGCCGGCACCAATAGCGCCACGGGAATTATGGCCAATGATCTGGAGATGAACAAGCGGGTGCTTGACGGGGACGGCAACGGGAGTGCCATTGCCGATATGGGCGTCTATGAATATGGCACATATGATCCGATGCCTTTTCCGTGGTCGCTCTATTATAATGTGTTAAATCAGCGCTGACTGTGATACAAGACTTCTTTCTTTATTCTTCTTTTGAGCGCTGACGGACACCGCCGGCATTTTATGACAGCAAGTTGATCGATGCATAGCAAGAAGTTTCGTGTCATCCTTTTTTCCCGTTGGGCTGCGTTTGTACATGACCTCGTTTGGGTGTGCCTTGCCTTGTTTCTGGCATTCTGGATTCGATTCAACCTCAGCAATATTCCGCCAATTTATCAGCAATCCCTCGTTTCTCTGATACTTGTCGGCGTACCGATCCAGGGGGCAAGCTGCTGGTTTTTCGGCCTCTATCGAGGATTTTGGCGATTTGCCTCCATTCCCGATTTATTTCGGATTTTGAAGTCTGTTCTCGTTGGGACCATTGTTATTGCCATTGTCCTCTGGGTGTTCACCCGCCTGCAGAATATCCCTCGTTCTGTGCTTATCCTCTATCCGATTCTGCTCATTGGCGGGATGTGTCTTTCCAGAATTCTCTACAGATGGCATAAGGATAAGCAGCTCGGTTTATCGAAAACAGAAGGGACGAGGACACTTATCATCGGTGCAGGCCAGGCAGGCGAAATGCTCGTTCGCGATATGATGCGCCGGACTGAATATAACCCCGTGGTGTTTGTCGATGATGATCCATCAAAGCATAATCGGGAAATACACGGAATCCCTGTTGCCGGAGGTCTGGCTGACTTGCGGGATATTGTTACCTCTCTCGGCATCGAGCTAATTATTTTTGCAATACCATCGGCCGGGAAGTCAACGTTGAAGGAGGTCTTTTCGCAATGCAAAGCCCTTGATATTCCCTGCCAAACCCTCCCCTCTCTGTTCGAAATGGCAGGAGAAGAGGTCCGCTCGGAAAGGTTAAGGAAGATTACGGTGGAGGATCTGCTCGGGAGGGATGTGGTGCGTCTCGACAGTACGGCGATCAGTGATTATTTGCAGGGCAAAAGGGTATTGATAACCGGCGGTGGTGGTTCCATAGGCTCGGAACTGTGTCATCAGGTCGCCAAGCAGAACCCCGAGGTCCTGATAATTTACGACAACGGTGAGTTTAACATCTACACCATTGAACAGATTTTGAGGGCAAAATTTCCTTCGTTGCACATGGAATTTATCCTTGGGGATGTCAAGAATCGGGACAGAATAGAATGGTTGTTTTCGACATTTTCACCCCAGGTAATTTTTCATGCTGCTGCCTACAAGCATGTTCCCATTGTGGAAAACAATCCAGCCGAAGGGGTAAATACCAATATCTTCGGAACAAAAATCGTTGCCGAGGCTGCCGATCGCTACAATGCTGATCGTTTTGTCTTCATCTCCACCGACAAGGCTGTAAACCCGGCCAACGTGATGGGGGCCTCAAAACGGATTGCCGAACTTTTTTGTCAGAACCTGAATGGCCGTTCCCGGACAAAGTATATAACAACCCGCTTCGGCAATGTTCTCGGTTCGGCCGGCTCAGTAGTCCCTCTTTTTCAGAAGCAGATTGAAAAAGGCGGTCCAGTGACCGTGACCCATCCCGAAATAACACGATATTTTATGACCATCCCCGAAGCCGTGAGCCTGATTTTGCAGGCAGGCGCCATGGGGGCAGGTGGGGAAATATTCGTACTGGATATGGGAGAGCCCGTTTTGATTAAAGATTTGGCGGAGCAGATGATTCGTTTTTCCGGGCTGGTTCCCGGCCAGGACATCAAGATTGTGTATACGGGCCTGCGGCCCGGCGAGAAACTTTTTGAGGAACTTCTCCATTCGGGCGAAAATCTTCAGCCGACCAGCCATGTCAAACTGCTCCTTGCCAGGTGCAGACAGGTGGACTGGGGCTGGCTGGAGGAGGAATTTGCCCGGTTGGAACAGGCTGTGATTTTCAGGGATGTGGATCTGCTAAAAAAACATCTAAAAAACATCGTACCCGAATATCAATAATCACCGATTATCGTTGACCATTTTGAGGATAGCACCTTCTGGTACCCGCTTCGCGCTTTTTCATCGTAACATTCTCTGGTCGCCATGATGCCGCGCCGTTATTGGACAGACGGCAAAATCCGCTGCCATATCCTGACCTGTATCGTGGACCTGGCCTGGTTGCGGTTGATCGAGTTACGATTTCGCCGCGCGCCTGTCAGCGCATTGCAGTGAAAACGGCGCTTGACAGCATGTATCGTCTGCATTCCAGTATTGTCTGGCAAGGGTATTGGAAAAAAAACTGGCCGCCACCTGCTAAACAATCTCGAACCAAGATAGTCTTTGCACAGTCAGGTTGGACGGGGAATCAGGTGGTTGTTTGATGGCAAATATTGTATAAGGCGGTTCATTTTCCAGATTGTAATCATCTGAATTAGATTAATCTCTACAGTGCAGCTATGAGAAAAAGAGCGATCATCACCGGCGTTACCGGACAGGACGGTGCGTATCTTGCCGAGTATCTCCTGAAAAAGGGGTACGAGGTCCATGGCTTGAAGCGCCGGACCTCTCTGTTCAACACTAAGCGGATCGATCATTTGTATCAGGATCCCCATGTGCCGAACCGGAATTTTATCCTCCATCACGGCGACATGACTGATTCAACGAGTCTTATCCATGTCATTGAAAAGGTCCAGCCTGATGAAATTTATAATCTGGCGGCCCAGTCGCATGTCGCGGTGTCCTTTGAGGAGCCGGAGTACACGGCGAATTCCGACGCCCTCGGAGCGTTGCGCATCCTGGAAGCGATCCGTATCCTGAATCTGACGGAGAAGACCAGGTTTTATCAAGCCTCGACCTCCGAACTGTTTGGCCTGGTGCAGGAGGTGCCGCAGAAAGAGACCACACCTTTTTATCCGCGTTCTCCCTATGCCTGCGCTAAGCTCTATGCCTATTGGATCACCGTCAACTACCGTGAGGCGTATAATATTTACGCATGCAACGGCATTTTGTTCAACCATGAATCGCCGATTCGCGGCGAGACTTTTGTCACCAGGAAAATAACCAGGGCACTGGCCAGGATCAAGCTGGGATTGCAGGATTGCCTCTATTTGGGCAATCTCAACGCCAGGCGTGATTGGGGCCATGCACGGGATTTTATTGAGATGCAGTGGCTCATGCTTCAACAGGAAAAGCCGGTGGATTATGTCATTGCTACGGGCGAGCAGCACAGTGTCCGGGATTTTGTCAATGCCGCCGCCGCAGAACTGGGCATGGCTATCACTTGGGACGGGCAGGGCATCGACGAGAAGGGATATGACGGGACGGGCCGTTGCATAGTGGCCATTGATCCGCGCTATTTCAGGCCGACTGAAGTGGAAAACCTTCTGGGCGATCCCAGCAAGGCAAAAAAAGAACTGGGCTGGGAGCCGCGAATAACGTTCAATGAGCTGGTGGCGGAGATGGTGCGCGAGGATTTGATAGCCGCCGAACGCGACAAGCTTGTCGGAAGTCACGGCTACACTACCTATAGTTATTATGAATCATAGAGATGGACAGGCAGAGCAAGATATTTGTTGCCGGTCACCGCGGTTTGGTGGGATCGGCAATTATGAGGTGCCTGTTGGAGAGGGGGCATGCCCGAATTATTACCCGTTCTCGTTCAGAGCTTGACCTGGCTGATCAAAAAGACGTCCATGATTTTTTTCAAAGGGAAAGGCCTGAATACGTTTTTCTCGCAGCGGCAAAGGTGGGCGGGATTCTCGCAAATAATTCCTTCCCTGCCGAGTTTATTCATCAGAACCTGATTATTCAGGATAATGTCATCCACCAGGCCTGGCTGGCGGGTGTGAAGAGGTTGCTCTTCCTCGGCTCTTCCTGCATCTATCCCAGGGATTGTCCGCAGCCAATGAAGGAGGAATACCTATTGACGGGTCCTCTTGAGTCAACAAATCGTCCTTATGCAGTCGCAAAGATTGCGGGTATCGAGACCTGTTGGGCATATAATCGTCAGTATGGAACAAGGTTCCTTGCCGTAATGCCCACAAATCTGTATGGGCTCAATGATAATTATGACTTGGCGAATTCCCATGTGCTTCCGGCGCTCATCCGCAAGATGCATGAAGCAAAGGTGGGCAATTGCCGATCAATGACTGCCTGGGGTACGGGGAGTCCACGGCGGGAGTTTTTGTGCAGCGAAGATATGGCGGATGCCTGCGTGTTTCTCATGGGGTTGCCGGAAAAGGATTTTCTCGGCTTATTCTCATCCGACAAGCCTCCGCTGGTCAATATCGGTTGCGGAAAGGATCTGACAATCAGTGAGCTGGCTGTTATGGTTAAAGATGTCGTCGGCTTCCAGGGTGAGGTGGAATGGGATGATCGTAAGCCGGATGGCACCCCGCGAAAATTACTTGATGTGAGCCGCCTCTTTTCTCTCGGCTGGGCACCGAAAATTGAATTGAAGGAAGGAATAAAGAAGGCATACCGTAATTTTCTTGATTTGTCTCAGGCAACATGAGTGGTATCGATGCCGGCTTCCCAAGCATATAGTCGCCTTATCCAGGCCATCCTGGGGCTTGCCGTATTTCTGGCTTTCAGCGGCTATGTTTTTCTCAACGCACGGTTGAAGGACACCTCCGGGGACATGGTTTTTCTGGTTCTCCTCTTTCTGGCGTTGCCCCGGTTGGCAGGCAGGGATTTCGACCGGTACACCAGTTTTTTTCTGGCGCTGTTCTGGTCGTTTCTGGCCATGACCCTGGCCAGCGTCCTGTTCCCTTCCTCCGCGTACGGCAAGCTCTATTGGCTGTTTTTCGCCCTCTATCGGCTGCTGTTCTCATCGATCATTGTCTATGCCCTGTGCAACCTCAGCAACCTGGACCGGGTTTTGCTCCGCTGGGGGCTGGCATCGCTCTGCCTGCTGCTGGCGATCGGCTACATCGGTGAGCAGCAAGGGCTGGCAGTGCAGGAGATGCTCAAGGGCTTCACGCCCCTGCCTCTGGATACGTCGCCCTGGCATGACAAGAATTATGCCTTCTGGCAGCTTCTGCTGATGTGGGGCAGCGTCGCCCTCCTCTGGCGGCGGAACCTCCTCTGTACCCTTGCAGCAGTAGTGGTCATACTGGTTTCGCTTGCGGCGATTTTTCTCAGCAGCTCCGAATCGAGCCAGCTGGCCGCGGCGGTCAGCATCGGGGTCTTTCTCTTTGCCCAGGCGGTCCCTGCCGGGAACCATTACCGGATCTACGCTCTTCTGGTCATGACGTTTGTGCTGGTGCCGGTGCTCTGGGTCTGCCTGGCGCCGGTCGAGGAGATCATCGGCCCGTTTCTGCCGAAGATCGAGGCCATCACCGCCAGAATGGCGATTTTCGACTACACCGCGGACCTCATCCGTAAGGAACTGGTCCTGGGCTATGGTTTCGCCAGCACCATTTTCATGCGCATCCCCGAGGGTACTCTTCGGTGGCCGTTTTTTCCGGGGGGCCATACCCATAACCTGGTTTTGCAGTTGTTCATGGATCATGGTTTGCTGGGTCTGGTCTTTCTCAGCGCGGTCTTGGCTTTGCTGTTTCACTATCTCCACCGCGTCCTGGCGGACAGTCTCCAGGCCCCGGCGGTATGGGCGCTGCTCTTTGCGGGCCTGGTGCTCTTTTCCCTCAGTTACGCGGCCTGGAATGCGGACATCGTGCTCATGTACTGCATGTGGCTTTCATTGATTTTCGCGGTTTCGACCAGGGCGGAGCGACCGGTGGCGACGTGGCTTGTTGCCCCGGGGGCGGCAAGGTTTTTCTTTGTTTTCGGTATAGTCGCCGCTGCCTCTTATGGCGTGGACTACCTGTTTTTGGCCGGCAAGTAGGACGGATATGGGCATCATCCAGAAATTCATCAATTTTCTCAAACTGTTGCACGGCCAGCGGCAGTTGATCTGGACCATGGCCAAGCGGGAGGTAGCCTCCGACTACATCGGCTCCTTTCTCGGCTCGATCTGGACCTTTGTCCGGCCCCTGGTGATGATCGGGGTTTTCTGGTTCGTGTTCAGCGTGGGCTTCAAGGCCAAGCCGATGAACGATGTCCCGTTCGCGGTCTGGCTCACCGCGGGTATTGCGCCCTGGTTCGTCTTTGCCGACATCATCAACGGCGCCACCTCCTCCATCGTCAACAATGCCAACCTGGTGAAAAAGACGCTGTTCCAACCCCAGATCCTGCCGGTAGTCAAGATTGTCTCCTGCCTGATGACCCATTCGGTGTTCCTGTTTATCCTGCTGGGACTGATTCTGCTCCAGGGAATGGAGTTCAGCCTCTTTTTTCTGCAGTTTTTCTACTACCTGGCCGGCCTGTGCGTCTTTGCCCTGGGCATCGCCTGGATCGTCTCGGCCCTGCATGTCTTTCTGCGGGACGTTGGCCAGCTGGTCGGGGTAATCCTCCAGGTCGGCTTCTGGCTGACCCCCATTTTCTGGGATATCAACCTGATGTCGCCCAAGATCCAGTCCATCCTCAAGTTGAATCCCATCTACTACGTCATTCAGGGCTACCGGGACTCGTTCATCACCTTTGTCCCGTTCTGGCACCATCCCCTGTACACCCTCTATTTCTGGGGAATGAGCCTGATGGTCCTGGTTGTCGGCGCCCTGATTTTCCAGAAACTCAAACCCCAGTTCGCCGATGTCCTCTGATGGGGAAATGTTGATGCACGATTCACTTTCCATTCGGCTCCAGGAGCTCGGCAAGGTCTACAAGCTTTTTGCCTCGCCCTTTGACCGGGTCAAGGAGACCTTCCACCCGCTGCGCAGAAAATATCATCAGCGATTTCAGGCCTTGACCGATGTCTCCCTGGAGATTCAAAGGGGCGATACGGTGGGGATCATCGGCCGCAACGGTAGCGGCAAGTCGACTCTGCTCCAGCTGATTTGCGGCATCCTCCAGCCCACCACCGGCACGGTCTGGAAGCATGGCCGGATCGCAGCCCTGCTGGAGCTGGGCGCGGGTTTCAATCCCGAGTTCAGTGGTCGGGAAAACGTCTACCTGAACGGGGCGATCCTTGGCCTCTCCCGCCGGGAGATCGACGACTGCCTGGCGGACATCCTGGCCTTTGCCGATATCGGCGAATTCATCGACCAGCCGGTGAAGACCTATTCCAGCGGCATGTATGTCCGCCTCGCCTTTGCGGTGGCGATCAACGTCCGGCCGGACATCCTCATCGTTGACGAGGCCCTGGCCGTCGGCGACACCCTGTTCCAGGCCAAGTGCTTCGCCAAGTTCCGGGAGTTTCAGCAGCGGGGAATCACGATCATCTTCGTCACTCACTCCATCGACCTGATCACCCGCTACTGCACCAGGGTCTGCCTGCTGGATCGGGGACGCTTGAAGGCCTGGGGCTCACCCCAGGAGGTCATCGACCAGTACAACAAGCTGATCCTTGACTATTCGAGCAGGGAGCGGCACGGGGACGCCGCAGCCTGCGACCTTGCCCGGCACCGGGCTGGCGAGCAGGAGGACGGCTGCCCCTTTCTTCTCAATCCCGAAGAAAACAGGTACGGCAACGGCAAGGCGACCATCGAGCAGGTCGGGATCTATGCTCTGGATGGCCAGCCGGTCCAGGCCCTCAGGCAGATGGAGGACTATGCGATCCGGCTGCGCCTGGTCTTTCATGCCCGGGTCGAGAATCCGGTCATCGCGTTTATCATCAAGGATGTCAAGGGGATGGACATCTGCGGGACCAATACCCTGTATCAGCACGTGGAAACCGGGGTCTGCGAGTCGGATACCGTGCTCACCGTCTCCTTTACCCTGAAGATGATGCTCGCCGGCGGCGGCTATCTCCTGTCCGTGGGCTGCGCCGGCTACGAGCAGGGTGAGTATGTGGTCTACGAGCGGCGGTATGAGGTGCTGGCCTTTGAGGTGGCGGCCCGTAGGCCTTGCGTCGGGGTAGTGGACCTGGACGCCGAAATTACCATCACCCGGGCGAAGGGGTGAGGGGTGTAGGTATGAACGAAGAGAAGACCTTCATCATCTGCGGCAATTTCCGGGGGGGAACCACGGCGGTGGCACAACTGCTGGTCAGGCTCGGCATCCCCATGGGGGAAAAGATGGACCCCAACAACAACTGCGAGGATCTTGAGTTTCAGCAGCTCCTGCTCAGGGACGAGCTTGACCGGGCCGAACTTGTCCGGCTTGTTCGGCAAAGAAACGAACGGTACGGGGTATGGGGCTTCAAATTCCCCGGCGCCCATGGGCACATGCCCGCGCTGCTGGAGGGGTTCAGAAATCCCCGGGTGATCTTCGTCTTCCGCGATCCTTATGCGGTGGCGGACAGCGAACAGCGGCGGACCGGCCAGGATCTGTACGAGATGATGGAGCGGACGATCAACTATAACCTGCGGATGACGGGGTTGCTTCGGTCCCTTTCCTGTCCGACCCATCCGATCTCCTTCGAACAGTTGCTGGTGCGGCCCGATACGGTGATCGATCGGCTGCTCGCCTTTCTCGACGTCAGGCTTGGCTGGTGGGAGCGGCGGCGCCTTTGCAAGAGCGTCGGCCTGAAGAAGGACAGCTCGTCCTACGGGTACGGCAAAGGCTGAGCAGCAGGCCGGAGGTTATTCGGCCTTGCGAAAGATCAGGACATCCTGAAAGAATATCCCCGGGACTTCTTTCCAGTTGCCTTGGTGACGGGCAATCACCTCCAGGCCCGCGTGGGCGCACAGGCGGGCGAGGCCCTGTTCGGTGACGCCGATGGCGTCCTCCGGAACAGGGATCCATTCCAGATGAAACCAGGCGTCCGAGCCGTAGGTCGGCTGGTTGAATATCCAAAGATTCTGCGAGGTCATGTGGAAGCGGCCCTCCTGCTCTGATCTCCTCCCCAGGCTCTCCCGGTAGGTCTCGTCCAGCAGGAAGAAAGTGACGATGGCCCGGCCCCCGGGCCGGAGCACCCGACTGATTTCCCGGAAGTAGAACAGCGCGTCCTCCTCGGCCAGGTGGGTCCAGACGGAGAGGGCGGTGAGCAGGTCAATGCTGTCGCTCGCCACGGGCCAG
>QZIR01000060.1 GCA_003604975.1 Desulforudis sp. | reverse complement strand
GTATATTTCGGCATGCCCAGACAAGCCCGACTGCTTCTCGCCAATTGCCCGCACCATATCATCCAGCGGGGCCATAACCGGCAGGTGATTTTTGCCGGCGACGACGACTATCTGTATTACCTCGACGCGCTCAAAGACTGGAAGGCCAGGCTTGGCTGCAAGCTCTACTCCTATTGCCTGATGACCAACCATGTCCACCTGGTGCTCGATCCCGGCGATCAGCCGGAAAACATCAGCCTGCTCATGAAACGGCTTGCCGGACGCCAGGCCCGGCATGTTAATCGCCTGGAAGGGAGAACCGGCGCTTTGTGGGAGGGTCGCTACAAATCGAGCCCGATCCAGGCAGACAGATATCTGCTGGCCTGCTGCCGATATGTGGAACTGAATCCTCTTCGTGCCAGGATGACCGACGATCCGGCGTCCTATCGCTGGTCGAGCTGTCCTGCCAAGACTGGCAGGGTTCAAGGGAACTGGCTGGATTTCGACCCCTTCTACTTGGGCCTGGCCGCGACTCCGGAGGAACGTGCGCTAATGTACCGGGAATGGTTGCGGCAAACCGTCCCTGAAGGTGAATGGAAACTGATCCGGGAGGCGACGCAGCGGGGACAGCTTGCCGGGAACGGAAAGTTCGTGGATGAAATATCGACCAAGCTCGGGCGCCGGCTTGATCCCCGCGGTCCGGGTCGCCCCAGGATGGAGGAGAAAAAGGCGGCAAAAAAGATCTGTCCCCATTTTGCTCCTGGCCGGCAGTCATCCTGGGCCTCAAAATAACAAAATTCCCGCCTTTTTCTTGACAGGTTAAGCGTTTCCAGGTATTCGTTTTTTCTTGCCACCTTTTCCGGCTCTCCGGCGAATACATGTGGCATCTGACTGATCTTCGGGATTTCCAGCCAGACATTCGCACATCCATTTATATTTTGCATGCTTTGTAGGAGTTTTTCATGTGTCGCCTTGCCTTGAAAACCGCGGATACGCCCTTTTCACCCTATGAGGTGCTCACGGCCATGGAGGCCATGCAGGAGGGGTACGACGGCAGCGGCCTCGGCCTGCTGCTGCGGGGGGTCCAGTTCGATGATTTCAATTACCGGGGCGACCTGCCCATCCTCTCCGGCATCGCGCACTCCGAAGCCGCTCTCCAGCGGCTTGACGAATTCATGACCGGCCGCGGCTACGAGATGAAATACGACCATGAATTCGATATCACCCCCGGCCTCATCGAGGCAAAAGACCGCCTGAAATACATCATCCGGGTCTATAAGGATCCGGTGGCCGCCGATCCCTCCCCCGAGGCCGTGGAGCAGCGCCACATGGAGGTCCGTCTCGACCTTCGCCGTGACGGCGAGGAGCACGGCGGCGACCTGACCATTTTCTCCTTCTGGCCGCAGGTGGTGATGATCAAGGAGGTCGGCTGGCCCCTGGCGGTCGGCGACGCACTGGGCCTGCAAGACGGCCGGATCAAGGCCCGGGTGGTCATGGCCCAGGGCCGGCAGAACACCAACTACGGGATCAACCTCTATGCCTGCCACCCCTTCTTCATCCAGGGCATCGCCACCATGACCAACGGCGAGAACACCGCCTTCGTGCCGATCAAGGAATGGCTCATCGGCAAGCAGATCCCCGGCTATCTCGGCTACCAGAGCGACTCCGAGGTGTTCACCCATATCCTCCACTACACCCTTAAGAAATTAAAGTTGCCCCTGGAGGTCTACAAGCATGTGATCACCCCGCTGAAGAGCAACGAACTGGACGCGCATCCCCAGGGCGAGTTCCTCAAGGGACTGCGCACCGCCTGCCGGCGGCTGATCATCGACGGGCCCAACGCGGTCATCGGCACCCTGCCGGACGAGACCTGCCTGCTGGTCATGGATCACAAAAAGATGCGGCCGGCCTCCGTGGGCGGCAGGCCCGGAGTCTGGGCCATGGCCTCGGAGATCTGCGGCGTGGACGCCATGATCCCGGACCGGGACCGTTCCCTTGATTTTCAGCCCATGCGCGAACACACGGTTATAATTCCACCCCACCGCAAGGAGATGGTGATATGGTCTCAATTCAATCCGTTTGCACTTCCCCAAGCAGCCTAACCTATCACGATCTTCCCTGGATCATCAAGCACCGGGAAGACCGTTGCACCCTGTGCGGCCGCTGCACCTCCGTCTGCCCGGTCCAGGCCATCTACCTGACCTACCGGCGGCAGAGGATGCCCAAGCTGGACATCCTCCAGAAAAAACGGGGCAGCGACTACCGCCATTTCGTCGGCATCCGGCAGCGGACCAGCATTGAAAACAAGTGCATCGGCTGCGGCATGTGCTCCATGGTCTGCCCCAACGAGGCCATCACCCCGACGCCCAACAGCAACGAGGACCGCTCGCTGTTCCATATCAACCAGAAGGGTGAGGCCTGGAAGCGCGGCGGCCGCCGCAACGTCTCCGGCCGGACCATTCTGGACCGGATCATCTTCGACCGGATCTCCATGCTCACCGACCCGGCCCTGGACGCCGGCCGCCACGAGTTCAACACCAACACCATCCTGGGGCGGATCCTGCCGCCGGAGGAATTCCTGCGGCGCAAGATGGCCGGCGAATGGATTCCGCCGACCCGCGAAATCTTTCCCTTTGTCATCGGCTCCATGTCGTTCGGCGCCCTCTCCCCCAACATGTGGCTGGGACTGCTCCAGGGCGTGGCCTACTGCAACGAGGTCCTGGGCATTCCGGTGGTCATGGCCACCGGCGAAGGCGGCTGCCCGCCCTGGGTCCTGAAAAGCCCCTTCCTCAAGTACGTCATCCTGCAGATCGCCTCCGGCTACTTCGGCTGGGATGAGATCATTCGCGCCATTCCCGAGATGCAGTGCGACCCGGCAGCCATCGAGATCAAGTACGGTCAGGGCGCGAAGCCCGGCGACGGCGGGCTGCTGATGTGGTTCAAGGTCTCCAAGCTGATCGCCCGCCTGCGCGGCGTGCCCGAGGGCGTGGACCTTCCCTCGCCGCCCGTCCACCAAACGCTCTACTCCATCGAGGAGAGCGTGATGAAGATGATCCAGACCATGTCCATGGCCTTCGGCTTCCGGGTGCCGGTCTATCCGAAAATCTCCGGTTCCACCTCGGCCAAGGCGGTCCTCAACAACCTGGTGCGCAACCCCTATGCCGCCGGGCTGCTCATCGACGGCATGGACGGCGGCACCGGCGCGGCCTACAACATCTCCATGGACGCCACCGGCCATCCCATCGCCTCCAACCTGCGGGAGTGCTACCTGGACCTGGTCGCCCAGGGCCGCCAGAATGAGATCCCGCTCTTTGCGGCGGGCGGCGTCGGCAAGAACGGCAATGTCACCCAGAACGGCATGGCCCTGATCATGCTCGGCGCCTCCGGCGTGCACATCGGCAAGTACATCATGCAGGCCACCTCCGGCTGCCTGGGCAACGAGATGGGACGCTGCAACGTCTGCAACCTCGGCATCTGCCCCAAGGGGATCACCAGCCAGAACCCCAAGCTGTTCAGGCGACTCGATCCGGACGAGGTGGCCCAGCGGGTAGTGGACGTGTTCATGACCATCAATACTGAAATGAAGAAGGTCATGGCCCCACTGGGACGCTCCCAGTCCCTGCCCATCGGCATGTCCGACGCCCTCGGCATCGACGATCCCGCCGCCGCCGAGCGGCTGAAAATCAGATATGTCTGTTAACGGCGACCATCCTAACCTCAACACAGCACTGTGAACATGAGCAAAAAAAGCGCGAAAATAAAGACGGTCAGCGGCAGGGATGCCGGCGGCATGCGGCTGACCTCGAAGATCTTCGAGGAACGAGTGCGCGAGGCGGCCGCCATGGCCAAGGGGTTGATCCTCGAATCCTATGGTCAGCACAATATCGGCATGCGGTTGGGCACTCCCGACTACCCCATCCACATCCAGATCACCGGGCCGGTTGGCCAGCGGCTCGGCTGTATGGGCCAGCCCGGCGCAACCATCGTCTGCGAAGGCCCGGCCTCAGATGACGTCGGCTACCTGAACATCGGCGCGGACGTCATCGTCAAGGGCAACGCCACCAACGGTGTCTGCAACGCCATGGCCGGCGGCCGGGTGATGATCGGCGGCTCCATCGGCGCGCGCGGCCTGACCATGACCAAGTGGAACCCGGACCATACCCGTCCGGAGATGTGGGTGCTCGGCTCGGTGGGCGACACCTTCGCCGAGTTCAACTGCGGCGGCATCGGTGTGATCTGCGGCTTCGAGGCGAAAAACCCGGACAACGTCCTGGGCTATCGGCCCGGCGTCGGCATGGTCGGCGGCTGGGTCTATTTCCGCGGTCAGACCGACGACAGCTATTCCCGCACCAACGTCAAGATCATCGAGCCGGACGACGACCAGTGGCAGTGGTTGACCGACCGGATGCCGGAATTCCTCAAGGCCATCGGCCGGGAAAAACTGCTGAAAAAGCTGACGGTGCGCAAGGAATGGCGGATCATGATGGCCATCTCCCCCCAGGAGCGGGCCCTGATGTTTTCCGGCCCCATGCCCATGCCCGAATTCCGCAAGCGGATCTGGGACCAGGGCTTCGGCGGCGGCGACCCGCTGCGCGACCTCGCGCCGGGACTCGACCGCAGCGTGATCGGGGTGATCGAGACCGGCGAGCTTCGCCGGCGCAAGCCCTTCTGGATCAACCGCGACTCGGCGGCGCCCTGTACCTTCTACTGCCCGATCCACATTCCGACCATCGACCGGCTGCGCCTGATCCGCGACGGCAAGCTCAACGAGGCCTACGAGATGCTCCTGCGCTACACGCCGCTGCCGGCATCGGTCTGCGGCACGATCTGCCCGAACCTGTGCATGCAGAACTGTTCGCGCAAGAAGGTGGACTTCAGCATCGATGTCTCCATCCTCGGCCGCGCGGTGAACACCGCCGAACCCCCGACCACCCTGCCCAAGACCGGCAAAAAGGTGGCGATCATCGGCGGCGGCCCCGGCGGCATGGCCGTGGCCTGGCACCTGGCCCTGAACGGGGTCGAGGCCCATATCTTCGAGCAGGCCAAGGAAATCGGCGGCAAGCTCAGCCAGACCATCCCCTGGGAACGGCTGTCCCGGGCAATCTGGGAACGGGAGATCAACCGCTTCAAGCACACCCCGAACATCGTGATCAAAACCGGGGTGACCATGAGCAAGGATAAGCTCCTCAAACTGAAGAAAGATTTCGACTATGTGGTGATCGCGGTCGGCACCCATCAGCCGCGGACCATCCCCTTCCCCGGCCATGATCGGGTCATTCCGGCCCTGGATTACCTTAAGGCGGCCAAGAGCGAGAAGCCCATGCCCACCGGCAAGAAGGTGGTGATCATCGGCGCCGGCAACGTGGGTTGCGACGTGGCCGCCGAAGCGTACCGGCTCGGCGCCGATCAGGTGACTCTGGTGGACATCCAGAAGCCCCTGGCCTTCGGCAAGGAAAAGGACGCGGCCGAGGCCCTGGGCGCGGTTTTCAAATGGCCGGTGATGACCAGGGAGGTGAACAAGCAAGGCCTGGTCGGCGACGACGGTACCCTCTATCCGGCGGATACGGTCATTATCTCCATCGGCGACGTGCCCCGGCTGAACTTCCTGCCCGAAACGGTGGAATGTGTCACCGTTGGCGGCGCCGCCTGGATCAAGACCGACGAGGCCGGCCGGACCAGCGATGCCAAGATCCTGGCGGTGGGCGACGTGGAGCGGCCGGGCCTGGCCACCAACGCCCTCGGCGCGGGCAAAAGGGCCGCCGAGTATATCGTGGCCGCCCTGAAGGGCGAGTCCTGGCAGCCCTTCGCCAAGAAGGTGATCACCTACGAAGCGCTGACCACCGAGCACTACGACCCCACCCCGGACAAGGGCGCCACCCAGGAAGAACAGGCCGCCCGCTGCCTGAGCTGCGGCTCCTGCCGGGACTGCCACTTGTGCGAGACCATCTGCCCGACCAATGCGATCCATCGCCGTGAGATCGTCGCGGGCTCGGACGGGGTCAACTATGAATACTACGCGGAAGATGACAAGTGCATTGCCTGCGGCTTCTGCGCCGACACCTGCCCCTGCGGTATCTGGAGCCTGCGGCCGTTCTGAGCGGTCCCCGGCCTGGTGCCCAACCGGGAAAGAGTGCTTGCCTAAAGCGGCGGGACAAGGTATATAGGCCCTGAGTTCCCTGATCACAGGGAGCCGGCACCGTACGGGCGGGTAGCTCAGCTGGATAGAGTGTTGGCCTCCGAAGCCAAAGGTCGCGGGTTCGAATCCCGCCTCGCCCACCAAGAAATAAAACAAATCCGAGGAGTTACAAGCTTCTCGGATTTTTTATTTTTTCCCAAAATACCCCCTTTTTTGCCCCTTATTGTCCCACCAGTGTCCCAAGAGTGTCCCAAGTGTCACCACGTGTTATGACGTAATAATAACGGGTTGTCCCATAAGTGTCCCAAGGCGCTGTCCCAAGTGTCCCATGTTTCTAATGGTATTTGCAGAACGTTCCTGGTGCTTGAATAAGTGTCCCAAGGCATTGTCCCAAGTGTTCCATGGGTCACCCTGTGTTCAATAAACAGTGAGGTATCCCAAGGAGCCTCAATATCGGTTGACGTGCGGTTTCGCCAAAAAATTCCGCAAAAAAAGTTGCACTCTCCGTAACCATTGAGTATATTCAATTACTTTCCGTTGCGCGGTTGTACCCGAGAGTAGACTGCCGCGCAGTAACCGCCTCGTGGGATGATGCGGCTTAGCTGGGCCTTTACGGTCCTTGAATTTTAGGAACCAGTGGCCGCCGATTTTTGACGGCCCCTTGCCTGACGCCGGTAGCCCGTAGGCAAGCAAACGATTGCGACACACTTTTATTCACCGACGGCAGTCCACCGGATTGCCATCGACCCTCATCAGGCGCCACCCACGCTAGAGGTGCGCCCGCCCCTATCTTGATCAATTTTCCACAGGTCTAAACGCTTTCATCTCTTTCGAAGTGAAAGCCTCCGTGTTATCCCAATCTGCTTCTTTTCCAGGGAAGCACAGCCCATCACCTGCATCAAGATCCCTTTACCGACAAACCTTCTCGGCAGGAGTTTTGCCTTAACCCCTCCCGCCCTTGATACCCATACCAACCACCGTATCCACCGCCATCTCGTTCGCCTCAATTCAGAACTCGTTTGTTTCTGTTTATTGAGCATCCCGAAGCTTGGGTTAGCGAAGCGTAACCCAACACAATGGTGCCAGAATGTTGGGTTACGGCCAGACAACGGCCTAACCCAACTACATAATGAAGGAGTTACAGCGTACTCGCTTGTTTCCCCTTGTTTGAGCTACCGAACAGGATGGTCGCGTTGTCATCCCCGCGACCTAGCTGCTGGCTCGCCTCGGAGAGCCGGTTTCTCCTATCGGAGGAAGAACATGAAAAGGCAACAAGTGAAACATTTGGTCACGGTGCAGGAAGCAGCAGAGATGACATCGATGTCGATCGGGTGGTGGCGCGGTGCCCTCGCCGGCCGCAAGCCGATGCCGCCTGTCCGGGTTATACGTATCGGCCGGGTCTTGAGGCTGCATTATGGAGATTTGGTAGCCTGGATTGATGGTGGCGCTGCCGCACCACCCGCAACCCGCCGCCCCGGCAGGCCGACAAAGGCCGAACAGATGGCCAGGAAACGGGATGCAGCGTGGCAGTCCAATGCGGTTGAGGAGAAGCTATGATGACTCGACTCCTACCCCACAACCTGGAAGCCGAGCAATGTGTCCTGGGCACCATCCTCCTGCGGGAGGGCACGCTCGTCAAGGTCATCGAACTGCTCTCGCCTGACGATTTCTACCGCGACGCCCACCAGGAGATCTATGCAGCCATGCTGGCCCTGTTCGAGAAGAACGAACCTCAGGACCTCATCACCACCACCAATCTGCTCCGGGAGCGAAACAAACTGGAGCGTGCGGGCGGGCCCGCTTATCTCGCGGGGCTCACCGATATCGTGCCGTTCACCTCCCGCATCATCCATTACGCTCGCATCGTTCAAGAGAAGGCGATCCTTCGCCGCCTTATCCGGACCACCACCGAAATCACCTCCCGCTGCTACGAGGGACATGAGGATATCGGGAAGTTGGTGGAGGATGCCCGCCGGGCCTGCGATGTCGTTGCCTCACCCGCCAGCCTGCCGGAGAAAGTCGATCTGGTGGCGGCCTTTTCGGGCCCGCCGCCAGAGCTGGACTGGGTCTGGCCCGGGTTTCTTGCAGGGACCGTGGGCGTCCTGGTGGCTGCCGGTGGCACGGGCAAGAGCTACTGGGCGCTGCAGGCCGCCATGGCCGTGGCCAACGGCGGGAAAGAGAGCGACCTGCTGGGGCTTGCTCCTTCACCTGCAGGCCGGGTGATCTACTTGACCGCCGAGGATCCGGAACCGGTGCTCGTCGGACGCGTCCAGGCGCTAGCGCAATTTTTGCCGGCTCAAGCGCGGGATGCTATTGCCGAGCATCTTGTGCTGGTGCCAATGGCGGGCCACCGGCTGGACGTCATGGCCGACAAGGGCCGGTTGGCAGCCTTATGCGCCGGGGCGCGGCTTGTCATCCTGGACACCATCAGCCGGTTCCATACTCTCGCTGAAAACGACAACGGCGATATGGCCAGGCTGGTTGCGGAAATGGAGCATTTGGCTACTGCTACCGGAGCCGCGGTGCTCTATCTCCACCACGTGGACAAGTCGTCGTCCCGTAACGGCATGGCAGACCAGCAGCAGGCGGCCCGTGGGGCTTCAGCCCTGGTGGACAACGCCAGATGGGGCGGCTATCTCTGCCGGATGTCGGCGGCCGAGTCAGCGCGGCTTGCCGATGCCGGCCGGCCCATCGGCCCAGAGCGGCGGGGCTATTATTTGCGGTTCGGCGTGAGCAAGCAAAATTACGGCATCCTGCCGCTTGAGCGCTGGTATGAGCGCCAGGAGGGTGGTGTTCTGCTGCCGGTGGTTTTGACACCGCTTGCGGCGGGTCGCAGCGCGTCGGTGGTTCCCTTACGCAATAAGACGGGAGGAGACGATGACTGGTGAGCACGTGACACCGACGACTACCGCGACCCCGGCCCGAGTTCGGCTGTTCCAGCCGACGCAACGGCCCCGGATAACGGCCGGCGAGTGGATCCAGACCTCCTGGGGGCGATGCCGGGTGGCGGGCCGGTTGGGCCAGCGGCACGCCGATCTGCTGGAGGCGATGCTCTTCGTCGCCGAGCGGAGCCGTGAGACTGATGATGGAGCGATCGAACTGCTGGTAGACCCGGCCCGGGTACGTCGCACCCTGTCTGACCACCGGCACTCGCTGGGGAGGATACGTGAGTGGCTGCGCGAGCTGCGCTCGGCCACCATCGAGATCGAGTCTCCGCATCTGCCGGCGGAAGAGCGCCTCCTTGGCGGGCTGATCGACCACGTCGAACCGTCGTCGATGACGCGCCACGATCCCCTTTCCGGCGGCGAGCGCCACCTGTGGCGGGTGCGCCTGGGTAAACCCCTGGTGGAGCTGCTGAAGCGCGATCTGCGCCTCTGGTATGATCCAGCGCCCCTCGCCCGGCTCCAGTATGGGATCAGCCAGGCGGTGGCCAGACACGTACTGACCCACAGCCGTCCTCCGGATAAAGGCTGGAAGCTTGACGGGCTCATCAAAGTTGTCTGTGGTGCCTTGGGTTCGCAGGCAACAAGAGATGCCCGCCGGCGCATCCGGAAGGATGGAGAGGGTCTGTCAGCGGCAGGAGTTATCCTCGACGGGGAGCGGGTGAGCGTGGCACACCGGCCCGATGGTGTGGCATACCGGCCCGGGGCCGTGGCACACTGGCCCGGCGCGTAGCACAGCGGCCCGATGAGAGCAGGTATTTCAGATATATCAGGGGCGGTCCGCCCGCGCATCTGATGGCGCGGGTGGACCGCCCGAAGGATCAGAGACGCTACAAAGAGGAGGACACATGCGAGGCTCCAGCAAATGGCAGGCCCAGGAAGTCTATAAGGTCTCCGGTATCGACCGGATCGGCCAACCACGTCACGCCGCCAAGGAGGAGGCCTGGGCCGCAGGCGCCCGGACCTCCTCCGAGGTGGCTCAGAAGACCGGAATTCACTCCTTCCGGACCAAGGAGGCGTATCTCAAGGTCTGGCGGCAATGTCTTGATCACGCAAAATCCACGTTCCGGGTCACGGACATCGAAAAGCTGGCCGGTGAGCACGTTTCTTCGTTTCTTCGTTTACGGATCGACGAAGACGTGGGGCGCCAGACTTATGGGCAGGCAGCGAGCGCTCTCGGGAAGCTTGAGGACGCCCTGCGTTCCTATGCCGAGGCTAAAGGCACCGGGTTGGGCTACGACTTCCGCTCCGCGATCCTGCAGGTCAGCCCGGAAGCAAAGGGGCTTGCCTCGATGGTTCCCGGCCGCGCCTTCCGAGATCCGGATCGGGTCATCTCTCTCCTCCCCCATCCGGACTTCCGACTGGCAGCTGCCATTCAGCACGATGCCGGCCTCAGAATGTCAGAGGCGACCCATGTTCGACCTGACCAGCTCAAAGGCGAGGGAAAGATCGAGGTTCGAGGCAAAGGCGGGAAAATCCGAGTGGCCGAGCTCTCGCGCGATACCTATCAGCAGCTTGTCGCTCGCATGAAACAATCCGGGGAGTTGCGGGTGAGCCGCGACGCGTACAGGCACGCCGTTGCTCGTGCCTCCGAAGCTGCCAATGACAAGGGGAGTCCTCATTCCTTCCGGCATCGGTGGGCGCAGGATCGCCTTCAGGAAAAACTCTTGGAGGGAAAAACCTGGGAGCGGGCCCTCGCCGAGGTCAGCCGGGAGATCGGCCACGAGCGGGCGGAGATCACGAAACACTACCAGGGCCGGCGCTGAAGGTGTTGCGGGGTGGCGCGTATTCGGTGCCCCGCGCCGGGCGGGAGTGGTGAGTTACAGAGCATTTTTAGCGAGGTTGCTGTCCTCGATATGTGGTCAGCGTAGCCCTGGCCTGGAAGTTCGCTTCTGCGATTAAACTTGGCCTCCGGGATTGGCGCGCTGGACGCTGTGGGCTTGGGTCAGGACGCCCGATCCTGTCTCAACAGCCGGTTCGAGAAGTTCGCATCTGCGATTAAACGTGAGCCGGTGGATGGTCTGATCTGTATCCGGGCGGTGCAAACCGCTGCAGCTACAGAATTCCGATCGCAAGGGTGTCGAGATGATCCCCCTCAGGATCGGGCCCTCATGGTGTGAGAGCAGGTGAAATAAAAAAAAAGAATGACCTGATTATTCTTCCGACCGACTGAAATCGCAAGACTTTTTTGGGACCGTGGGGTGCGCGTCCCCGTTTATCGGTCATTGCCCGATAAACGGGGACGCTTGCCGCACCTCGATTGCAGGCCAGTGGCCTCTGTCTCGCAAAGACGAAATAAAAGATGAAAAAAGACGAAACATCTCCGTTACCCAGATCAGTGAAGGAGGGTAGAACAATGAATGACGTGCAACTGGTGGACATGCTGTCGGGGACGACCCCCGACACCCGGCGGCGGCTTCTCAAGTGGTATGCGTCGATGACCGACGAGCAGCGCCTTGTGGTCAAGTCCCATCAGACCAAGCTGATGCGTTTACGCGATAGGCTCAGACTGCAGCATGGGATGGACATCCACGTGTGGGCCTATGCTATGGTTATTTTGTCGCTACGCCACCTCCAACACGCCCGGGAGTCCATGGGACGCAAGCGCCGGGTAGATGAGGCCTCCCTTGTCCTGCTCGACAAGTATCGTCGGAGCGGGCGGCGCATGAAACGCCGGGGACGTCAAGCGACAACGCAGGAATTCGTCCGGGCCAATTACCCTGTGTTGAAGCAGTGGCGTGAGGCTGGCGCCTCCTGGTGGGACATGCCTGATCTGATCAAAGAGCATTTCGGCGGGCGCTTGCTGTCGCGGGCAGCCCTCAATAAGGCGTATCGCCAGGTCGAAAAAGATATGGAAGGCTGGGAGGAGGTCGACGCTGCCAAAATCCGGGACTGGTGACCGGACCGGATTGCCACAATGCAACCGGCTATGCCCAGCGACTTGCGCAGGACTACCCGAAAATAGGCAAGCAGGCTCTGCTGGGCGCAGTGGCAGAGTTTGCCAAGCAGCTTACGGTTGTACTTGAAATAAACCCGGAGGATTTTGTATAGCAGGCTTGAGTATAGTTGCCTGCAACACTTTATGGAGAGAGTATGCTAGTCCGCCCCTTTTCCGATCTTCATGCTGAGTTCTGGCAAGCAAACAAGATTGATCGTATTCTCGGCCTGGTGGTCCCACCGCTGCCGACTGATCAGGAAACCGTTGCTCTGGTTGCCGGCGACATCGGGTTGGCCCACCGGCAGGAAACCTGGCTCAAGGTTGTCAGCCTCCTAGCCAAGCGTTTTCTGGCAGTCATTTATGTGGAGGGGAATCACTTTTTCTATCACAACGACTACATTGGACGTATCCCGGAGCTGAAAATCAAAGTCTCGCTCCCCAAGAACGTTCACTTTCTTGAAAACGAATCGGTTGAAATCAACGGTGTCATCTTTATCGGGACAATGCTCTGGACGGATTTTCAGGGGAAAGACTTCTTCAAGATGCAGTACGCCCGGAAAAACATGAACGACTTTGTCGTGATCAAAAAGCCTGACGGGACACGACTCATGCCTGAGGAGACGGTCGACCTTTTCCAGATATCGAAACGGTACATCTTCGATACATTGGCAACCGCCAGCGGTAGAAAGACCGTCGTGGTGACACACCATGGGGTGTCACCCCTGTCCATTCATCCGCGCTTCCGGGGAGACAGCCTCAACTGCGCCTTCATGACCGACATTTCCAACGATATCATCGATCTTGGACCGGTTCTCTGGGTACATGGCCATACTCACAACTCATTCGACTACACACTCGGCAATACCCGGGTGGTAGTAAACCCCTACGGCTACAAGGATGTGGAAGTCAATCCACAGTTCGATAAAAGCTTGGTCATCGATCTGTAATAGATAAATTTGCCGAAGAAAGCTGTTGCACACTCGTAGCAAATAAATTACTGTAACCACCATTACTATCAAAATATTGACGGTGGTTCAGCAGATGAAATTCTACAATCGTGTCAGCGAACTTGAAGAGCTGGCCAACCTCCATGACCAATCGGCATCATCAGGCAGGATGACGGTTATCACCGGTCGCCGCAGGGTCGGTAAAACGATCCTGGCTCTCGAATCGGCAAAATCGGCCAGGCAACTCTACCTGTTTGTCTCCCGCAAGGCGGAAGCCCTTCTCTGTCAGGAATACCTTGAAGAGATCCGACGTATCGACACCCTGCCGGTCATCGGCGATATCCGTAACTTCCGTGACATCTTTACCCTGCTGATTGAGCTTTCCCGCACCGAACGCATTACCCTGATCATTGACGAGTTTCAGGAGTTCTTCAGCATCAATCCGTCGGTCTATTCCGAGATTCAGGGAATCTGGGACCGTAACAAGGCAACCTGCAAACTGAACCTTATCTGCATCGGTTCGGTACACTCTCTCATGCACCGCATCTTTCAGGATGCCAAGGAACCGCTCTTCGGCCGGGCTGACCGGATCATCTTCCTCAAGCCGTTCAGCATTGCCGCTATTCATGAAGTCCTGGTTGATCATGGTCACCGTGATATCCGGTCCCTGTTCGACAGCTACGCCATTACCGGCGGCCTCCCCAAATACCTGGAGATGCTGGCCGAGAACAAGTCACTGACACACAAGAAGATGCTCGACTTCATTCTCAAGCCGCATTCACCTTTTCTTGCTGAAGGAAAAAACCTGCTGGTGGAAGAGTTCGGAAGAGAATACGGCACCTACTTCTCCATACTCGAACTGATAGCCGTCGGCAAAACAGCCCGCAGCGAAATCGAATCGGTACTGGAAATCCACAGCGGGGCATACCTGGCCAAGCTGGAAGACGAATATGCCCTGATTGCCAAGCACCGCCCGATCAACGCCAAGCCAGGTGGCCGGCTGCAGAAATATTATCTGCGGGATAATTTTCTCAGTTTCTGGTTCCGCTTTATCTACCGCAATCTGTCAGCGGTCGAGACCGGCAACTTCGGTTATGTTCGTGAAATCATCGAGCGCGATTACGCCACCTGGTCCGGCAAGATCCTGGAGTGCTTCTTTCACGACCTGTATGCCGCCAGCGGTAAGTATAACCGGATCGGTAGCTACTGGGAGCGCGGCAACAAAAACGAGATCGACCTGGTTGCAGTGAACGACCTGCGCAAAGAACTGGTCATTGCCGAGATCAAACGGAACAAATCCAGGATCAGCTTGCCAGCCCTGCAGCACAAGGCTGAACGGCTTTTGCAGGAATATCAGGGGTACCAGGTGGAGTATCGCGCCCTGGGGCTGGAAGATGCGGTGGAGTTTTTACCATCGGGAGCGGGGTGATGTGTGGGTGCTTGCTGTCGCGGGCCCCTTAATAAGGCCTTTCGCCAAGTCGAAAAAAATCTTTGCTTCGGTGAACCGCCCCTCTTTGATGTCTTCTTCTGCCGGTGCCAGCAGCAAGCTCCTTGTAGCGCAGCACAAGGAGTGTTGTGGCGATTAACATATATACAAATTTCTGGATCATTTGGTCCGCCGCAGTTCATTTTTGGTAAGCAAACCATATGCTATGGATGGAATTGTTGCCATCGCAAGAAAAGAGAGCACGAAAAATCCAACAAAACTTGTCTGCGGAAAAACATCAAACAAGTATATTTTGCACGCGGCGACTAGACTGATGGAATATATAGACCCGATAATTGGGAAACATATGGGCGCATATCTAAGCGATGCATTCTCTTTCACTTTACTGTCTTTACCTCTCTTTTCGTGGAAAACAACATATCCGAATTTATGACTCAAATAATCCTGAAGCCATGCGGTCGAGGCATAAAGAGTTGTCGAAATGATAACCCAATATATATAGCCATCTGAATCATGCACGCTGGCAATCGATAATAACAATGGTATAAAACCAAAAAAACTCATCTTCGAAGCATACATAAAACCGTGATGCAGATACATTCCGCCAATCCGAACACCGTTGGTGAAACGCCAATTCTGTAAGATATTTATCCCTATACCCGGAATTACGTATCCATAAAGCAGCGGTAAGCCGACTGCCGTTGATGTGATCATAAGACTCTTCGTCTCCCGCCACCAGATGTTGGTCATTATCAGAGTCACCGGTACCGGTAACCAGAAAATCAATATATCTAAAAATATTCTCTGAAATTTATGGATCATTGAATTGAGAATTCCTTTTTCCATACGGGTTGGTTGTCAAGAACCGCCGGCTTGATATCGCCATCCTTGAACCCTCTGTTTTTCATCACCGACAAGAAGATGCTGTTAGCCCAATCGACACTTTGGTGAATGTAACAGATTTCCATATCCCGGAGCTGTCCCAATGTTATGCAATAATCGTAATGGATATTTTTCTTGAGCTCCGTTTCGAACTGCTCCCGGATTTCATCAAGCTTTACCCTCGTAATCGGACTGTCGCAGGCGATGTACAAAGTATAATGATCAACATGGCCCACACCGTCGGGGGCCAGTAGGATAAAATAGGCGGAAACATCCATGTCTGACAGCACGGTGTTTATGATTTTCGCTACAAATAATTGGTGCAGTTTTTCGCCATAAAAGTCTGATGTCAGGTTTCCTCTTCCATGGAATTCAAGGCACGGGCATTCGTTGAAAAAGCCTCGTACCTTAACGATATCATTCAGCTTGTACCGATAAAGTCCGCCTGCGGTGGTGACGACGACTTTATAATAGCGCCCTGCATCCAGCTTCCAGGCGGGAACCGCTTCCGTCTCGTTCTCCACCGGAATGAATTCATAGAAATGGCACCTGATTGAAAGCAGACGCTGGATAGGGCGGAATAGCGGGATGGACACCATCCCCTCCGTGGCAATAAGACCTTTGGGCTGGATGAAGACCGAGGGAAAAAGCCGGCCCAATCTTGCCGCAGGCCCCTTTGCCTCTGCATCTTCCCACAAACTGAGAAGCCGTAGCCGCGGCCAGATACCTTTGTAGAGTTGTGCTTTTCGATCCGCATATTTTTGAAAGAGGGTATCGAGCTCCATCGCCCTGGAACGGTTGGCACCACCAAATTGCCTTTGGAGATAACCACGCAGCTTCTCAGGGGTTCGGGTGTCGAGCGATAGATGGCCGGTATGTATGTCGCGGATTATGCCGGTTATATTGTTGTCAATTGATTCCAGCAGGAGGGTGAAATAACTTGGATTCCAAATGGATATCAAAACCAGGTCCGCTTCTTTCAGCAGAAAGGCCATGGAGACATAACGAAACATCTCACTGTCCTGGATAGTTGCCGCTTCGGAAGGCACGGCAAAGGATTTTTTCAGCAGCGGCCCCAGAACAGGACCGAGGTATCCGGTGTCGTCCAGGAAACCAACGGGAACTTTAGCTTGACCGCTTTGCGCCTGCATTCCAACTGGCGACAAAGACCAGAACCATTTTCCTGCAACCAGACTATGTTCGTGGGCGAATAAATCAAAAATCCATGTCGCGACGCCGCGTTGAAATTGCTTCCGCAGGGCGTGGTTGAAAGGGATGAATTTCCGGCCGGAGGTTGTCCCGGAAGTAGGTTGTAGGCAAAGCGGACGGCCTGCGAAAAGTATGTCTGCTTCTCCAGCCAGTATCCTGTCGATGCTGGGACGGATATCATCATACTCGACCAGCGGCACCCGCTGTCTATACTCCCGATAAGAGTCTATCGTCTCGAATTTGTATGTCTTGCCGCACGCGGTAAGTTTGTTTTCGGATAGAGTCTTTAGCAGAATCGCGGTCTGGGCGGCTTTGACATCCCGGGTGGCATTTCTGAAATGTACAGCTTCATTTGCGGAAAATATCCCGGAGAGTAGATTGGCACCAATATGTTTCATGGGGTGAAAGTGGAGTGGGAACTCAGAATTCGTCGCAGGGTCGACTTAATATTCCCGAGACTAAGCGGCACTATACATGCCAACTCATCCCCTCGATACCAACCGGGATTGCTTTGCACAAAAAAATCGACATATCTGTTTTTTCGCTTTGCAGGCGTAATGTCGCTCACTCCCTTTTTGAGCCGGTAGTCCTCAGGGCACTTAATCGTATAGCTCTCGGGAAAATAAAAATCACCAAATTTTTTCAGGGCGAACCTATCCAGGATTCTTTTTTCCCTGGGAGGCACCGAGTCATCGGGAGAAGGCCAGAAACGTTTGAAATGAACAGGGAGATATCTGTAGGTTCTGTATCCTTTGCAAACCAAAAACCAATACCAATCGATATCAGGCTCGGCTTGCACCAGGGAAAAAACAAAGGGTATCCATACCGTTTCCAGCGAAAAGGCCTGCCGGTGCTCCTTTCTGACAATCGTGTCTCCCGAATAGACCGCTTTATTTATTTGTCCGTCAACAACGTCCTTCAACACGGCAATTGTCGAGAATCCACAAATTTCCGTCGTGCTGGCATCACGTAATAGCGCGACCCATTCCTTTTCGAAAAGATCTCTCTGGAAAATATCTTCGCGAACCCCATCGAAGTACATCCGCATCAAGGCAAACATATCCCGGACATCCGGTTCGGAAAGCTGTGATGTAGGAACTATTTCTGATAAAATTGCCATCCGGCGTCCTTATTTCACAAACTCCCTATATCAATATATTTGGGAGATGCCTTAAAGTTATCCAAATCAAAATTATCATTCCACCCTACAGTGTATATATTGCTTTGAAATGATAAATGAATAAAGGACATGGCTACTTGAGCCAACCGATCATCCCCGAAAAAACCGGCAATCAATACTTTTGAATCTGTTTCAGTCGCATACACCGTATTAATAGCCGCCTGCAATAATTGTCTAAATATTGCCTGATCATTATTTTTTACCGCCACACAGGACAGATATACAGGAGAGAACGGCCGATTTTCCGGGGGGAGTAATGGTGATTTGCCGATTGCGCCCAGCATGGTGCTGAGCAAGCGCAGTCCTCTCGAATATTGTTTAATAATCAGTTTTTTGAATGCTGATTGATTCCACAGTCCAAGGACACCGATTGGCTCGTCACCATCCAGGGCAACCAGGAAATCCGCCGCTCGCAGTCCTTGCATCATGCCGGTACTGTCTAGCAGATCCCGAAGTCTGAAACGGGAGAAGAAGTTTTTCTCTTTGCCATATCTCTCCAGGCATTGCAGGATAATGTCGGCATCAATACACTCTCCATGCAATATCTTTTTTCCGGCAGGAAGTCTTTTCCGCCGCATGACGGGAATGATGATGGTTCTATAGTTAGCCAGAAGGCGGTAGCGAGGCAAGCCCGCCCTCTGTCTGGTCAGAATTTTTATGGCTGCATGGTTATCAGCCAGGATGGATGTGAGGTAAAAAGGAACATGCAATTTCGTTTCATCTGCTTCTCTGAATAATCGAAACCCGCGAGCCAGTGCCGAAGTTCCCTGGATATCCGGAGCAAGCCGCAGGGATGAGAGATACCCGACCTGTGCCGGCTCGCCATTAAGGAATACCTCGCGAGTCAGAACTGACCCCACGCCGCGAATTTCCCCGCCCTGCTCGGCAACCACTACTATCGGGTTGTCTCCCTCGACCGAAAGGGCGGAAAGAAAAGAAGGTTCATACCGGTAGCCAAGGCCTATCTTCCCGGGCATCGTGAGTCGTGACATGAGGGCAACGATACCGGCGTCATCTTCCGGCGAGGCATATCTTACAGTTATTTCAGGTGGCATTGGTCCCTTCGCGAAAACCCAGCCTTACCCCTCTTTTTTCAGTCACCTCTTTACGGAGCATGTGGTTTATCTGGACATAGGTGAGAATATTCCGGGCAGAACCACAATTGCATTTCCCGTCCAGGGCTCGTCTCATGATGGACGGGATGGAATAAAATTGTTTTCTGGCTAAAAGGCACCGTTCTTCAACTTCTTTGGCGGTCATGGTCTCGGGTTTGAAAGGCACTTCACCAAAATAATACTCATCACTCAGCCACCATTTGTCATATCGCATCTTCCCCGCCGCCTCCAGTTCCCGGTAGAGGGCGGTTCCCGGGAATGGCACAAGATGGTTGAAAGCGGCAATAAACATCTTTTCCTCCTGGGCGAAGGCAACGGTTCGCCCGTAGAGGTCTGCCGTGTCATGGGGATAGCCGAATACAAAGGTACCGTATACAAATATTCCTACTTCCCTGAGATTACTCAATATTCTACTGAACTCATCCAATCTGTTGACCGACTTGTTCATACTGTTGAGGTTCAGCCCATCCAGGGACTCAAAACCGATCAACACGGCTATACAACCACTGGCGGCCATTTCCTGAACGAAATCTCTATCGGTCAACCCCGCTACGCTGAGCTGTGTCATCCATCTCTTTCGATACTGTTTGACTTCCCTGAAAAGCTCCCTGGCGGAAGCGATATCGCCGGTGAAATTATCATCAACAAAGAAAATGTATTTATTCTCCACTGCTGATACTTCCTTAATGATATCGGCGATCGATCTCCGCCTGTAGGTGGATTTGTAAAACGCATTGATGGAGCAGAAATTGCATTTGAACGGACATCCCCTGCCGGTCTCTATCAGTGACAGCTTCAAGTATCTTTTTCCGGCAAATAACGAGCGATCGACGGGAATATCCTTCAAAGGGTTGACAGTAACACCTTTGTATCGCTTGGCGAGTCGGCTGTGCAGAGCATCATCAAGGATTCCTTGCCAGAGAGACTCCGCCTCACCGACACAGACGCTGTCGGCATGTTCAATGGCCTCGTCGGGGCACAGTGTGGCATGGTAACCGCCGAAAATTACCGGAACGCCGTTTTTTCTGAATTTTGCCGCAATCTGGTACCCGCGTTTGGCGCTGTACGTCTCAATCGAAATCCCAACGAGGTCTGCCTGCAGCGAGTAATCTATCGCCTCAACCCGGTCATCGAAAAAAACAACCTCCCATTCCGCAGGGGTTAAAGCGGCAAGCACCCCCATGGCCAATGGTTCCTGCTGCCAGCTTCGGACAAATTTCCGGCCCGGTGCCCTACCCATGCTGGCGTAAATCAGAATCAGTCGGGGCATGTCAATTCTCCAGAAACCTGTCTCGGTAGAAGGTATCATCCGGAGCGCCACCGGGATCGTGCGTCGAATAGGGCAAGGCGTATTTCTGTTCGTTAAATAGTCTACGCACAAAAATCTTGTACGTCAGATTTCCGAAAAAGTTGATAATAGAATTACAGGTGAGTCCCTTCATGCGCTTCCTTATATGCCTAATTTTGAATGCTTCCCGATAGGCCCATTTGAACCCTTGGTAGAGCTCTTCAGGTGTCATCTGCGACGGCTGAATAACCACATGCATGGTGTCGTAATCATCCCAGTTAAAGCTCAGAATCCGGTTTTCCTTTAAGAGTCGCTTGAATAATAGGGAACCGGGATAAGGCGTGTATAATGAAAAGCGCGGGATATCAATTCCCAGTTCATTCACCCGCTCCACCGTGTTGGCAAATACTTCCCTGGTGTCATGGTCAAAACCGAAGACAAAGCATCCCTGAACACTGATGCGCAGCCCTCGCATGACATGCATTATTTCATCATACGCCATGGACAGGTTGAAACCTTTGCCCATGCTGGTGAGGGTGGGGCGATCATTGGATTCGAATCCGAAAAGCAAATACACACAGCCGCTGGCTTTCATCAACGAAAGCAACTCCGGATCCTTCATGATATTTATGGTGGCCAGACCTCCCCACCGTTTTCCGAGAGGGATCATGGCCCTGAACAGTTCTTTTGCATAATCGATGTCTTCGGCAATGCTGACATCGTTAAAGGCGATATATTTCCCCTTTGTCAGTTGTACATCCTGAATGACATCTTCTACTGGACGCTTGAGAAATTTTGGCCAAACAGCCGGGACCGTGCAGAAATCGCATGCCTTTTTGCAACCTCTAGTCGCCTGCACGGAATCCGGAATCATGTAGCGCGATCTTTTATGGAGATCCCGGCGTGGCGGTGGAACGCTATAGAGCATGTCCCCCGTCAATTCGTGCTCCAGATAGATATCTTTCAGGCTGCCTGCTCTGAAATCCTCTATGAGTTGCGGCCATGTCTGCTCCGCACGGCCTATCACGATGGAATCGGCATGTTGCATCGCCTCACCGGGCAGCAGGGTTACATGAACCCCGCCAAGAACCACCGGAATTTTTCTTTTTCTGAAATGATCGGCAATGGCGTACGCCCTGTTCGCACATCCTGTAATAATGCTTATACCAACCAGGTCGGCATCGTAATCCAGGGGTACATTTTCCACGCTTCCATCGACAAGCCGGAGATCGATGTCCGGATACATGGGAGTGAGCGAGGCCAGGGTACAAATCGACAGGGGCATCTCTCGCATGGAGCGGACAAGTGGTCCCAGTCTGATCTTGTGCATCTGGGCATCCGGCATGACCAGGAGAATCTTCATTTTATACCCCGACCTTGTCCGAAATACAGACCGGGACCATTTTGCCGTTTTTCAAGACGGCATCCGGACAATTGGCACAATGCACCACCTTGCCGGAATCATCAATGCAGGCCGGTGCCTGCAGCAAAATCTTCTTCGCCTTTATGGCATATTTCCGCTTGAGAGAATCCCCAAGAAATCGCAGGTTACGGTTGAGCCGTCCGCCCAGAAAACTGTTCAGAAAAAGCTGAAGTTTGAGGTTCTTTTCTTTCTGGTTGCCATAAAAGGGGTATTTGCCCTTCAGCAGCCGGGCAATTTGCAGGTAACCCTTTTCCAGGTAGCTTGCCTTTAACGAAACCTGGCCCATGAGATTTCCCGCGTCATAAGCACAGAGAACCATAAACGACATCCATCTAGGCGATAAAACATCCATATTCGACCCCAGATAACCGAACGGCACGAAATCCTTACCCACGATCATGCGTTCCGCGGCATTGAGAATAGAGGGCGCGGAATCACCGCTGCGTTGCGGTACATGGCGAGCAACTATTCGCATGCCTTGGAAGATGTCGCCCTTTACTGGAATCATGTTTTTCACATCCGTATCCATTGTCACCAACAGATACCCGAGCGATGCATTTTCAAGGCAGTAGTCCAACATCCACTGAAGTTCGCTTTCTCTGTCGTTATGAAATGTATAAGACAGTCCTACCTCCAGCCCGTGTCCTTTTAACAGGGATGTTTTTTCATCGAGCAGTCTTTTCATGGACTGCCGCGGATTCCGTTTATCCAGGTCGGGTCGATCCTGATCTTCCTGGACATGCAAAAATACGCATCCAAGACCGGCCTGTTTGAGCTCCCGGGCCAATGCATCATCCAGGAGAAGCCCATTGGTGAACAGTTCCGAGTGGAGTCCGTTGGCTGTGAGATATTCTATAATTGCAAAAAGATCCTTGTGGAGTGTAGGCTCGCCGCCGATGATTGATACAGAATCGAGTTTGCGTAGGGAGATAAGCGTTTCAATTTCATTTTTTATGCTGCTGAGAGATTTCGATTCCCAGTTGCCGTCGTTGTAGCAGGAACGGCATGTGACATTACATTGCCGAGTGATATCTATAAGCGCATGGGGCACCAGCCTTCCTTTCCATGGTAAATGCCATCCCTGCTTCGCAATATTCAGCATTATCAGCAGACCTTCAAAATCTCGCTCGCTTTTGTAAATATACAATCCGGCATACCTAACTCCCGCAATGCACCTATTGCTCTGTTGAATTCGTTCATTTCTTTTCTCAATTTCCTGACATTTTTGTATCCCAAGTGCAAAAGGCAGCTGTTGAGACTTGGAACAACCGGATAATCAGAGCCGAATAGAACCTTGGAACACAAATCGCGGTCATTCCTCAGTTGTTTGAGCAGGTGCACTCTGGTTGGCAGGATAAAGGCGCTGACATCGCCATAACAGTTCTCGAACTCCAAGGCCAATCTTTTCCAGGTGTCAAAATAAGAGCGTTCATGCAGCAGCAGCCGTGCCCCGCAGTGGGCGGCAATTACTTTCACCCCTTTACGTAAGGCTGTTCGCAGCTTTAGCGGATCATTGAATTCACTGTGTCGATTTCCAAGGATGTGCTCATTGCCTGTATGGCATAACAGGGGCACTTTGCTGGAGGCAAGCATTTCGTAAAAGGGGTGGCAGCGAGAGTCTTCCGGATCAATATTCTGGGCCGACGGCAGCCATTTCACCAGACACGCGCCATCCTCGACACACTGCTGCAGTGTTTGCAATGCATCTTTACGATACGGATGGATACTGGCGCCGAACAGAAGTTTTTTGCTCCGACCGCAGAGTCGAGACACAAACTCATTCGTGCAGGTGAATTCTCCCACCGGATTGCCGGATTCATCGCAAGCCTTGTCAAAAGCAAGCACCACGGCACGGCTCAGCATGCTCGACTCTATTTTGCGGATGACCTCCAGGTTGTGTCTCTCAACGACTTCCGTTCCAAGTACCCTTGAGCCTTTCTTCAGCCTGCGAAGCAGGATACGCATGAAAAAACGTTTCTTTCCGGTTTGCGAGTATCGAATCAAGGCAAAAGGGTCGGGCAGGTGGACATGAATATCATATATTCCGGTGGTCATTCTCTATGCCGATTCGTCCATGCTTTTCTTGAGCCTCCTGCCTTTTTGCCAATGGGAAAAAGGAGCCGAAAGGGTGAAGGCACGAAGGTTCTCTCCCGGGGCCACAACGGTGCCGGAGGTAAGCAGGGAGTACCCGCCGATAACAGAATTACCCCCTATTGTTATCGATGCAAGAAGCAATTCGTTTTCACCCGCCTCATTCAAAATCTGAACATGGGGATTTATCCGTACGCCGGCCCCCAGGATGACATGGTCGCCAATATCCAGAAACGATCGGTCCAACACCGTCGTCCCCGGCGCCCAGTACACCAGCCGGCCTATTTTTGCCCCCCATAGGCGTAACCAGGTACTGTAAAGCCCTGGTATGAATCTTAAGAACTCCTCAAAAAAAGGCATGCGGATGAATAGCACCTGAAGATTAAACAAGGTCCACCAGACGAAATATTCTTTCGAATAAACAGTGAGCCTCTTTTCTCTTATCGGGAACAGCATTCTGACCACTGAGGCAGCGCAGGGCGGCCATAGATAGAGGAAGACCATGCCATAGAGCAGGCGGTGGATAAATGGAGCATATTCAAAAAAGATGAGGCAGAAAAGAATAAGGAGGTGCAGCAAAGAAATGGCATTAATTAATAACATTGCCAATTGCTGCCATCTGGATAGTGGCTCTTTTCTGTTTGCAAACTGTTGGTTCATCGTTATACAGATGGTATCTGTCGCCCTCACTGCTTGATTATCAAAGACAATATTTGTCAGATTGACTTCAAATTATTAGGGCATGGCCGCTATACCTTTTTGTTGTTTTTACATTTAATCTTTTTTATCAAAGCAACCAGGATCAGCATCGTTATCAACCCGGCGATAAAACCCATTACAGATAACTTCTTTGCAACATTTTTGCTTCGTTCAATGACTGGATTGTCTAAAAAATTAACACCAGCGTGGACGGCCGCAATCTTCCAGCTGCCATCCTCTTTGATGACCGTGGCTGTCCAATGCGTTTCCATCGGGACTGTTCGGCCGTCCTTCATTGTATAAATCTCGTGGTTGATACCGTAACAATATCCGCTATTCGCACCGGTGAATCTTGTCAATATAGAAGCCTCGGGGGATATTTTCGCATCGGTAATAAACGCATCCGGCGAATCGAATATTTTTCTGTAGTAATCGTCTATCTCGCCGGCAGACGTAAGGACCTGCTGGTCCAGCGTGGTAAAGACGAACTCCTTGGTCAAACATGCAGCCAAAGCAGCGGTATCACGCTTATTGAATGCGTCCGTCACTTCTACTAGAAGAGTTCTTAATTCTTCATGATCCTTTTCTCGCATATCCTGAGTTTCGGCCGTAACGGCGCACAAAACAAGAATTACGGTCAGCATGACTCGAAGGACATAATAATGCATTTGCCACCTCCCGATGTTTTGAGTTGGGTTGGTAAAATTACCCGGCCTTACAATATTCCTGATCATGAGTATTCCAAAAAAGAATTTCATCGCCTTGAAGCTTATGCGCAGAAGATAATAGAGCTGCCATGGCCTTGGCGGTAAAAGCGGTTTCAAGCCGCAAACCGGCGGGTTCAAGCTGTTGGATTGCCTCTACGCTTTCAAAGGTGACATCCCGGTAACCTTTTCCCAGATATTTTGCATCAAGAGTCTTCAGCCGGGCCAGCGCAGCGTCTAAATATTTTCTTTGATCGGTAAGCGACAGAACATCGGACAAAAGCCTTTTCAATGAACGCATGTTGGCGATTATTCCGTCCACGGACTGCACGGCAATTATCCTGATAGGTGAATCAAGCAAAGCAAGACCGGCCAACAGACCCGCCACAGTTCCTCCAGTGGCAAAAGGTATGAATATATATTTTATCGGTGGGAGTTCTCCTCTTTCGATCTGTTTCGTGAGTTCATGGGCCGCATTGACATAACCAATTGTCGAAATGGGTGTGGTTGCGCCCAAAGGAACCAGATAACTTCCAGGCACCATCGAAATGAATTTGGCCACCATCAATGCTGTCAGCATATTCGATGTTTTTTTAATCTTGACACCCGACCGGACAAGGTCCGGAAGAAGGTTTTCATTTTCGTCCATCCGGCCATGAGGGAAAACCACCGCGGTAACCTTAAACCCGTGCTTTCTTCCATAAATCGAACAGGCTGCCACGGTATGCGACATTTCATCGCCCTGGACCACTAGTTTATTTTGGCCGGATATTTTTATAGCGGGAAGCAGATACTCAAGCTTCCGAACCTTATTGCCGCCATATTCACTGCCGCATAAGCCATCATTCTTGACCCAGAAATGTCTATTCTTGCCAAGATGTATTTGGTTCACAGGTGTAGGGAATGTACCTATTTTTTCTCTAGGAATTTTTTCAATAAGCTGAAAAAATGCGTCAGTCAATTCTTTACCCATCCGCAGTAATTACTCACTCGTTTAAATTGATTTTATGCTCCCATTCCAGAATGTTAACTCGGTCCGCCCCCAAGGAGAACCTCAAGGAAAAAGCGACCTGGGTGTTCATGATTTCTCGTCTCCCAGTTGCCGGACACCCGTAACGCTGATCGAGCCTAAGCAGGAATACGCCATGAATAAGCCAAAGTTCTGATTTACAGCAGTTTCCATCGTGCTCCCCTTCCGTGACCGCTCGAATTAGCCAGTCCAAGAGCTTTCAAAATGGCGAGGTCTTCGCGCACTTGGCGTTCGGTGGCGACCATGTCAAGTCCGGTGAGGATTTCCCGTAAGGCCGCGCCGTCCGGCTTCTCGGCCAACACTGCGAGCACACGCTGTTGCCGGTCAGTCACGTTTTGCGCGACGCGCTGCGGGGGGAGGTAACGGCTGGGGCGAAACCGTACCACGACGCAGCCGCTTGCTTCCTCGATTTCCGGCGGCGGCAACCCTGCGCGTGCGACCAGTTCGGCGATCTTGATGGTGCCCCGTCCCCAGGACTCGATGATGCCCCTTCGATAAAACACCCGCGCCATGAGCGGATTCCACGGCAGCGATTCGTGCGGGAGATAGAGCGCCTCTGGCGTCAGGCCGAAGTGCAGCGTACCCGTGGACGTGATTTCCAGTCGGTCATCGTAAATGCCGATCGAGATGGAGCCGCCGCCGATGCTGTAGTCCCGGTGACAGAACGCATTGGCCAGCGCCTCCCGCAGCTCCGCAGGTGGGTAGAGTGGATCATCCACCCGCTCGAAGATATTGGGCTGAATCCGCCCCGCAACCGGCAGATTCTCGCGCAAAAACCGCTCGGCTTTCAGCAGCAGATCGAAGGCGTTGCCATGGAACTGCCGATTGTCGAGAAAGTCTGTCTTGTCCGTACCTCGAAAACGCGCCACCCGCAACAGACCTTGCGGCAGTTCCGCTTCGATCCGCTCTGCCCTGCCAAACAACACGACCGCGGCACGGAGAATCTGGCCGTCCTTGATTAATCCGAAGCCGCGCAGCATTTCCGCCGGGTCGCGGGTGCCGGGATCATCAGCCCGCCCGCGCCGGATGGACTCTTCCAGCGTTCTCGAAATCTCCGCCGTATCCAGGTCGCTCACGCTCCAGCCGGTTGCTGGTTGATTCTCCCATCTCTGGTCACCATGCAGCCGTTCGAACAGGATTCGGTTGTATTCCGCCCGCGAGAGCTGCTGGCTCGTATTGCCAACGCGCCGGTAGGCGTGACCCCGGTAGCTGTAAGGCTGGGCATTTCCCGGCTGTGCCGTCACTACCAGAAGCTGACGATTGTCCGTGAGATTGACCCGCTCGATGCTCGGGAACACAGGCGGCTCGATTTCGCTCAGCTCCTGCGCCACCTCCTCTACGGTCCGGTCCGAAACCATCTGGCCCGCAATCCGCCCGTCGGGCTCCACGCCGAAAATCACTCGCCCACCACGGTGATTGAGCATGGCGCGAATGGTCCGCGCCGCTTCCCGGCGCTCACCTGTTGTCCGTTTGAATTCCAGCGTCTCGGATTCGCCACCGCGCACCAGGGAGTCGATGTCCGCAAGAAAGATCATGCCCGCCCCTCCTCTCCAGTACTTTCCTGCATGGCGGCAAGGTCACTCATCGTCATCGGCGGGTAGTCTTTGACCGGTTTGAAAATCTCGTGCTTGCCAAGGCATGCGAGAAGCGGGTTTTGCTCCATGAAGGACGAAACCTTAGTGAGCACGTCCAAACGGAAATCACGCCGCTGGAACTTCCCCTTGCCAAGGGTGCCCCACTCGGCAAAGATGATCGGTTGGTCATTCCAGGTTCGCATCTTCAAGGCATCACAGTGAACAAGATTCTGCGAAAGCACGTAGGAAGCGGCTCGATAGAGGTCGACCGCCTCCTCAATGTTCAAATAGTCGGCAAAGATCTCCAGCATGTTGGCACGGCACTCGTCAATGTTATCCGTCAGGAGCTCGATGCCGTAGGTGCACATCAACGCGAGAAGGGCGTGGTGCCGCTTTGCAAAGCCGGACTTCCCGTACTTGAGTTCGACGGCGGCGAGTTTGCGACGCAGTACCTGGGTGAGGAAGTGCCCGCTCCCGCACGCCGGCTCCAGGAAACGGGAGTCAATACGCTCGGTCTCCCCCTTGACGAGGTCAAGCATTGCCTCGACCAACCAAGCGGGGGTGAATACCTCCCCATGGTCAGCGACGCGTTTTCTTGACTTGATGAGACTCATAGGCCGATTCATTACTGACAATTCGTTAAAGTAGAAATTTCGGGCCAACACGAAGATGAGCGGTCTGACGTTCGAGCCGCTGGTTAAGATTAGTCGTCTTGGCCGATGTCGAGGATTGACTCACCGTCACTTTCAGCATCTTAAATTTGAGAGCTCCCGACATCTTCTATCTCCAATTCTTGTGCAATCCGCTCCAAGGCTGGTTGCGTAGCTATTTCGGCAGATTCCATTATGACAGCCTGACGATCACCATAGAGTATCCGTAGCCCCTCCCCAGCATATGCATCGACTATTTCCACCCGCGATGGGTTAGTCCTTCTGAGCCGCAATAGATTGGCCACAAATGGCGAATAACTTGATATAGATAAATCATTTTTCCCAAAATCCGGTCCGTTAACGACACGCAGGACACGCGTTGAGTCGCCATTGAGCCACTGGGATATATAAACATTTACATGTGGATCACGGAAAGAATAACCAACGATCGTCAGTATGTGAGAATTCGCAAGCTCATTCTGAAAAACTTTCAGGAGATCCAGAAAGGGACCTTCCGCCGTCAATTTATTGCGATTGCCGAAAATAACGGCGGGGCGCAGGTCAAGCTGCTTGACTTCCTCTGGTGCAAGTTGACGGATTGCGACAGCTGGCATTCGGTTTTCGCTCGCTGGAATATCCTGGCGATGCCAATCTATCGACCCATGTAACTTGAGCAAATGAAGTCCTGAACCCGAAACTTCGAAGCTGCCACGTGCAGACCAGTCAGCGATGCCAGTATGGCAGGGAATTTTCTGAGAACCTGATAACAGTTCTATACTGTTGTCGTAATTGAGTGTTGCAATTACTAATCGCCCTTGCTCTTCAACAAGATTCAGTAGTGGTGCTAAGTATAGAACAAGATTCGGATTCTGAATCCATGCTAAGTCTTTCAGTGCTGCAACCATTAACTCGTTTGTTTGGTGGAAGATTCTTCCTTGACCAGAACGAGCTTGAGAAGCACGAATCTGCCCTTCTATGTGGCGTCCGATCTTGTCACTCCCTGAAAGAGAAGGTGATTTAAGCTTTCGCGACCACTTTTCGGTCAATTCTTTTACATAGCGCTCAATCGCCCCACCAACTTTTTCGGATGGACTTAGGGAAACTGATCGGTTCTTGACGGCAGCTTCAATTGTCTTTTTAATGGTTACGGCAAGGGCGGTATCAATTTTGTTTGCGCCAAAGGAAGGAGGACTTTGGGAGAATGCGGATAGAATTTCTTTTGAAACAGCTTCGTAAATAAGTCGCTGCAGATTCCCAGAGGACTGGGTTGGGTAGATTTTGTCAAGTTCGTCAATAAAAGAATGCCAAGAGCCTATGAAAGGGGCAGCTTCAAGAGAATTTCGCTCTGCCAATAATTGGACCGCGTTAAAGAGGTCCTCAACATTGATAGCGGGTGCAAGGGGATTTATATTGTTTTTGCCAGCCTCAAGTAACAAACCACCTACAACATAAGATAGGGCATGTGCTTGCTTCTCGAAGCGTGCGTTAGCTCTCAAGTTTGTGAGTATCCTCTCTGTCATAGCATATGCGCCTGGAACTTCAGCCTCTATTGACGCACCGGCTCCAAGCAAGAGCATTTCACTCACGATGTTACTCTCTCTCAATTAACGTTTGACATCCCGGCAGACAAAAGCGCCTTTTGGATGTCCGGTATGGAAGGGTTAGGTTCCCATTTGGTTGATAAACCAAGCTGTGTGCTCATACTTTGCGCGCTCGTTTGGCGGCAGAGCCTCGAACGGCCCAAAGTACTGAGCAAAACCTTCGTAAACCTGTTCGGCACAGACAGGAAGTTTTGCGCCAATGCTGTTTCTCAAGATCGCAGGCCAATTCACTGCGTAGCCATCGCGAGTACCGCCCTTGATTGGGATATACGCTCTGACAACAACGTCTGCTTTACCGGACTGAAAGTTTGCTTCGCTGGCTCGGCGATAGACCTCCTCGGAGGTTGTGATTCCAATCCACTGAGCCTCTTCACCCAAGTGGTAGGCCTCAATAAGCGCTGGGCCGGCATACATTGACTCCTGAAGATTGAAAAAAAACGTACCAACAGCGATGCCTGCCCTCACAGGAACGCACAAGTGCAGCGCTTTGTTCAGCAGCTCGGTCGTCATGATGACGATCGCACGAAGGTCAGTAAGCGACGCAAACTTCGTAAACAGGACGATTGTGTCGGAGAACGTTACTGCCCAAATCTGGTTTGGCGTTGTTATCCTTTCTGCCGTATCCAGGAAAGTAATTTCAGTTCTGTGCGCATCGTTCCTCGCCTGAACCAACAAAGAAAGTAGGTCCCATGCGAGCGCAGGATCCTTTTCCACGAGCTTAGACATTCCGAGAATGTCGATGTGGGCCACAAAGTGTTGGTCTTTGAGCATTTTTGGAACCTTATGTAGAGCTAACCTGCCCGGATATAGCAGTTTGCATAATGCAGTGAAACGCCAATATAGACAAGCATGCTGAGTGACATAAATGTTGACCGGTTAAGTGTCGGTTATCTTTGCATTTTTAATGTTTTCAGGCTCCTGATTTTCCCACAAGTGTAGACGGTTTTCAAAATAATTCCTTAGTAAGGTATACCTGAAAGCAAGTTTGCTATTATTTGAGCTTTGAAATATTCCACAAGACTTAATGACTTGATCATAAGCTTTTTTGACAATCGTTGAATCGATGACTCCTCTGAGTAACTGCTTATAATGTTCCCCTAAATAATCGACTATGGGATAACCATCATCGTCTACCGCCAAGTAGTCTAAACATAAATTTGCCAGTTCTTTTGATGCATTAGATGCAATGTCATGAGGAGTTTGGTTGATTAACTGGTGGATATAGTTTACAAGCTCTTTACCTACCACTATACGTGGATAATTAGCAATTTTTGACTCTAGAGAATATGCCCTTGAAAGTGCAGGCCCATAAATCTCGGTTTTTGTTATATCCATACCAATACCCACATCAATACCTCCCCTGATTGGATGGCCGGCTGCTAAGGAACAAATGAAAGTTGTCGCCGCAGCACCAAGAATACCATAAATTCCACGTATTGGTAATTTTGCCGTATCAGTTTTGAGGGGCATAAATATTAAAATTGAATCTGAAAAGGTCTGATATTTTATAGGATTGTTCGTCAGGGCGCTATATTCTCTCTTTTGCTGTGCAGTAAATTTGCTTAAGTCTTTGGTTGGCCTGTGCGAAAAAGCTTCAAAAGAATCACTAAAGAATTTTCGCATATTTGTAACTACACCATAAGTGTTTTTTAAATCTTCCTTTAATTTTTCTAGCCCTTGAGGATTTTTTTCCTCTGGAAGGGATCTGAGATTCCTAAGATATTCTTGCTGGCCAAGTAAATCGAAAAAAGCAACAACATAGTACCCAATTGTTAAGCTATTATTTTTTTTCTTTCTCTTGGCCATCTGTTTGTTTTATTGACACTTAACAAATTATCTATGAACGGAACCGTCCAGCTAATACTCCCAAAAGTGGCTATTCTGGCTGGCGCTTTTGCTGGTATAGCCAGAGCAGCAGTAAGGTATAATACCAGTTCAAAGTCTTCTGGGCAGTGATCGCGGCGCCTGCGTGGCCGCTCAAAGAACAGCATCCAATCCTTTCCGGTCAATCAGGTTGAGCAGTTTCAGAGACGGGCCGCTCGGTTTCTTGTTGCCGATCTCCCACTTCTGCACGGTGGAGACACTTGTGTTCAGTACAGCCGCGAAGACTGCCTGGCTGAGATGGGCGTTTTCACGGAGCTGCTTAATCTCGCGGCGGCATATCAGCATATCTTGAACATCGAGGCCGCAGAGCGCCTCGAACTCACGTATCCGGCGCGTATCGATCAGTCCAATCTTGTGCAGATCGGAAGCCATTTCGTGGACTTCCTGCAGAATTCGGCTCTCACGCTTTGTTAGCATCGCGTACCTTCATAAGAAATATCACCTGGTGAAATAGATAACAACCGGGAAAATCTAAATCTGGGGACACGATACTTTTCCTCTTATAGCGCTCAATCCACTATCAGTTGCAGCATGGGCTAAGTCTTGTAATCACACATTTTCATACTTATCCCGCTATGCAGAAAATGCCTGATATTTTTTCATGTTTCCTTAATCCGTGAGAGAATAGCAGTAAATTTTACCGGTATATCAAATTAACATTTTGATTTTTATCAAAAAATATTACAATATCCTCCTGTCGCTAAAACTCACTCGACAGGTGAATGAATGAAAAAGTTCATCATAGAACAATCTGACGACGAATTTTATACCA
>QZIR01000070.1 GCA_003604975.1 Desulforudis sp. | reverse complement strand
TGATTGCCGCGGTGAGCGTGGTCTTGCCGTGGTCCACGTGTCCGATCGTCCCGATGTTCACGTGGGGTTTGGTACGCACAAATTTCTGCTTGGCCATGGATCAAAAGTCCTCCTTAGCGCCCATAAATTGGCTATAATTTACTTTTTCCAGAAAACCAAGGTGTTTATTCGCGACGAGTCGGGTATTTTCCTGCTGGCTGTATAAAAAATGGCGGGAACACAAAAAACCGGTCACTTGACCGGTCTGGTTGCCATGGTAGCGGTGGAGGGACTTGAACCCCCGACGCAGCGGGTATGAACCGCTTGCTCTACCATCTGAGCTACACCGCCGCATATAATGGAGCCCATAGGCGGGATCGAACCGCCGACCTTATCCTTACCAAGGATACGCTCTGCCGACTGAGCTATATGGGCCTGGGAAAGTTCATATTTGGTTGCGGGGGCAGGATTTGAACCTGCGACCTTCGGGTTATGAGCCCGACGAGCTACCGCTGCTCCACCCCGCGTTAGTCAACAGGAGTATTGTATCACACTTGGATACTCGAAAGCAAGAACTATATTGATGGCAGATTTTATCTTATAGTGGAGCCGACGATGGGACTCGAACCCGCAACCTGCTGATTACAAATCAGCTGCTCTGCCAATTGAGCTACGTCGGCACGTCTAAACCTGAAACACTACGCTCTAAGCAACACTAATGGTAGCAAAAAACCACCCGGTAGTCAACAGACGGTAAGCACTAAGACGTATCTTTACCGCAGAATCAGCAGGCTAATAAAGGTCGTGTTCTTGAGACGGGTCTGGGATTTACCCCCTTGCTCCGCAAGTCGCTGGGCGGCAAACCCAGACCCCTCCGTAGTCGGTTGGGTTGTTCTCACAGTGAGGCGATGGACTGCATCAGGCGGCGGGCACGCAACACAGCCTGCTCCTGCTGATGAGCCACTTCCGCCAGTTGACGCAGCCCTTCCTGGTCCTTGGTAAACCGGGCGACCTGTTCGGGAATCCCTTTCAGGTAGCCGGCTAAACCGAGAAGCGCCCCTTCCCAGTCTTCAGAGGCAACCAGACGGCGCGCCGATCCGGGGATCAGGCCGGTATCACCGTCCCGCCCCGTCCGTGACAGTTCCCCGGCGCCGGCCAAGAGTTCGGACGTCCAGTTCCTCCACTCGCGCAGATTGAGACCCGTCTGTTTACGCAGGGCGCTGACCGCGATCGGGCGGATGAACATCGGCAGGCGGTTAAAGCCTTCCTCCATCCGGTCCACCACGGTCGATAGTTCTCGAAAGACCGCCTCGGCCTCGCCGGCAATGGTCGACAGGTCCGCCGGCTCCGTCATTTTCACCTCAACCGGTTCTTCTTCCCCGGCACGGGACTGAAATACCGGCCCGTTGACTAACCCGAGTCGCGCCAGAATCTCGCGGTCTTCAGCGGTCGTTCCGTGGTAATCACGGACGTTGACCACAAGGTAAGCCACGGCGGCCGCCACATGACCGGGCGGGGTCAGTTGGGCCAGAAAGTTGTTATAGGACAAGCCCAAGACAGCGGACAGCTTTCGAAACGCATCCCGCCCGCCCGGGGTGTCGGTCATCCCTACCCAGAGCCCGCACACGTTTACACCCTTCTTTTCCATTTCCGGAGCCAGGGCGACCGTAAAGGAGGCCAGGCCGGCCTTGGACACGCTGTAGGCAGCCATCTGTTCCAGGCCGGAGGCGTTCGTGGCCACCCCGGAAAGGATGTTGATCACCACCCTGTCTTTGGCTTTCTGTCGGTCGGGGAAAAGGGCCTTCACCAGCAGGAAGGGACCGCGCAGGTTGACCGCCAGAACCCGGTCCCATAGGGCCGTGTCGGTGTCGTCCACGCTCACCACCGGAGCCAGAGCTGCATTATTCACCAGGATGTCCACGCCGCCAAAGGCCTTGATGCTCTTTACCGCAAGCCTGTAAATGCTACTTTCCTCACCAACGTCGGTGGGTACAAACAGGGCCCGCCGGCCCAGCGCTTCAACCTGCTTTGCCGTTTCGGTCCCGGTGTCTTCTATCTCGGCCACCACGATATCGGCGCCCAGCCAGGCCAGGGCCAGGGCGATCTCACGCCCCAGTCCCCGCCCGGCGCCGGTGACTACCGCTACCTTTCCCCGTAGGGCCCGACGATCTATACCGCTGATTTCAACCTCAAGTTTAGGCATTTACGAAACCTCCGTCATAAGTTTCCATGAAAACAGTATATACGCCCCCCGTAAATCTGATGATCATCCTTTTCGTTCGGGGCGGCAGTCCCGGACACGATCAGGGATCTCTTGCATAGGCTAGACGGAAGGGAGAGATCCAATCATATCATACGAGGTGTTCTTAATTGCACGGCGTATACATCGGAAACCGAAGAATGCTAGTGGTACCGCGTTGGGGCGGGAGACTCATCGTACCGTCGGACGATCTGAGCTTGGCGCCGGAGCTAATCCTGAACGGGCTCTTTGAGTTTCCCCTGACCACCTTCCTGGTTAACGGTGTCAGACCGGGCTCGACGGTTATCGACGTGGGCGCTAATCTGGGGTATTTCACAGTTCTCCTCGGTTTGCTGGTCGGTCCAAGCGGGCGGGTACTGGCCTATGAGCCCAATCCGGAGTTACATTCCTTTCTGATGGATAACCTGTCCCTCAACTATCTTCACGACCGGATCACTGTGTACCGGAAGGCCGCTTATTCCTCAAGCGCAAGGATTCCCTTATATATGACCAGACGGTTCATGGGTAATACCTCGATACATCGACACGATGCCGAATACGCCAAGCATTACGTTGATGAGATCCAGGAAATTGAGGTAGAGGCGGCGCCCCTGGACATCCATCTCGGTCAGGTGGGTCACATTGACCTGCTTAAAATGGATATTGAGGGTGGGGAATACCGTGCTTTTCTCGGGATGCGGGAGATGATCGAACGAAATGCCGTGACCACCGTGGTATTTGAGTTGAACAAGACGATGCTGCAGGACGACTGGCGTCCGTTATGTGATCTCCTGCTGGAGCTGAATCGGTCCTACCAACGGGTATTCTTCACGTTGTCATCCCAGGGGAACCTGGTTCAGGCAGACCTAGACCAACTGCTGGCCGAAGGCTCAAACCCGTTTGTGGTGATGCAGTCCCGACACTAAACAAACCCCAGGCTGTTTTTCAACCCGGGGCTCTCGGATCGTGATATCAAGGCCTGTCCTTTAGTTAATTAGCAGACTTCCCGGCGCTCCAAGTACTTTTCCAGCTTACGCTTCACTCGCTGCAACGCGTTATCAATCGATTTGACGTGGCGGTCCAGGTCCTCGGCTATTTCCTGGTAGGACTTCCCGTCCAGGTAGGACATCAGTACCTTCCACTCTAACGAACTGAGTAGTTCGCCAATTTTCTCCTCAATATCATCGAATTCTTCCCGACTGATCACCAGTTCTTCCGGGTCGGTGATCTTCGATCCGGAAATGATGTCCAGAAGGGTCCTGTCCGAGTCCTCGTCATAAATCGGCTTATTCAGTGAAACGTAGGAATTCAGCGGAATATGTTTTTGCCTGGTAGCGGTCTTGATCGCGGTAATGATCTGCCGCGTAATGCAAAGCTCGGCAAAGGCCCGGAAGGAAGACAGTTTATCCATCCTAAAGTCGCGGATCGCCTTGTAAAGGCCGATCATGCCTTCCTGGATGATATCCTCACGGTCGGCGCCAATAAGAAAATAAGCCCGCGCCTTGGCCCGCACAAAATGTCTGTATTTGTTAATCAGGTACTCCAGGGCTTCACTGTCACCTTTACGCGCATACTCGACAACTTCTTCGTCGTGCAAGGCCTGGTAGCTGGGGGCAACTTCGAGCGGGGTATTGAGGCTCAAATCATCGCCTCCAAGTGTGGGAATAATGCCGGTTACTTTACAAGGATAATTATACTGGCCACCTCTTGGGGAGTCAAGCCATTAAAAGGTGTGACTATTCACAAAGTTTTTTGTTTCGCCAGGCTTCGAGAGCTTTACGGGTACCTGCGCCGAGCCGATTCTCCAGGTACTCGTCGGCCGGACGGTCTTTTCGGTAGGTTTTGTTGTCCTGCCTCAGGGCGCTAACCCTGGCCCAGAATTCCCTGGGGTGCATCCGGTAAGCCCCCTGCCCCCAAATCATACGCTGCTCGGTCCAGTCCGCGGTCACCACATGTACGGTGCAGTTGCCGACCAGTTTGCCGACCAGGCGCTCGATAACATTGTCGGCTGTTTCACCCTCCGCAGTGTAAATGACCTCCACCTGGTTCACCCACTCCTTCCCGCCCACTCCGCCAGCCACCCGGTGTGCATCGAAAACCAGGATCACCCGGTGGTCGGTTAGTCCGGCATAATTGGCCAGGATGTCCGCCAACCGCCCCCGGGCGTGAGCCAGGTCCAGGGTATCGAACTCGGGGATATTGAAGATCACGTTATAGCCGTCAATCAGCAGGCATTCTTTCATGGGCGGTCCGCCGGCCTCCTCTGGCGCAAAACCTCGTAGATCAGAAGCGCCGCCGCCACCGAAGCGTTGAGCGAGCCCACCCGGCCAGCCATGGGCAGACGTACCAGGTAGTCACACTCCTCGCGGACCACCTTGCCCAGCCCCGCGTCCTCCCCGCCGATAACCAGGGCCAACGGACCCTTCAAGTCCGTATCCCAGTACAACTGGTCACCGGCGGGATCGGCGCCCGCCACCCACAGGCCCTGTTCCTTGAAGTAACGGAGAGTACGGGCGATGTTGTTCACCCGGGCCACGGGAAAGTAGTTCACGGCCCCGGCGGAAGCCTTCACCACCGTCGGGGTGATTCCGGCGGCGCGCCTGGCAGGGATGACGGCGCCGGTGCAGCCTGCCGCCTCGCCGGTGCGCAAAATGGCCCCCAGGTTGTGGGGGTCCTGGATCTCATTGAGGACTAGGATCAGGGGAGTTCTCCCGGCAGGCAAGAGTTCTTCCACGTCCGCATAGGCTTGTCCCGCCGTCACCGCCAGGAGCCCCTGATGCGCCGCCCCCGGCGCCAGGGCGTCCAGCCGGGCCCGGTCCGCATCCTGGACCGGGATTCCCTGCTGGCGGGCCAACACCAACACTTCCTGGCGGACCTGCGGCGCCATGCCGCGCGCCAGGATCACCTTGTTCAGCGGCGTGCCGGCCCGCAAGGCCTCCCGTACCGCGTTCCGTCCGAAAATGACTTCTTCCAGACCGATCACCCGTTTCATTCGGAAATTCGCTGTTCCTATTCTAACCCGGATCGCCGGGTGAACCAAGAATCGATCTGTGCCATGGCCTGGCCTACCAGTAGCAGGAAAACGGTACATATGGGGACTAAGCCGAAGGTGGTATCGGCCATGTGGTTCTTCAGTAAGGATCATTTATGGACGGTGGTCACGGCGGTGGGACCTCTGCGACCGTTCCAGATGAAAATACGGTCGTAAGAAAGGCCCCGCGGCCTGGCCAGGCGTTCCACCCGGAGGCTGAAGTACCGCCGGGCCTGTTCCAGGTACCAGCCTTCCACCAGCGAGTGCAGGTGTCCTTCTTGCCCCGGTGACACACAGGCCACCAAGCTGCGACCCTGCCGCGCAACGGCAGGCCGGGAGCCTTCCTGAACACGTATCTGCAGGAGGAAGCTTTCACCAAAGGGACGGCATCTCGGCCCCTTCCACGAGCTGGGGTACACACGCCTGGAGACTTCCGCGTGGCGCTCCAGCCGCCCGGCCACCCAGGCTTCCTTTTCCCGCAGGAAATTCGCCACGGCGCGCAGGTCGGCGCCCACCGGGACCGTGACCCGGAGGCGGAGTTCCGGATGCATATCAATCCGGCAGGTGATCCGCCTGGCCCGGGCGTGCGCCCGGACTACACAAGGCACCGTCAGTCCCCCTGCCTCGAAGGCGGCGGTGACGGCAGTGCCTGCTTTCAACCGTCTGGTCTTGCCAAACACGTACGATCCCCTACTGCTCGCGGATCATGATCAGAAGCATCTTGAATCGCCGGGCCGCCCGCAAGGAGTGAGGTACGTTCGTGATCTAGGAGGGTCAGACTTAAAAAATTAAGTTTTAGAAAATTGAAAAACTTAATTTTTTAAGTCTGACCCCTTTGGCGGTACGCTCTTTCTATTCGGCAGAATGCCGGTACTTCTCCCGTACCTCTTTCATCTTCCCGCAGTTCAGGTCACCCTCGGGGCAGGGGCCGCGCAGGCAGGCCGGACCGGCCTTGGCAAAGATCGTGGGAGCGACCTCTCTCACCAGGGACAGCATCCCGTCAGCGAGCGCCTGGATCTCCCACTGAGCCCGTACGCAGCAGCGTAGGGTGAACAAGTGCAGGAGTTCACGGGCGTTCATGGTGAGGAGGAACTTGGTTTCGGCGGCGTTGGGCAGCACGAAGCGCGCGTCCTCGAAGGCATCTCTCCCGCCCCCGAAATCCTGTACCCAGCCGTCATACCATTCCTGGATCTGAGCCATCTGGCGGGCGAACTCGGCAACCCTGTCGGGCCCGAGCCTAGCGATGGAGGACGGGACAATGTAGTCGAATACGCCGTCGGAGTTCCCGGACGCGGTTTCCCCCACATAGCGTTGGGACTGGACACTGAAACTGGCCAGACGGTGGCGGGTGATCTGCGCCAGCAGGCTGCGGCTAACCCCCTCCACTGCAAAAGTAAAGGAAGCGTGTTCAATGATCGTGACGTGACCCATGCCAACTACCTTACTGATGAACTTGGCCGGGTCTTTTTCCCGTCCGTCACGCACCAGATTTTCGTTATCGAGACCTGAGTAACACCGTTTGCCGGCGAGGGCCGCCAGGCGCTCCGGTTCGGCGGTGTGCTGGAGCAGTGTCACCTTCAGAGTTTTCTGTCCCATCAAAATCGTTCCTTTAGAGGGTCAGACTTAAAAAATTAAATTTATTGCCTAGATCCTAATCCCCTAAGTCTAACCCTACAATTCTCTAAAACTTAATTATTTAAGTCTGACCCCGTTTCCAGCGGACACCTTGGGGCGTATCCTCGATGATGATGCCGATCGCCTTCAGTTCGTCCCGAATCCGATCCGAAGTGGCGAAATCCTTCTTCTTCCGGGCCTCCTGCCTGACCCCGATGATCAGGTCGAGCAGCTGGGCGACAAGGTCGTCCGAACCGGCCTCCTCTTCCAGAACAATCCGCCCGTTTTCCTCCTTGAAAATCCCGAGCACACCGTTGAAAGCCGCGAAGAGTGTCCGGGCCTTTAACAGGGAGTCTCCTTCGGGCTGCGGGGTACGGTGGAGGTAGCTGTTGATCTCGCTGGCCAGGTCGAAGAGTACGGCCTGAGCCAGGGCGCTGTTGAAATCGTCGTCCATAGCCGTCTCAAAGCGTTCCCGCAGCTCTTCGAGGTTCTTTTCGAAATCCGCGCCGTTTTCGGTACTGTCCACGGCACGGCCGAGGGCCTCTTCGAGCAGGTTCAGGCTGGTCTTCAGGCGATTGACCCCTTTAACCGCAGCGTCCATCTTTCCGGGGTCGAAATCCAATTGGCTACGGTAGTGGGTGGACAGCAGAAAGGACCGCAGCACGGCTGGCCCAAAGGCCTTGACCAGGTCGCGTACCAGGGAGATGTTACCGATGGACTTGGACATCTTCTCCTCGCGGATAGTGATAAAGCCGTTATGGATCCAGTAGCGCGCAAAGGGTTGACCGGTTGCCCCCTCGGACTGGGCGATCTCGTTTTCGTGGTGGGGGAAGATCAGGTCGGCGCCACCGCCGTGAATGTCAAAGTTCTCACCCAGGTACTTTAAGGACATCGCCGAGCACTCGATGTGCCAGCCCGGTCTGCCCGGACCCCAGGGGCTGCCCCACGCCGGCTCACCAGGCTTGGCCGACTTCCACAGGGCAAAGTCCAGCGTATCACGCTTACGCTGGTCGATTTCCACCCGGGCCCCCGCAAGCATATCGTCGGGGGTTCGCCCGGACAGCTTGCCGTAACCGGGAAAATCCCGCACCGAGAAATATACGTCACCTTCGGGAGTGGTGTAAGCGAATCCGCGCTCGACCAACCGGCCGATCATCTCCTTAATCTCCGGCAGGTGCTCCGAGACCTTCGGGTGTACATCAGCCCGCATCACGTTCAGGGCGTCGGCATCGGTGAAATATTCGTTGACGTATTTTGCGGCCAGGCCAATCGGGTCCATGTTCTCCTCACGGGCCCGGTTAATGATCTTGTCGTCAACATCGGTGAAGTTCTGGACAAAGGTCACCCGGTAACCCTTGTAGATGAAATAGCGGCGGATGGTGTCAAAAACCACCAATGCCCGCGCGTTTCCCAGGTGAATGAAATTATAAGCGGTCGGTCCGCAGGCATACATTTTCACCCGCCCGGGCTCGCCCGGAACAAACTTCTCTTTGCGCCTGGTCAGGGTATTGTACAGGTCCAATGACGGAACCTCCCCTAGCTTCGCTCGTTCTCAGCAATAGTCTTCTCCAAGGCCTCAATTTTCTCCTGCAGGACGGCCAGGGCCTCGGCAACCGGGTCGGGCATCTGGTCGTGTCTCAAGTCCATACTGTCGACCTTCATTCCGTCGCGACGCACGATGCGACCCGGCACGCCCACCACGGTACAGTTGGGCGGCACAGGTTTCAATACGACGGAACCGGCCCCGATCTTAGAGTCTTCGCCAACCTCAAAGGAGCCGAGGATCTTGGCCCCGGCACTGACGACTACGTTGTCCCCGATCGTCGGGTGGCGTTTCCCTTTTTCCTTGCCGGTCCCTCCGAGCGTAACCCCCTGGTAGAGCGTGACGTTGTTACCGATCTCGGTAGTCTCCCCGATGACCACGCCGGTCCCATGGTCGATGAAGAACCCCTCACCGATTCTCGCCCCGGGATGGATTTCAATTCCGGTGATGAAACGGGAGAAATGGGAAATCAGGCGGGCCAGGGTAAAGAGCCGCCTGCGGTAAATAACGTGGGCAATCCGGTGCATTATCAAGGCATGCAGGCCCGGGTAACAGAGCAGCACCTCGAGCAGGTTTTTCGCCGCCGGGTCACGTTCAAACACGGCCTGAATGTCTCTACGCAGGGTCTTAAACAAGGCCCAACACTCTCCCCCAAATAACAAACAACATGCTACAACATACGTAACGAATCAATCTCTAGTTACACGATATGGCCACGCCAAAGGCGGTTTAATGACCAGGCCACTATACATTAGATAATTATACACATGTTATGAACGGGCAACAACTTGGAGCGTCGCCACGGCCTGGGCGGCAATACCCTCACCCGTGCCGGCAAACCCAAGGCCTTCCGTGGTGGTGGCCTTGATGTTCACAAGGTCCGGCGTGAGACCCAGTGTGCGCGTGAGGTTATCCCGCATCTGGGGAATGTACGGCGCCAGGCGTGGGGCCTGGGCAATAATTACCGCGTCAATGTTCGCGATCTGGAAGGAAAGAGCGTGAAGCAGTGACCCAACTCTGGACAGCAGGTCCAGGCTGGAGACACCTTCATAAGTCGGATCGGTGTCCGGAAAGTGCTGGCCGATGTCCCCGAGCCCCGCCGCACCCAGCAGGGCATCCATGATCGCATGGATCAACACGTCGGCGTCGGAGTGGCCCAAAAGGCCCCGCTCATAGGGAATCTCCACACCGCCCAGAATCAGTTTCCGGTCGGGCGTCAGGCGGTGGACGTCGTAGCCGATTCCGGTACGCAAGACAAGTCCTCCTATCAAAGCCTGAGCAAACAGAAAATCTTCCGGAGTGGTCAGTTTAAAATTACGGTAGTCCCCCTCGACAAAAGCCACCCGGTGTCCGAGATACTCCACTAACGAGGTATCGTCCGTGCCCGTAAACCCTGCTTCCCGAGCCGCATGGTGCGCGCGGAGGATCAGGCCATAGTTAAAGGCCTGGGGGGTCTGAATTAGGCGCAGGCCCTCTCGTATAAGTGTTCGCCCGGCCAGGCCCCCTTCTCCGGCTTCCCGTACGGTATCCTTAGGCATGACGGCCGGGGCCGCTGCGCCGACCTCGCGGGCCGTACCGATGAGGTTGCTCAAGAGCTTTTCCGTGATGAAGGGCCTTACAGCATCGTGGATCAGCACCACCCCGCAGGGCGGCAGAGCCGAAAGACCGGCCAGAACCGAGTCCTGACGTACTTCCCCGCCGGGAACCACGGACAGGATCTTGCGGTATCCGAAGCCTTCAACGATTTCCTCTCGACACCGGGATTCCTCCCCGGGCGGCACCACAAGAACAAGGCCCTGAACCAGAGCCGATTGTTCAAAGACATCAAGTGTGTGTGCTAAAATGGGACGGCCGGCGAGCAGCCGAAACTGTTTCCGCGGGCCTTGGCCCATCCGGCTGCTCCGCCCGGCCGCGACAATCACGCCGAAAACCTCAGCCAACGGCGTTCACCTCTTCAACATCCCGGTAGTCTTCTCGCTTGCTGGTCTTGAGCTTGGCGAAAATCATCCGGCCGGCCGTCGTCTGAAGTACACTGGTCACAATAACCTTCACGGTCTGGCCGATGTGGCGCTTTCCGCCGTCAACCACGATCATGGTCCCGTCATCAAGGTAACCGACACCCTGGCCAGTCTCCTTACCGTCCCTGATCACCTGGACCACCATTTCCTCACCCGGGAGCACAACGGGCTTGAGGGCATTTGCCAGTTCATTGACATTAAGCACCTTTACACCCTGGATCTCGGCAACCTTGTTTAGGTTAAAGTCGTTGGTGATGATCTTCGCGTTGAGGCGCTTGGCCAACCGCACCAGCTTGGTGTCGACATCAGGCAGATCCTCCAGTCCCTTGGTATTCTCGTAGATCTGCACCTTGACCTCGGCCTTGCGCCGGATGTAATTTAGAATATCCAGACCACGCCGGCCGCGGTTCCGTCTCAAAGCTTCGTTGGAATCAGCGATGTGCTGGAGTTCATCAAGCACAAAGTTCGGAATCACCAGCGTCCCTTCCAAAAAGCCGGTTCCACACAGGTCGGCGATGCGACCGTCGATGATCGCCGAGGTATCCAGGAGTTTTGCCTCGCCCTTCCCGCCTTTCTCCTTGGAAACCCAGGGAATGTTACCCAGGAAAACGCCGATCTCCTCCCGCTTCTTCAGGGCCACACTGAGGCCCAGATAACCGAAGAAGATGGTGATGGCAATCCAGATGACCTGGCCGACCAGACCAAGAAAGTTGAGCACGGAACCCATCAGATTGGCAATAAACAGACCCAATATAAGTCCAAATGAAGCAATCAGCAGGTCCTGGAGGGGTATCTTCTGCAGTGAATCAACCGTCTTTGTGGTCAGGGAAACCGCCACATTGATGATCTGGGGCGCCGCAACCACACCCAGAGCCAGACCAAGACCCACCGACAGGGCAGCCAGACCGAGACTGACCGTCCGGACGAAGTAATCACTGCCAACCAAGAAAAAGCCTGCCGCAATCCCAGCCCCGATAAAGACCAGGACAATGAAACCATAAGCAACCTTGCGTATCACTACTGTTTCACCTCCTTTCCGCTTGATGCGTTAGATGTGACTATTATACTCTTTACCGTTTTAGGGCTCAAATAAAAAATCTGGCGAATTTTTCCGCCAGATTTTAAGCAAACATTTCTTCAAGCATCGTGCGGGCCTTGTCTTCTTCAATTTCGGTGGCTAACACCAGCTCGCTAATCAAGATCTGCCTTGCACTTTCCAGCATCCGCTTCTCCCCTGAGGATAGCCCCTTTTCTCTTTCCCTTCGTGCCAGGTTTCGGACCACCTCGGCCACCTCGAAGATGTTTCCGCTCTTTATCTTCTCCAGGTTGGCCCTGTACCTGCGGTTCCAGTTCCCTGGCATATTGGTTACAGATTCTTTCAGAAGCCCGAAGACCTTCTTAACCTCTTCCTCATCGATTACTTGCCTCAGACCTACGTCCTTACCACCGGAGGTGGGTACCATCACTTTCATATTTCCGATGGGAAGGCGAAGTACGTAATACTGCTTGAACTCACCGAGGATCTCTTTCTCTTCTATCGCTTCAATGACTCCGGCCCCATGCATTGGGTACACTACCTTATCTCCAATTTTGAACAATCCGCCACCTCCCGATACCCCTCTCAAGCTAATTGTACCACAAACTAGCTATTCCTGTCAAAATCGGGGCCATGAGCGAGCTAATCTTAGTATTTAGCGATAACGCTCCTGCAAAAGTTGATTCCAATATCTGCTAAGCCCCTCTTTGATGGAACGGGCCCGGGTCTCCCCGATTCCCTCCACCTCGTCCAGTTCTTCCAGGGTGGCGTTGAGGATCTTGTTTAGACTACCGAACGAAAGCACCAGGTTTTCGATGACTGGTACGGGCAGCCGCGGGATTTTGCTCAGGATGCGAAAACCACGGGAGGACACGTTCTGTTCCACGATAGTGCTGCCGCCAGAGTAGCCCAGCACACGCGCGATAAGGGGCAGGTCCAGGAGATCCTCGCTGGGCCACGACTCGATCACCCCGAGGATTTGCCGGGCCGATTTCTCCTCCAACACCAAGGAGTAGTCCTGGATCACCAGGAGCCCTTCCGACTCCACATTGCTGACCAGTTCCTCCAGTTGCATGGTAATCAGCCGGCCTTCACTACCCAACTCGACAATGTATTTCTTTATCTCTCTAACCACCCGGTTGGTCATTTCCACTCGCTGGATGACCTTGCAGACCTCATACATCGTAACCGTATCTTCAAACTCGGTGATGCTCAGGTTGGTCAATACCCGATCCAGCACCGCCCGGTACTTCTCCAGCGTTTGCAGGGCCTGGTTGGCCTTGGTGAAGATCACTTCGAGGTCCCGCAGCACGTATTTCAGCGAGCCCTTGTAGATTGTGATGACGCCCCGCCGTTCGGATATGGAAACCACCAGGGCGTTGGTCTGCCTGGCCGCACGTTCGGCGGTGCGGTGGCGGATACCCGTTTCATTTGAAGGAATGCCCAGGTCGGGAACCAGCTGGGTGTTAGCGGCCAGGATCTTCTTAATCTCATTGTCCAGGATGATCGCCCCGTCCATCTTGGCCAGCTCGTACAGCTTGGCAGGCGAGAAATCGGCATTCAGGCGGAACCCTCCCTCGGCGATTTCCATGACCTCAGGTCGGTCCACGATCAGGATCAGGGCCCCGCTTTCAGAGCGAAGGATGTGCTCCAACCCCTCACGTAGAGGAGTACCCGGAGCAACCGCACGCAGCATTTTAAGTAGTTCTTCTTCAGCTTTTTCGTCCCGCACATCCGTACTCCTTCCTTATCTATCCGCCAAATGCTCCAAAGCCTGGGCGACGGTTCGCACCGCGTTGATCTCCATCTCGGCAACGGCAAAATCCGCTCGGTTGGCCTCCGGCACCACTGCCCGGTTAAACCCAAGTTTCGCCGCTTCGCGCAGGCGCTGGTTAATCCCCCGAACCGGACGGACCTCCCCGGTCAGACCGACCTCCCCGATGACGACGGCGCCCGGCGCCAGGGGGACATCCCGAAAACCTGAAGCGAGCGCCAGGGCAATACCCAGATCCACTGCCGGTTCCATAAGCTTAACGCCACCCACGGCATTGACGTAAATATCCTGGTTGGAGAGGCCCAAGCCCACGCGTTTTTCCAACACTGCGGCCATCAGTACCACGCGGTTGTAGTCTACGCCTGCGGTCATCCTCCGGGGATTGCCGAAGCCGGTCGGTGAGACCAAGGCTTGGATCTCCACGAAAAGCGGGCGGGTACCCTCCAAGCTGGACACCACGGTCGCTCCGGATACCGGTTCGCCACCCGAACTGAGGAACAAACGGGACGGGTTGGCCACTTCCACCAACCCCTGGGCCGTCATTTCAAAAATCCCAATTTCATTGGTTGAGCCAAACCGGTTCTTAACCCCGCGTAGGACGCGAAACGAGTGGTGGCGTTCTCCCTCCAGGTACAGGACGGTGTCCACCATGTGTTCCAGGGTACGCGGCCCGGCCAGGACCCCTTCCTTGGTCACATGCCCGACTAAGAGGATGGGGATACCGGTAGTCTTGGCCACGCGCGTCAGCCGGAGGGTGCATTCGCGAACCTGCCCAACACTCCCGGGCACCGCGGCCAGGTCTGATTGGAAGGCCGTCTGAATCGAGTCAATGATCACTACCCGCGGCCCAAGCACCTTAATATGCTGCTCAATGACCTCAATATCGGTTTCCGAGGCCAGGTAGAGGTTCGGGTGCAAGGTTCCAAGACGCTCAGCCCGCAACCGGACCTGCAAACCGGATTCCTCACCGGAGACATAAAGCACCGGCGAGGAACAGCCAATCTGGTGGGCGGACTGCAGGAGAAGGGTGGATTTGCCAATTCCGGGGTCACCCCCAACCAGCACCACCGAGCCCGGCACAAAGCCGCCGCCAAGCACCCGGTCCAACTCGGCAATTCCGCTGGGGTACCGGGTCTCCTCGTCCACCGGGATGGTATTTAAGGGCACGGGCACACTGGTTGGGTTATCGTTTGATGTTTTTCTGGACTTCGGCTTGCCCGGCGCCTCGGCCACGAAGGTCTCCCACTGGCCGCAACCCGGACATCGCCCCAACCAGCGCGGCGAGTAGTAGCCACACTCGCGACACCTCATTATGTACCCCATCCCCTAAAAATAGCCATATACATCATAATATCATTATGAGCACTTATCCACAAGCTTCCGCTTTGCAAAATGTCTATTTTTTTCCACAAGGTTGTCGAATCGCTGTATCACGCTTAAGATACGGTCTGCTTCGGCGCAACCGTAATCTCCCCTTCGTCGTTGGCGGCGATAATCACATGGTCCCCTGCCACAAAGGTGCCTTTCAGGAGTTCCTCAGACAGCCGGTCCTCGATCAGGCGCTGGATGGTACGCCGCAGCGGACGGGCGCCGAACTTCTCGTCGTATCCTTTGACCGCCAATAGATCCTTGACCGCATCAGTGAATTCGACATCAATCTCGTTTTCATCCATCCGTTCCACGACGTCTTCCAGCATCAGTTCCACGATCTCGCGAATGTGTTCGGGGTTCAAGGCGTGGAAGACAATCGTCTCGTCGATCCGGTTCAGGAACTCCGGCCGGAAGGTGCGCTGCAGGTCTCCCATAATGCGCTCCTTCATTATCTCGTACTCGCCCTCGCGGTCGTCACCCGCGGTAAAGCCCAGTGGACCGACGTTTTTGATCGTACTCGCCCCCACATTGGAGGTCATTATCAGCACCGTGTTCCGGAAGTCAACGGTCCGACCCTTGGCGTCCGTAAGCCGGCCGTCATCAAGCACCTGAAGCAAGGTATTGAATACCTCCGGGTGCGCCTTTTCGATCTCATCCAACAGGATCACGGTATAGGGCCGCCGCCGGACGGCTTCGGTTAGCTGGCCGCCCTCATCGTACCCCACGTACCCGGGGGGGGCACCGACCAGGCGGGATACGGTATGCCGTTCCTGATACTCGGACATGTCAATCCGCACCAGCGCTTCTTCATCCCCGAAAAGGGCGTCGGCCAGGGTCTTAGCCAGTTCGGTCTTACCAACCCCGGTCGGACCGAGGAAGATAAAGGAACCAATCGGCCTTCTCGGGTCTTTCAAACCGGCACGGGCCCGCCGGATCGCCCTGGAGACCGCCTTCACGGCTTCATCCTGCCCGATTACCCGCTCGTGAAGCACGCTCTCCATCCGCAGCAGCCGTTCGGATTCTTCCTCCGCCAGCTTCTGTACCGGCACACCCGTCCAGCTGGACACGATGTGGGCGATGTCCTGTTCATCCACCACCAGGCCGTCGCCGCCTTTACGCTGTCGCCAGGTCTCGCGCCTGGTGTCCACTGCTGCCCTCAGCTGCTGCTCCTGGTCACGGATCTGGGCGGCCTTTTCAAACTCCTGGGCAGCGATTGCCGCGTCCTTTTCCTTTTGCAGTTCCTCAACCTTCTGTTCCAGTTCGCGCAGGTCGGGCGGAGCCGTTAACGCTTTCAGGCGCACCCGGGACCCGGCCTCATCGATCAGGTCGATGGCCTTATCCGGCAGGAACCGGTCGGCGATGTAGCGGTCGGAGAGGTTGGCCGCGGCCTCAAGCGCTTCATCACTGATCCGAACACGGTGGTGGGCCTCATAACGGTCGCGCAGGCCGCGCAAGATCTCAATCGTCTCCTCAACAGTCGGTTCCTCAACCATGATCGGCTGGAACCGGCGCTCCAAAGCAGGATCGCGCTCCACGTGCTTCCGGTACTCGTCCAATGTGGTCGCGCCCACAGTCTGTAGCTCACCGCGGGCCAGGGCCGGCTTCAGAATATTCGCGGCGTCGATCGCCCCCTCGGCTGCGCCGGCGCCGACCAGGGTATGCATCTCGTCGATGAACAGAATGATGTTCCCAGAGCCCCGGATTTCCTCCAAGACCTTTTTGAGCCGTTCCTCGAATTCGCCGCGGTACTTGGTGCCGGCAACCAAGGAAGGCATATCCAGAGCGACCACCCGCTTGTTTTCGATGACCTCGGGTACGTTCCCCTCGCTGATGCGCTGGGCCAGCCCCTCGATGATTGCCGTTTTACCAACCCCGGGATCGCCGATCAGTACCGGGTTGTTCTTGGTCCGTCGACTGAGAATCTGGACCACGCGCTCGATTTCCTTCTCCCTCCCGATGACGGGGTCGAGTTTACCGTCCTTGGAAAGGGCGGTCAGATCGCGGGCGTGCTGATCCAGGGTTGGTGTGTTGGCCGCCCCCGGCGCCTGTGATCCGCGAATCGGTTCACCAGCCTGGGGGGCAGGGCCGCCCAGCATCTGGATGATCAGGTTCCGAACCTTATTCAGGTCGGTGCCGGAACCGGTCAGAATCTGGGCCGCCACACCCTCACCCTCACGGATCAGGCCAAGCAAAAGGTGCTCCGTGCCCACGTAGTTGTGACCGAGACGGCGGGCCTCGTCCACAGCCAGTTCCAGCACCCGCTTGGCACGGGGGGTCAGTGTGACCTCCATCTGGCTGGTACCCTGACCGGGTTCGATCATCTGCTCGATCGCGACCCTTACCGTCTCCGCATTGATATTTAGTTCAGCCAGGATCTTGGGCGCTACACCCTCACCCTCACGGATCAGGCCGAGCAAGAGGTGCTCCGTGCCCACGTAGGGGTAATTCAGACGGATGGCCTCCTCTTGGGCCAGCATGATTACTTTTTGGGCTCTCTTGGTAAACCTCCCGAACATTCGATAACCCCCTGCTCTTAAGCGTTTGTTTGGTTAATTTCAGCCATTTTCTCACGAAACAGTCTGGCTCTAAGGATGTCACATTCCTGGGCGGAAAGCCGCCCACCCAGTTTCACCAGATAGGCGGGGCGGGACACAACCATCAATTCGGAGAGTGTCCGGTGGCTCAATCCTTTAACCAAACCGGTATCTACGCCCAGGCGTACGTCTGACAGGAGCTGCATGGCTTCTCCGGCAGAAAGCAGGTAAGCGTGCCGCATCGTGCCATAGGCCCGGGACACTTTGTCCTGCAGCGCTTCCGGTTTTTGCTGATATATGTAACGTCGCGCCGTCCGTTCACGGTTAATCACCTGGCGGGTAATGGACACCAGGTTGGAAACGATGTCCTCCTCACTCTGACCCAATGTGATCTGGTTCGAGAGCTGAAACAGGTTGCCGGCGGCCTCGGTACCCTCGCCATACAGCCCGCGCACCGTCAGGCCCAGCTTTGACACAGCCGTAAGCACATCCCTGATCCCCCCGCTGGCCACGAGAGCTGGAAGATGCAGCATCACCGAGGCCCGGAGCCCCGTACCGATATTGGTCAGGCAGGCCGTGAGAAAGCCGTAGCGATCGGAGAAGGCGTAGTTAACCCTCTTTTCCAGGGCATCGTCCACGGCATCGGCCAACAGGTAGACATCCTGCAGGCGCAATCCGGATAGGATGCACTGGATCCGCAGGTGGTCCTCCTCATTTATCATTATGCTTAGACGCTCGTCTTCAGAAATAACCACACCCTTGGCCTCTTCACCACCGGCCTTCAACAGGTCGGGGCTGATCAGGTGCTTATCAACCAGGATCTGGCGATCCAGGCTCGGCAGTTGCGATAGTCGAACCACCTTCAGTTTACCCAGTCTCCGTACTAGGTCCTCGTCTTCCACGGCACGACCGACGATGTCCATGACATCCTCGGCCGATTGGCCTGACAACAGGTGTGGAAAGGGGTAACCGGCGATGTCCCGGGCCAACCGTACCCGGGAGGAAATAACGATATCGGCTTCCGGCGCGTCGTCATCCATCCAGGGGCTGTATGGGTTATTCACCGTTTGCTTGATGGTCATTTTCATACTCCTCCCCAGCCAGCTTTTGCTCCGTTTCCCGGATCCGGTCGCGTAACTCGGCGGCCTTCTCAAACTCCTCCCGGGCTACAGACTCCCGCAGACTCTTCTTCAACTGTTCAACCTCGCGGATCACTCGGTAACGGCCCAATGAACGGGCCGGAACTTTTCCCGTATGCACCCCGGTTCCCTGTATCCGCCGGATCATCGGCTCGATGCGGTCCTCAAACTCCTGGTAGCAATTGCTGCACCCCAAGAGCCCGTGCGCGGAAAACTTATGGCCGGTGAGCCCGCACTGTGGACACTGGAGCTGGTCAACTTCACTTCCCGGTCCGAAGATGCCGGCCAGGAAATCGTGCAGGTTCTGCTGGGGCATCAGGTTAAACGAGGCTATCTGTTCATCCTTGGCACAGACCTCGCAAATATTCATCTGTTTCTTCTGGTTGTTAATTATCTCTGTATAATGTACCGTCGCCGGACGTTGCTTACACCTTTCGCAGATCATGATCAGCATCCCCCTTTCGTTTACACTGGCGAGCAAGTGACGCCAACATTGCCTTCAGAATATTCGCACGCAGGCGATTTCGCCACGCGCTGTCCAGATTTAGCGTAGCGTCATCCACGGCCGCGTACATCATAAGGGCCTCCCGCTCGCTAAGGATTTGCTCCTCCGTAAGGTGGACAATGATGCTGCGGACATCGGCCGCACTGATCGAGGTTCCGATACGGCGGTAGCACTCCCGTAAAAGATCCCCTGGCTGTTCGGCCGAGAGCTTGAAAATGCGGATAAACCCGCCTCCGCCCCGCCGGGATTCCACAACAAACCCGGACTGGGTCGTGAACCTGGTCGCCAGAACATAGTTGATCTGGGATGGCGCGCACCCGAACTTGGCAGCCAAATCGTTACGCTGGATCTCGATGTAGACATCATCGCTCTCGGCAAACAGCACCCTGATATATTCGGCGATATAGTCCGCAATAGTCGGCATCTTATCACCCTATTACTGATTTTGACTTACCTTGACTATATAATATACATTGTTGACGGGAAATGTAAAGTTGTCAACCTTCATTTATTCTTGCCGGGAAGCATATATAAATTCTGTAATAGCCCCGGGCAACGCTGGTCTTCCAGACGGTACCTCATGGTATAATGCCCGTAAGGAGGGGATATCTGGTGAAGGTCCTGTCCTATGTCCTGATCGCAGCGGGAATACTGGTGTTGGGTGGATACGCCCTTTACGCGGCGTGGCTGTTCTTTTCCTTTACGGAAATCCCGGTCCTGATCCGTGTGGGTCTGGGTGTTCTGGGAATAGGATTCCTGGTACTCCTAATCGCAATGTGGATCGAGAAAAAAAAGGAGGGTGATGAGGGTTGATCATCAGTACCTCCGCCGAAATCGGCGGTAAGAAAGTGGTTAGGACCCTGGGGCTCGTCGCCGGTAACACGGTACGCAGCCGTAATATCGGGCGCGACGTACTGGCCGGCCTGAAGAACATCGTGGGTGGTGAAATCAAGGAATACACCGAATTGATGTCCTCATCGCGCCGCGACGCCATCAACCGGATGGTCGCCGAAGCGGAGAAGCTGGGCGCGAACGCCGTCGTTGAGGTCCGCTTTGTAACGGCTGCGGTGGCCAGTACCGCCGCGGAGATCGTGGCTTACGGAACCGCGGTCGTGGTTGAGTAACTTTGAAGGAGGTCGTTTCCCGATGGAACAACCCGCCATCGATGTGGCGGCAGCCCTAAAAACCGAGGAACTGTTCTTCAAACCAAACGGCTACCGGGGACTCGATGCCGGTGCTTCGTATACCATCCTGTCCGGCTCAATCCCGGTCCTGGTATCGGCGCCGCACGCCGTGAAGCATATCCGGAAAGGCAATACGGAACCCAAGGAAGAAGACGAATACACCGGAACCATCGCCCGCCTTCTGCAAGAATCCACGGGTTGCTGGGCGATGCACGCCGCCTCGGTCGATCTCGACCCGAACTTCTATGACGACTGCCCTTACAAGCACGCACTACGCGAACTGGTTAAGAAGGAACGGATCCGATTAATCATCGACATCCACGGCGCCGCCGAATGGCGGGCCTTTAACATTGATCTCGGTACGTGTCGCGGCGATTCCCTGTTGGAGCACAGTGAATATCTGGATGACCTGATCACTGCACTGCGCGGTGAGGGGATCCAGTCCGTATTTGTAGACAGTGTCTTTACCGCGGGGGCCCAATCCACGGTGACCCGTTTTGCCAGCAGGGAACTGGGGATACCGGCCGTGCAGCTCGAGATTAACCGGCGCCTGCGCGACCCCGAGCGTAACCCCGTCTATTTCGGCGTCCTGATGCAGGGACTGCATTCGTTCATCCGGGATTTAGGTTAATGTCAGCAATAGGACCGGCGGCGTTTTTCACGCAGGTTGCCCTGCGGAACCAGGGCGATCTTGGTCTCCGCAAAGAGCTTGGCCAACCCCACCTTTTCCCGATAGCGCAGGCACGGGCAGTCGCGGCAGTCCGTACACCCGTCCGACGCCAAAGGCTCGTTGTAGGCGGCGATCACGCCCTCGTAGTTCCGTAAGATGACCTTGTGCTCAGCTTGGGAGATCAGGTACTGGGGGGCCACCGGGATTTTGCCCCCTCCGCCAGGGGCGTCCACCACAAAGGTGGGCACGGCGAGTCCCGAGGTGTGACCGCGCAGCAGTTCAATGATCTCGATCCCCTTGGCCACTGAAGTTCGAAAGTGTTCAATACCTGGAGAGAGATCACACTGGTACAGGTAGTACGGGCGTACACGAATCTGGAGCAGGCGGTGTACGAGGTCCTTGATAATGTACGGGCAATCGTTGACCCCGCGGAGCAGGACCGTCTGGTTACCCAGCGGAATGCCGGCGTCGGCCAGCATCGTGCAGGCTTGGCGGGCTTGTACGGTTATCTCCGCTGGGTGGTTAAAGTGGGTGTTGAGGTACAAGGGATGGAACCGGCGGAGCATCGCACAGAGTTCGGGTGTAATCCGCATTGGTAAGGCCACAGGTGTACGGGTACCAAGGCGGATGATCTCCACGTGGTCAATGCGTCGCAGTTCGGTCAGGATATGCTCCAGCCTTTCCTCGCTGATCAGCAGGCTGTCTCCCCCCGACAGGATCACGTCCCGTACCGCGGGGGTGCGCCGGATGTAGGCAAGGGCTCCTTCGATCTGTTCCCAAGGCAGGGCCTCGTCGGTCTTTCCGGCCAGGCGGCGGCGGGTGCAGTGCCGACAGTACATCGAGCACTGGTCGGTAACGAGCAGCAAAACCCGGTCGGGATAGCGGTGTGTAATGCCGGGAATGGGTGAGTCCACATCCTCGTAAAGAGGATCCTCGCTTTCCCAGCGTCCCATCTGCAGTTCTACCGCCATTGGCACACCCTGTTTGCGTATCGGGCAATCGGGATCATCAGGATCCATCAGGCTGGCGTAGTACGGGGTGATGGCCATCCGAAGGGTGTCCAGGCATTGCTGCACGCCCTCGTTCTCGTCCTGAGTGAGATTGATTACCCTGCGCAGTTCATCGACACCGGTAATTCGGTGGGTCATCTGCCAGTGCCAGTCATTCCACTGCTCTTCGGGGACGTTACGCCAGAGAGAATTGCTTCTGGTACCGGTCATAAGCTGATTAGCCTCCGCTCTCTCTCCACGAGGATTATTCTGTGTCCGGCCGTGCCAGGCTATACCATATAGAAGTCAGAGGTCGGAAGTCAGAAGTCGGACCGGCGGAAAGTATCGGCTGCGCCAATACGATTAGAGAGCCCCGGGCGGAAAATTACAGCTCTGAGATTTAAACCCCTGAAATGAAAGGAGTGATCCTTTGCTTTTCACCGATGAAGACGAAGTTCTGCGCGAGGAGAACCCCCTGTTCAAAGTCCAGGCCCTGGTCGATCCGACCAACAAACGGCTGTGGGTCTTTGAGGGTAAGGTAAGCGACCCCACAGCCTTTACCCGCTATATCAGGGAGAAGGCCCTGGAGCGGGGATTCGGAAAGATCGTGTTTCCCTGCCGAGAATCGTATACCGCCGGGCTGAAGGTCGCCGGTTTCAGGGAAGAGGCCCGAGCCGAGGGCTTTTTTAGCGGTGACACCGGATACTTCTTGGTGCTCTACCCCGACCCGGAACGAGAATCCAGCGAGCACCTGGTGGACGAGGTCGATATGCTGCGCGAGATCATCGCCAAGCCGCAGGAGTCCCGGCATTGTCCGGACCAGGCCTTTACTTTCCGCCCCGCCGCAGCCAAAGACATACCAGCCATGACGGCGTTATTCAGCGAGGTCTTCGCCAGTTATCCGGTACCGGTGGACGATCCGGCCTACCTGTTGAGGACGATGGAGTACGGGACCCGTTTTCAGCTGGCCCTCGACGGTGACCGGCTGGCGGGCGTGGCGGCGGCGGAGCTTGAGGCGGTCTACGGTCGGGCGGAAATGACGGACTGCGCCACCCTACCACGGTACCGGGGCCAGGGGTTGGCCAGCTGCCTGATTAATGCCCTCGAGAATGAATGCTACGAGTCGGGGATGCGCTGTTTCTACAGCCTGTCACGGGCCGGCCAGTACGGTGTGAACCTGGTCTTTCACCGGCTCGGATACCGCTACCGCGGCACCCTGATTAACAACGCCCACATCGGGGGGCGGTTCGAAGATCTTCACGTCTGGGTCAAATTCGTGGGTTCCTCTACTTGACCGAGAAGGCTCGCCTTGAAAAAAGAAATCACCCGTAACGGGCGATTTCTTGTGATTCTATGACTCTCTGGCTTGGGACTTCTACTGCTGCCGGCGTTTTTGCCTACAGGGCAAAAATGATAACACCGATCAGGAAGACGAAGAAGCCCACCAACTTGACGAACGGCGCAAAAGCCGTAGCAATGAGGAACAAGCCCAGCGCAGCGAGCACGGCTCCCAGAATCATCCCGGGAACATTAAACGGAAAAGACTGAGCATCAACTTTTTCTTCCATTTGGAAATACCTCCCTCCGTTAGTATCTACCCCCAAGTTATGCTTGAACCTGGAACTTTGTTACCGGAGTTTGGCACTATTATGTCCGGCCCCCGGTATCAGGGTTCACTCCGGCGACGCCTTTCTGACATCCGGATTGAGCTCCTGAAGGAACTGGGTAACGGTAACAAGCAGGTTCTGAAGATCGAGTTGGTTACCCGGCGGCGACTGTGCTCCAGCATAATTGCGATCCTTGAGCGAGTCGGCTACCGCATCGATGATCACAATCATGGTTCCGGCCCCAACGTCCAGGATCTTCCCGGAAGCCTGGGCAATGCCGAGCCATTTTTTCAAATTATCCTTTAACTGTACTTGCTGTACTTCAACGGGCTTCGGTTCTTCGACCAGCTTTTCGACCTTGGTCAGGGCTTCGTCAATCAGTTTTCGGTCCGTCGCCTGCCGGCTCTCCAGTTGATCCAGCTTCTGGATCAACCTTTCCAGTCCCTCGATTAATTCTGAGTCTGTACAGCGTCCACCGTACGTGTGGTCGGTGACCGGCTCATCCTTTGGGGATGCGTCTTCTGCGCTGCGGGTGAGATGACCGTTTTGCGCCTTTTTGGGTGGCTCTACCCTGGATGTCCCGCCGCTTAGCTTACCGATCAGCTTTTCCTTACTATACACAGACACCCCGATTCACTTCCTTCCTTAAATTATGGAACCAAAGACCCTATTTCTGTGGTTGTTGAAGTAGGGATTCTAACAACTTCGCAACCGCCTCCTGCTGCTCCGGATCTAAATGTTCCTTGGCAATACCGAGGGCACCCGATAAAAATTCCTGTATTTGTGCTTCGTCCGGAATTAACTGAGTGCCTTCCGAACTGCCACTGTACGGTTGATTAACGAAACCCTGCACCAGACCAAGCAGGCTGTTCAGATCTAATGAGTCTTTACCCAATCTATACTCCCTCCCTGACAGGTGTTATGGTTAGCAGGTCAAAACCACCGGGTGTATCCGACCGGTTTCGTGATCTTGCGCAAACCATGTAGTAATTTATGCCAGTGGTGACGGTTCTGTGCAGGGAGTTGAGTATAGTCGGGCTGGGTTTAAAAGCCTTTAGAGGAAAATGGGAGAGCGATTAAACCGTGAGTTGGGGTGGCAAGCCGCGCATCGAAAGCGCGATTCGACCGCGTTTGGCGTCCGCAGAAAGGACCCGCACGCTGACCACGTCACCGACGGAGAGTACGTCCAAGGGGTGTCGCACGTATCCGTCTGCCAGTTCTGAGATGTGTACCAAGCCGTCCTGCTTAACACCGATGTCCACAAAGGCGCCGAAGTCAACCACGTTGCGCACCGTGCCCCGCAGTTCCATCCCCGGTTCGAGGTCTTGGATGTTCAACACGTTTGTCCGGAATAACGGCAGGGGCAATTCATCGCGCGGGTCGCGGCCCGGACGAGCCAGGCTCTCCACAATGTCCCGCAAGGTCGGTACACCGGCCCCCAGTTCGGCGGCCACCGCCTGGATGCTCAAACGCGCTAGTTTCGCACGCAGGGCCGGCTGGCCTACGTCCGAGAACCCGGACCCAATCAAACCAAGCAACCGATCGGCTAACGCATAGGATTCCGGGTGAATCGGCGTAGCATCCAACGGGTTCTCACCCCCGGTGATACGCATGAAGCCAACACACTGTTCAAAGGTCTTCGGGCCCAAACGGGACACCTCGCTTAACTGCTGGCGGTTCCGAAACCGTCCGGTCTTTTCACGATACCGGACTATATTCTTCGCCAGGGTCTCGTTAACCCCGGCCACGTAGCCGAGAAGGGGGGCCGAGGCCGTGTTCAGGTCGACACCCACGTAATTGACCGTCGATTCCACCACTGCCGTGAGGCTCTCCTCCAGGCGCTTCGGGGGCACATCGTGTTGGTATTGACCGACCCCGATGGCACGGGGCTCAATCTTGACAAGTTCCGCCAGGGGATCCTGCAGTCGTCGCGCAATGGAGACAGCACTGCGCAAGGATACGTCCAGGTCTGGAAACTCCTGCGCCGCCAACGCGGAGGCCGAGTAGACGCTGGCCCCGGCCTCACTCACAATGGTATAGGACAGCCTGCCGCCACCGTGGACCCCGATGAAATCAGCTACAAACTGCTCGGTCTCCCGAGAGGCCGTACCGTTTCCGACCGCGATCACCTGTACCCGATACTCATCGACCAGGCGCTTAAAAACGGACTCCGCTTCCCTCGTGTGGTTCTGGGGAGGTGTGGGATAGACAACCCCAACCTCCTGCAACTTGCCGGTGTCGTCGACGACCGCCCACTTGCAGCCCGTACGATAGGCCGGATCAACTCCCAGGACCACCATCTGACGCACCGGAGGCTGCAGCAATAAACTGCGCAGGTTGCGGGAGAATACATCCACGGCCTGCGCCCCGGCCCTCTCGGTCAGTTCATGGCGTACGTCCCGCTCCACTGCCGGGGCCACCAGACGTCGGTAGGCGTCCACGACAGCCTCCCGAACCAGGTCGGAGGTGACGGACCCTTCCCGCCCGAACCAGCGTTGCAGGTAAGACAGTACGGCGTCCTGCTCCACCTCCACCGAGACCCGGAGGAATTCCTCATGTTCACCGCGGTTAACCGCAAGCACGCGGTGGGGAACGACCGTACGAAGCGGTTCCCGGTAGTCATAGTACATCCGGTAAACGGAATCCACCTCCGGATCCCTGGCCCGCGTAACCAGTAACCCGTAGCGACGGGCGTGATCGCGCACCCAACCCCGGACGTCCGGATCGTCGGCCACCGTTTCGGCCACGATGTCCCTAGCCCCCTGCAGGGCTTCCGCCACGGTAGGCACCGCCTCCGAGAGATAAGATGCGGCTTCGCTTTCGGGTGAACCGGCGCGGGGAAACGAGAGGAGGTAAGTGGCGAGCGGTTCCAGGCCCTTTTCCCGTGCCATCCCGGCCCGCGTTTTCCGCCTTTGCCGGAAGGGCCGGTAGAGGTCTTCCACCTCGGTCAGCCGGGATGCACCCAAGATACGCGTCCGAATCTCTTCGGTCAGCTTCCCTTGTTCCTCAATCAGGCGGAGGACATCGGACTTGCGCTGCTCTAGCCCACGGTGGTAGCAGACCAGTTCCTCGATGCGGCGGATCTGGACTTCGTCCAGTTCACCGGTAACTTCCTTGCGGTAACGTGCAATGAAGGGAACCGTATTCCCTTCATCCAGCAGCCGTATAGTATTTGCGACTTGATCCCGGGCGATGGCGGCAGCTTCCGCCACCCGGTCCAGAAGTTCGGTCTTGATCTCCGTCAATGGCTATGTTTCCCTCCTCAACAAGGACGTCCCTTCAGGCTCGATTACGAAGGCGGTAATGCCTGAAGGCAGTGAACAGGATCCGGGCACCGCCCCAGAAAACAAGCGCCAGGTAGGGCCACCAGATACCCGGACCGATCAAGCGGGCTGCAAAGGGGATCAGAAAAGTGGCTGTACCGATCACCACCAGCCACCGCCCGATGATAATCGCCGCACGTTCCCCGGCCTCCCCCTCCACGGCCAGCAGGCGGGACAGAAAGTCGACCTTGTACCCGAACCAAAAGAGGGTACCGGTATTAAAAAGAATTAATCCAAAAGCCAGGGCCAGTACGTCGGATACCATCAGGTCAAAACTAATCGTCATTTAAGCTACCCCTCAGCAATCAGTTGATGGCCTCTAGTTCTTTAAGTTTATTCGCAAACCAAGCGGTATGTAAATCCTCGTCGATCAGATTGTCCCAGAGGGTGTTAAAGAGGTGTTCGTCCCCGACCCGCAGGATCAGATCCTTGTAGTCTTTCATCGCCTTTTCTTCCAGGGTGATGCCCACCTTCAGCACCGTCTTCGGCCCCAGCACTCCGCTGATCACACCGGAAGCCTTGCCCAGCACGGGGGCCAGCACGTCTCCGAGCCGAGTGGGTTCGGCATCTAAGCGGCGGATCGCCGCCGCCATATTGTCTACATGTTGTTGTTCAATCACCGCGATCCGGGCCAGTGTCTTCGCCAGGTAGATGTCCTCCATTTGCTTGGCCTGCGCGGTATAAAGATCGACTTGTTCGAGTTCCAGGCTGTAGAACCAGTGCAGTTTGCCGACTAGCTGCTTTTTGTTCATCAATGCCACCTTAGGCATAGTCTTTGATGAGCACCGGAGTGATATCCGTATGATCAAGACTTTCCAAAAGTAAAGAGAGACGCCCTTAGCGGGGAAAATACTGGACCAGCCCGGGTTCATCAAACTTCCCGATAATCTTGACGTCCACCCAGCGCTTACCAAACTTGAGAGCATCGGCCCGGGAATGCATGAATACGTCAATCCGGTTGCCCTTGATCACGCCGCCGGTGTCTTCCGCCCGAAAATAGCCAAAGTCGTTAATGTAGACCAGGGTGCCGTGGGGGATGACCTTGGGATCTACGGCAATGATTCCCGGTCGCGGGGTGGTCCCGGTGGCCGTAACCCCGTCTCCGTTACCGCATTCCAGTGTATAGGCGGTAGCCAGCATCCGGATCGTCTGGCCGGAACCACGAGCGGCGGTCAGGGTGATTTCTGGTCTTTCGGTCTGTACATCCTCGGTCACGACGGCAGCCGGAGCCTCGTCGCGAACCGGCTTCTGCTCCCTTCCACCGGATTCGTACAGGCGGTTGACGCGGTTCGGCATCGATACCACGGCCGTCGGCGTCTGGGTAACTTCATGCGAATTCAGCGTCTCGGACGCCGCACTAACCCCAATCAGCAGAAGCACCGCTAATCCCAAAACCAAGGCTTGTCTGAGCCAAATGAAGACCCGACCAGGCCGCGATCTGCCCGGAGAGAATGAGGAGATCCGCTTTAGCGCCCGTTTACGGGCTTTCACGGGTCCGCCGGGCTCCCAACACCGTGCCTTTCCCGGGGAAATCAGCTGCACCTTCGTCCGGGCAACCCCGCCGGGAGGCCTTATAGTTTGCCAACGGTTCATACAACGCCCTGCCTTCTGTGCATTTCCACATGCTTCCATGTAATTTTACAATAAATGGAATACACATACCAGACCGGCAATGCCGTTTTTTAAGGCGAAGATACTCGAAACAGGCTGATTAATGTCATTGGTGTGTCCAACCGGCGGGGTTATGGTGAGCGCCTGAGGAGGGCCACTACCTCGATGTGCTTCGAGCGGCGAAAAGTGCCGTACAAGCGCCACGCAAGAGATAGATCAAGCAACATTTACGTGTAAAACACTTCTACGGATTAAGCCAACGGGCGGTGGAAAACCAGCTATTCATAGCACTGATCACCTATTGTCTGATGCTGTTGTTGAAAAGCAAAGTTAGTTTCCAAGGGCCGCTACTAAGCATCAAGCGGCAGTTGAGCACCCGCCTTTACGACTCGTTTACATCTTTCGTCCGCAAGCTTTACCAGAAGTTTGGATCCAGTTCCAAAGGTCGACGAAGGATAAACCATGAAGCAATATTTCAAGAAACCTTAAGGCAGGTGATGGTCAACGAGGTAGATCACTTGGATGATCTGACCTACGATCCGCTAGTATAATAGAGCTATTACCAAAATGAGGGCTACCTAAAACTGTACATTGGTTTTTGGTCCCTGCCGGAATTCGGTGACTGTATGTATACACCATAATTGCAAAGCGCTGCCTTTGATGCAGTGAAATCTTGGGTCTTGGCATCACCTCAAAAGTTTTATGCAACGCTACTGATATCAGACATTCTTCTTCCTCCTTGTCAATTTTTCTATTTCCATGACAAAGAATACCACAGCTGATAGTGCCAGTGTAACCATCAACTCGCTCAAAGCCAAAGGCTCAGTCTTAAATATTGGATTCAAAAAAGGCACATATACGACAGTCATCTGAAGAGTAAAGGTCAAAAGGACAGCACCTAAAAGGGGCTTATTGCTAAAGAATCCTATTTTAAATAGCGAATCATAATCAGAACGAACAGACATAGCGACAGCCATCCGACCGATTACGAGGGCAGTAAATACCATTGTCTGCCATGGCATGCCCTCCTTTATAGCAAATGCCTGGAAAAGAAGTGCTGTTATACCAATGACCAGTCCGAATTTAACTATATAAAAACCTCTGCCATGAGCAAACACCCCCTCACCAGGATGCCTTGGGGGTTTCTTCATCACATTTCTTTCAGCAGGTTCTGCTGTAAGGGCAAGACCTGGAAGGCTGTCTGTAAGGAGGTTCATCCACAGTATCTGGAGCGGAAGTAAAGGTAGAGGAAGTCCAAAAAATGGGGCAAGGAATATTGCCCATAATGTACCTGCGTTTGAGGTCATGGAGTATTTGATAAATTTCAGTATATTGTCATAGACAAGTCTTCCCTCTTTTGCAGCCCTGACAATTGTTGCAAAATTATCATCGAGAAGTATCATGGAAGATGCTTCTTTTGACACATCTGTCCCTGTAATACCCATTGCTATGCCTATATTCGCCCTTTTAATCGCCGGCGCATCATTGACACCATCTCCTGTCATGGCAACAAATTGTCCCTTATCTTGAAGCGCCTTCACTATCTTTAATTTCTGATCAGGAGCTACCCTCGCATAAACCCTTATATGCTCAACCCTTTCTTCAAATTCTTCCAGTGATACCTTCTCGAGCTCTCTTCCGGTGATTACTGCCCTTGTATCATCATCAAGGATTCCAAGTCTCTTTGCTATTGCCCTTGCTGTAAGGGGATGGTCTCCCGTAATCATCACCGGCTTTATACCTGCTGTCTTACATAAAGCCACTGCCTCTTTTGCCTCTTCCCTCGGCGGGTCCATCAATCCCACAAGACCTAAAATAGTAAGACCTGCTTCTATATTTTCAGGAGAAATATCATCTGGCATAGCATCCCATCTTCTCATGCAAACGCCTAATACCCTTAAACCATCAGCAGCCATCCCTTCGCTTATTTTGAGAATTTCATTTTTATCCAGCTCTTTTAATCCCTCAGATGCAAGGATATTATCAGCCTGTTCAATCAAAACCTCAATCGCACCTTTGGTAAAGGATATAAATTCGGCTTTTTCTCCTGACTCCCGACTCCTAACTCCTGTCTTATGTATAGTGGTCATGCATTTTCTGTCAGAATCAAAGGGAATTTCTGTAACGCGGGGGAATTTTTCTCCCAGTTCTTTCTTGTCGAAGTCTTTATCCCTTGCAATGTTAAAAAGGGCAATTTCTGTGGGGTCACCTATGAGATTGCCGTCAGCATCAACCTGTGCATCGTTGCTTAAGGTAAGGGCAGTGAAAAATAAGGATTCAAGGGTTCGAGGATTCAAAGGTTCAAGAGTTTTTTCATTCGACCACTCAACCCCTTGAACCCTTGACCCCTTTTCTAATTTCCCGTCCATCCATATCTCTTCAACCGCCATCTTATTCAAAGTGAGTGTGCCTGTCTTATCAGAACATATATATGTAACAGAGCCGAGGGTTTCTACAGCAGGAAGTTTTCTTATGAGTGCGTTCTGCTTTGCCATCTTTTTTGCAGCGAGGGCAAGGGCTATAGTAACGATTGCAGGCAATGCCTCCGGTATAGCGGCAACCGCAAGACTTATAGCCGTCAAAAGCATAAGAGTTACAGGCTCACCCCTCATTAGGCCTGCTGTAAAGACTATGGCACATATAACCAGAATTGCAATGGCAAGCCTCTTACCAAAGGCCGCAAGCCTTTGCTGAAGGGGGGTTTTTACGTCCTTTTCTTCTTGAAGCATGGTGGCAATCTTTCCCATCTCGGTCTCCATGCCTGTCGCTACAACAACACCAACCCCTCTCCCATAGGTGACTATGGTTCCCTGATACACCACATTTTTCCTGTCGCCAAGTGGTAGATGTTTATCACGGAGGGGTGCTATATGTTTTTCGACCGGGACCGACTCTCCTGTCAGGGCAGCTTCATCTACCTTCATATTTACTGTTTCAAGTCTCATATCAGCTGGTACTATTTGCCCTGCTTCAAGCAACACAATATCTCCGGGAACAATTTCTGAAGCTAAAATATTGGAAGGCACCCCGTCTCTCAAGACTGTTGATTTTGGCGCTGCCATTTTTTTAAGGGCCGCCATCGCTTCTTCTGCCTTATATTCCTGAATAAAACCGATAATCGCGTTTAGAATGACAATCGCTATAATCGCAAGCGCATCAATAGGCTTGCCGACAACGCCTGCTATTACAGCTGCACAGATGAGGACGATTATCAGGAAATCCTTGAATTGGTCAAGGAACATTATGAAAGGACTTTTTTTCTCTTTCTCCTGTAGTTCATTAGGTCCGTATTCCTCAAGCCGCTTCTGTGCCTCCGTTTGTGAAAGTCCATTCAGGGACGTGCCTAATTCTTCTATAACTTGACTTATTTCCTTTTGGTGCCAGCGCATAATATACCCTCCACTTTCTCATTTCGTGTATTCGTCAACCGAAAATTGAGCCATTTTCTATGGAATCATGCTTTATGCTTTGCCCCCGGGGCAAACGGCCGGAAATCCGAAGAAAGCACAAAGCACTATTCGGGCCGGTTTTTGCTGCCCAGAAGGGGCTGTAATATAAAAGACCTTCACGCCAAAAACGAACTTCGGCGTGAAGGTCTTGCCTGCGGCCTTATTACTATTCTGCCGTCCTGAAAGCGGACCCTTTATGGCCGTACTGACGCCCTCAGAAAAACTGGCTACTCCCCTTCAGCGGTTATCTTACCTTCCCCAGCAGATTTTGTAAAGGGGTTTGTGATAATTTCTTTCGCAGCCCTATTAGCATCCATAAAGCACTAGTTTAGTTCTTAAATATTACCGCATCCCTGGCCGGATAGCATTGTACCGGAAACAGCGGCAACGCCTACCCGCAAAAACGGTATATCAACCCGGCTCCCTCTCGGGGGAGTGAGAATGCAGTCTGTTTTGCTTATCAGAGAGCAGGCCCGGTTCAGGCCTGCACTACGTTGATCCAGGCCTTGACACCAATGAACTCCTTGAGCTTCACCTTGATAAAACCGATGGTCTTTTGCAGCCACTGATTCCCCGCCAGTCTTATGTGCCGGTAACGGTGCCGGCCACAAAGGCGACCTTGATCTTATGGGACGGGCGTCCGCGATAACGCGGGTTATAGCCAACCTCGGCCCCTTCCTGGTGGCCGAAGAGGGTCACCACCGTATCGTTGAAATCCAGCCACACTTCGCGGGTCGGTTCCATCCGGGCCTTGACATCCAAGAGGGCCTGGTTTGCCCTACGCAACGCTTCAAAGTTGTCCGGGCCAAACCGGCCCAAGAGGTAGCGTACGGTCCGTTCGTCCGGCACCCTGTCCAGTTCTTTGAGACTCTGGTATCCCGGGTCTGTTTTGAGTGCGTTCATGTATTCCAATCAGAGAAGGCTCGACCGTAAGCGCGTCGATCACGTGATCAAGCACTTGTGTGGTCGTGTAACGACAGTTGTGGTGCCGAGACATCTTGAGGTACTTTTGCACGATACCCGTAAAGCCGATGACTTTCTTGAAAGCCTCCAGCATAGAAACCACCAAAACCGGTAACGGTCCTATTGAGCGATGTCCATCCTTCTTTTGTCAACTATTTTGCATCAAAAATTACCCTGTAATCCGTGTGATTACTGGATCCTAAGGTTCTACTTGCCGGTTCCAAGTTAAAGCCTTCGGGGTTTCGGTGCGACTACACTTTCCCCGGAGGCTTTAACAGGACGCTCCGCCACCATTTTTCTGCTTCCAACCCTGAACAGATCCACGAAAAAGCCACCCTGGTTGGCGGCGTTAAGTCCCTTTTACCGCCATGCTGAGTGGGAAAATGGCCTGGCTATGCTGCCACTGTGGGTGGGAAATGACAACAATCAACTATTTCTTAAAAACACCAAAGAACTTATCAATAGCGGATTTTTCCAGCTGGGCTACTGCATCAAGTTCTCCGGCATCAAGCCATATTCCTTCGCATTCTGAGCATTTATCAACTTTTAGCCTTTTGTAGTCCATCTCGATAAGTTTCATACCGCATTTTGGGCACTGCATGTAATGGAGCTCTTTTAATCTCTTCTTTTCTCCTTCGGTAAGCCCCTTTAGTTTTTCCCCTTCGAGTTTCTTCAACTTCTCAAATTCTAACCGAGCAAAATATTCTTCTTCCTGCTCGCTTGGCTTTCTTACCATAGCGATCCCCCCTTCTAGTTTTATGACCCATCGTTGAACAAGGTGGACCCCATTTGTCAAGACAAACTTTTGATGATGTTTAAGCTATTGGCACCCCCTTTCATGGTATAGACTCCATGCTCGGCCGCCAGTTTAGAAATGGTTTTTTCTTCCT
>QZIR01000061.1 GCA_003604975.1 Desulforudis sp. | reverse complement strand
GGCTTTTCATAACCGATGGCCTGATGCGGTCGGACATAATTGTATTCGTCAATATAATCCCGAACAGCCCGGTATACTTCCCGCGGCGTCCGGTATTCCTCATAATAAATCTTCTCCCATTTCAAACTCCGGAAAAACCGCTCGGTAATGGCGTTGTCGGTTGCCCGGCCCTTGCCATCCATGCTGATCTTAACGCCGTTTTCTTTTAGCAGCTCGATGTAGTCGCCGCAGGTAAAATGCGCACCCTGATCGTTGTTGATGATTTCCAGCTTCCTTGTAGCCAATGCTTTTCTCAGCGCCCGTAACACAAAGCTCCGCTCCATCGCGCAGATACTATTCCCTGCTGTCGTTTTCCATAGTCAATACCCTCTGAAGCTTTTGATAGTTGCACCGTAGGGATAATTCTTCCACGGCTTTCGTATTTCCTTCTAATGGGGGTTGAGACGCCAGGATTCTTCGGCACCGCCTAAAAGGAAATATCTGTTGAGCGTGGAAGGTATCTAGCAGAAAACTAAATTGAGGAACGGGTTACTAGCTAAAAGGGATCATTAAGAAGGGGGTCCGGGAAGTATGGGTCGGAACATTGTAGCCCTGATCGCGATCTTTGTAGGTGTCTCAATTGCGTGGCTTTTTCTGGGGAATACCGTAGAGATGCGCACGCATAGTCAGGACCAAACGCTCAAATATGAAGTCGGCCAGCTCTGGGGAACGGCCCAAGGGCAAAAAGCGCCTACGGTACAGTTAAATATAGTGAAGGAGTCCCAGGTTACCAAGACCGTGGACGGCAAAAAGGTAACCGAGACCAAAGCAGAAAAGGTCACCCACCGTCTTCCGATCGACGGCAGCAGAATAAACACCGATCTTGAGATCGACTACCGGCAAAAGGGACTGCTATGGTACTCGACCTACCGTGTAAACTTCGGCGGCGAGTATGAAACCGTCAATAACACGGGGGAACAGGGCGAGGCTCAAATCACCTTTGAATTTCCCAACAGCGGGGCCATCTATGATGACTTTAGGTTCCTGGTTAACGGGAAAGAGCTGGAGAACCTCGACATCGAAGCCGGCAAGGTGACCGGCGTAGTTAACCTGGCACCGGGCGAGGCCCAGAACTTCCTGATCTCCTATAAGTCTCAGGGGATGGACGAATGGTGGTACGATTTCGGCGAGGAGGTCAACCAGATCAGGAATTTCAGCCTGACGATGAACACCGACTTTAAGGAGATCGATTTTCCCCAGAACAGCATCTCGCCGACGAAGAAGGTAGAGACGGAAAAGGGCTGGGAGCTTAGCTGGGAGTATTCCAACCTGCTGACCGGGGTTAAGATCGGCATGGCTCTGCCGCAGAAGCTGAATCCCGGCCCGTGGGTAGCGAACGTTAGTTATTTTGCCCCCGTGTCGTTGCTGTTTTTCTTGTTTATCCTCTTTATTATCACGGTATTACGCAAGATCGATATTCACCCGATGAATTACCTGTTTGTGTGCGCGGCCTACTTCAGCTTCCACCTGTTGCTCGCTTACCTGGCCGACCACATTTCCATCCACCTGGCTTTTGTTATCTGCTCCCTGATGTCCATCTTCCTGGTGGTTTCGTATATGCGGCTGGTGGTGGGCAAGAGGTTTGCCTTTGTGGAGGTCGGGCTTTCGCAGTTTGTCTTCCTTGTCCTCTTCTCTTATACGTTTTTCTTCCAGGGTTACACCGGGCTGGTCATTACCATCCTGGCGATCATAACCCTGTTTGTCGTGATGCAGATGACCGGTAAGGTCAACTGGACAGAGGTGTTTGAACAAAATGCTACGAAGCCAGCTAAGAAGGGATAATCGGCGAGAATGCCTTGTCGGGTACGGTAGCGATGCGTTTGCCTAACCCCCCAATACCTGCCGGATATGGGCCTGGGTACACCGTACTACGACTGCATGTGCCGGATTGTTCCCAGGTGAGCGTCGTCACCCCTCACGGTGGGTTGCTGATGGCTCCCAGGAGTCGGTGAGTCCCCGTAGACTAGCGTGGTTTATCCGTTCTGCTCACAGCCCTGACAAATGGGTTGGTAAGAAGGCATATGCAGAGAAATCGGTTGGCCTCAAGACTGGCTACCCAATTCGTCGGAGGCCGTGATGTAAAAGCCGCCAAAGAAAAGGCAATGCAGCTGAAAGACTCGGGATTCCAAACATCCCTCTATTACCTGGGCGAATATGTGGACTCGCCGGAACTAATAGTAGAAAACGTAAAGCAAATAATGGCTGTGATCGGTACTCTGGGACAGACAAGACTGGAGCTCCACGTTTCCATAGATCCAACGCAGGTCGGTTATTCGGTGAAAGACCAATTTGGTCAAGACCACGCGATGCGTATCGGGCGGTTGGTCCGGGAACAGCCGGGTGAAAGCGGAAAACGGCTGATGTTGGATATGGAAGACTATTCGTACGTTCAGAAGACGCTCGATCTATACTACCTGCTCTTGCAGGAGAACGTCCCGGCGGCGGTGACCATCCAGGCTTACCTGTACCGCAGTGAGCAAGACATCAGGAAACTGATTGAAAAGGGAGCCACGGTCCGTCTCGTAAAAGGGGCCTTTGTGGGCCGCAAGGATCGAGCCTGGACTGCAAAGGCGGCGTTACCGGCATCGTGGTCATCCGGTTCACCTGTGAGCGCGGATGGCACGTGGTGGATCAGCAAAACCGTTACCGGTTCGCGGACCAAAAAGCTCGTTCCCGTCGTCGATCCTGGCTGCATCCCCGGCAATCAGGGGTCGGCTTTAGGAAAGAACGGCCATCCGGACTCGGGGTGTTGACCATACTGTTCAAAAAAAGATAGAGGAACATAGAACTTTTGATATATAACTGGACCTGTATAGATATAGTACCCGGATGCTATTCCCATCCCGGCTATCCGACCATATATTGAATATCACCGAAGCATACCAAGGATATGACGTTTACCTTCTTGAAGGGGGGATCCCGTGGCTACGGTAGCGATCATCGGCGCCGGGTTCGCCGGTCATACCGCGGCCCTCTATCTCGGCCACAGGCTAGGCCGTGACCACCACATTGTAATGATCAGCAAGAACGACTACTTCCTGTACCTGCCTTCACTGGTCTGGGTGGGCGTGGGTCACATGCCGCCGGAGAAAGTGCGCGTTCCCCTCAAACCCGTCTACGACCGGATGCACGTTCATTTTGTCCAAGGTACGGCCAGGGAAGTTCACCCGGACGAAAACTACGTTCTCGTGGAGAAGGCCGGCGGTGGCCCAGTAAGGGTGAACTACGATTATCTGCTGGTGGCTACCGGGCCGAAGCTTAATTTCGAAGGCACGCCGGGTCTGGGACCGCAGCACGGACACACCCTTTCAATCTGTTGCCTGAACCACGCGATTCAGTGCCGAGATGCCTACGGTCAATGCATTGAACGGATGAAGCGGGGCGAAAGGGTCAGGATGGTGATTGGCGTCGGCCACCCCAGGAGCACCTGTCAGGGGGCCGCCTTTGAATACATCACCAACGTGCACAAGGACCTGGTGAAACTAGGATTGCGGGACAGGGCCGAACTCATGTGGTTTTCCAATGAACCGGCCATCGGGGATTTTGGTGTCGGCGGCGTCTACACCGGGAGCGGAAGCCGGGTTCGGTCCAGCGAGGACTTTACCACGTCAATCTTCCGGGAATTCGATATCAAGTGGCAGGTCCGGAAGGGTGCCCGCCATGTCGTTGCAGACCGGGTTTGCTGGGAAGACTACGAGGGCAACTTTGGGGAAACCGAATATGATTTCGCGATGCTGATTCCCCAGTTCATTGGCTCCCCGCTCAAGTACATCGGGAGGAACGGTGAGGATGTCTCCAGTAAACTCGTTAACCAGGACGGCTTTGTGATCGTGGACGGCTTTTACGGGTTACCCTATGAAAGGCTCGTCTATACCCCCGAGGCGTGGCCGGCCACCTACCAGAACCCCAACTACCGGAACATCTTTGCCGCCGGCATTGCCTTTGCGGCTCCCGGTTCCATTTCCGTTCCCCACATCACCCGGAATGGAACAAACATGACCGCTTCCGCCCCCCGTACCGGCATGGTGTCAGGTACCATCGGCCGTCTGGTAGCCAAGAACATCATCAGCCTTCTTGAACAGGGCAGAATGACCCACCAAGAGCGAATGACGGAGATGTTTTCGGCCTGCATCGCATCGATGAGCGGCTCCCTTTGGGATGGCTCGGCCGTGTCGATCACCCTTTTCCCGACCGTACCGAACTTCCTGCGCTACCGGAACAGGTGTGGGCGTGATCCGTTTGGCACCCGTATCGAAATCGGCCTGGCCGGCGCCTGGATGAAACGCATGATTCACACGACGATGCTTTGGAAAGTGCAGGGAAACCTGGGGTGGAGGATTATCCCGGAGTAGTGAGGGAGGCAGCAAGCTGAATGGAGATCACCAAGTGGGAGCGTTTCTGGATGAGCTTTAGGCTATACCAACTGTGGTGTTTTCTGGTGCTCAATTTGCGGATCCTGTGGGGGGTCAGTCACAGCAAGCGCCCTCCCAGGTTCGTGATCGAATACAGGGTCAGCTATCTGGAGGCCGGAGGATCATACCCCTGTACCATTGCCAATGCGGACCGTCCCCCGCAGGTAGGTCACCGTGTCATTCTCGGTGGGAACCGGTTTGAGATCATTGAAGTCTCGCCCCTGAGGCCGCCGCGGGGTACGTTTTGCTTCCTGCAAGCTTTGTGCAAGGAGGCTGAGGATTAGCGGACAACTAAAATCGTAATCTGGTTGGGGACTATCTCCTACAAACACAAGGTAAGATGGGAGGACTACAATGCAGTACACCGTTGAACGCGGAGACACGTTGTTTGGTATCTGTCGCCGTTTCGGGGTTCAGATGCAGGATGTCTTGCGGTTAAACGGTCAGATTCGTGATCCGCACATAATTGTCGAAGAGGCGCGAAAGGAATTGAAATGGGGCGGCTAGAAAACATGCGGTATGAAAGAAGGCGTCGCCAGAACACTGTATCTGCTATCTGTACCGTTGGTACTGCTGTTGGTTTCCTGCCTGTTGTGGTTGCACCTGCAGGCTGAGACTACACAATTGTGATGGTGGACATCGACATCTTTAAGCAGTTCAACGACAGATACGGACATAATGTGGGGGACCAAGCCTTGAAGTATATCGCCTTCGCGATCGCTCAGGTTTCCGGCGGAGGCAAGGCGTTCCGCTATGGCGGGGAGGAATTCACAATCCTCTTCCCCGGGAAGAAACTGGACGAAGCCGCAGCCCACCTTGAGCGCTTGAGAGAGACGATCGCTAAGAGAGGCTTCACCCTGCGAGGGAAAGACCGCCCGAAGAAGAAACCCCAGCAGGGAAATACGGGTAAAGGCTCCGGGGGCAAGGTCAACATCACGGTCAGCATCGGCCAAAAGGCGATCAACACCAGAGGGTGGCCGAGGTGTTCAATGCGGCTGACGAGGCCCTTTACAGAGCGAAAAAAAGGGCCGGAACCGTGTCAGTCGGCAGCACGGAGCCTGGGTCGAACAGCAGGGCCGGATGCTGCTTTTAGGGGGGCGGGCGCAGGGTGGCGACGACCCCGGCGTGGTCAGAGGGCCAGAGACGGCCGGACGGTGACAGGCCCTCCGGAATACGGTCGTCAGGTTCCGCCCCCACTACTTCCACGCCCTGGACTTGGAACCCCCCGCGGTAGAGAATCAGGTCAATCCTCCGGTCCAGGCGGGAAACCGGGTTGAGCAGATTCTCGTCCTGCCACGCCGTGAAACCGTCGCCCGAACCGGCCACCGTCCAAGCGTCGACACAACCTCCGGCGATGAGGTGGTCGTAAGTGCCTTCGCCGCTGCGGACGGCCTTGGAATTGAAATCTCCGACCAGTACCAGGGGAAGCTCGGTTTGGCACGGTCCCCGCAGGAGCTCCCTCGCCTGAGCCGCTTGGATGGCAGGGGAATCAGCGTCCAGGTGGGTGGCAAGAAAGCGGAATGACCGATCGCGGATGGTCACGTCGACGGACGCCCATCCGTGCCTGATGGGCATGGTCAAAAGCCCGCCGATCAACGGGAGAAAAGTACTGGTGAAGTCTTTCGTCTGCGGGTTCGACAGAGTTAATTCCCCGGGAGGAAGGTCGGACCGGGCAATTATCACCGTCCGGTCCGTCAGCCGGACATCGTCGCCGGTCGCGCTCGGCGCTTCAATGTCGGTGCCTGTCCACACGGCGGCCGGAGTGTACCCGAGTCCGCGACTGCGGAGTTCACCCAGCAGGATGTCCAGAAAATCGCAGGCCACGGTTGTGGCTATTCTCTTGTTGCGTCTGAACAAGAGGTACATTAACAACCCGTGACACTGCAGGAGCTTGTTTGGGCTCATGATGTGCCGGCAACTGCTCTTCAAGAAGAGCCCGGGCGACCGGACACGTAAGAGGGTGGCCTCCTGTAAGCCGACCAGATGGGGTCGCTTGACCGCAATTTCGTTGGCTAACGCCTTGGCCCGGGCGGGAAAGTCGTTAGCCAGGATCATCTGCCACATGTCGGCGACCCGTGCCGGGACGTCCGGAAGCGACGAGACCTTTAGACGGGCCGCAGAGGCCCCGAAGTAGAGGTTCCGGGTCATTACCTTGATAACCATGCTGTCCTTTCTATTGCGGGAGCTGCCGTTTTCCAGGCAGCTCGGGGCTTTCTAAACCGCCTTGTTTTCTTAACTGGATCATTCTCTGGAGGCCGCTTCGTGTTCCTTTTTCTGAGCCGGCCTAAAAACGCCGCTGACCAGTCTGATCTGAGTTCGTGATCTGGGGGTTCTTTCCCTCTTATCGTGCGCCATTAATCAGGGCAACCCTTGGGGAGTCCTCCCAGGGGTTTGGAAAAACTAAGGCCCGGTGTTGCCGGGCCTTGTACGCTTCCGGACTGACCCGTACAGGTCGACCGGACAGCCGTATCATCTATTTCTATTACTATTCTACACCAGGGCTTATTGTTCATCAATCCCCTAAAACCTGGAATTCACAAAGCAACTAATGATAGAGAACAAATCCAAAAAACATCGAATTTTCCTGAAGCACGATCCTGGAACGGTCTAGTTTAGGGTCAGCTCCGGTTTTAGATTGACTGGTTTAAAGTCCTTCTGAACCTTACCGTTGACCAGGAATACAACCGGGAAGCGTCCCGCGTTAAAGGCCGACCCAATCCTTCCCTCGGCGTCCATCGTCAGAATCCCGCCTTCCGTACCCTTCAAGTCGGCCAGCCTCCTCAGGGCAAACTCTACCGCTTGTTGCGGATGGAGACCACTGACAATCTGCTCATCCACGTATTTTGCGGTAAGTGTTTCAATGAAGGCCTCGCCTACCCCGGTACAGACCGTAGCGCTGGTTGGAGAGGCGAATATGCCCCCGCCCAGACACGGGGTATCCCCGACCCGACCGGGCATTTTCAGAGAGAACCCCCCGGTTGATGAGGCCGCTCCCAGCCCTTTACCGTCCCAGACCACGCAGCCGACGGTATCCGCGTGATACTCAAGCCCGGTGAACAAGTTCTGGGTGGGCGTCTCGCCACGGGCCAGGCTCTCCTTGGCCTTCTGCCAGGCATCGAGTTGCTCCTCGGAGACGCAGTTTGCCTCGGGGAAGCCCTGTTGTCGGGCGAACTTAACGGCCCCGTCGCCGGCCACGATCACCTGTTCGGTTTTCTCCATCAGCCTACGGGCAACGGAGATCGGGTTGTTGACCAGCCGTATCGCCGCTATCGCAGCGAAGCGGTTGGTCACGCCGTCAACGATGGCCGCATCCATCTCCACTTCCCCGTCAAGGTTGAGGATTGAACCGTAGCCGCAGTTGAACTTCGGGGAATCCTCCAGCACCCGTATAACGGCTTCCATGGCCTGGACCCGGTCTGTGGCCAGGAGCTTGTATCCCTGCTGTGCTGCTTCTTCGAGGACCTCCATGAACTGGCGGTCCCGGCTTGTGTCAAGCCCGCCGTGTACAGCGATAATTTCCATGTCGATATTCTCGGCAGTCGTGTTCCCTTCTATACAGGATTAATGACTGTCGCTCAGTTTGGGATTCTGACTTCAGCCAAGGGTATCACGAGTAGCTTAGGCCTTCTTTTGCCAAGGGCTATACAAGCCTTCCGGTTGTTGTAAGCATGCCATAAACATTACCTGACCATGGTCGAGATGACCGGACGGCCGCTGATGGGAACAAGGAAAGACTTGTTACGACTGGTTATCGGTCATTTATTAAATAAACGGTTTGAATAGTGGAATAGTCTTTTTGAACCGAAAATAAAACAACTTGCAACTTCTAGCAATGATCACCCCGGGTGCATGAAGGAATTTAATGCTTTATGAAGAAACACCATCCATGTTTGCACTTGAGCAGGATTTTGAAAACGAAAGGTAAACTATGACGGAATCGTCCGAAACCAACGACAAACCCCTGATCCTGATTGTGGATGACTCAAGATATTTGCGCCTAAAACTGCGCCAGGTACTCGAGGGCGACGGCTACACGGTGGCCGAGGCCGAAGACGGCCAGCAGGCGTTGTCTATTTTCAAGCGCTTTCAACCAGATCTGGTCCTGATGGATTGCGTAATGCCGGTGATGAACGGTTTGTCTGCCTGCGCCCAGATGCAGGCGTTTCCCGGGGGGAACCGAACCCCGGTAATTATGATTACCGGCTTGAGTGATGACAACGCGGTGGATGACGCCTTCAATGCCGGAGCCACCGACTACATCACCAAGCCTATTCACTGGGCGGTTTTGCGGAACCGTGTCCGGCGCTTAATGCGGGCGAGACAGACGGAGGCCTCGCTGGACAAAGTCGAAGCTCTGGCGCGATCGATTATCAGTCGGGCGCACGACGGCATCATCACCGTCGATACGTACGGTGTGGTTAAGTCTTTCAATCCCGCCTGTGAACGCATCTTCGGCTATGCTCCCGGCGACGTTATCGGGCAGAACATTAACGTGTTGCTGCCCGATTTCCACGACAAGGATGGATTCATAGTCAGCCAGCTCATCGGAGAAGACGAGGTCTGCGGTGTCAGCAGTGAGGTGGTCGGACGGCGCAATGATGGTTCCGCTGTCCCAATCGAGTTTACCTTCAGTGACTTCTGCGTCCACAGGCAGTGCTTCGTCACCCTGATCCTGCGTGATATCACCGAGCGCAAACGCTACGAGGAAACGATCTGGCACCAGGCTTTTCACGACAACCTGACTGGTCTGGCGAACCGGATGTTGTTTAAGGACCGTCTCGCCCTGGCAATGGCGCACGCCAAACGCAACAACAACGGGCTGGCCGTGCTGTTTCTCGACCTGGATCGCTTCAAGCTAATTAACGATACGTTGGGTCACGATATTGGTGACCAGCTTCTAAATCAGGTCGGGATCCGGTTAAGAAACTGTGTACGTGAAGATGACACGGTCGCCCGGATGGGGGGCGACGAGTTCACGCTGTTGTTGCCTGAAATTATGAAGGCCGAACACGCCGCCAGGATCGCGCAAAAAGTGGTTGAAGCGGTCCGGCAGCCTCTAAAAATCGGTGAACACGAACTGTACATCTCCACCAGCATTGGGATCGTCCTCTTCCCCGACGACGGGCAGGACGCCGAGACCTTGTTGAAAAACGCCGACACGGCTATGTACAGGGCGAAGGAAAACGGCCGTAATCATTACGAGCTTTACGCATCGAGCATGAACGCCAAAGCCTCCGAACGTCTGTCGCTGGAGAACAGCATGCGGCGTGCCTTAGAGCGTAGGGAGTTCGTGGTCCACTACCAGCCAAAGATCAACGTCAAGTCAGGCGGGATCACCGGGATGGAAGCCCTGGTCCGCTGGCAGCATCCTAAACTGGGGCTGGTCTTGCCGGGGGAGTTTATTCCTCTGGCGGAAGAGAGCGGCCTGATCGTGCCTATCGGGGAATGGGTCCTGAAAACAGCCTGTGCTCAGAACAAAGCCTGGCAGGACTCCGGTTTCCCGAGTATACGCGTGGCGGTAAATTTATCGGCACGGCAGTTCCAACTGCAGAATCTGGTGGAAGTCGTCTCGCGGGTATTGAAGACGACGGGCCTGGACCCTACGTGCTTGGAGCTGGAAATCACGGAGAGCATTGCGATGCAGAATGCGGAGCATACCGTAAGCGTGTTGAATCAGTTGAACGAGATGGGGATCCAGCTCTCTATCGATGATTTCGGTACGGGTTACTCTTCTCTCAGCTACCTGCGCCGTTTCCCTATTAACAAGCTTAAAATCGACCGGTCTTTTGTGGCCGAGATCGGGACAGATTCGCATAACGGTGCCATTGCCTCGGCTGTCATCGTTCTGGGTCGGAGTCTGAACATGGGAGTGATTGCGGAAGGAGTCGAAAGGGAGGAGCAGTTAAATTTCCTTAAAGACCACGACTGTTTTGAAATGCAGGGGTTTCTGTTTGGAAAACCAATGCCCGTTGAGGACTTCACACATTTCCTGATGGCCCAGAAGCAGCCGTGTAACAATAACTAAAAAACGGTGCATTTCCAAATACCTGTAAGTATCAAAAACGCATACAAGGGTTTTGGCTGAAAAGAAAGAATATAGGATGGGTGCCCGGAAAATGGTTGCCTACCGGAGTCCTTTTTTGGGGTAGATGTCTTTGGCGGAACTTGCTTATTTAAACGGAGAATTAACCGAACTGCACAGTGCGATGGTTTCTATTGATGACCGGGCCTTTTTGTTCGGCGACGGGATTTACGAGGTGGTTCGCTCTTATGACCGACGGCTGTTCGGACTGGACGGGCACATTGACCGCCTGGTCCGCAGTGCGGCCGCTATTGAACTGAAGCTGCCTGTTGATGCCGTCGGATTCAAGGAACTGGTTCGTACGGTTTACAAAAAGAGTGAGATTACGGACGCGCTGGTCTACATCCAGGTAAGTCGGGGCGCCGAGCCCCGTAACCACCTCTTCAGTCTGGACCTCAAGCCGGCCGTACTGATCACTGTCCGCCATCTGCCGGACTACCTTTTCAGTGACCACATGGATCCCCTGACGGCGATTACTGTGCCCGACGGCCGGTGGGATATGTGTCATATAAAGTCGACATCCCTGCTGGCCAATATCCTGGCCAAGCATAAGGCCCGGGAGGCGGGGGTCGATGAGGCAATTTTTGTCCGCCGGAACGGCCTGGTTACGGAGGCCTACGCGAGCAACGTGTTCATCGTGCAGGAAGAGACGGTCCTGACTCATCCGGCCGACAATCGCATCCTGGGCGGGATTACACGGGGGTTTGTCTTGGACCTCTGTGCCAAGCAAGACCTAAGGACAGTTGAACGCGAGTTCTCGAGGGATGAGCTGCTTTCCGCCGGGGAGGTCTTTGTGACCAACTCGGTGTACGAGATCCGTCCTGTAGTGCGGGTGGACGGGCAGCAGATCGGGGACGGTCAGCCGGGACGTGTTACGGGCATGTTGTTACAGGCCTACCGTGCGCTAACCGCAGACCAATAAATAACCTTAGCACAAGATCCTATTGACGTGCTAAAATAGATAATCATATTCAGTTGCGCCCTGGGGATTACCCCAATATCGAGAGGAGGTTGCCAGCTTGAACGAAGAGGTAGACACTTTTGAGGTTCTGAAGGCTCTTACTCCCTTTAAGGAATTGAACTGGGAGGCATTAGAGGAGTTGGCGCCTCAAGTTGAGATTCGTAAGTACCCCGTCGGCACATATATCTTCCGGCGGGGCGGTGCCAGCCTGGGTCTGCTCTTCATTGTCCTGGACGGTTTAGCTGAGGTTACCCTAAACAACGACAAGGGCGTCGAAACGGTGGTCGGGTACCGGCGCCGTAATGACATTTTCGGAGAGACGGTGGTTCTCACCGGCGGCAGTTATTCGGGTAACGTACGGGTTAAGGAAACCCTGACCTGTCTGATCATCCCCCGCGACATATTTGAACACCTGATTCATAACCATCCGGAGGTAGCCACCTTCTTTAGCCGGGTGATGCTGGACCGGATGAGGATGCTCTACGACGAGATTGTCTCTGAACAGTCCCTGGATACGTTTTCACGTGCGGAAAGCAGCCTTTTCAAACGGCGTGTCGGCGAGATAATGTCACGCCCGGTTATTACCTGTAGGCCCGAGGACAATATCACCGGCGTGGCCGGATTGATGGCGGAACACAATATTAGCTCCGTGATTGTGATTGATGATGTCGGACAGCCGTTGGGTCTGGTTACTGAGCGTGATCTAGTTAGTCAGATGTTTGCCGAGGGACTGTGCCCCAGTGAACGCAGAGCCAAAGACGTCCTGAACACCAAGCTGGTAACCCTGCCCGCAGACGCCTTCCTGAACGAGGCCCTACTCGCCGTGATCAAGTCCGGTGCAAAACACGTCACGGTGACCGAGTCCGGCCTGCTGGTCGGTATCGTCAGTTTGGTCGACCTGCTGAAGGCCCAGAGTACCGGCTCTCTGTGGGTGGCCCACCGGATTGAGAGTGAACACAGCCTGGGTGGTCTGTGCGAGACCGGTAAAGAAGTGGACAATTTCCTCTACGCCCTGGTCACCGAGAAAGCGCCGACCCGGGAACTGATGGAGATCATGGCCGAGTTGAATGACAAGCTGACCCGCCGGGTGGTCCACCTCTGTGAGGAACAGATGGTGGAGGACGGACTGGGTACGCCACCGGTACCATATTGCTTTGTGAACATGGGCAGCGCCGCACGCCGTGAGCAGACGCTGCGTACCGACCAGGATAACGCGATCGTCTACGCCGACCCCGAGCCGGACCAGGCCGAAGCGGTAAAGCAGTATTTCCTCACGCTGGGTGAAAGAATTGTGGAGAGTCTGGCCGAGTGTGGATTCCAGAAGTGCAAGGGGAACGTCGTGGCTTCTAATCCCGCCTGGTGTCGGTCGATGAGTGAGTGGAACGCCACCCTGCACCGCTGGATTTACAGCCCCGAGCCGGAAGGGATCCGGATGCTCACGATCTTCCTTGATTTCCGGCCGATCTTCGGTGACAAGGGCCTGACCAAGATCCTCTGGGAGAGGATGTTCGAGGCTTTTGAGAGGCAGACGGTGGTAACCCATATGCTGACCCACGACGAGGTCCAGTTCCGGGTTCCGCTGAACATGCTTGGCGGCTTCATAACCGAGAAGTCCGGTCCCCACAAGAACGAACTAAATCTTAAGTCGAGCGTATGTACGCATATCGTCAACTGTATCCGCGTCTTTGCGATGCGTTACAAGATTACCGAACCTTCGACCTTTGGCAGGCTGGATCAGCTGGTTGAGCGCGGTGGGATCCCCCGCGACGATGCCGAGTTCATCCAGGCCTCTTTCGAGACGGTGATGATGTTCCGGATTCGGCAGAACGTTGTCAAGCACCGTCAGGGTCTGGCGGCTGACAACTATATTACACCGGCCAAGCTCAGCAAGCGGGAACAGGCTGTACTCAAGGACGCGCTGTCGGTAATCAACCGGTTGCAGAAACTGACCAGCAGCAACTTCACCGAGGCCTGGCTGAATTATCTCAAGCCGGGTTCATAACCACGGGGGTGAAGAATTGGTTTTTGCCGGAAGATGTGCTTATCCCGGGCCTCCGCCTGACGCCGAAACGGTGGAGCTTATCCGGAGGCAGTGTCTGGACAAACGGAAAAAGCCTGATCCGGCCCAGCTGTTGGACGATCACTGCTTCGTGGTTTTAGACACCGAGACTACAGGCTTTGCCCACCGGGGTGGCGATGAGATTATCTCCGTCGGTGCGGTGAAGGTTGAACGTGGCCAAGTCCAGGCGGGAAAGACTTTTCACCGCCTGGTAAACCCCTTCCGCTCCATTCCGCCGGAAGTCACAAGCCTTACCGGGATTTCGCAGGACATGGTCGAAGGTCGGGACGACGTTTTTACGGTCCTCTCGGACTTCCTGGAGTACGCCGGGGACAGCGTCCTAATCGGCCATTATGTGACTTTCGACATGGACTTCATGAACGAGAAGCTGCGGCTGTGTAATAGTAAACTGCATAGCTCTTATCTGGACACTTGTGTCATTTCCAAGGCCGTATATCCGCAGCGGTCGTCCCATTCCCTGGACAGCCTGCTTAAAGTGCACGGCATCAACGCAGCTGGGCGGCACACCGCGCTGGGCGATGCCTTGCTCACAGCCCGCCTGTTTGAAGACCTGATCAGGCAGGTCCGCCATCGGGGGGTCTACACCCTGGGTGATCTGCATGCGTTTGTACAGCAGCATATGGATTATTACTACCAGGGCGGATTCAGCTTCTAACGAGGCCGGGTGCCTGTCCTGCAGAGGGCAAAACGGTGCCTGGCTTTGTCAGGCTCGTTTTTCGCGGTCTCTCACTGGCTGTGTTCTAGCCATCGTAGAGGGCTAAGCACTGCAATACTTCGCTTGTCGGCGATTTTCGTTGGCTACATCTGGGGTGTAAATAACGCCCAGGAAGAGGGTAACCGGAACACCGGACGGCTGAAGTTGGGGCCTAGTGGGGATTCCTGATCCGCTATGTGGCACCGTTGGTCATTCTGATCATCATGAGCTCCGGGATTTTAGACACCATAAGGGGGTAGGGGGAAAAATGAGCATAGGCTGGCATTAGATGGTCCTTTGCAGGGTGGGCTCGGCCTGGACGTGGCAAGTGATGGCAAACACAGGCCAAGAGACTATTACAACTATTACAAATATTCTCGAAATAAAGCAGGGATGTTTCGGAATCTGCCGAATAGATATCTTATAGACATCCCAGATCTTTAAGGTATTACGATGGTATCCGCACCGTGGCTTGCCCGGTGATCGATGCAGACAGTCCCGGCACCGGACGGAGTTATGTCTTGTAGCTTCGTTTTTTGATTTTTTGGCTTGGCTATTATATAACAGGGAGGATGCGGGGAATGTCTCTCAATATCAAGGCTACCATTGACCAAAACGTGGCGGATATGATTAAGCGGTATGCCGCACCCCAAGCGGCTTCCCAGCCGGCTCCGAAGGCGGAACCGGTTGCCGGATCCGCCGGCCCACCTGTGGAAGCGGCGGCGCCGAAGAAGTCTTTCTTTAGTCGGCTGTTCGGCAAGATATTTGGTTAGGGAAACAAGCTATAGTTCATACTAAACAATCTTCCAGGAGATGAAGCCTGTGCCGAAGTATTTGCTTGTTGCTTTTCAGGGCGAGCAGATGTGTTTTGTGCACGTTCTTCTGAATGCTCTCGACATGCACTCAAGAGGACTGGAAGTCCGGATTATTATGGAAGGCATGGCCACCCAGTTGGTTACAATACTGGGATATGATAGCCACGCCTTCGCCGCCTTATATAACGAGGTAAAAGCTAAGGGGCTGGTTGAAGGCGTTTGTAGGGCCTGTGCCACCAGGACCGGCGCGGTGGAATCCACCGAGGCCCAGGGTCTGGCGTTTCTTAGCGATATTTCCGGACATCCGTCCCTGGCACGGTATCTGCAGAACGGCTGGACCGTTCTCACTTTTTAGCTGGTTGTACAAGCCGTTGGTTACGGCCGGCTAATTCAGGTTGCCCTGGCAGGTTTTAGTCAGGCCGTGTCGAACAGGTTAGAGTGATTTCTGACAAGTGACCGGGCACGCAATAACGGAAGGTTTGCGGCAAATAAGATACTTGAGGTGATGGTGTTGTATCCCATCCAGGTGAAAAGGACTCTGGCTCCCGGGGTTCGGTTGTATGAAATCAGCGCCCCGCTGGTGGCACGCAAAGCACAGCCGGGACAGTTCGTAATCGTCCGGGTGAACGAGACGGGCGAACGAATTCCGTTAACGATAGCGGACTACGACCGTAAAATGGGCACGATCACCATGGTCGTGCAGGAGATTGGCTTCACCACCAAGACGCTGGCTAAAATGGAGGTCGGAGACGCCCTGCTTGATTTCATCGGGCCGCTCGGTAATCCATCCGAATTACGCGATTCAGGGACGGTGGTCTGTATCGGCGGCGGTGTCGGTTGTGCCCCCCTATATCCGCAGGTGAGGGCGCTGAGCCAGAAGGGCGTGAACGTGATTACCATCGTTGGGGCGCGTAGTGCCGAGCACCTGATCCTGACCCGGGAGTTGGGCCGGTACAGCAATCAGCTGCATATTGCCACTGATGACGGCAGCCAGGGTCGCAAGGGTTTCGTTACCGACATCCTTAAAGACCTGATCGAACAGGGAACGCCCATCGACCAGGTCATTGCGATTGGTCCGATGATTATGATGAAAGTGGTCACGGGAGTGACCAAACAATACAACCTTCCCACCATGATCAGCTTGAATTCCCTGATGGTGGACGGTACCGGGATGTGTGGTTCGTGCCGCGTCACGGTGGGCGGCGTGACCAAGTTCGCCTGTGTGGACGGTCCGGAGTTTGACGCCCACCAGGTTGATTTTGATGAGCAGATGAAGCGGGCCGCAGTCTACCGGGATCAGGAAGCGAAAGCCCTGGCGCGGTTGGACTGTGGCTGTCGCAACGGTCATTAGGGGGAGGGGAGAAGGTGTCGGAGAAGCCGAAGAAAAAGCCGCTGGTCAAGGTAAAGCGTCCTATGCCGGAACAGGATCCCCACGTCAGGGCGGGCAATTTCGATGAGGTGGCCCTGGGGTATTCTGCGGAAGACGCCATCGCCGAGGCCGAGCGTTGTCTACAGTGTAAGGAGCAAAACTGCAAGCAGGGCTGTCCGGTTGAGGTCGACATCCCTGAGTTTATTGCCGAGATTAAGGAAGGCCGGTTCGCGGAGGCCGCCCGGGTGATCCGCCGGAAAAACAACCTGCCAGCCATTTGTGGTCGGGTCTGTCCCCAGGAGAACCAGTGTGAGCAATACTGTCTGATGGGTAAAAAGTTTGAACCGGTAGGCATTGGCCGCTTGGAACGTTTTGTGGCTGATTATGCCCTGCAGAATGAGCAGCCGGAAGAGTCGCCAGCCCGGGAGTCTGCTTCCGGATCGGGACGCCGCGTGGCTGTGGTTGGTTCCGGGCCAGCCGGATTGACCTGTGCCGCCGACCTGGCGCGGATGGGTTATCAGGTCACTATTTTTGAAGCCCTGCACAAGTCGGGCGGGGTGTTGGTCTACGGTATCCCCGAATTCCGTTTACCCAAGCGGGTCGTCCAGACCGAGATTGACTACGTGCAATCACTGGGTGTGGAGATCAAGGTGAACACGGTGATCAGCAAGACCCTGAGCGTGGATGAGCTGCTCGATGAATTCGGGTTTGAGGCCGTGTTCATCGGGACGGGGGCCGGCGCTCCCCGCTTCATGCGGATCCCCGGCGAGAACCTGATCGGGGTCTATTCCGCTAACGAATTTCTGACCCGCACGAACCTGATGAAGGCTTACCTTTTTCCCGAGTACGCCACTCCGATCCGGGTCGGTCGCCGGGTGGCCGTGGTCGGCGCCGGGAACGTGGCTGTGGACTCGGCCCGCACCGCACTACGCCTGGGGGCGGAGTCAGTACAGATTTTCTACCGGCGTTCACGGGACGAGATGCCGGCCCGTCTCGAGGAGTTTCTGCATGCGGAGGAGGAAGGGATCGAGTTTAACTTCCTGATCAACCCGGTGCGAATCATCGGTGACGAACGGGGCTGGGTGACCGGGATGGAGTGTATCCGGATGACGCTGGGCGAGCCCGACGAATCGGGGCGCCGTTCCCCGGTTCCGGTGGATGGATCGAACTGTGAATTTGAGGTTGATACCGTGGTTATCGCGATCGGACAGAGTCCGAATCCGCTGGTGCCGCGGACCACTCCGGGCCTGGAAATCGGTCGCCGGGGTACCATTGTCGCGGACGAGGAAACAGGCCAGACCAGCCGTGAAGGCGTGTTCGCCGGGGGCGACATTGTAACTGGGGCTGCTACGGTGATCCTGGCCATGGGTGCCGGCAAGAAGGCCGCCCGGGCCATCGACGCCTACCTCTCCGCAAAATATTAAACCCGAAAAGTAAAAAAGGGACAGGCTACTTTTTGTAAAAGTAGCCTGTCCCTTTTTTAGGAAACGCTTATTGTGGGGCCTGCTGCTGCTGCTGGTACATCGGGTTGTTTTTCTCCAGGTAGCTAAGCCTGGAGTTAAGCGAGTCGATGTGGCGCTGCATGTCCTGGGCCAGTTCCTGGTACATCTTTTTAGCCATTTGGTCCTGGGTACTAGAGGCGGCCATGGAATAGGAACCAAGCAGGGACTGGGCCTGCGCGACGTTCTTTTGCAAGTCGCTCTGTATGGTCATAGGAATATCACCTCCTTTAGTCCTCTATGATATTGATGGCGTATTGACCTTGGAAAGGAACATTGAAGCAAGATGGCTCCAGGCCTATGGAGAATTCAAAAAAGTAGCCTGTCCCCTTCTTAGCTTTTAGCCTTTGGGGTTGAAGACCAGGGCCACAAAAAAGGCAAACACGATGGCGGCGGTGATACCGGTACTGGTCAGCTCAAACATCCCCGTCATCACCCCAATCACCCCGTTGCGTTCAGCCTCGGAAATGGCGCCCTGGACTAGGGCGTTACCGAAGCTGGAGATCGGCATGCTGGCTCCACCCCCGGCAAACTCGATCAGCTTCGGATATATGCCCAGCCCGCCCAAGATGCCGCCAGCAACTACAAACCCGGACAGTACGTGACCGGGTGAATAGTTCGTATAGTCGAGGATCAGCTGCCCGATCATGGCGAATGCTCCGCCTACCAGAAACGCCCAGATGTAAATTTGCCATTCCATGTTGCTGAACCTCCGGTTACAGTTTCTCGATGCTGATGGCGTGTGCGATGCTCGGGATGTTATCGTCCTGCTGAACGGAACACGGGCTGTGCAGGGCTCCGGTTGGTACCATCAGCAGGCGTTTCAGTGTTCCTTCCATCAGCCGTCGGTAGAGGTAGCCATAGACAACTACGGCTGAAGAGGCGCAGCCACTGGCGCCGGCATGCACGTCCTGTTTCTCGGTGTCGTATAAGATCAGACCGCAGTCCTCGTAATTATGTGAAAGATCGAATCCACCTTTAGAGACGGCCAGTTTTTTGATTAGATCCTTCCCGAACTTCCCCAGATCTCCGGTGACGATCAGGTCATAATACTCCGGTCCCCGTCCGGTGTCCGCAAAATGCCGTACAAGTGTGTCGGCAGCCGCCGGAGCCATTGCGGCCCCGACATTTTGCACATCTTTGATGCCCAGGTCCACCGGTTTACCGACGGTGAACATGGTGATCAGAGGTCCGTCTCCGGTGCCACCGGGTGCAACCAGAGCCGCCCCGGCGCCGGTAACCGTCCACTGGGCGGTCGGCTTGCGGTGGACACCATATTCAGTGGGGTAACGATACTGTTTCTCGGCCGCCGCGTTGTGGCTGGAAGTAGCGGCTAGTACCAGGTTGGCATAGCCTCCGTCAACCAGCATCGTGGCCAGCGCCAGCCCTTCACCCGCAGACGAACAGGCGCCGTAGATTCCAAGGTAGGGGATGGACAGTTCGACCGCCGAAAAGCCGGAGGTGGTAATCTGGTTTAAAAGGTCACCGGCCAGGAAAAAGTCCACCTCCTGCGGCGTTTTCCCAGCTTTGTTCATACAGGTCCAGCAAGCATTTAACGCCATCTCCCGCTCAGCAGCCTCAAAGCTGCGCTCGCCGGCCATAATGTCGGTATAGATGTGGTCAAAGTAGGGTTGAAGGGGTCCCTGACCTTCGAAAGGTCCTGCGATAGCGGCGGTGCTGATGATTACCGGCGGGTTCTCAGGCCTGTAGGTCTGCTTACCAATCTTACGGGCCAACCGTGACACTCCTGTCTTCGAGAGCTTATACTTCCCACTAACCCAAGCGGGCTAAGCTAATAGATGAATATGGCGTAAATCAGGCCAATGATGAAGGCCGTAACCACCCCGAAGGTGATTACGCTCCCGGCCAGGATAAACATCTTACTACCCACCCCGAATACCAGCCCTTCCCGCTTGAATTCCAGGGCTGCAGACGCGAGTGAATTGGCGAAACCGGTAACCGGCACGGCCAGCCCGGCTCCGGCCACGCGGGCAATCTTATCGAACACACCAAGACCGGTAAGCAGGGCGCCGATGAAGATCATCGTGGCTACAGCCGGATTCGCCGCCTCTTTTACGGTCAAGTTCATAGACGAGCGGTAAAAGTCAATAAATCCCTGGCCGATCAGGGCGATCAGACCGCCGAAAAAGTAGGCCAATAGAGCGGTTTTTATGTACCTTGGCCGCGGTACGGTGTCACGGACCAGCTCTGTGTAACGTTTTTGGTCAACAGTGAGTTTCTTTTTCTTGGGGTCTCTGGCCAATGGGCGATCCCTCCCTCCCCCTATTCTTTGACGCTTGAACTTTGATAATGCATTCTGGCGATGCGGGTTTTCTATGTAAATGTAAGATGTCAATTAGACGGGGAATTTATTGTTGCAGTCCCACTATGGTTTTACATATTATTCCAGACAATTATGCCATAATGGGGTATCGGTCTTAATCATCCGAACACTATTAAGTTGGTCAAGATGTAATCGCTGCCTGAAAACCATCCCCCCGTCAGTTGATGTCCCTTCGGTCCAGGAAGGTGAAGGAAGCGGCCACGAGAATCAACCCGACCGTAAAGAGCAGGACCATGTTTTCAGCCGGGCTGACGAAGCCCTCCAGGGTGGCGCCCGGCGTGTAGTAATTGAAGATGGTAAACGGGAGCAGGAATTCGGCCCGATCCCAGAGGTTGCCGATAAAGTGCATGAAGAAGAACAGCGCGGTCAGACCGGCAGCCAGCCCGTTGGAGCGTGCCGCATCCGACGTCAAGGCCGAAATGGCATAGGAGTAACCAGTGACGGCGAAGAACAGGGCGAAGAGTCCCAGCGAGGCCAGCGCGGTTCGTCCCAGGTCGGGTTCGATGTGTCCTAAAAACACCCCGAGTACCACCCCCAGCCAGGTAGCCAGGGCCAGTAGGAACAATCCGGCCAGGGTCACCAGCAGGTGTGAGGCCAGGACGTAAGCGCGGGAGATCGGACGACTAAGGATCAGGTCGGCTGTCCGGCGGTCAATCTCCCCGGCTACGGCCTGGGTTGCCGAAGAGATGATAAAGGCGCTGAAGAGTACCAGGATCAGCGGGTGGGACAGGCCAAGTCCCAGGTAACCCGGAAGGGAAGCAAACGGGAGGTTGGCGTCACCAACTAGGTTCTTGATGCTCGGAGGAAGCGCCTCCATGAATTCAGCGCCGGCCTGGTTGACGGTGGGGAAAGTGGCTGCGATCAGGTACATGAAAAGGGTGAGTGCCAGGAAGTAGATAAAAATAAGGTTGCGCCTGCGGCGCAAGACCGTTGCGACGAGGTTGGCGCGGAACATCAAGCGGTTTCCTCCCTGTAGAATTCCAGAAAGATGTCTTCCAGGGACGCCCGTTGCACGCTCAAGTCAGCGACATTCAAGTGGGCCAGTACGGCGAGCAGAGGGTTCAGATCCCCCCGTACCTTTAGATCCGCCCGCCGCCCGTTACGGAAGACCACATCCACCCCGGGGATCTCTAGAGTCCCCTCGGCGATCGGCTGTTCAAAGACGACCTCGACGTGGTGCAGGAGTTTACCCTGCAGGTCTTCTACGCGTTCGTCGGCTACCAGTCTCCCCTGGCGGATGATACCCACGCGTTCGCACACCTTTTCCACTTCGGTCAGATTATGAGAAGACATGAAGACGGTCTTGCCACGCTCACGCCAGTCACGCAACACCTCGTAGAAGTTACGCTGGATCAGGGGGTCGAGGCCTTCGGTCGGCTCGTCCATGATCAAGAGATCCGGGTCGTGCTGGAGTGCCTGGATGATGCCCAGCTTTTGCTTCATCCCCCGCGAGTATTTCTTGACCGGGGCACGCAGGGCTGACGGCGGGAGTTCCAGCACGTCCAGGAGATGATCCCGGATGGACGTGTCGGCTACGTCGTAGAATCGGCCGAGAAACCGGAGTGCCTCGCTTCCGCGCATGTCTTCATAGAGACGCAGTTCGCCCGGCAGGTAACCGATCCTCCGGCGCAGTCCGGGATCGGTCTGCCGTACTTCCTTACCCATCACCCAGGCCTTTCCGGCGGTGGGGCGGATTAGGCCGAGCAGCAGGCGGATCAAGGTGGTTTTTCCGGCCCCGTTGGCGCCTAGGAAACCAAAGATGATCCCTTCGTCGATTTCCAAGTTAAGGTCACGGAGGGCGGTTTTTGCCCCGTACTGCTTGGTGAGACCCCTGGTTACAATAACGGACAAAGGCGGTTGCTCCTTCGACAAGTTGGATTGGCATTGGGCGTACTGCATATTATTTCCCCACGTATTGTGCCTTATCCGGTACTACCGTGCCATGGAACGGCATAGCATTGTGATCACCTCGCGTCACGAGACACCGTACGGTAAAACGGCCTCAATCGCCCTGGGGGCCTATTCGGTGGTCCGGAATGGGCAGGGCGCTAGGGAAAAATTGACGAAGTTAGTCAGGAATGCTAGTATATGAACAAATTATCCATCGGGGTCACAAGGGGGGTTCATTATTAGCAAGGTAGTGCGTAAGGCGGTTCCTGCTCTTTTACCGGTGCCGGTCGTGCTGGTGACGGCGGCGGCCGAGGGTTTTCGTCCGAATATGATCACCATCGCCTGGACCGGTATTGTCAACTCCGAGCCGCCAATGGTTTATGTCAGTATCAGACCTTCACGCTACACGTACGAGATGGTACGCCAAAGCGGGGAATATGTGATCAACGTGCCCTCGGCGGAGCAGGCCAGAATTACTGACCGTTGCGGCTTGGTTTCCGGGCGGGATGTCGATAAGTTTAAAGAAACCGGGTTGACCCCGGTCCCGGCCAGCCAGGTAAAGGCCCCGCTGATCAAGGAATTCCCGATTAACCTGGAGTGCCGTGTGGTTGAGGTGGTCAAGCTTCCCACGCACGATATGTTTATCGGAGAAGTTCTGGCCGTCCATATCAACGAAAACGTTTTGAATGAAAACGGCCGTCTGGATGTGGACAAGGTTAAACCTTATGCTTTTTGTTTCCGGGAGTACCGTACGGTGCGCGAGCAGATCGGCGGATACGGGTTTTCCAAAGGGGACGGTCTTGAATAGGGGTTCGTCCGGGAAACGTGATGGCGACGAGGTCGACTTCTGGAAGGACCGGCATACAGAGGATCTTTTAAGGTGGTAGCGTATGGTTACCGCCTTTTTTGTTTGCGTTCGCATTGTTGCCCCAAACGGAAGGCGAATCGGTAACCCAAATACCTTTTGTTGAATTGTGTGGCAGGGAGAGTAGACAGGATTGACGCAAACCTTCAAGGTAGCCAGCTTTAACACCAACTCCATTCGGGCCCGGCTCGGTATTGTGCTGGACTGTCCACCTTCCTGGTGGTCGAGTTTGAGACCGAGACTTAGAGCTAGCATGGTCAACTCAACCGTCCGGTGTGGACCCTTGACCGCCTGGATCGACTCGGCTACGGCGGCATGATCGGCTCGAAAACCCTCCGGCAAATAAGTCTATTCGATTAATTGGACATTTGACCAAAATGTCCTGCTGTTTCCATTTCGGTCAGTTCTTTAATTTGCCAGTGAGTAACTTGGGATAGGGGCGTTGACGCTTAAGCGAAGCAGTGTTAGTATCTTCTGGAATCAGGAATTCAATTAACATAAACTTCCAAAAGGAGGTTCTAGGGGATTAACGTGCTGGATGGCGCCATTACGAACGAGGGTGTGGCCCAGGCCTTGTCGGAAATTGTGAACTGAGTTTAGGACGCGAGGCAGGCAAAGAGAATCACGGTGTAGAATTTAGGTGTAAGTGATTATTTATGCCGTGAAACAGTTAAAATAAGGTAATTGCCTGCGGAATGGAGGTTGATTCTAATTTGTCTGTAAAGGAAGAGGTAGACCGCCTGCTGAATACGCGTCAGTATGCCGGGCTCGCCAGCCTGGCGGTGCAGGACAGGGCGGTGATCAGGGAGTTGTTTACCCTGATCTATAACCCGGAAGGGCTGACGCGTTGGCGGGCGATCGAGGGGTTGGGCTACGTCGGCGGCGAGTTTGGTCGGCGGGATCCGGACGCCGGCCGGGAAATCATCAGACGTCTTCTCTGGTCGTTGAACGACGAGTCGGGTGGCTGTGGCTGGAGCGCGCCCGAGGCAATCGGTGAGGTAATCAAAAACCAGCCCGACCTGTACGGGAGTTTTACCCCCCAGGTCTTTTCCTTTTTCGAGGACGAAAGGCTGCGCCGGGGGGTGATCTGGGCCATGGGCCGGATTGGCAAGCGCAATCCACAGCTGGTACAGGACTCTATCCCTGCCCTAATTGCCTCCCTCAGCGATCCAGATCCGCAGATCCGGGGTTTTGCGGCCTGGTCTCTCGGGGAAATCGGGGTAGAAGACGCCGCCCTCGAACTCAGCCGATTGAGCGGTGACTGCAACACCGTCCTCATTTACGAGGCCGGCAAGCTCTGGCAGCGTACGGTTGGTGAGGTGGCCATGGACGCCCTGGCCAATATCCGGGGGCGCATCGGCTAATCGGATGAGATGTATTTCCGGGTTGTGATGGGGGTTAATCACTTTTGTCCGTAGAACCAAACGCAGCAGCAGTGGAGATTGACGGCCGGGGCCTTAAGAAGTCGATCGGATTGGCCCAGGCCGTCTCACTATATGTAGGATCGGTACTTGGTTCCGGGGTACTCCTGATACCGGCCCTGGCGGCGGATGTGGCAGGTCCGGCCTCGCTCTTGGCTTGGGCCTTTATGTCGGTGCTGGTGGTTCCTATGGCACTGACGATGGGATTGCTTTCGGCACGTTACCCCGATGCCGGCGGCGTTTCCAACTTTGTCCGGCTGGCCTACGGTCCCGTCCCGGGGGCGCTGGTGGGTTGGTTCTTTTTTATTTCCGTACCTGTTGGGGCCCCGATTGTGGCGGTGACGGGCGCAGCTTACCTGGGGGCGGCACTCTATCTCACCCATACTTCTCAGGCCATTGTGGCCGCCCTGATCCTGGGTGTGGTCTTGATCACCAACTATCTGGGGATGAAGGCCGCCGGCCGAATGCAGGTAGCCATGGTTTCAGCGATTCTGCTGGTGATCATCCTGGCGGCCGCAGGAGCTTTGCCCCGGGTCGCCCCTGAGCACTTTGCCCCCTTTGTCCCCTTTGGCTGGCTGTCTGTGGCTCAGGCCGCGGCGATAATGTTCTGGTGCTTTATCGGGTGGGAAGCGGTAACCCACCTGTCTGAGGAATTCGTGGATCCCCAGCGTGACGTGATGCGGAGTGTGATCATCAGCATCGTGGTGGTCGGGGTAATGTACTTCGCAGTGGCCCTGGCCACGGTGGGTACAGCTTCGTACGGGTTGGAGAAGTCCTCCGCCTCGCTGGCGGTGATGATGCGTGACACCATGGGGCCGGTCGCGGCCTGGGTGACCGGCATAACCGCCCTCTTCATCTGTGTAGCCACGGCCAACGCCTATGTAGGGGCTGCCTCGCGGGTGGGCTTCGCCTTGGCGAGGGCCGGCGCAGCCCCCCGGATCCTGGGGTATCTTCATCCTGCGCATAGTACGCCGGTGGTCTCCCTGGCGTTCATCGCGGTTGGGGCGGGGATTACCCTTTGGCTGATCACGGGCGGGATAGTGGGCCTGAAGGAACTGATCGTGTTTCCCAACGCCACCTTTATGGCCACTTACATCGGCGGGTGTCTCGCCGGAACCCGTCTTCTGGCCGACAATCGGTGGGGGCGTCTGATGGCCTGGATCGCCCTTTTCGCCACTACTGGGGTGTACTTCTTCCTTGGATGGGCCGCTCTGGTACCGCCGGTAGTAATCGTGATGGCCCTGTTGTTCAAACGGCTGATACCCGGATCCAACGGGCGGGCTAATGTACCTGAGACACCTGGACCACCTCGTCGTCACTCAGGATGACCAGGCGGTGGTCACGGATGTCGTACACGGTACCATCGTCAACGTGCACGATCAGAGCATGCATCGTTCCATCTCCGAAGAAGACCAGAAAGCGGGCGTTATTGTCCGGATAGCGCTGCCGGATCACCGGGTCGACCTCGTCCGGTCCGACCACGCGGGTGCCTTCTAGTGTAAAGCGGATCTGGGGTGTTGGTTCAGTTTTGGTTACGCTTACCGGTTTCCCAATCCAGTTTTGCCTGACTTGCTGGTCAAACTCGGACACTGATTTTAAGATCAAGGGCGTTACTCCTTTCGAGGGGTGTTGACTATAGTATGCTTTGCCGCTGTTTATCGAATACCAAGCAAGGGTACCTGACCCAGTGGGATGATTACCCGGACCGAGAAGAACACGATGTGATAAGGGGGTAAGAAATTGGGAAAATCAGTGCTTGAAGATGCTTTAGAGTTGGGGAGCCGGATCGCCCAGACCAGGGAATACGGTGAAATGCAGCGCACCGAAGCACTGCTGCGGGCCGACGCCAAAGCGATCGCCAACCCAAAGGTTCTACGAGGCGGGAGCCGCCTTTCAGAAGCTCATGGTGGATATTGATGAGAAGATCCGGGAAGGGATTACCGGGCGCCCGTCCGCAGATCCGGATACCATCGAGCTGTAAGGCGGATTAACAATCGGGGCAGCCGGGCCGTGTGGTGAAGCTCATTTGGTCGAACCCGCCGGTCAGGGCGTCCCAGACCAGGAGGCGTCCTACCAGTAGCTCCCCGATTTGACCCAGGTACTTGATTGCTTCGCCGGCCTGGATGCTGCCGATCACTCCGACCGCTGCCCCAAAGGTGCCGACCTTCTCCGGCTCACGGGAGTCGGAGCCCTCATACAGGCAGGCCCAACACGGTCCCCGGTCCGGTAGAAAGATGGTCACCTGACCGTAGTACTCGCTGATTGCCCCGTGTACCCAGGCCTTACCCGCTTTCCGGCAGGTGGCGTGCAGAAGACGGCGTGCCGTAAGGTTATCCGTACAGTCGATGACAACGTCATGGCCGTGGACGATCTCCGCAGCGTTGTGGGGATCCAGGTGATAGGGATAAAGCTTGAAATCGATCTCCGGGTTCAGTGCCCCCAGACGTTCCACGGACACCTGCCCCTTCGGCCGGTGGATGTCGGAGGTGGTGTAGAGGATCTGCCGCTGGAGGTTCGACCGGTCGACCGTGTCGCCTTCCACAATACCAATCCGTCCGACCCCGGCCGCGGCTAGATAATACAGAACTGGCGAACCCAACCCGCCGGCGCCCACCACCAGGGCGGATGAAGCGGCGAGGCGATTCTGCGTTTGCCGCTCCCAACCCGGTAACATCAAGCTTCTGCTGTAGCGTTCTGTGTCCATCTTACCCTCCGGCAACGGGTGGGAAAACACCGACCCGGTCCCCTTCCTGCAGGACGTAATCCGTTTCCGTATGGATCCCGTTAATCATCACGATCTTGACCTGTTCCAGGGGAACTCCGAGCTCCCCCAGCAGCGATTGCACCGTCGTTCCCGGGGAGACGTCCATAACCGTGGCCTCGCCGATATTGGCCGGCGGCAGGTAACGCTGCAGGGTCGCGAACAGGCGAACGCTTACTTTTGGCATCCTAATAGTACTCCTTGTTAAAACTGAACCAACCCCAAGACCCGAAATTTAAAGCGGGATGGGGTTTATGCCCCACCCCGCTTCAATAGTTTATTATACCCGGTCGTCCTAGAAGTTGTGGACCGTGTCCAGTTCCTCGTCCGTAACGTCGAAGACCACGTCGTGCGGCAGCAGCTTCTCGTACTTCATAAAGTCGGGCAGCCGGTCGTGCGCCTTGGTGAAACCAGCGGCTTCGTTGAATTTCCGTTCCACGCGCAGGACTTCCTTCCCGGCTTCGAGGGCGTCCGCTACCGTGAAGGGGCGGCCCAGGCGGGCGGCGTACATGTCAGCCACGGCCGGGAGGGCGTAGTCGATGTCCAGCAGCGGGAAGGCGGTGAACAGGCAGAGGCCGGAGGCGTCCACGAAGGCTGTGGCGATCTGCAGGTTGCGGGCCAGATCGACCTGACCCTCCGCCTGGAGCGGGTCGACGAATCCGCCTACTTTCAGGATGTTGGTCGCTACTGAATATCCGGCCGTATGGTCGGCGCCCATGGTCGAAGTTGCGTAAGTGACCCCGATGCCTTTAACGGCGCGCGGATCGTAGGCAGGCATGCCCTGACTCTTGACGACCGGGACACGGACTACGCCGAAGGTCTTGCCGGCAACTGCTGCCCCTGCGCCGACGATACGGCCGAGGGGGGTTACGTTACGTACTTCGGTGTCCAGCAGGGCGATGGCTCCGGACCCGTCACCGAAGGCAAGCAGGCCGCCCTCCATCAGCACACCGATGGTCACGCCGGTCTCGATGGTGTCCAACCCGACGTCGTTGCAGAGGTAATTCAGTCTGGCGATGGTGTCGAGATCCCCAATACCGCAGTTGGCGCCTAGGGCCCAGGAAGACTCATATTCCACCGGGGCACAGGCGACCTCGCCTTTCTCATCAGGAATAATGTTTGAGCAGCGGATGATGCAGCCCGGGTGACAGCCATGTCCCATTTTGCCCTTACCCCCACGGGTCTTGCAGAACTCCGCCATTGCTTCACCGCCGGTCTTGGCGGCCTCTTCGAAGCGGCCGGCGCTGAAGTTTTTAGTCGGCAGTCCGCCCGCCTCGTTTAGGATGTTAATCAGCACGGCAGTACCAAAGGCCGGCAGGGCCTGTGCGGTTACGGGGTGTTCAAGGATGGCCTTGGAAAGTAGTTTCTGGGCTTCTTTAAACTTCTCCGGCTCTGCTACCGGGGCTTCAAAAACCTTGTCACAGAGAAGGACGATCGCCTTCAGACCCTTAGAGCCCATTACGGCACCTAACCCGCCGCGTCCGGCGTAGCGGCCCGGGTGGTTTTCCCGGTCGTTCGTGGAGACGCCGGCGGTGGGCATACCGGCCTCGCCCGCCGGTCCAATGCACATAAGGCCTGAATTCTTGCCGTACTTTTCCCAGAGTCGCCTATTCAGTTCGTAACAGCCCAGTCCGGCCAAATCACCGGCGGGTTCGATACGGGCTCCCTCCGACGAAAGGACCAGGACGTAGAAGCCTTTTTCCGCAGGCTTACCTTCCACCACCAGCGCCCGGATGCCCAGACTGGCCAGTTTCTGGGCCGAAATGCCCCCGGCGTTGGATTCCTTGATCGTCCCGGTCAGCGGGGACTTGGCGCCCACGGAAAGCCTACCGGATGACGGGGCCGTGGTTCCGGTCAGGATCCCGGGTGCAAAGACTAGTTTATTGCGTTCACTTAACGGATGTACGGTTGGTGCTACTTCGTCAGCTACGATGGCGGCGGTCATGGCCCGGCCCCCAAGCAGGGCATACTTGTCCGGCAAGTCTTCGAAGCGGGCCTCCAGGTTGGACATGTCAACGCGTAACAGTTTTTCCATTAGAACACCTCCATGTTTTCCCGATTAGCTTTGGTGGTATCATCTACTTACAGACTAATTGATCAGTCTGCGGATGGTCAATAGATTCCACGTGTCAAATAGACGCGGATCCTGAATATTTGTGTAATTCTTAAATGAGTGTCAGCGAGCGAGGGCGGCCCCGAACATGATCAGCCCGATACCGATTAGGGTTCGCGCACTGATACTCCCGTTCAGGATAAGGACGGAGAGCAGCGCCAGCGCGAGGGTGTACACGCCCACCTGGAAACCGACAACACCAGGCAGGTTGTACGAGAGGTCGGTGGCCCGGGTGAAGGCGATGAAGATAAAGGCGTTGGCGATAATGATCAGGGGTACTACGGTCAGGTTGTATTTCAAGGCCGGCCACAGGCTGGGTTCGATAAACCTGATTTGGCCCACGGCTACGAGGGCGATCATCAGGCTTCCGACGATGATGAGGGCGACTATTTGCAGCATAGATTATCAGCTCACTTTACGCAGGACTCTACTCCTTAGTATATGGTAATTGCGTCCACGGATAAATATGAGTTTTACTGGAATAACCCGGCGAGAACGTGCAACCGGAGGCTCGATTGCGGCGTCGAAGTATGAAGGTGATGGGTAAACTCTCCACATCTTGGCTGGTCTCTGCCGTTCATAGCCCAAGTTGACGGATCAGGCTGGTCCGATTGATCCAGGCTATTATATAATTGGTGTCATAGCAGGCAAATAATGATAACTAAAACCACTCCAATTCAGGCGGGGGGTTGTGTGATGACCGTAAGGATTGTTACCGACAGTACGTCGTATATACCGTATGACCTGAGAGAGGAACTGGGTATTGCGGTCGTGTCATTAAGTGTGAGTTTTGAGACGGAGACTTTCCGGGAAGAAGAGATCGACAACGCCACCTTCTATCAAAAGATGGCCGCAAGCAAGAGAGTCCCCACTTCCTCGCAACCCACGCCGTACGACTTTTACAGCTTGTTTGAAGAGTCTGTCCGGGCCGGGGATCCGGTTGTGGGGATCTTCATTTCTGCGGATATGAGCGGAACCTGCCAGAGTGCCCTCACGGCCAGGAAAATGGTTTTGGAGAAGTATCCGGAGGCAGTTATTGAGATCGTCGATTCCCGCTCTAACTGCATGGAACTGGGTTTTGCGGTGCTGGCCGCCGCCCGGGCCGCCAAGGCCAGCCAACCGCTGGAAGAGGTCGTACGCCAGGCCCGTCACGTTATCGAGCGGAGTCGCTTTCTGTTTGTGCCCGAGACCTTGGAGTATCTGAGAAAAGGCGGGAGAATCGGGGGCGCGGCAGCGCTGTTGGGGGCCATTTTACAGATCAGGCCGATTCTCACTGTAATGGACGGCAAGACGGAGGTCTTTAACAAGGTAAGGACCAAGGGCCGGGCCATCCAGGCCATAGTGGAGACTTTTCTGATGGATGTTCAGCAGAGGGGTCTGGGGGAAGTGGCCGTCCATCACATAAACAGTGAGGCGGAAGGGAAAAAGGTCGCGGAAATGATTAAGGAGAGGCTTGGAAAGACGGTGCCGGTCTACTCCATTGGCCCGGTAATCGGTCTGCACGTCGGACCGGGGACGGTCGGGGTGGTTTATTATACCAGGGAAATGTGTTAAACTTACTGCCTGATCAATAGTAACGGGGAGATGAGTGAGACTTGCAAATCGGACTGGTGGGGCTGCCCTTGGCGGGTAAGACCACGTTTTTTAACCTTCTGACCGGCGCCAGCTGCGAAACGGGTTTTGCCGGGACGGGAGAAGTACATCTCGGGAGCGCTGTCGTTCCCGATGCACGTATTGACTTCCTTTCCGGGCTGTATAAGCCCCGGAAGACGATCTACGCCCAGATCCAGTTTAAGGACATCCCCGGCGTACGTTCGGACGAGGGCGCCGCGAGCCTGGCCGTAATGCTTCTAGACGAGGTGCGGGGTGCCGATGCCCTGGTTCAGGTGGTACGCGCTTTTGATTCGGACGAGGTCTCGTCCGTGGCCGGTGAACCGAGCCCATACCGGGAACTGAGTGATTTTGCCGCTGAGCTTTTATTGGCGGACATGGGAGCGATCGAGAACCGGATCGACCGGATTAAGAACGCCCGCAAGATGCCAAAGGACGCGGCGGCCCAACTGGCCGTGCTGGAACGCCTTTTGGTCGCTCTGGAGAACGAGCAGCCGGTGAGCAGTGTCGAACTGAGTCAGGCGGAGCAAGAGATAATGGCCGGTCAGAGTTTTCTCACGGAAAAGCCCCTGATCCTGGCCGTGAATATCGATGAAGACCAGATGGCTGCCGGGGATTATCCGGACCGGGATAAGGTACGGGCCTACGCCTCCGAGCGCGGCATCCCGGTGATCGAGGTCTGTGCCCGGATCGAGATGGAGATCAGCCAGCTACCGGCCCAAGACCGGGCTGATTTCATAACAGACCTGGGCCTTACCGAGTCCGGTGTTGGGCGTCTGGCGCAGGCTGCCTACGAACGCCTCGGCCTGATTTCCTTCTTCACCGTCGGAGAGGACGAGGTGCGGGCCTGGACCATCCGCCGGGGTACTATAGCCAAGAAGGCGGCCGGCAAGGTGCACTCCGATATCGAGCGGGGCTTCATTCGGGCCGAGGTCTTCCACTACGAAGACCTCCGGGAACTGGGAAACCAGGTAAAGGTCAAGGAGAAAGGCCTGTTCCGCCTGGAAGGGAAGGAGTATGTCGTTAAGGACGGGGACATCATTAATTTCCGGTTTAACGTGTAGGTTCCTGCAGGAATGACCTTAACCCTGGGAATTATGTTTTCTGGTACATCTATTTCCGAAGGATCCTCAATATGGCGTCCTTCATCTCCTCCCGGTTTACGACCGTATCGTGCAAGACGGGTTTTTTGTCCAGGTTGCGTAGTCCGGGGGGAACGACCCACCCGGTCAGCCCGGAGAGGATTTCCAGCAGTTCAAACTCGGTCCGACCGGAGACGGTCTCCGGGTCTAACAGTGCTATGGAGACGCTTTCGTTGAATTTGAAGGGACTCGCCGTGGAGACGATCACGGTCTTCGTCGCATCGCCCGTGGCTGCCCGGTACTTGCCGTAAACCACCCGGCCTACCGCTGTATGGGTGTCCATCGGGTAGCCGTATTCACGATAGGTATTTCGGATGGTGTTGATTGTCTCGGCGTCGTCGGCGAAATCGGACCAGAAGAGTTCTGCCACCGCCCGGGCGGTATCGGCGTCCACGGCATAGCACCCGGAGCTGCGCAGCTGTTCCATCCACCGGGAGACCCGGTCGTCGTGTCCGGTCAGTTCGAAAAGCAGGCGTTCCAGGTTACTGGAGATCAAAATGTCCATCGAAGGCGATATGGTACGTACGAAAGCCCGGTTCCGGTCATAGACCCCGGTGCGGATGAAGTCGGTCAGGACGTTGTTCCGGTTGGCGGCGCAGATCAGGCGGTGGATGGGCAGGCCCATCCGCCGGGCGTAGAACCCAGCCAGGATGTTGCCGAAATTGCCCGTGGGGACAACGAAGTTGACCGCTTCCCGGGGACTGATCTCGCCATCCCGCCGGAGATCCAGGTAAGCGGAGAAGTAGTAAACGATCTGGGGAACCAGGCGGCCCCAGTTGATCGAATTAGCGGATGAGAATTTATAACCCCGGATCGCCAGGTCGGCCTTGACGGTCTCGTCGGTGAAAATCGCCTTCACGCCGGACTGGGCGTCGTCGAAGTTGCCCCGTACGGCCACGACGGACACGTTTCCCCCTTCCTGGGTCACCATCTGCCTCTTCTGGACTTCACTTACCCCCTGCTCGGGGTAGAAGACCACAATCCGGGTGCCCGGCACGTCCCGGAATCCTTCCAGGGCGGCCTTTCCAGTGTCACCGGAGGTGGCCACGAGAATCACGATCTCGGCGTCCTCGCCGGTCTTCTCGGTAGCTTTCTTTAGGAAGTAGGGCAGAATCTGCAGGGCCATATCCTTAAAGGCACAGGTCGGACCGTGCCAGAGTTCCAGCAGATGCAGGCCGGGGGCAAGCTTGTAAAGCGGGGCGATGGCCGGGGTGTCAAACCGGACCGTATTGTAGGCCGACTGTACACACTCCCGGACTTCGGCACCCGTAAAGTCGGTGAGGAAGGGTTGCAGGATGGCTTCGGCCCGCTCCTGGTAGGTTGAGTTGATGAGACGGTCGGGGTTTTCGATGGTGACCGGGTCGGTGGGGACAAACAGCCCGCCGTCGGGCGCGATCCCCAGCTTAATGGCTTGAGACGCCGTGACCGGCCCGAACCGGCCCCTGGTGCTGCGGTAGAGCATAGCGAAAAAGGCCTCCCGTGGAGAAGAATGTTACTCTAACCCTCATTAAACATCATCCGGGGTGCTTAGTAAAGGGATTTTCCCGGTAATTGCTGGAGAGTACTCCGTAGGAAGTGACACAAGGAGCTT
>QZIR01000009.1 GCA_003604975.1 Desulforudis sp. | reverse complement strand
CACCGCGTTTTCTGGTTTTGGCGAAGGTCTGTTCAGGATTATCAAGGGATCTAGCATTTGTGGCACTGTTTTTCACGGGGTTGGTGTCAAACTCAAGTTAGACTTAATGGGATTCAGAGGGGACTAGCCCCCTTCTGTTCTACCTCTGTGCAAGCAGGTCGGAAATGTCTTTCCTGACATATCCCTCTGTACATTGTTCATCGTGACACTTTACGCTGTAACCGTTTGATTGGTAGAAGGCAATCTGTATGTCCCGGATGTGAAAATCAACGGATGAAAGCCATCCGCTGATCTCCTTCATCGCAAAACCTGAAGATATGTCTTCCAGTAGTCCGACCATTAGGCTTCCCATTCCTTGGCGGCGGCAAAACCGTTCAACATGAAGATCCACAATGTGGACTTTCTCCTGCTTCAGTTCGAAGAATAGGAATGCTACGCGTTCTTGGTGTTTGGGCAGGAAGCATTGGATCGTGCAGTTGGTAAGGTGGAGACGTCCAAGTAGTGGAAATTCATCGGGGATGTCGATTGTTACCATCAATGGTTTACCGTTCTTAAGCATATGGATCGTAGCCAGATAGAGACGGCATTGTGACAGGGCGTGGGTGCTCCGGATATGTTTCAGTCCCCGTTCAGATAGTTCCACATAGACTTGAGTTGTCTTTCTCAGTTCGTCGCTTAAGATGGTACGATATCGGTCGCCTTCACGCACTAAAAGCTCAGCTATGTCTTGAGACGTGAATAGCCCCATTCGATTGAGGAGGCGGTGTATGTGGTTCTGCATGGTTCTCGGTCCGGCCTTTCATCTTCTTTTGATACCGTATTTCGAGGTTTAGACTTTAACCACCTGCAGATGGCCCACACAACCATACGGCTGCTTAACGGGAAGGTGACAACTACCCTTGGCCGGCTTACTCATCGCTTGGCTGTTTTCGTGTCAGAAGACTCGGCAGTCGCAACGACCGATTTGCTAAGGCGAGAGTTGAGTTGCATAGCTCGGGTACTACAGGTAACTTTGTTCGATATCGTTGAACGAGATGGTTTCTGCTTCCTTGCATCGAGAGAACAGGACTATGTACCTATGGGAGAGATGCTAGACCAAATGACCGGGCGGTCAGCAAATTGTTCAGATTGTTTCCGAAGCACTATAGCTCTATATCATCCCGGAGTATGGTGGGATACTCAATCTGCTAGAGACGCCTTACGATGGCTGAGGCGATCACGAATTCTGGGTGTCGCCTCGGTAGTCATAATCGTACAGAATCAATCAGTTCCGTTGATTGTTAATGATCTGGGAGACGGTCTAGCACGGGAGCAAGTGTCGGTCTAATATTGTTGAGGCCTCGAGCATGACAAATGGGGAGTTGGTACCTCGTGGCAGAGTGTCCGGTTTGTAACGATAGAAGGATAGTGCAAAAGTATATACGATCCTCAACTATCGACTAAATCACCGTCTTCCGGTGGTGATCACCACCAACACACCCCTTATGGAGCTGAGAGACGACCTAGGCGAACGCACGGTATCGCGGCTATGTGAAATGTGTCGCCCGGTTCGATTAGTGGCAGACGTCGACATACGTGTTGCCCAACGATCGGCGGGAAAGGGTGCTGTCTGCAGGCTGGTAAAAGGATGAGGGGAAGTCCAGAGCTTTGTCTATTCCTGAGCCGTAAGCTGCGATCACTATAGAATCACTGACAAGAAGACGTCGGTCTCCGGAATACCATGGATGCGGTTTATTCCTGGCAAGAGCTTTGGTGGGGTTCTGGGAACGACCAAAGGAATCGATAAAGGCTACCGGTGCAAGGCGCACTTCTAAGGTTAGCCGTTGAAGACTTAAATACAGGGGGCCGGGTACTAATGACACACTGGATGCGCTGCGTATTTCCCGTTGGGCGGCTCAGCCTGCTCATCGGCGTGCACCACGTGATTTGTCACCCGGTAACGGTGATGCTGGCCTGGCGGCATCTATACGGCTGCTGGCCCAGCTGGCGGGAAGTAATATGCATTGTGGTACACGACTGGGGCTACTGGTCCTGCACCACCATTGACGGCGAAGACGGAAAAAGACATCCCGAGCTGGGTGCACAGATTGCCGGTAGGCTCCTAGGGCCGGAGTACCGGGATCTTTGCCTGTACCACAGCCGGCATTACGCACGGGCCTCGGACCGGCAACCGAGCCGTCTGTGCTACGCCGATAAACTGTCGATACGCTATGAGCCCTGGTGGTTCTACTTAGCCAGGGCCTGGGCCAGCGGAGAACTGGCGGAGTACCGGATGCGCAACGCGCAGGGCGGTTACCTTTGCCGGTCCGCACATTACCGTGAGTGGTTCACGTGGGTTCGTGGCTACCTAATTGACGAAGGTCTTAAGGGACGAAGCCCTACGACGCCCAAAGCCGGGCGGTTGCACGGAGAGTCTATCACACGGAAACCATCGAAACCATCAACCCCTAGCGAGGTATTGAGTATTATCGGAGACCACCGCTAAGCAGGACTGGGGAAAGAGATTGGAAGGAGTGTAAACATCGTGATCGGTACCAGGATTATAGCAGTGTCAAATCAAAAGGGCGGGACCGGCAAGACAACAACTGTGATCAACCTGGCTACTTCGTTATCAGAGTTGGGTCGGCGGGTCTTGGTCGTGGATCTGGACCCACAGGCAAACCTTACAAGCGGCTTGGGGTTTCATACGTCCGACGATAGTGTTTCTTCATACGACTTGGTCATGAACCGTGTACGTGCTGATGATGTCATCCAAACCGGACCTAACGAGAACATGGATGTCGTTCGCTCAGGGATCGAGCTTGCCGGCGCTGAAACGGAATTGATCGGGGAGATAGGCCGGGAACGGCGGCTTCAGCATGCCTTATCAGGTATCGTGCGCAGAAACTCCGGTCATGAGTACAAGTACATCATCATAGATACTCCACCCACACTGGGGATACTTATGGTGAATGCACTCTCCACGGCTACCGATGTGATTATTCCGACACCACCGGCCGCCTTTGCGATATCCGGATTGGAACAACTTATTAACATCATTGGTACGGTTCAGGAACGCGTAAACCCCCATCTGGTCGGTTGGCGCATTCTGATGACAATGATTGACAAGAGGCGAAACGAGGACCGGACCATGAAGGATGGCATGCGCGAGCGCTTTGGAAGCCAGGTGTTTGATACGGAGATCCGGACGAACACCCGACTTATCGAAGCAGCACGGCTCGGTATTCCTGTCCATCACCATGACCGAAGCTGTGTCGGTAGCCACGACTATGCGGATTTAGCCAGGGAGATTGAAGGCGTGGACGGCGGTGATCAAGTCCGTGGTTGAAAAATCTGCTGACCAGACACAATTACACGGAGAAGGGAGTGCGAGACCGCGCAGGACAGCAGGGGTGGTCTCGCTTTTTCTGTCTCGTCCGGGTGTTGGCAGACAGCTGGGGTTGCGTGAGATCCCACTGTCTAGTGTAATCCCAAGGAAAGATCAGCCTCGCAAGTACTTCTCTGAAGCATCCATTATGGAATTGGCGGCATCGATTGCCGAACGCGGCTTGAAGCAGCCGGTTGGAGTACGTCCGCTTCCGGACGGCAAGTATGAGCTGATCTGGGGAGAGAGAAGGTTCAGAGCCATCACTTCTCTTAACTGGGAGACTATTCCCGCCATTGTCACAGAGGGTTTATCGGAGCAAGATGTGATCATTGACTCTCTTTTGGAGAACATCCTACGGGAGGATCTGTCGGCCATTGAGACGGCCATGGCCTTCCGGACAATCTTAGAGCGTGCCGAGGCGCTCGGTCAGCCGATGACCTATGATGAGTTGGGCAAGAAGATGGGAATGAGCAAATCACGAGTGAGCCAAATGCTTAACATCTTCAATCTACCGGATGACCTTTTGGCTGAGTTTTGTAGTGCCCGGCTGGAGATGAACGAGATACATTCTCGGGCCTTAATGATGCTCAAAAAATTCCCTGAAGCCCAGCAGCTGCTGTTCGGAGAGATAAAAGGCAGATCACTTTCGGGACAACAGGCTACCGAGCGCGCGAATGCTCTGCTCCAACGGTTACGGCCGGATACGGTAACTCAAACACTAGACAAGCAGCGCAGCCAGCTAAAGCGTTTACGCCGAAAGGCGGTCAAGGCCTCGCCCGAAGTGCGCACACGCTATCAGCGCGAACTAAGGACACTGATGGATGAATTACAGCAACTACTTGATGCGCTCCGGTAATGGAGAGGTGGTGGGAAAACTGAACAGAGTACTGATTTTTTACCCAGGCCGGCAGGAGCAGGCAGACCGGACTGACTGCCGGAAGATCCAAGAATACGCAATGGCGTCAGGCTATGAGACTGTGGTCTCAGACGACCTCAACGCTATTGATCGGGACCGCGGTCTGATTGCCGTTTTGGTTGCCCAAAACGGCAATTGGGAAGATGCCGTCGCCCGGGCCGGACACCTGTTGCTCCCAGTATATGTACTCGGTAGGCCCACCCTGGATCTCTATGTACATATACGACGGCTGGTTGGAACAAAACCCGTTGCGTACGGAGTTATTGATCATGATCAAACTGGCGAAGAACTGGTGGGCCTTTTACGGTTGCTGGAAACAATCGTGGTAACGGACACGCTCCCGGATGCTCTTGAAAGTAATACAGCGAATGTAGTTTTGATATTCAAGGATTCTATCGCGACGTTTCCGGATCTGGATGCCGCTCTGGAAGCCCTCGGCGACAACGTGCCTGATGCGATGGCAGTGAGCGCTGAATTGGTAAACGTCTCGGACATTAAACGCATTAGGCGTGATATCAGGTACAAGACAATGTCCATCGCCGTGGTCGGAGACAACGTGCAGCTGCAGCCGGACACAGAACTGGTTACGCTTGCCGACGACTACGTTGAAATATTGGATGAAATGGCCCTGAGCCGCATTAGATCTAGGGCCGAGAAGGCCAAGGTACTGTGGGCCAAAGCAAATACTGACGCTTTGACGGGGTGCTACACCAGGTCTTTTCTGGCCGAGTGGATGGATGAACAGAGCACGGCTCCGGCCGTTGCCGTTCTCGACCTTGACGACTTCAAAGCGATTAATGACACTCATGGCCACATCGCGGGAGACAAAGTCCTTTCCGAAGTCGGCTCATTCCTTCGGCAGGCGGTGCGGGCTTCGGACATCGTAGCACGATGGGGCGGGGAAGAGTTCGTAATCTGTTTTCCGCATACTCACCCATCCGTTGCGTCACAGATATTCGAGAAGATACTTGATAAGTGGAACCGGAAGGAGCATACCCAAGTCAAAGTGACCTTCTCCGTAGGTGTGGCCGATAGCCTGGACAATGCGGACAAGGCGTTATACAGCGCTAAGAAATCCGGCAAGAACCGTGTCGTATGTAAGACTGTGAGCGAACGCCCAAGTCTGTGCATTTGCTTCGGCCGGCAGACGGATGACATCGCGATGGCTCTCCAAGAAGCGGTTTCAATTGTCGCTCGATCTGCTTCGCTTGATGAGCTGGTCATCGAGGAACGGCCGGACAAATTCTTGTTCTGTGGCTACAATTCACTGGGATGGGCAGAGAGCGTACAAGCTTTTGCGGACTTGTATCCGGGATCTGAGATGGTGGTGGTTTTCGCATCTAAACCATCTCAGGAGGTCCGGGAGGTGCTGGCCAACTGCGCGACCACCCATGTTAGTACGAAGTTTGATCAGGATGCCCTGATCTACTGGCTTGGGTTGGATGATTCCATTGCCCGCAGCGGCAGTGAGGAAAAGGGGTCTACTGATGATCGATTACCTGAGGTTGAATCGGTTGAATCGGCTGATGACCGGATTGAACCGACCGGCGGCGAAGACCATGTGCCGACAAAACACGATGCCACCGAACGGGCAACGATCGTTGGAACCAGGTTGCCGATGTTTTCCCTTACGGAAGAACCGGAAGAGCCCGAAGAGCCGAGTGGGTCAAAGGCAACGGAGATCCCGCCGCCGGATGAACGGCGCAGATCAGGACGATCTTCCTGGTTTGCCCTACCGAAGTTGGGAAAAGCCAAGATGCCGCATATCTCAACAAGCGACGGGCTCACATCCAGTGTTTCGCTTGTAGCCGTATGGAACCCTACCGGTCAACATATGACCAGGGCTGGCCTGGGCCTGGCCCTGGGCGCTTCCCGAGATACCATCCTGGCCAACCTGAATTTTGCAAGTCCTGAATTGGATTACTGGTTTGGCGTATCACACGACGGGGAATGCACCCCGGCTGACGTCGGCTTGGTGACGATGGGCGACGAGCTGACGGTTGACATGGTACTGCCAATGGTAAAACGCAGCAGGCCGATGGGGATCAGGTATCTCGCCGTAGGCTACAAGCTTGGACACATCGGGGTTCCCGAATTGCCCCAACACATCCTGGAAGCCGTGTTGGACGAACTGGTCCGAGAGGCCGAATTGGTGGTCGTAAGCCCATGTGCCCAGCATGACACCTCGGCAACTGTCGTCGCTCTGCGGAGCGCAGATATGGTGGTTGTTCCGTTTGCCACACCGCAAGAGATTGACCTGGCCAAGCGACAGGTTTCGGAATTGTCCCGTGCAGGCGTCTTGGATGCCGCAAAGGTGGTTGAACTTTACTGGGAAACTGGAGGCGCTAAGTCTCCAAAGCAATGCTTTGACCGGCGGGTACAGGTCCGGGAGAGAATGATCGGGGAAGGCTTTTCGGACGATGAGGTGCAGGCCTGGCAGGCAGTTGCCAGAGAGTTGTTCGCTGGATGACGGCGCGGGGAGCAATCTTCAAAAAGGTTGAAGAACAAGCCTGTTAACAGGTCGAGGAGGTCATTAAGAAGATATGACGGGTCGTTCACTATTTCTCCACCTCCAGCGGCATTGCTGCACCCTGTTCGATAGGTTTCTGTATTCGTCACCTGTTTTGGGATTCCTTGCGTCTTTGCCTCTGGGCGGATTCATCTGGTTTCTAGTTGGAAGTGCTTGGGCAGTAAGTAGCACAGCTTTCCTCGACGTTATGCCGGATGCCCCTGTAGCTGTATCAGGTTGGTTTCTGTATTCCTTTTTTGCACTATTGGTTCTGAGTGTAGTGGTGCCGGTGATATTCTACGAAAGACTCATTAAAGAACGTGGTTTGGGAAAAAGCTCCAAGGTCTGGTTTGCTATCGGTTTTACCGTGGGCTTTGCTATCTGGGTTGCTCTGGGTAGTCTGAGGTAAAACCGAGTTTACCAGGAGCCGGGTCAGGGTGTTAACGCCCTCGCCCGGTTTTCTTTTTCAGGACCATTCTTTCAAAGGAGTGATGCCTGTCGTTGTCGGCGTCAAGGGGATGCTCCGTCGGGCACAGTCTTCGGTGCGGCTGGTGGTCAGAACGAAGCAGGAAGGGGTGAGATCAAAAGTATGCTTGACGGTATGGCTCCCGGTGTGGTAACTTTAAACCGGGAGGTGGTTGGAAATGGCAGCGAAGATTACCATTAGCCTTTCTCCGTCTTTATTGAAGGTCCTTGATCGGTTTGCTGAGAGGTTCACAACAACCAGAAGCGGTGCTGTTGCCGAGCTTTTGCGGCGGGCCGAAAGGGAAGAGATGGAACGCCAGTTGGAGGAAGGATATGCCGCCTGTACGGCCCTCAACCAGGCTGACGCCGAAGTATTTCTTCCTGCACAAGCAGAGGTGATTCTCCGTGACAGAAGTTAGGCGTGGGGACGTGTTTCTGGTTAATTTCAACCCTGCAAGGGGTAGCGAGCAGGCTGGCTTGAGGCCGGCCCTCGTTATTCAGAACGACGTAGGGAATCGAACCAGTCCGACCACGACTGTGGCAGCTATCACAACGGCCATCCACAAATCGTATCCCTTTCTGGTACTGCTGGAAGCAGGCGAAGGTGGCTTAGCTAAAGACAGCGTGGTTAATGCGGCACAGATCTTAACCATAGATCAAACACGCTTGATCAAGAAAGTCGGATCTTTGGCGGGAAAGAAAATGCGAGATGTGGACCAGGCAATTCGAATAAGCCTTGGTCTTTAGAAAACTAGGGGTTACAAGGAGGCAGTAATGAGGGAGACGATATTTCGCGTGAAATATCCTCACGCCCAGAGCCTTAACCTTTCCTTAAGGTAAAGCACCGATACTGATGGAGCGTGGAAAGCATTCAGAGGCTTTATTACTGAGACTGGATCGGTTATGATTAAGAAGGGATTATTTACCTGCAGGAGGTGCCGCCGTGGGGTTCCGTATAGGCGATGAAGGCCGCAAAGAGCGCCTGCAGGCCGACCTGGCCGGCTTAGTGGAACGTCTTAAGATCAGGGGCGTGCGGAGGATTATTCTCTTCGGATCGCTGGCCCGCGGCGATGTAGGCCCGTCCAGCGACATCGACCTTTTGGTTGTGCAGGAGACTCACAAGCCCTTTATGGCTAGGCTAGACGAGTTTTACGACCTGTTTGACGAGCGCCCGGCCCTAGATATCCTTGTCTATACACCTGATGAGATCGCATCGCTTGCGGAAACAAACAGCTTTGTCCGGCAGACTCTGCGGGAAGGTAAGGTGTTGTATGAAGCGTGATAGCCTCCGTGAGGGGCAAAGATGGTTCGCCCAGGCCGAAAGGGATTTAGACGATACCCTTTTTGCTCTGCGGGGGAAAAGGTACAATCTGGCCTGCTTCCTCGCTCAGCAGTGCGCCGAGAAAGCCCTGAAGGCATACATTTACGCGCAGGGCGCAAGCCACGTCTGGGGGCACTCGGTTGCTGAGCTTTGCCGGGACGCTACTGCTTTTGACCCTGCGTTCAGGGCGTTGGGCAAGAATGTCGGCCCGCTGGACAAGTACTACATTCCCACGCGCTATCCCAACGGTTTACCCGGCGGCATCCCGGCTGACGCTTTTAGCCTGCGGGATGCCGAACTTGCCTACAGCCTGGCCGAGCGGGCGGTGGTTTTCGTCCGCGACAAGCTTGGCTCCGACTAGTCGTAGGTTTCCTGAGCCTGACTTATTTGCTGACTTTTTTCACCCTACTGACTCATAACTTGCTGGTAAATGGTGCCGGGACCATTGGTGTAGGGGCCTGACTTCTTCTGGCGAAGCCCTCTCTGAGCTCGATCAGAGGGGGCTTCTCTATTTAGACCGGGAGGTGCAGCATGCTTGTTCAGGTCCCGATTGTAGGCAAAGGGCAAGCAGTGCCCAGCTATTGGCCCCGGTTGTACAGGTGTCACCTATACCTACCCGTCCCACTGAGGGGGTTTAGGATGAGGCGCAGGCCTGGCAGGCAGTTGCCGGAGAGTTGTTCGCTGGGTAAGTTTGTTAGTCCGGGGGACTTTTAATTTCAAAATATAGGGGGCGATATCGAACTAAAGTGTATTTTTCGGTTTACAAATGTAGATACTATCTGATAAACTGTAAACCGAAGGGGTGATTTATGATGCTCGGAGAACGACTCAAGCAGGCACGAAAAGCAGCGGGTGAGAGCCAGCGTTCCCTTGCCCAAAAAGTTGGTATTAGCGCCCAGGCCATCTCGAAGTACGAGCGCGACTTGGATACCCCAAGTTCTGGGGTGCTTCAGGGTTTGGCGAGAGTACTTGGCGTCAAAGTGGAATACTTTTTCCGGACTCGCCGACCTGTTCTCGTGAATGCGGTCTTTCGTAGTCGGCACCCTAAAATGCCAAAGAAGCAGCAGAGTATAGTGCTGAACCAGGTGCAAGAGTGGTTGGAGCGTTATCTGGAGGTTGAAGACCTCTGGCCGAACGAAATGAATAACCCGGACCTTCCGACCTATACGATTGAGAAGCTAGAGGATGTTGAATCAGCAGCAAACCAACTCCGGGAACACTGGCAGATCGGTTTTGATTCGATAGACAACTTGATGGAATTGTTGGAAGACAAGGGAATCAAAATCGGCTTGATCCAGGGAGTGGAGCGTTTCGACGCCTGTACCTTAGAGACTGATGAAGGTCTTCCGGTAATCGCCATTAGGGCCGGACATCCGGGTGATCGGCAGCGCTTCAGTTTGGCGCACGAGTTGGGGCACATCGTTATGGATCCCTGTGAAAATGTTGATCCTGAGAAGGCATCAAACCGGTTTGCCGGAGCCTTTCTGGTTCCGGCAGAAGCCGCCCGGCGTGAATTGGGCCTGTGCCGCCGGGGCATCCATTCCTACGAACTCCATCTATTGAAACACAAGTACGGACTGAGTATGCAGGCATGGATTCACCGGGCGGCGGAGTTGGGAATCGTGGCTGACGGTGTTGCCAGAAGCCTTCTTCACCTTTTCCGTAGCGAGGGATGGCACAAAACTGAACCGGGAGACCAGCTGCCGTCCGAGGTACCTCAGCGCATGGAACGGATGATTATGCGTGCATATGCAGACGGGCTAATCTCTGAGTCCCGATCTGCGGAATTACTGGGTAAGTCGTTGGCAGAGTACTGGCGGGAGGTGAAGAATGAGCATCAGCTTCCCGCCGAAATGTGTAACGGACACTAACTTCTGGATTGATATGGATCGCGGGCAAATATTGATTGCCGTTTTTAGTCTTCCCTGTGAACTGTTAGCTCCCGACGTAATCGTTGGAGAACTGCGGGAGCCGGACGGAAGACAACTTGTGGAGATGGGGCTGAGAAGCCGTGAACTGCCAGGGAAACAGGTTATGGAAGTTTCACGAATGGCGCAACTGTATAGGGGACCGGGTCGCGTTGACCTATTCGCCCTGGCGTTGGCCAAGGCAGAAAGCGCTGTACTGTTAACCGGCGACAGGCCTTTACGAGAGGCCGCAGAAAATGAAGGAGTGGTTGTTCAGAGTACGCTCTGGGTACTGGATCAAATGTATAGTCTGGGATTGGCTCAACCTCCAGTCCTGGCAAGGTCGTTGAAGGCTATGGTTGAAGAAGGCAGACGGCTTCCACGAAACGAGTGTGAACGACGAATCAAAAAGTGGAGCCAGTTGTCAAAGCGGCGGTTTGGTCGCTAGGTAGATAATTGACAAAGACAATTAATAAAGGAGTGTGGGAAGTATGCGGAAAACCATTATTATCGTCATGGCGCTATTGCTTATGATGGTCCTGGCTGTACCGGCCTGGGCATCGTACAACTACAATGTCAGCGTTTACGTCAAGGACGGGTTGGTAGCATTCCCGGACCAGAAACCTTTCATCGACACGAAGGCAAACCGGACTTACGTTCCGCTGCGTTTTGTGTCCGAGGCCCTGGGCGCTGAGGTGGACTGGGATGGGCCGAAACAGACTGCGATCGTAAAAAAGGACGGCAAAGTCATTACTATGAAGATAGGGTCAAAGACCCCGACCGTTGACGGTAAGACTAAGACCCTCGATGCGCCGGCGGTGTTAATGAACGGGAGAACCATGGTACCTCTCCGCTTCGTAAGCGAGGCCCTGGGGACGAAAGTGGATTGGGTTCCACCGGGTAGCGTTTACATCGATTCGACGGTTCCGGATACGCCGCCCAGCCCGCCTACGCCGCCGCCCGCAGGCACAAAAATCATTAATGGTTACACGGTACCGCTCAAAACGGATTTGAAGGTTGAAGGAACACCCACAGGTCCTACCTATCCTGAGCTTAGTATATGCGTAAACGTCATTAAGCCCTTGGAACCACAGTATGCGGACCTGCGAGTGGTGCTGGAAAGCAAGTTTGACAGCGCCACGGTTGATAAAGCTGTGAACTACGTCAAACAAAAGACCGATGCTTACGATAATCTGCCAGGCAAGCGGATCAGTGCCAATGGGAAGACTATTGAGATCGGGTCTAACGCTGGGAACTCCTACATCGTGATTTTGATTTGGTGCTCTACCTGAAACTAGATTTGGTACAGTTAGTCTAACTGAATCACCCGTGCGGTCCCCTGCTCTGCCAGGGGACCATTATTTTTTCCTAAAGGGAATGGGGGTTATGCCATGAGGTCTCCAACGGGATTGTTGCTTACAGTCATAGCGCTGCTTTTGATAATACTCCCCCTTGGGACTTCTTGATTTCACTTGAGTTCAAAATGTAGGGGGTGATAAGGAGGGGACAATCCTCGCTGGATATATAGTCAGCTAATTTGGGTACATAAATCCTCCAATTCAGCATATGATAAGTATGTACATTGTGTACACATTGTGATATGGTGGAGGTACTAGGAGGAGATGACAATGTTGGCTGAAATCCGGTTTACCAATGCGCGTAGATCCCTAACCGATCTATTTGACGGTGTATGGCATCGGTCTCTACCGACTATTGTGACACGTCGCAGAAACGAAGAAATCCTATTGCTACGACGAGACCTGCAGCAGGATATCCTAAAGGCTTACACGTTCGAGCCGGAAGTATTGTCAGAGGAAGATGGATCAATCACACTAGCTCTTGAAGAGCTTGAATTGGTCGTCAATGCTCCGACGCTTGAGGAAGCCGTCTCTGAGATGGTTAAAGAAATGACAGTGTATGCCGTAGATTATAAAGAACGCATTCAGGTCTTTCTAAACGCACCTAATCGCAGAGGGCACTTTCCGTACATCTTGCGCGTGTGGCTCTGTGATGATGAGCGTGAAGTGAGATCGTTATTGGGGATTTAATCAATGCCGCCTACCTTTGGCCAACTTAAGAAATTCTGCGACAAGACTGGTTGGGTGCTGATCAGGAACACCGATCACTGGTACTACGAAAAAGTGTTATCAACGGGGGAAGTGCTACGTACCCGGGTCAGCCACTCAGTAGGGAAAGAAATCGGTGGTCACCTGTGGAGAAAGATTTTAAAGCAGTTGAGAGTCACCGAAGAGGAGTTTTGGAAGCGCTTATAATCAGCGGCGGCTTGGTCGTTAGGTAGACAATTAATAAAGGAGTGTGGATAGTATGCGGAAAACCATTATTATCGTTATGGCGCTATTGCTTATGATGGTCCTGGCGGTACCGGCCTGGGCATCGTACAACTACAATGTCAGCGTTTACGTCAAGGACGGGTTGGTAGCGTTCCCGGATCAGAAGCCCTTTGTAGACACCAAGGCAAACCGTACTTACGTTCCGCTGCGGTTTGTGTCTGAATCTCTCGGTGCTGAGGTAGACTGGGACGGCGCCAAACAAACTGCGATCGTAAAAAAGGACGGCAAAGTCATTACTATGAAGATCGGCTCCAACAAGCCGACGGTCGACGGCAAGACCAAGACCCTCGATGCGCCGGCGTTGCTGCTAAACGGACGAACAATGGTACCACTTCGTTTCGTGTCTGAAGCGTTAGGTACCAAGGTGGATTGGGTCCCGCCGGGTAGTGTTTATATCGACTCCACGGTCCCGGATACGCCGCCCAGCCCGCCCACGCCGCCGCCCACAGGCGACACAAAGGTCATCAATGGTTACACCGTGCCGATTAAGACGGATATCGAGGTTCGTGTGCCGGCGCCCTCCACGGGTGCAGAATTTGGTATATCGGTAAAAGTCTATAAGCCCTTGGAACCCCAGTATGCCGACCTCCGAGTCATTCTGGGTAGCAAGTTTGACAGCGCCACGGTTGACGAGGTCGTGAACTACGTCAAACAAAAGACCGATGCCTACGATAATCTGCCAGACAAGCGGATTAGCGCTAATGGCAGAACTATTGAAATCGGGTCGAACGCCGGGAACTCCTACATTGACATTCTCATCAGGTGCTCTACCTGAAGCTAAAAGTGATGCAGTTAGTCTAACTGATCAACCGTGCGGTCCCCTGCTCTGCAGGGGACCATTATTTTTCTAAAGGGAATGGGGTTATGCAATGAGATTTTCAAAACGCTTACTACTCTCGTTTATGGCACTGCTCTTGTTATTACTCCCCTTGGGAACACAGGCAGGTGCTATGACCTTCGAAGAAGCACGCCAATCAGCAAACCAAGATATCGAAAAGGATTTTGGTGAACCTAATTATTTCCGAACGAAAAATGTCCAAGATAAGGACATCAACGAAGACACTTGGAGGGGCAGAAGCGTGTTTGCCTATGGACAGCCCTACGAGTACCACCCGAATTCAGGCTACCATCGATTCTTGGGCTACTCAAGGGATGGTACTCCGTTCACCAACATCTACCTTCCAATTGAGGTCTGGGGGCGAAATTACTTAGAGGATTACAACTGGATTGAGCAACCGTGGGATGACCCTCGGGTGAAGAATAAGGTGGCGTCTGAGGGCGGGACAATAAAAAATAATCTATTCAACAACCAACGCATCATCCGGGAATCCATGCGCGCCGGCCTGCAGCAGGAGCGCAATCCCAACGATCCCAGTAAGTCCATCCTGCGGGGGGACAATGTCGCATGGGAGAAATACGTCCTCGTTTACTGTCCCCCAACTTACACCACCTGGGGAATGGGCCGAATGTGGAACATCGGTAGTGATGGTGGATTGTACTACAAGACCGTGCCAATGGCTCCGTACGCCCCAGCTGACGGCCCGGACTTCTCGGTTAAATTCGCTCAGGCCCAATTTGACCGCAAGCCCGGAGAGGCAGTTGAATCAACGGTAACCTTCACCCTGGCTGCCGACCACCCGAAGCCCGAATTAGCAAAGCTAAGCCTGGCGCACAATGTCCCCAGTGGCACGGCTTACTTGATGCCTTTGGAGCCTGTTGATCCAGCAGATGCCTTGGCTCCTGGTGGTGAGATCGAGTTTGCACCAGGTGAGAGTAAAGCGTATCGTTACAGGGCCACGGCCCAAGATACCAGCACCGTATTGATCGTCAAGATCACTCCTGATAAAGATCGGGACTGGAGTAATAACACGGACGAGGCTGAAATCAATGTTACCGCACCGCCTGCACCGGTGATCCCACCTGCCTCTGGTGAGTTGACCTTCCAGGCGGTGAGTCGGTCAGGTAAAATGCGGGTGCCGAACACGGCCAGGTGGACGGACACGGTAACAGCCACCCTAAGGCCGGCCGCACCAACGGCGCCTCGCGGCGAAATTACTAGCTGGCGGATTGACTGGGCAAAGCTCACTTATCCCAAGACGCATCCGGACTTTGTCTTTGGTTCCCCGGTCGAGCCGTGGGGTACGTTAACGGTCAACATGACCGCCGGTGGCCACACGAGTAAAGTAGATTTTTTGCAGAATTGGAGCGTTAACGGCGCCCCTATCTATGACCGGCTTAAAGGCCAGATGGTGCCTGGGCCGACCAACTACAACATCAAAGCCGATTACAAGATCAGCTACTCGTACCGTTATAAGGTTTGGTACCGTACGGGCCCGCCTGAGGCTCGTACCTGGAATTGGCGGTGGGAGCGTAGCTCTGGATCGTACACCAAGTCTGTTACCGCTCCGCTCCTGGTCGACGGCGCCGGGACAATCGGCTTAGGAGCATAGCATCTCCACGAAACCCTCTCTCGAATCATCGGAGAGGGTTTCGCTATTTAAGAGGGGGGTGAAATAATGCTCGCTAGGGTAATCTCTTCATTTGGTATCGTTTTCGTGTTGATGGTGTGGGTCATAATGTGTGCCAGCACCGTGGGCCTGATCGGAGAATGGTTTCAGGTTCAGAATCTGGCGCAGTTCCTGGCGAACAGTCAGGCTAAGTATGGCGGGTACACCACCATTGCTAACACCGCCTTAAGCCAATGGAATCATGACAAGGGTGACAGCCTCCAGATTACTGGGGTAAGCGTATCGGCTGCAGGGACTCCGGTAGTTTACGGTACGACCGTAACGGCCGAGGTGCGGTGTGATTACAAGATCACCGCAGGGACTCTGGATCTGGTTCGCGTTCCAATTGTGGGGAAAGGCCAGGCTGTATCCAGTTACTGGCCTGGGTTGTATAGCGTCACCTATACCCACCCGTCATATTAGGAGGGCGTATGCAGCTGCTAAAAGACGAACGCGGGTTTATTTCAGCGTGGCTCCTGGTGTTTGCAGGAGTATTGTGGTTGGTGATGTTTGCGGTAATGCTGACCTTGGGCTACGGGGTATATACCAAAGGCCAAGCCACATACCAATGGCTTGACGCCTCAATGGTTTACGCCACCCAAGACACGATTACCCAGGATGCTAGCGGCCAGTTTAAGGCCCACGAGAACGCAGCAAGGCGCATGTTTATCGAGAGCTACGAGTCGATGACCAACACAACCTTTTCGGGAACGCGTTTTCAACCTAACGCCGGGTCGATTTACCCCGGCCCAATCGAGCTGACTAACTTCCGTGCGGTGGCGAAAGGTGAACGGTTGCCAAGTGGTGCCCGGTCTGATGATCTCGGATTTTTAGTTCAGTTAAAGGTTACGCTTTGGGCGGGAAGGGTTCCCTTTTGGGGCCAAGTGGATATTGTTCAAGTGCCAATGACTGTCTTTTCGGTTCGCCAGGGTTATGATCGCATTTAGCCTTCTTTTGGCACAAATATGCATTCCTGCTCAGTGTCACTTACGCCCCCACGATCAAAGATACAAAGATAGAAGGTGGTTCCCATCGGCAAAACCCTTGGGTTTAACGTGAAAGGAGCAATTCGCACAAATGGGCAACAAACTTAAAGTAACATCTGAAGATTGGGCGACATATCTGGAAAGCCAGAAAGACCACACTATCGAACGCCTTGCTTCAGAGATTGCCAGAAAACACCCTGAGATCTTCGCAAAGACCTTGGTTGGCGAGGAGAAACAAAAGGCCGAACAACTTGTTCGCGGCATTGTTGAGGCTTCTAGCGAGCTTACCTTAGAAGAAAGAGAAGAAGCTATCCGGGCGATTATTGGGCAGGCCACCGGTTATGGTCCCCTGGAAGAGTTCTTCGTTGGCCCCGGCGCGGAAGAGATCACAGAGATAATGATTAACTCGGTGCCCGAAGGCCCTCCAAGGGTATTCATCGGTAAACACGGCCGCCAGCACTTGATCGATAAAACGCTCTTTCGCAGTAAAGACGACCTACTTCAGTACCTTCGGAAAATCTGCGAGGACGTTGGCAGGCCATTTACCGAGGACGGTCCCATCGTGGACGCCTGGCTAAGAGATGGCTCCCGAATTGCTGTTGTCGGTTACAAGGCTACGCCTATTGGTCCTTGCCTGACCATCAGAAAATCGCCCCTGGTACGGCCTCCTCTGCCAATGGAGAAGTTGGTAGAGTATCAGATGTTTCCACACTTCGCGATGGATCTGTTTAAGAACCTGATCGTGAAGGGCGCCGCGAACTTGGCGGTATGCGGGCGCACGGACAGCGGTAAAACAACAGTTATGCGGGCCTTGGGGTTATACATTGAACCAAGTAACAGGGTGCTGATCGCGGAAACCAGCTTTGAGCTTTCGTTTCCTCACCTCGCTAACTGCGTCAACCTGGTTATGGTTGGGTACGGCGGTGAAGTTACAGTTAGTATGTCGGACCTGTGCGCATCGTTTAACCGGCACAACCCCGACCGAACCATCGTCGGTGAGATCCGGGGAGGCGAGGTCGTGGATGCCGCAAACATTGCCGAGTCCACGTCAGGCGGGTTTTGGACCACGCTACACGCCGGCGACACCGAGGGCGTAAGATCCCGATTTCCCAAGATGTTCAAGAGCGGCGGGATGCCACTGGACCGGGATGACGTGGACACCCAGATCCGCACGATGTTTCACTTCATGGTCTTTGTGGATAAGGCATGGGACGCAAAACGCACCTTTATGGAGCTGGTAGAAGTCACCGATGACGGTTACCAAACCATCATTCGCTTCGATGAAGATACCTTTGCTCAGACCAAAGGCGAGGTTAGGCAGTGGGTGTATGAAAACCCCATCAGCGAAAAGAGATTGAACGCCCTAGCCTTTAGAGGAGCAGAGATCAAACCGGAATATCGGGAGATTCATCAAAGAATCCTTTCTTGTTGGGAAGGGGATGCTTAATGCTTGTAATTCTCTTGCTTGGCAGTCTTGCATTACTGTTCTATATCCTAACGGGCGGAAAGCTCCCCGAGAAAACGACGCTCAATAACGTCGTTTTTCAGTTTGGCATCCCGGCAATCTCGGCTGCCTTCTTTTTGCTGGCGGTTTCGGCTCTGTTTGGGAGTAAGCTCGTAGGGGTTGTTTGGGCCGTCTTGGGGTGGTTCGTTCCAATTTGGATTATGAACGGAATTCGGCATCGCAAGCTGGATCGAACTCGTGAGCTAGCCAAGAGCCTTATCACGTCAATGGGCGGGTTATACGGCGCTGGGCAGACCACGACTGAAGCAGTTGCAACCTGTATGGAGCGCATGCCGGAACCTTTTATGTCTGACCTGCAAGATATTCTGGGACGCAGAAAGCTAGATCCAAACGCCTCATTCAAAAAGATGTTTTCGGATATGGGCAGTAAATACGACCTCCCCGAACTGAACGGCATGGCCGCGATCATCTCCGCGGCAGAATCTGCAGGTGGTCCTACGGCAGCGTCCAAAGGGCTAAAGCGACTCGGGCGTGCCTTGAGACTGAGAGATAAGCTCAAAGCCGAACGGAAGAAAACGATGTTTGAAACCAATCTAGCTGCCTACGTTGTAACCGGGCTTTTGAGCCTGGCACTCTTTGCCGACGGAGTTTGGGGAAGCCATTTGTTTGCTTCGGTAGCCGGTACGATTGCACTGACCATCAGCTCTATGATGATCGTCGGGATGATTATAATGACCATCCGGCTGTCAAGCTCAACAGATATCGATTAGGAGGTGGGCAAGGTGCTATTAACAATCGGTCTATTCTTCAGCTTCCTGGTTTTACTTCTCCTCTTCACGCTTTCGGGCACCTACTCGGTGTCGCCGGCCACCAAAGGCATCGACGCTGTACGTCAGCAGCTGAAAGAACGCCTTACCAAAGGTCACCGTGCTACCCGCCTGGCGGTGCTTTCCAAACACTCTAAAGAGGTCGTAAACACCGCCTTTTTGATCGGCGGCGGAATTGGTGTGGTTTCGCTGCTGTTCGGCTGGATCCTAGTTGGCCCGTGGGCCTTTATCATCGCCATCTTTGGGTTCATTGGCGGAATGCTGCTTACCGATGTTCTGATTCAGAACGAATACAAGCAGGCCCAGGCTCGGCTCTTTGAGGGCATCCCCGCTCTGATCAACTTCATGCCTGCCTTCCTGGAAATTGGCAGTATCACGCCACGCGAAGCAATGCAGCACACACTCTCCTTCTTGCCAGAGCCCCTGAAAAGTGAGATGTGGAGCGTCTGCGACAGAATTGCAAGAACCGGCAATGCGAAAGAAGCCTTTAACTCTCTGGCAAACCGGGCGCAACACCCAGCCATCGATGCAATTTGCTTCCGTCTGAGTTCTGCGTGGGACACCCGGGTTAATACGGATATTTTTGCAGACCTTTCGGACCAGGTTGACGAGATTAAGGAGATGGCGGCCACAAGAGCTACGACTGCTAAAAGCGGGTTTCTAGCTGTCGTCCTTCTGATGGGGCTGTTCACTTCCATGTTAGTAATCGGATATCCGGGAGCCATGTGGATTGTTCACCAAATGGGGACGCAGTTTAATTAAGCTTATCCTAATCAAGTTTGGCGGAAGGAGGTGAACTTCGCAGATGCGTAAAGTCTTCACTCGTCTTCTTGAAGATGAAAAAGGTAGTGTTGCCCAGATGGTTTGGGTCATCGGGGCCGCAGTCGTAACAGGACTTGTTCTATTTGCGGCCATGGTTTTTGCGCCGGATACTGCACAACAGCTATGGACTCGCATGACCGGCTGGTTAACTGGTAACTTGGGCATCTAGACAGTTGGGCATCTAGACAGGCCGGAGAGAGGCCAGAGAGCTTTCTCTCCGGCCTTTTTAAGTGTGAGGTGTTTACTATGGGAACAAAGTTGCAGTCCTTGGTTTTATGGGTGTTCTTTATTGGCCTGCTTTTCGCTTTAGCCTTTTCCATTAAGATAATGTTCTGGGTCCTTGTTCTCCTTGCTCTTTTGCTATTTAAAGGGTGGATCTTTAATTTGCCCCGCGCCAAAAAAAAAAGCAAGGAAATGGGGCTACAGACAGTTGTTTTAATCCCCATCAGCTACCACTGGGCCAGTTTACTCTTATGGATTTCAGGCAAGGACATTGGTACACATCCCACAAGAGCCTACGAGGTTCACATTGCGCGTACCAAAGGCCTTTCGCGTGAAGACCTTTGGTACCAAGTCAGCCAGGATCTCCTGACTATTAAGGAGCATATTCCCGGTCTATTTCTCTGGGAAACATCTGCTCCGATACCATGTCCAATTCGCCTTGAGCTGCGTAAGGCCAAAAAGAACGGTATTGGGTTTTGGGATAAAGGAGGGTACCCCATCCCGCGGTTCCCAGGTACCGAGATGGAGCTGCGCAGAAAAAGACATTATGGTGCAGTCTTTCACTCTCTAAAAGCACCAAAGAATAATACCCTCAACCCCAAACTCCAATCTTAAACCTAATCTTTAAGGAGGAAAAACAGTTGAGTCGCAAAGTCGGAATCATTGTTTCATTGGTATTGGCACTACTAATGACGGGGCTCATTGTCAGCAATGGCAACAAGGCTTATCGGGAGGTATCCAAGACGGTCGACGTGCTTGTAGCCACAAGAGACATTCCGGCCGATGCCAAGATCAAGGAATCGGACGTAAAATCGGTTTCCATTCCTGAATCCATGGCCGGTAATTGGCTTACGGATTCTTCTGAAGTAACTGACAAGGTTGCCGCTGTCGGGATTCTGAAAGGGAACTATATCAATCCGTACGCACTGCGTACCGGCGCCGAAATGGCTCCTGGAAATGTAGGCATTATGATTGCGGTTGATCTGGCGAGTTCGGCCGGCGCTGAAGCGGGAGACCTGGTGGACATCCACGTAGTTGATCGTCACGAACACGAAGGCAGCATAGCCCCGATCGTAGTCGAAAGCGTAAAGGTCCTTCGTACCGTAATCTCCGATGGTACGGATAAGCCACTTACGCCCGAAGATCAAGGGTTAGTTGGTGGATCGACCAATCAGAGCATTGCCGCTGTGAGCCTGGAAGTTCCGAAGGATAAAGCAGAAACCGTCGTGTATTACGCCGCTCACAAAGGGGTCTACCTGGTTAAGAGCGACAAGGGGGCAAAATAAATGCACTGTTTAGTAGCTGTGGAAAAGGACTCTCTCGAAGTTATCCTAAACAATCTGCGTAAGTTGCGTCCAGATATCGTATTTGAAGCATGCGATGATGTTTCTGAGCTTTTCACTTTAAGCAAGAAGAGACCTGACATTCTGTTGCTCAGCCGCTTTCTTCCCGGCGAAGATGCACGGAAACTGCTTAAGGAAGTGCCTGTTCTGTTTTCCACCACGCACATTGTTCTACTAGTCGGGGAAATGGACGAAGAAGGGCGTACATACATTCGCTTGGCGCGGGAACACGGCCTTACCAACTACGTCACCGGTGTGCTACCTGGGGATCGGCCTTACACTCTTCCAATTGCACTGTCCCAGGAGCGCGAAACTGGGAACGCTTTGGAAATCAAAACAAATAGCGAAACGACAGAACCCATAGAGGCGACTTCTGAACCGAGTACAAGTCAGGCCATAGAGAAGCTCCCGGAGCCCGAACCCCCAATGGTACGATGCGAACCCGCATACATCGGGGGTGGCATAGAGGACCCCTTGGAGCCGTTGTTTGTGAGGGATGAACTCGCAGAAAAAGGGCTACTCGTTATAACCACCGCAAATAAAGGCGGGGTAGGGAAGACCACTACTGCAACCACCCTGGCTATCGCCCTCGCAAATGTTGGCATAGACGTAATTGTTGCTGATCTGGACCTTGAAGGCCCAAATGTAAGCGGCTTTTTTGGAATCACCCCTCAGAAGGGAATCGAATCGCTTGCCAGCCGGCAACAGGGATTAAAGTACCTGACCGATCAACTACTCTGGGAAACAAAATACAAACACCTCAGGGTGCTACCAGGGATGGTGAGTAAAACCGCCTCACCCGATACCCTTTTTGGATCCACTCAGATCGTTAACATAATCAATGCAGTCCGTCAAAATGCCCCGGTTGTGATTGCTGACACCCCGCCGGGCTTCTGGGCTAAACCCTGGCTACCGCAGGTCTTCATGGCCGCAGACATCGTACTAGCCATCGTGGATCAGTCAGCCTTCTCCAAGCAGGACTCCGAGGAATATGCCCCATACATCCTCAGTATGGGAGTAGATCCAAAGAAGATAAAGATTGTACTTAACCGATTTTCGCCGAGACTACACAACGCAAAGCTGCTAGAAAAGGCGTTTTGCTCCGGCTTCAAAGAGACTGTTCCGACGAAAGAACTGCCCCGTATCGCGGTTACGATTCCCAATGATTGGGACGCACACGGCCTTAAGGGATATTGCGGGGAGGCGGTAGGTCTTGATGATGCTCGAAATCAGTGGCATAACTTAGCGGAGGAAATTGCTCTGGTAGCCGGTTTCCGGTACCGGAATCCCAATGCCCAAAAGCCGAAGAAAAGCATTCGAAGAATCTTAGGATTGGGGGGAGCGCTTCTCAAATGAGCTTAGACAAGGAAACAATCGAGCGCATTAAACACATGTCGCGGTACATGAACAATGAGAAAATCGGTGCAGTTTTTAAGTTACCACCGGATATTATTCAGGATGTACTGGATGGCCAGGTCAAGCCTCAAGAAAAGGCACTCCCGAAGTCTCAGGTGATTGAAAAGATCCGTTACGTGAGACATCGTACCATCGCGGCGATGGCCCCCAATGGAGGGTCGGGAAAGACAACAGTATTAGCCTCGCTGGCGATCAATGCGGCGATCCACACCCAACGACCGGTGGCCGTAGTGGATTTCTCAGAAACCGCAAACCTGGCCCACCATCTGGCCATTGGCCAATTTGCGGAAGACTACATTGTTCCATCACCCAGCATGTGGGAAGGGTTCACTCCGAGTAAAGATCGTAAAGATCAGGTCTTCGAGGAGCTGTTGATTTCTCACCCAGCGCTAGAGAACCTGTACTTTCTGCCCGGGGCCCCGACTCTGGAAGCACACCGGCAGATGTCCGAGGAAACCTGCCGCCAAATACTTCACGTACTCAGCAATTACTTTGAAACCATCTTTGTCGATCTGCCGGTGAACCCCGCCCTGCTGAAGGATTGTGTTGCAGATATCGACTTTATGCTGATGATTTGTGATTCAGACCGCGCATCCCTCTCTGGTCTCTACCGGATACCCTTTGCGCTTGACCACTTTCACCTGGCCGACAAGACAATGTTCATCTTAAACAACGTCGGTCGGGAAGGGAATCTGAACAAAAAGGAAGCCCGCCGGATCGTAGAGCAGGCCATTTCCGGGATCTATATTGATGCCTTCTTGCCACATGAAGCATCGCTGGTTAATGCCGATAAGGTAAGTTATGCCCTAAATCGACCCAGTGGTCCTTTTATCGCAGAGGTTAAGGTGTTGCTCGGCAAACTGAACCCCGACTGGAAGGCCGAGGAGAAAAACGGCGGTGGCTTATTTGGAAGACTAAAGCGCAAGTAAGATCAGTCAACTACCCCTGACTGAAGGCAGGGGTATCTACCGCCGAAATCTTATGAATGAGAGGGGGGGTCTACGGTGCCGACTGAGGGGTTGGTACTAATTGGTTGCTTAATCCCAATGGCAGTTGCAGGGTATATCGATTGGCGGACCTACCGTATTCCGAACTATATTACAATCCCGGTGTTTCTCGCCGGGATTGTTTTCGCTGTCGCATATGGGAGCCTTGCGTCGGCCCTGGCCGGAGTCGCATTCGTCTTTGTGCTCGGGTTTATTTTGTGCAGCATCGGCGGAATGGGTGGCGGGGACTGGAAGATGATGATTGCTCTCGCTGCGTGGTTTGGGCTTTTCGATGTGCTGATAGTTTTTCTTTTGGCATCCGTTCTTGGTGCCTGCTGGGCCTTTGCCAGAATGATCCGGGAGCGGGTTTTCAAGCGCTGGATTAAGGACTTCGGCCGGAGTGTGTACCTACGCTTTGTGCTTAACGTGCAGGGGACCATTGAAATCGCTAAGCTCCCTGAGGATTACCGGGAAACCCCAAAGAATGCGTATGCCTTCGGCGTATGCCTTGCCGCAAGCGCCTGGGCAGTCTTTGGGATCGGGATTATCTAAGTTCTGAGACAATCGTTAAAGGAGGTATTTGCTTGCGTCGTTTTCTACCGTATATATTCGTCAGCATTATCGCTTTAGGCGTTGCTGCAGGAGCATGGGTTTACCTTCAACAGTATCAGGCCTTAAACAAAGAGATGGTCTCTCTGCCGGTGCCCGTAAGGGACATTGAGCCATACACCACGATTACAGCTAATGACATTATTATGAAGTCTTTTCTTAAAGGTGCCGAAGAGTCCACCGCTGCTACGGAAGTAAGCGAGGTAGTTGGAAGACTTGCCACCGGCAAGCTAAACCGCGGCTGGCAGATCGACAAGCGCTCTCTAGCCAGTAAAGAGTTCATTGGCGATCAGCAGGTGGTCGGTGTTAACGTCGACGTTGCTCGCGCTGGGGACGTAAAAGTGGGGGATGTAGTAGATGTGTACTGGTTGACCCCGGATCAAGGGAATTGGAGCCCCGCCGGAGCGTCCCACGTTATTGCTCAAAATGCCAGGGTTATCCGGATCGTAGATGATCGTGGGGTGTCAACAAATGAGGCCGGCTCCATTGCACAGGGCACAATCGCTTCCGTTTCTGCAATCAAAGGGCCATCCGTGGTTTATCTGATGATCGAACCCAAGGACGTATCCAAAGTGATTAGCGGGGCAGCCCCAAAAAACACATCAATCGCCCTGGCCAAGAAAACTAAACCCACTAAGACTAAGGAGGTAATCCAACATGCTGAGGGCGTTGAGGAAGAGTAAAGAAACGAATGAGCAGCCACAAGAGCAACACCTTAACCTGCAAGAAGTTGCCAGCGCTCTACAGAAAACACTGACTGACAGCGAGGACGACAATCAAGCCCAAATATTCAGTGACGCCACTGCCGGCGTTGAATTCGCCATAGCCAAAGCAAAGCAGATACTGGTCAACCTTATTGATCAGCATTTAATCATCGTCAAAGGAAAGAGTTCAGCGGAAGTTGCCGAGATCGTTTATCAGCAGTTATGGGGTATGGGTCGCATTCAGGAGATTTACGATGATCCCGCAATTGACGAGATTCGCGTACTTCCTAACGGTAAAGTTTACGTCTCCCGGCGGGGCCAGAATGCCGTTACCGACATAAAACTCGACTCCCATGAGATTGAGCAGTTAATTAAGCGCATGGTGCTGCATGACACCGGTGTTTCCTTGAATGAAAGCTCCCCCCGCCTGGAGGCGATACGACTTGATGGATCTCGTCTGACCGCGCTATGTCCACCGGTAACCAAGGGGTTCTGCTTTGCATTGAGAAAACACGGCACGGTTGATATGAGTATCAAAAATCTATCGCGTCTGGGAACCTTGAATGACCGGGTATGGAAGGCCCTGGCTGTCCTGGTTCGCGGAAGGTCCAACATCCTCATATGCGGGGGCGTTAACTCCGGCAAAACCAGCTTACTTCGTAAGTTAATCGGGGAGCTGCCCCCTGGGCTTTCGATTCGCGTTCTCGATACCGACAACGAGATTCGGGCTTCGGAGATCTATCCGGATCGGGACATCATCGAGATGGAAGATCATCCGGAAGCAAATGCACCGATGAAACAGCTGTTTTTGACAATTCTGCGTCTTTCGCCGGACGTTATCATTGTTGGGGAGTTTAGAGGCGTCGGTGAGGCGCAGGAGGCCATCAGAGCCTGTACTCGAGGCCACGATGGGTCAATGGCCACCGCACACTTTACGTCACCCGCGGAGTCAATCAGAGGCACTGCAATGCTGATGCTGGAGGAAGGGTTAAACCTCTCTCTTGACCAGGCCCAGGTCCGGGTGGCACAGGCCTTCAACATCGTCATTCAGACTTTTGCGGACTCCAAACGCGGTATCAAGAAAGTCGTTTCGGTAACAGAGGTTGAAGAGAAGGAAGGCAACATCTTCTTCCACGAACTAATCAGATGGGAGCCGTTCGGAAAGGATTACCTCGGCCCCGGCAAGTGGGTTTTCGAGAAAGCACCCAGCCCTCCGCTTTGCCAGAGAATGAATCGGTATGGGGTAACCCCCGATGATATTCGGGAGGTGTTTACGGTTGAGTAATCTACTGCTTGGGATTATTGCTCTGTCTTTAGGGGTGGCCGTCGCCATCCCTATGTTATTGCTCTTTGAGTCGAGTAAGAGAAGGGTCAAAGAAACCGGCGATTCTTTTCAGCGCTGGGTAACCCAGGCGGAAAAAAACATCCCTTCACAGTTTAAGGTCAGCAAACATTGGCAGTTGTTTGGTTTGGCTGTCTTCCTGCTGGGGTGTTGGTTGTTCAACAGCCCCTTGCCTGCTTTCTTTGGGGCCCTCTTAATCGTTCTCATTCCAAATCAGCTACTTCATCGACACCAGCAAAAACACCGGGATATGGTTTTGGAGCAGCTCTCCTCGGCTGTACGAATCTTTGCCGCTGAGTTTGCGGTTACCCCGCAGATTGAACGTGGTCTTGTGGCTGTTGGACGCCGTATTCCTGACCCGGTAGGAAAGATTTTTCGCCGGACGCACTCGCAGTTGACCTACGGAGCCAACTCGGACGAGGTTTTCGCAAAAATGATTCGGGAGTTCAATTCGCCGTATGGCCATATGTTCGTACAGCTCCTGCGCACCGCACAGAAACAGGGACGCGTTGTTGCTCCGTTGTTCCACGACCTGGTGAGCAGAATTACAGTTGCTCAGGAATTGAGCCAGTACAACAAGGGAGAGTTGAGCGGGGAGCGCCATATCGGGTTACTGCTAACCATCGCTCCTTTACCTTTGTATTTTACACTTCAGTATTATTTGCCAGAAGCTAGGGAGTTTTTCCAAACCGGTGCGGGGCAGACCATTGTGACGCTTAGCTTTTTGTCGGCCATCGGCTGGTTTTTTGTAGACAGGATGGTGAGCGAAGCCTAATGATTGAACAAGCATTAATCGGTGTAGTTGCGTCCGGCATTGGGATAGGCGCCGCAGCCGTTATGTGGATGTTTGTAAACCCATTAGTACAGCGTTATCCCAAACCTGCCGTATTCAAGGCTGCGTCGTTTCAGTTCACCCATCCGCGACAGTGGGATGACAGTGATCGGGCATCGGTTATCGCCGGCCTCATCGGCACTATCTTTGCACTTCTCACAACCTGGGGTACGGGTAATGAAGCAACAGCGGTTTGTGTCTTTGGCGTAGGTATGGCTGTCGGCGCTAAATTGCTCTTTCGCTGGCGCGTTAATGGCATTCGCTCCGCACGTAAGAGAGATATTATCATTCTTTTTGAAACCGTCGAGTTGTATATGCGGGCCGGAATGCCTCTCCATCACGCCCTGGCCGTCGCCAAAGTACTTACGCCTTCACTGCGGAAAGACATCACCTACGCGCTGGGGTATTGGCCATCAGGTCCGGCAAAGGCACTTGAAATATTACGCGAGCGGATCGACCTCTCAGAAGGCGATATTCTGGCCTCACTGCTTATGCAGATCGACCAGGTTGGGATCGAGCACCTTGAGGGCGTGGTACGTCGAGAAGGAAAACGCCTGGAGCAGATGCGTACTGCCGCAGATCGCGCCCGGATCAACGCCCGGCCCCTGTTCATCGTGATGTATCGTGCTCTGCCCCTGATGGCCTGTTTAGGTATGGTCGCGGGGACTTTTTTTATGTACGCAATGCAGGTAATGAGAGAGGCTGGCCTTTTCGGGTAATCACTTTCTCTTGGGATGTTCACTTAATTACTCCAGAAAGGGGGTGTATTCCTAAGCGGCATGTATGTCCCTCGCGGGCTTTAAGGTTTGCGTATTAATGGGGACATGCCTACCCAAAAGCGACTCCAATTTTAATTTTGAAAGGAAGGTAAATCACCAATGCGAGACAAGGTTAGGAAGTTTTTTCAGGATCAGCGGGGCGCCTACGGCGGCGTCGAGATGATGTTCATTGTAGCCATTGTTGTGGTCGTCGCCATGAGCGTCATGGGCACCTTTAGCAGCAACACTACGGGACTACCGAGCGCTGCGCAAACAACCATCACTACTGTTACCGATTCTATCAATAGTGCCACTGGGACCCCGTAAGCAATATACCCCACTTCGAGGTGTAGGATTAACCTACACCTCTTTTTTATGTAGCAAGTAAAAATGCGGAAAGAGGGTGCGGCAGTGCTTAAGAAGTTTTGGAGCGACACACGCGGTTCGTACGGAACGGTTGAATTTCTACTACTGGTGGCGTGTACAGCCCTGCTGGCACTAACTATTGTCGGGATGCTAACCCCAGCATTTCAGGACCTGCACACCCACACCGAATCCGGAATTACGCAAATACATGGAACGGGGTTTTAGCATGATTAAAGAAGACCAGCGGGGATCTGTGCTTAGTGTCGAGTTTCTAATTGTTACAATCATGGTGGTCATCCTGGCCTTTGGCGCAATGGATTATTGGCTAATCCAGGTTAAGGCGCAGCACGCCGAGCATATCAAAAATTACTACCTAGATCGGATGCGGGTCGAAGGACATTTGACAGCGACGGACGAGGTAGGTCTGCTCGATCGTTTTGAAGATGCCGGATTTAAACGAGAGTCTGTCGTCCTAGAAGGAACAGTAGCTTCGCTGGGAGCAGCTCGGGTCTTGCGCAACGTAGCGGATCCCACAACATCTGAAGTAGCACTCCGCGTCAAGGTGCAGCCTAATACCAAGCCTTTTCTAATGGGGCGACTGCTGCGTGTAGACTCCGAAGGTGAATTTGAAATTGTTGTGGCAGGGAGGGCTCTCAGTGAACGTGTGGCGGAATGAGCAGGGGAGCGTAGGTACTGTACTACTCCTGATCCTAATCCCCTTAGTTTTAATCGGCATTGTCTTAACTACAGAACACCCTCGTCTGGTCCACGGGTCCGACATCGATCTGCAGCAGGCCGTAGTTGATGCCACCCGAGCCGCGGCGATGTGTGTTAATGAAGCAAGTCAGGCACACGGAACCCCCCGGATCAACCCTGATCGCGCCCACGAGGTATTCAGGCGCATCCTTGCGAGTAACCTGCAGCTGCACGAAATAACACTTGAGCCCCTCACGCACTCAGGTGTAAGGGAAGCACCTTCTTATGTTTTAGTCGTCTATAACGGTGATGACCTTTTTACGCCAGGGGCTAAGGCCTATTACTTATCTGATTCTTTCAGTCAGGAGTTATTACCTTTTGATGGGCTCCCTAAGACTTTTTCCGTAAACTCAGACGGGATCACTTACGAATCGGACGGTCGCGCTGTCACATTTAACGAGCCAGGCTGTATTGCCTTTGTGAAGAGTCCCTTAAAACCCGCAATCAGCAACCGGACTCCAGATGCCAACCGGTGGGCTGCGGCAACAATAAAGACCAATTTTTAATTTTTAAGAAGGATGTGGTTAAGTGAGACAGCGCTTCATAATCGTTCCTGTGTGCCTAATTATCTTGATGGCCGTCAGTGGGTGCAACCTGCAGGCTGTTACCCAGAAGTCATCGTGCAAGACTGCTGAGTTATTTCTTTCCGCAGTTACGGAAGGAGACCTTGTAAAGGCCCAGGAACTCTCGGCCGGGCAGGTCCTATTTAACCTGTCACAACGAAAAGACGTTCCGAAAGCAAAAGCCTTAAGGGTCAAAACCCGCACGGCTGCTTGGGGTAAAGATTGGGCCAGGATAGAGGGGACTATTGAGATGGAAACCCCTACTGGGCCGGATATCGGCTGGTATTCACTAGACCTCGTGAACAATGATAATGACGGCTGGCGCGTGGTACATATAGCCGATAAACTGCCTGACACGCAGGGAGTAGGAAAGAGCCTACCCCAAACCACCCTTAACGAAATCAAAGAAACCTTCACTGACTATCTCAAGTCCTTAAGTGGGCAATATGATGACGCCAGCAAGTATCTTGCGGGGTCAGCGCTAAAAGGCCACCAACAAAACGCTCAGATGTTTAAAGCGGGGCCGACCATTAAGGAATTCCATGGGATGCAAACCAGAGCACTTTGGACTCAAGATAACCTGGCTGTTGTGGAATTCTCCTACCGGATCGACGAAAGGAAGGTCTGTACGATAGGTACCTTTTGGAGAACCCCGACAGATCAATGGAAACTCGTTGACATCTATCAAAGGTAAGCTATCAGCCCGGCTTTTTAGAAAAACAGGGGAACGTGAGGGGGCTGTAATCCCCCTCAATGAATTGAGGGGAGGATGTCACTCGGACTTGTTTTTAGGAGGTGGTTGCCCTGTCTCAAGCAATGCGCTCATGGAGTGTCGCGCTACTCTTGGGGGTTGCAGTGCTCTTAATGCTGCCCCACTCCGCTTTAGCCGCCCCAAACACTTGGGAGTACCGGATCACAGAAATTGAAACAGTAATTAACGAAGACAAGACGTCGGCCGTAGTAGACACGGAGAACCGGGAGATCCGCCTTCCTAAATTTGCTCCCAAAGTTGCCGCTTTCTGGGGCGATGAATGTCTCGATTACGTGGTACTCAAGCCCGGGGTATCCCCGGAGTTGGTTCATTATTCATTTGATGGTGCCACTATGATTGAGAACACCATCCTCGGTGTGTCTCTAACCAACCCATTAGCTGCCTTTACATCTTCTCCGTATCCGGACGTAATTGTAGCCGAAGGCACAGAAGGTGGTGCCAGTAAGCTGACCCACTATTCTTTTACCGGGGAGGGTATGCAACCTAACCCTGCATTATCGGCAACCGGCCTAACATCTATCTTCAGCATCGGCTCAAGAAATTTGGATTGGGCCTACCTCAATACTGAAGGGCTACATTATCGGGCCTTCGATGGAGCCGGTATGGTCGAAGTGGGGGCGCTGTCTGTTACCACTGGCCTGACGAATCCTATTGACTTCGCTCTCTTTCCTGACAACTACGATTGTGTGATTTTGGACGGGACTCAATCGCGTTATTACAACGCAGGAACTCCGATCGCAACTCATACGGTTCAGGGAGCCAAAAGCGTGGCGGCTGGAAGCGAGGGCAACATAGCTATCGTTGAGGGCAGTCAGGTTAAACACTATGACTTATCCGGTGGCAGTTTCTCGTATGTTGCTGCCTTATCAATTACCGAAGGGCTGACCCGGCCTACAGCAGTGGCCCTTCGTCCAGGGAGTCAGGACCGGTTAATTGTAGACGGCGACGACGTCAAATACTTTATGTATGATGGATCTGGCCTGGTGTACAACCCGAGCCTGTCTGTAACGGTTGCAGGTCTGCAAGATATGGGTAAATACCTGCCCTCGGCGGTTGTGCAAAGCACCCTTGTTTCGCACACCATAGATGTAACTCACGTCAGAGCACGCGCATACCATGCCGAACTCCCGAGAGGAACATCTGTAACCTGGGCAGTCACCGCAGACGGGGATAACTGGACAACAAAGTGGCGGGTGATTCATCCGGACGAGGACGGCAGCGCCCCGATGCTACAGGTCGGCGACGGAAAGAGCTGGGAAACGATCGGGGATGCATCCAAGGCTTACCCGAATGTTGATGACACTGTTGAGCTTTGGGCAGAAGTAACTCCTGGTCAGGATATTGGCTGGCGAGCTACGCTGGCCACGCTAAACCCTGATAACACTCCGAGGATTGTTATAAACCCTGTTGATGATAACGTGGCCGTAAGGTGGGATGTCAATTCCCGGCCGGAGCCACCGACACTTATTGCCCCGGGGAGTTGCTATACCACTACGACACCTACGTTACAATGGACGTTTAACGACCCTGACCTGCCAAACGATTTTCAATCGGCATTCCGCCTTGTGATCCTTAAAGCTTCCGATGATACAGTCGTTTGGGACACCGGTAAAGTAACAAGTAGTGACTTGGAATACACAATTCCAACAAGCTATGAACCCGACATACCAGGGCTTTTGTGGGATACGGGGACTTACCAGTTTAAAGCCCGGATCGAGATTTGGGACAAGGCTGACGTAAAATCTGAGATGTCAGCCGACATGCCTTTTTGCATCAGAGCCTTTGAGCGACCGCGTGTAACCGGAATTATTGGTGCCCCAGATCACCTGCCGGTTGTTATCACTCCTAATATGACTGAAGAACAACTCCCTAGAACCCAGGCCGGAGCTAAGGTGACTCTCTTGGTGGACAGCGTAGGCCCTGACAATCTCGTTCTTGCGGCGCGGTTCCCGTACCTGGATAAAGAAGCAGAACTTCAAGGGTCTCCGGCAAAAATCCTTGACCACGGCACCAATAAGAGATGGCAGGTAGAATTTTGGACCGAGGCGTCGCTGGACGTTGTACCCTCTGGAACGCTGGTCGATATGGAGTTGGATGGTCACTTAGGCGAAGGTGGTGCTCTGGGAACAAGGCTATCTACATTAGGGGCCACTCCTTTTGGGGACCCAAAATATGCTGCCGGCGTCATCGTAACTGACGGATCGATATACCATAGTTGGTTTGTGGTACTTCAAGGCAGGTACGAATAGGTCTCAGATGTACCGCCGCCGGCGGCTCCCTTTTCAACCTTGGGACTTCAATAGGAAAGCAGAAGAGAGGGGGTAGATAGTGGTTGTCACCATGGACGCCGACGGGACGCACGATCCCCGCCTCGTCCTTGAGATGGTCTTGGCAGGGCGGAGGCATGGACGGCGTCCCCAGGTGGCGACAGGCGGCCAGCATTATCGGCAATCGCGTCTTCGGAAAGCTGATGGGCTGGCCGGTGCGTGACGGCACCTCGGGATTCCGGGCCTACAGGAGGGAGTTGGTAAAACACCTTGAGAACCTGCCAGCAGGTTTTGATGTTCAAGGGAAAATCATCCTCAGGCTGGCCGACGCTCGTTTTGCTGAAATACCACTTCGGCTTACGGTCCGAAGTGGAGGGAAAAGTAAGCTGAGGTACGGAAGGCTAATGTAGCAGTATTTTTCCCTTGCCTGGAAAAACGGTCGTAATCTTCATGAGGGTGGTGCTATTAAATAGCCAGGATAAGCAGCCCACCACCCCTGGAATGTTGGTCAACCAACTACCCAAGGCGAAAGCTGGTGCTAGTGTAACAGTTCTTATTGATTCTATTGGCCCTTTAAGTACTATATCCTGGACTTTTCCATATACGGGACTACAGGGCAGTCTGGTGTCTTCAACTAATACACCAGCAAGATTACCTGACGGAGTATTAAATAATCCTTTATATGCGTTAGGTAGTGCTACGAACAGGTGGTCTGTAGAGTTCTGGACATCTCCTAATTTAGCAGTATGCCCGAGCGGGACAGTAGTTCAGATGAGGGTTTCCGGCAGCGGTGTGGCAGGAGCAACTCAACTGAATGCACCTCCTTATGCTGAGGGGGTGGTAGTTACTCAGGGAAGTGTGTATGAAGACTGGTTCGTGGTTCTTCAGGGTAGGGACTAAGTTCAGATATTCTAGAAAGGAGTAGTAAATAAGTGAAAAGTAAATTGTTTCAGGCAATAAAATTTTTAAAGATAACCATTTTTGTGGCGGTTTTCTTGATGATGGTGTCTTTGCCTGTAGGTAAAGCAGACGCGTCTACTTGGACGAATGTAAACAGTTGGCCACATGGCGGCATCAATCACATCCGTGCCCTCACCACAGGCACGGACGGACAGATATGGGCAGCGGGAGACAATGGCTACACCGCCCGCTGGAACGGCACCTCTTGGGTAAACACCGGCCAGTGGCCACATGGTAGTAACGTTATCTACGCTCTCACCACAGGCACGGACGGACAGATATGGGCAGCGGGAGCCTATGGTTATACCGCCCGCTGGAACGGCACCTCTTGGGTAAGCACCGGCCAGTGGACAGGCGGTAGTAACGGCATCTCCGCTCTCACCACAGGCACGGACGGACAGATATGGGCAGCGGGAG
>QZIR01000026.1 GCA_003604975.1 Desulforudis sp. | reverse complement strand
TGTTGCCCTTCGGGTTCAGTTGGCCGCGGTAGCGTTTTGCCTTTACCGGGTCGATGGCCAGTTCGAGCTGGCGGTCCCAGTCGAGCGCCTTTCGAGCCTCGGACATCTGCTGATCCCAATCCCTCGCACCAGGCACGTTTTTCACCAGGTCGGCAGCGTGCGCCGCAATCCGCGCCGCGATAACGCCTTCGTGCACATCCTCTATCGTAGGCAGGCCCAGATGTTCGGCCGGTGTTACGTAACAAAGGAAATCCGCACCCGCCATCGCCGCTACCGCCCCCCCGATGGCCGAGGTGATGTGGTCGTAACCAGGGGCTACGTCAGTCACCAGGGGACCAAGTACGTAAAATGGCGCCCCCTTGCACAGCCGTTTTTGCAGCTGTACGTTCATGATTACCTGGTCCAACGGTACGTGGCCCGGACCCTCGACCATGGCCTGCACCCCGGTTTCCCGGCAGCGATCCAGGAGTTCACCAAGGATCAAGAGTTCCTGGATCTGGGCACGGTCGGTGGCGTCAGCAATCGATCCCGGACGCAACCCGTCGCCCAGGCTCAAGGTAACGTCGTATTCCAGGCAGATGTCCAGCAACCGGTCAAACTCCTCGTAGAGGGGGTTTTCCTGGCCGTGGTGGAGCATCCAACCGGTCAGAAAAGACCCCCCCCGGCTCACGATGTCGGTCACCCGGCCCTGCTGCCTGAGTCTTCCGATAGAGTCCAGGGTCACCCCGCAGTGTACGGTCATAAAATCCACGCCGTCACGCGCCTGCCGTTCGATCACGTCAAACAGGTCGTCAGCGGTCATATCCACGATGCTGCCCCTGTTTACTTTGGCTTCAACCACGGCCTGGTAAATGGGTACGGTACCCAGGGGCAACGTGGTCTCGGCCAGGATACGCCGCCGCACCTCGTCCAGGTCGCCCCCCGTGCTCAGATCCATAATCGCATCAGCCCCTGCCTCGGCGGCGGCCTTCAGTTTGGCCAATTCGTCCTCGATTGAGCTTAGCTGAGATGAGGTGCCGATATTGGCGTTGACCTTGGTGCGTAAGCCGGTCCCAAAGCCCCGGGCCTTAAGATTCCGGCGATTGGTGTTGGCCGGTATCACAACCGTCCCGTTTCCGACCCCCTGCATGATACATTCAACCGGGCGTCCCTCAGCTTCGGCCACCCGCTCCATCTCCGGTGTCACCTGGTTCCGCCAGGCCGCAAACATCTGATTCAATGGTATCCCTCCAGTATTTCTTGATCGTTCCCGAGAGAGTCTTGGCGGCGGCATATACATCTGGAGCGTGGCCCAAGGCACGGACCACGGCAATGTGTCGGGCCCCAGCCTGCAGGACTTCTTTACTGTTCTCCTGGTCAATCCCGCCTATGGCCACGAAAGGAATACGCACCTTTCTACTTGCTGCCCGGACCAGGTTAAGACCCACGGCACGCCGCCCTTCTTTAGTCGGAGTCGTAAAAACCGGACCGACTCCGATGTAGTCGGCGCCCCGCTCCTCCGCATCAAGGGCCTCTTCCATACTGTGCGTGGAGAGCCCGATGACCTTTGACCAGCCGAGAATCCGCCTGGCTTCCTCGATCGGCAGGTCGTCCTGCCCCAGGTGCACCCCGTCCGCTTCCACGGCGCAAGCGATATCAACCCGGTCGTTGATGATGAAAGGAACCCCGGACTGCCTGCACAGGGTGGCCAAGCTGTGGGCCAGGGGCAAGATTTCGGACGCCTCCGCGTTTTTCTCCCGCAGTTGCACCACCCGTACCCCGCCGCTAATGGCCTCGCTGACTACGTTGAGCAGTGGCCGCCCCTTGGTATTCTCACTTCCGATCACCAGGTACAGTCCCGCCTCACCGATTACGGCGGACCGCTGCCGGGCATAGAGCTGTGCGGTAAATTCCTGTTCTCGGGTATAAGCCTCAAAACGGATCTCCTTGATTCGGTGCGCGAGGGGAGGGTCAAAGCCCCGGGCCAATTCCTCCAGTACCCGGGCAGCCTCCTGCACCCTCTTCCAGTTTGCGCCAGCGGTGTCCAGGAAGCTGCGGCGCTCCCGTGGTTCCCAGGTCAGGGCCCCGATATCGTTAGCCGTGTCTCGGGCTGCGATCAGGTCCGCCCTTCCCCCGGGGAAATCCTGCTCAAGCCTCGACAGCCGGTGCCGGAGATCCTTAATCGCGGCTGTCAGCCCGGAGTCGGCCAGCTTAAAGCGGGCCATCTCCTCGATGATACGCAGGCCTTCGCGTGCCCGGTTCAGGTTAACATCGGCGATCCGTAAGATATCCTTCATCTTAATTTACCCCGTAAACAAAAACCACCCTCGCAGGGGTGAAATAAGTCTGATTCGACCCATTCCCTCCGCCGGCTCAAACCGGATCAGGTTCCAAGGGTAAAGCACACCGTGCTTTTCTCAGCCCATTCCGGGCACCCCTATGGGTAACTACGCTTAACTTAATACTTTATTCGAAACGGGGCAGGATATTCCTGCCTCGTATGGGAAGTGAGAGGTGAGAAGTTGGAAGTTACCTCTCACATCCTACTTCCCATTTTGCAATCTTCACGAACTCATTCCCTTTGCTGTATTCATTGTAGGAGTCTAAAATCAGCCAAAATGAGCGTTCTGACACCCATTCTGGCAATCATCTTCACTATCATTATATTCTAGCTGGTTAACCGGTGTTTTTCTACCGACCAACAAATGGGTATTAAGCCTAGAGGTATTGGTTTTGCTGTTCCAAAATGGATGGTTGGGCATACCATGTAGGGAAAAACCTGGAAGGAGAATCAGGCATATGATTGATATTGAAAAGATAAAGAGTAGTGGGTTGGTTTGGACGATCTCGCTGATAATTGTGATTATCATCATCGTCATTATCGTTATCTAAACAAGCCATCGGAGAATACTGTTACCCCAGGAGCTTACTCATAAACACACTCACCCGCTACGTAGACACGTTCAACCCTTGCCCGAACATCAAAGAAATCCCGGTCGAGGATGATAAGATCAGCGTCTTTGCCCGGTTCAAGGCTGCCGATCCTTTCATCGAGACCCAGGATCCGGGCCGCCTCGATGGTAACCGCCTGCATGGCGGATTCCTCGTCCAGTCCGCCGCGCACGGTCAGGGCCGCCGACAACCCCAGGTATTCAATGGGAACCACCGGGTGGTCCGTCATAATCGCAAAACGGACTCCCACCTCACGGTAGTGGTGGGCCGCTTTAATGGTCCGGTCGCGCATCTCGACCTTTGGGCGGTTCGTGATGATCGGCCCGATGATTACGGGAATGTCCTCGCGGGCCAGGATGTCGGCTACCTTGTACCCCTCGGTAGCGTGCTCGATAACCAGGCGGATACCAAATTCCCTGGCGATACGCAGGGCGGTCATAATGTCATCGGCACGGTGGGCGTGTAAACGTAGGGGGATTTCACCCGTAAGCACCTTGGCCACCACCTCGTGTTTTAGGTCACGCCCCGGTTTCTCCCCTTCGCCCCGTCCGGCGCGTTCGATCTTATCCAGGTAGTCCCGGGCGCCAGTGAGGGCTGTGCGTAGCAGGGCGGCACTGGCCATCCTGGTGATCGGCGTTTTCTTGTCGCGGCCGTAGACCCGCTTCGGATTTTCGCCCAGGGCCGCCTTGAGACCGATCGGAGCCTGAATCACCATTTCGTCGATGACCCGGCCGGCGGTTTTCATTGCCAGCATCTCACCGCCAAGGATGTTCGCACTGCCCGGTGTGGTGCAAACGGTAGTGACGCCGCCGGCCAGGGCGTCGCGAAAACCGAGGTCCTCCGGGTTAACCGCGTCAATAGCACGCAGGTGGGGAGTCACTGGATCGGAGTACTCGTTGGTGTCGTCACCCTCCACACGATAGATTTCCTCAGCAATACCCACGTGGCAGTGGGCGTCAATCAGCCCGGGCATTACGACCTTCCCCGTGGCGTCGATGACCTCTGCCCCATCCGGAACGGGCAGGTCAGCGCCGACGGCCTTAATCCGACCGTCCTCAATAATCACTGTTCCCTGCGGTAGAGTAGGACCGGCCATCGTCAGAATCCGCCCGTTCTTTATGGCGATCATTCGGATACCCCCTTGTAGATACTGCCGTTCCAAACTTAACCGGGAAATTCTAACCCTTTGTTAGGCTTACCTGGCGACTCAAATATCAACCTATTGAATCGTGCCGTTATTTCGATGTAACCAGGCCGGTTCAGTTTCAAGTCATTCAGCCGGGTAACGGGTATGACCCCCATAAGACTGTTGGTGAGAAAAACAGCGTCTGCTCCCTCGAGTTCCTCCGGAAGAACCGATTGCTCCCGGACCGCCATTCCCTTTGCCGCCAAGGCATCCCGGAGTGCTGATTCCGTCACCCCCGGCAGGCGCTGGTCGGGCGGGGTGACGTACAGCGTGTTACCTTTAATCCACACCAGGTTCGAACCGCACGCTTCCAGCACGCAACCATCTCGATCCGTCAACAGGGCTTCCTCAAAGCCTAAGGCGATAGCGTATTCCCGCGCAAACAGGCTGGTCAGGTAGGCCAGGGTTTTGTGAGGAGCTAGCGGACCTCCACGGCTTCCGGGGAAGACGGTAACCGACATTCCTCGAACATAGTCCTCCGGAGGGAGCTCCGAATGGGGCCTGATGTAGATGACCAGAGTAGGTGAATCCGTCCACGGCAGCCCCCGTCCCTCGATCACACCGCGGGTAAGGACAATCTTCACCACGGCCGGTTCTCCGGTCAGGTTATTTGCTTCGAAGAGAGCGGCAATTACGGTTTCCCAGTCGACGCTATCTGGATAAGGCAGCTGCAGGCAGGCACAGCTCCTCCGAAGACGCGCCAGGTGCTCCTCCAGCATCAGGGCACGGCCCCGTACCCCCTTCAAAGTCTCAAAAAGACCATCTCCGTAAAGAAACCCCCGGTCGAACACAGAGACCCGGGCATCACGCTCCGGTAGAATCTCGCCGTTTAGATAGAGGAAGAGGTTCCTCATGGGTTCACCCCCAGCAGTTTAAAGAACGTGGCCCCCTTGTGCAGTGTCTCCAGATATTCTGCCTCCGGATCGGAATCGTAGACAATACCTCCTCCCACCGCAAAAGACAGGCTGTCTCCCTTGACTACGGCCGTACGAATGGCCACGTTCAGATCCACATTATCATGCCAGCCGATGTATCCGATAGCCCCGGTATATACGCCCCGTACGTCGGGCTCCAGTTCGTTGATGATCTCCATCGCCCGGATCTTCGGGCAACCTGTAATCGAACCAGCCGGGAAAAGCGCCCGGAGCAGCTCGATGCTCCCCAACCCAGACCGCAACTGCCCCGTGATCACTGAGACCATGTGGTATACATTACGGTAGCCCTCAATCCTCCGGTGTTCGTCCACCTTTACCGTACCTGGCTGACATACCCGGCTCAAGTCATTGCGGACCAAGTCGACAATCATCACCAATTCCGCACTGTCCTTCACGCTGGCCAGGAGTTCCGCCCGCTGGGCAGCGTCCTGTTCCGGGTCTGCGTGCCGTGGTCGGGTTCCTTTAATGGGCCGGGATTCGACGACCTGTCCCCGACGCTTCACAAACCGTTCGGGTGAGGTCGAAATTACGGCAAAATTACCGCCATTGATGTAAGCAAAATACGGGGCTGGGTTCTCTGCGAGCAGACGCGTAAAGAGGAAATACGGGTCTCCGTGAAAGCCGTAGCGGAAACGTTGGGACAGGTTGACCTGATAGATGTCGCCCTGGTGAATGTACCGCCGGGCCTGCTCCACAATGCCCAGGTAAGCAGAGCGCGAGAAGTTTGCTGACAATTGACCGGCGGAATAGAGCAATGCTCCGGTTTGCACCGGCGCTTCGGGCTGCCGGGCCAGGTCGCGGAGTTTCTTACTAACCCCGGACGGGGTAGCTTTACAGGTAAGCAGGTAATCCTCCCTTTTTAACCGATCTCGGATAACGACCAGGCTCGGGAAGAATAGGCATAACTCTGGCAATTGAAATCTATCGCCTCTCGGCGGTGGCAGCCGTTCCAAATGACCCGCCAACTCATATCCGAGATATCCCAAAGCTCCCCCGGCAAAGGGTAGATCATCCGGTAGTTTACCTAGTCCGTGAACCGGGAATATTTCGTTCAACACTTTGAAGGGGTTGTCTACACGGGTAACAGTGCCCCCTCGGCGTACAACGTCCAGAGTCCTACCCCTGCCGTAAACTGCAGCGTATGGATAAGCACCAAGCAGGCTGTAGCGTCCCTGCTCCGTCGGACCCCCACTAATCAGGGTGACAGTGCCGGGCATACCCGCCAAGGATGTACAGTATCTGGTGAAGGACCCACGAACGGGGCCGAGGCGTTCCCTGTGCATTTCCAAGGGTTCAATCAAACCCTGACCCTCTCCTTAGAAAACCAACCCCTGGTTTCCACTTTAACCCCAGTATTCCACTCAGAAGGCCAGTTTTCCTTGTATAATTTTAGCGATGGACTGCTTAACTGTTGATTCCGAAGCATCCGCAGCCTGCGCCAGAGCTTCAAAGATGTTGAGGAAAATGGGATACCGTTCCCACATGCATTCCGGATGAAACTGTACACCGAGCACAAAGGCGGGGCCCGTGCCCTCGATCACCTCCACGATACCGTCCCGGGACCACGCCGTGGCGTGCAAGCCCGGGGCCACCCGTCGCACCACCTGGTGGTGGAAGCTGTTCACACGAAGCTGCCGGTCACCGATAATGCTGGCAAAACGGGTGTGCGGCCTGAGCAGGATCTCGTGCGTAGGGTACCAGCGCGGCCCATCCTGGTAGTGTTTCAGTCGGTTAATCCCGCCGATCAGTGAGATGTCCTGGTAAATATCGCCACCGCAGGCGATGTTGAGTACCTGCATCCCCCGGCAGACCCCGAGAACGGGCCTTCCGGCGGCAAGAACCCGGCGAGTGAGGGTGATCTCGAAAACGTCGCGTTCGGGGGCAATCAGACCGGTTTCCGGAAGCGGTTCCTCGCCGAAGAAGTGGGGGTCAACATCGCCGCCCCCAGAAAGGATTAAACCACCAAGCACACTGACCAGGCTATCCAGAGTGTTACCGGAATGCAGCGACGGAATCAGAAGCGGTACACCGCCCACCTTTTCGACCGCCCGGAAGTAACTGTTGTAAAGCCAGATACGGGTGTACTCGTCGTCGTGCTCACAGGTAATGCCGATCAATGCCAACGCCATCCCCACTTTCCGTCCGTTTCCATTCATTTATGCGGGAGTGGCTGATCGTAAAACTAAAGGGTACCCTTACGGGTACCCTCATGTGAGAAGTGAGATGTGGGATGTTAGAAGTGAATTGGCGAAGTTTAACAGCATTCTCCTTAGAATTTGGTTAAGTACTCTTCTAACTCCCACGCATGCACCTGCATCCGGTAACGCGCCCACTCGATCCGCTTAGCCTCGATGTAGCGATGAAAAACATGCTCACCAAGTGCGGCACGGAGCACGGCGTTCTCCTCCAGTTCGTCGAGGGCCTGCTTGAGACTCTCCGGCAGGCGCACGATCTCGTTCTTGGCCCGCTCGGCGTCGGTCATATCGTAAATATTCCGATCGCAGGGCGGCGGGGGCGCAATCCGGTTCTTGATGCCGTGTAGACCCGCTTGCAGGCACACAGCCAGAGCCAGGTACGGGTTACAGGACGGATCAGGGTTCCGCAGCTCGATCCGGGTGGACAGACCCCGCTTCGCCGGAATACGGATCAGCGGGCTGCGGTTGCGGTAGGACCAGGCAATATAGACCGGGGCCTCGAAACCAGAGACCAGCCGCTTGTAGGAATTGACCGTGGGGTTTAAGATTGCGCTCATGGCCCGGGCGTTTTCTAGGATGCCACCGATATAGTGCATACACTCTTCGCTCAGCTGATCGTCAGCTGCAGCGTCAAAGAAGATGTTCTCATCCCCCTTGAAGAGGGACTGGTTGAGGTGCATGCCGGATCCGGCCGTACCAAAGAGCGGCTTGGGCATAAAGGTAGCGTGCAGACCGTGGCGCTGGGCGACGCTTCGCACCACCGATTTAAAGGTCAGGATCTTGTCGGCTACGTCCAGGGCGTCATCGTATTTAAAGTCGATCTCGTGCTGGCCGGGGGCTACCTCGTGATGCGAGGCCTCGATCTCAAACCCGAGCTGCTCCAAGGTGAGGCACATGTCGCGGCGTGCTTCCTCACCAAGATCGACGGGGGCCAGGTCAAAATAGCCGGCGGAGTCGTGGGTGTGGGTGGTCGGCCGTCCGTCCGAATCCACGTGGAACAGGAAGAACTCAGCCTCTGGCCCGACGTACATGGTGTAGCCCAAAGCCGCAGCATCAGCCATCGCCCGCCGCAGGATGTAGCGTGGATCACCCTCAAAAGGCGTGTCATCTGGATTGTAGATATCACAAATTAAACGGGCGACCGGGTCCCGCCCGGGACCCGGCGGAAAGATCACAAAGGTATTCGGGTCCGGTCGTAGGTACATATCCGACTCTTCGATCCGGACAAAACCCTCAATCGAGGACCCGTCAAACATCAGCTCGTTGTTCAGGGCTTTGTCCAATTGCTCGACCGTGATTGCCACATTTTTCATCACCCCGAAGATATCCGTAAACTGGAGACGAACAAACTTTACCCCGTGCTCCTTTGCCAGGCTGCGTACATCGTCGTTGGTGTACCTGTTCAAGCTCCCCCATCCCTCCGTAAATTATCTAACTAGCTCCCTCCGATAATAACATATAATCCAGCCTTGATACAGGCTGATAAAAAAGGAGGCAGGCTCCTTTTTCCGACTAAAAGCAGCCTGCCTATTAGATTTCTGTTCCTGCCAGTATCAAATTTGTAGCGCCGGCACGCCGGCATTCGCAACTGTTCCCCAATAAGTTAATAAGTTAGGTAATAAGTTAGGTGCCTGGCACCACTAGAAAGCGTAGAGACGGCCGTATGGCCGGTGGGAATAGGGCATCAGCTTTACAAACGGACGGTCCTTGACCCGGGCCGGGTCGGTGTCAAAGTAACGGCAGTACTCCTTGATAATCGGGTCGAGCAGGGCATGGTCCTGGTCGTCAAGTTCAAAGACACGAGGTTCTGCCCCGAGCCGGTGTTCATCCACTTCCCCGCGCAGGTAGATCACGCCTCCATGCATCCCGGTGGCCAGGTAGTCGTCTGTAATCGGCTCACCGGGCTTACGGCCCAGCCCCAGTACAACCAGAATGCCACCGGCCATATACTCGCCGAAGAACTTGCCCGCCGTGCCCCCGACTACGAGGAGGGGCACCAGGTTCTGGTACTGCTTCATATGGATCCCGACGCGATAACCGACTTTGCCACGGACAAAGACCTTCCCTCCACGCATCCCGTAGCCGAGCACGTCACCGGCGTTACCACCGATGACCACGGTACCTGCGTTCATGGTGTTGGCCACGCCGTCCTGGGCGTTTCCGTAGACGTGGATGGTCGGACCGCTCATGAAAGCAGCCAAGTCGTTGCCGGGTACTCCGTTGATCCGGATCAGGACGTCTTCCTCCATTCCGGTACCGATGTAGCGCTGGCCGTTGATGTTATCCAGGATAATTTCGGTTTCCCCGTCCCGGGCCGCGGCCTTAATCATCCGGTTCAGTTCGCGATAGTGTACGCCGGCAGCGTCCAGTCTCAACATGGCTAGGCCCCCTCGCCGGCAGGCTTGATGCCCAGCAAGTCAAGTTCCTGCTTCGACAGACCTACCCCGCGCAGGCGCAGGCGACTGCCCCGTAGGCTCTCGATCGAGTTCAGGCCCAGCGCCCCGAGGATTTCTTTGAGTTCACGGGACCAGCCGCGCAGGAGGTTGGTCAGGAGTTCCGCGCCCCGCTCCGGATCCTGCCTGGCGGTCAGTTCTGGGCGCTGAGTCGCGATGCCCCAGCTACAGTTTCCGGTAAAACAACTCTGGCAGACGTGGCAGCCCAGCGCAATCAGCGCCGCCGTACCGATAGCGACGGCATCGGCGCCAAGGGCGATAGCCTTGGCCACATCACCTGAATGCCTGATCCCGCCGGAAGCCACGATGGATACCCGGTTCCGGATGCCTTCCCGCCGCAAGCGCTCGTCCACAGTAGCCAAGGCCACCTCGATCGGGATGCCCACGTGGTCGCGAATGATCAGCGGCGCGGCGCCCGTGCCGCCGCGGAAACCGTCAATGGTGATGATGTCGGCGCCCGCCCGCGCGATGCCGCTGGCGATGGCCGCCACGTTGTGCACCGCGGAGATCTTGACGGACACCGGCTTGATATATTCCGTGGCCTCTTTCAAGGCATAGATCAATTGGGCCAGGTCCTCGATAGAATAGATATCGTGGTGCGGGGCCGGGGAAATAGCGTCGCTGCCGATCGGAATCATCCTGGTTTGGGAGACCCCGGAATCGACCTTCTCCCCGGGCAGGTGACCGCCGATACCGGGCTTGGCCCCCTGACCGATCTTGATTTCGGCAATCCGTCCACGGCGGAGGTAGCCGGGATTAACGCCAAAGCGTCCCGACGCCACCTGGACAATCATGTGGTCGGCGTAGGGATAGAGATCCTGGTGCATTCCGCCCTCGCCTGTATTCATCAAGGTTCCGGACGCCTTGGCGGCCATGGCGAACGCCTTCTGCACGTTTAGACTGATCGCCCCGTAGGACATTGCCGGAAAGATAATCGGCGTCTCCAGCTGTACATGCGGGGGAAGCTGGGTCTTCAGGCGCACCTGCCCCTCCGGGGTACGCTCGAATTCCAGGCCGTCGGGTCGTTCGCCCAGGAAGGAACGTAGTTCCATCGGCTCACGCAGGGGGTCGATGGACGGATTGGTCACCTGACAGGCGTCCAGCACCATGTGGTCGAAGTAACTGAAATAGGCCTTGTCATTACCGGATCCGGTCAGCAGCACGCCGCCGGTCTCGGCCTGGAGCCAGATGTTGCGCATGTGGTGCGCGGCCCAGTGTTCGTTAGCCCGGTACGCCACCGGGTTCTTGATCACGTTAATCGCGCCTTCCGGGCAGTGCGACACGCAGTAATGGCACTGGCGGCAGAGGCTGGAGTCCGCTACAATGTAGTCGGGGGTGGTTTCTACGATACGTTGGTACACCACGCCCAGGTCATCCTGACCGTCCTTAAAGGTTCCCATCTTCTCTTGCCAGTCGGTGTGCGCCCACTTGAGCACACTGAAACCGCATCCCCGTACACACAGCCCGCAACGGCGGCACTTGTCGCGGTTGATATCCACGATATACTCCGGGGGCAGGTAGCTCCTAGCCAACGGCCACACCCCCTTCCTCAAGCTGTACCAGGGCCATTTCGCCGGCCCGTACATCCCAAACCTCATCCAGATCACCGACGATACTGCGGATGGCGCTCTCCTCACTGCCCATCAGCACAAAATCGTCCTTCTTCCCACAGCTCAGCGGCCGGAGCTTGATTCGGTCGTTTAAGCCCATCATCCCGCCGTTGAAGGCGACGATGATACTGAAGGGTCCGTTCAGCATCGCAGGACCGTAGACCATCCGAATGGCCTTATACATGGCCCGCTCTTCCTCGGGCATACGGTCGATGTCCTTCCAGAAGGGGGAAGCTAGGGCCCGGGCCACAAGGTTAAGCGGCACCTTCTGGCGCCGGTGTAGGAGGTCAAACAGGTAAGCCACGACCTCCGTGTCGGTCTGCAAGGTCAGATGATAGCCGAACATCTCCAGGTAGCGCTTGTTGATCCCGTAGGATGAGACCTCGCCGTTATGGACCACGGTCCAGTCCAGGATCCCGAAAGGATGGGCTCCACCCCACCAGCCGGGGGTGTTGGTCGGAAAACGGCCGTGCGCCGTCCAGAGGTAGCCTTCGTATTCCTCGAGCCGGAAGAAGCGGGCGATATCCTCCGGGAAACCGACCCCCTTGAACACGCCCATGTTCTTACCGGCGGAGACCATGAAGGCGTCCCGGATGCAGTTGTTGACGGTCATCGTCGCCCGGACCAGCAGCTCAGCCTCATCCTCTCCGCGCAGAGCGTCAAGCGAGTCCGGCCGGACGGAAACAAAGTAACGGTAAAACATCGGTGGATCAGTGATCGAAACCACCGGTCGCGTGGGGATCGATTCACTGTGTTCCACCACGAAGTTATCCTTGATAAAGGACTCGGCGTCTATCCGTCCCCTGTCGGATTCATACAACAGGTGCAGCGCGTACAGATCACGAAATCGGGGATAGATACCGTAGGCGGCAAACCCGCCCCCGAGTCCGTTGGATCGTTCGTGCATGCAGGTGATAGACCTGATAATGGCTTCACCGTTGAAGCGGATCCCCTTTACATTCATAATGGCGCTGATCGCGCATCCTGAGGGGATCCTGACCATTCCCTCTCTCATTAATCTACACCTACCTTAATATACGAGGCAGGAGTACAGGAGACAGGTCGTGAAAGCCTCGTGGAAACCGCCGTCCGGTCTCTCTCGCCTTCACTCTCCAGCATCCCTCGTCCCACCTTCAAGATCTTGGTCCAGGCAACTCGGCAACGAAAGGACATCACTTAGTACATCCTTTGCCCGTTAGTTAAAAAGGACCCTACCGGGGGGAGACCAACCCCCCGGTAGGGGGACAGGAGGATGATCAGCGGGGGTTTATAGCCCCCGCGACCACCAATTGTGACGTGGGAGGTGGGATCTTGGAGGTGAGAGGGTTGAGGAAATTCGCGATGCGAATTCCGCCATCTCTACTCACATCTCACTTCACACTTCTTAATAAGTGGTAAGGTACTCGTCTACCTCCCAGGGGTGAACCTGGACGCGGTAGTTATCCCATTCCACACTCTTGGCCTCGACGAACTTCTCGAAGCAGTGCGAACCGAGGGCGGCCTTCATCAGATCATTGCCGGCCAACTCATCCAGGGCTTCCTTCAGGCTGCCGGGCATGCTCGCAATGTGCATTTCATCCAGCTGGGCGCCCGTAAGGTGGTAAATGTTGCTCTCCGTGAGCTCAGGCGGGGCAATCTTGTTCTTGATACCATCCAACCCGGCGGCCAGCATACCGGTCAGCGCCAGGTACGGGTTGCAGGCCGGGTCGGGGTTACGCAGTTCCACACGGGTGGAGAGGCCGCGCTTGGCCGGGATCCGGATCAAAGCACTGCGGTTGCCCTGCGCCCAGGCCACGTAAACCGGAGCCTCGTAACCGGGAACCAGGCGCTTGTAGGAGTTTACCGTCGAGTTTGTCAGCGCCGCGAACGTCCGGGCGTGCTTTAAGAGGCCGCCCACGTAGTAACGGAGCGTCTGGCTCAGACCGTCGGGCTGGGACGGATCGTCGAAAGCGTTCTCGCCCTTCAGGAAGAGCGACTGGTTCATATGCATTCCGGAACCGTTGATCCCGAAGATCGGCTTCGGCATAAAGGTCGCGTGCAGGCCGTGCCGCTGGGCGAGCGTCCGCACTACGAACTTGAAGGTAACAACCTTATCGGCGACGTCCAGGGCGTCGGAGTATTTGAAGTCGATCTCGTGCTGTCCGGGAGCCACCTCGTGGTGCGAAGCTTCCACTTCAAAACCCATCTCTTCCAGCGCCATGACCATCTCACGCCTGGCGTTCTCGCCCTGGTCCACCGGTGAAAGGTCGAAGTAACCGGCCTTGTCGTGGGTGTCCAGGAGCGGCTTGCCGTTCGGGTCCACGTGGAACAGGAAGAACTCCATTTCGGGGCCGGCATTCATGGTGTAGCCCATGCTGCGGGCCTCGGCCAGAACCCGCTTCAGCGTGTTGCGGGGGCAGCCCTCGAACGGGCTACCGTCCGGCTTGTAGACGTCGCAGATCAGACGGGCCACTGCACCGTCCCGGGGACGCCAGGGGAAGACCACGAAGGTGCGCGGGTCGGGACGCAGATACATATCAGACTCCTCAATCCGGGCAAAACCGTGAATCGAGGAACCGTCAAACATTAATTCACCGTCGAGGGCCTTTTCCAGCTGCTCCAGAGGAATGGCCAGGTTTTTCATCACGCCCATGATGTCCGTAAACTGTAACCGGATAAACTTGACACCTAACTGTCTCGCCTTTTCCATGATTTCCTGCTTGGCCGAAACGTCCATTTAAGAAACCTCCTTAATTGAATGTGTTTATTGCTTTGCAGTCCCCGCAGGGACCAGTGCCCAACTCTAGAACTATACCGGCAACATCGCATCACCCCTGAAAAAACAACCTTCAAGGACAGGTTCCGGCACATACCCGAACCGTCTTCGAAGGCCCCGTTGCCTTCCGGTACTGCTCTGTACCGGTATTAAATTTTCTTCGTCGGAAACCTTAAGCTTTCCAGGACAATGCTACATGTTGTGCGTAAGAATGATCGCCTCAGCCACCGCGCGCATGGATATGCGTCGGTTCATGCTCTGCTTCTGAATCCGGCGGAAGGCCTCAGCCTCGTTCAACCCGAGGGTGTTCATCAGGATACCCTTGGCCTTCTCCAGGATCTTCCGGGTTTCCAGCTTATCCTTTAGCTGGCGGATCTCGTCTTCAATGTTTACAATCTCGGCGTACCGGGCCGTCGCCACTTCCACGGAGGCGATCAACTGGTGCTCATCCACCGGTTTGACCAGGAACCCGTAGACATGGGCGCTGACCGCCTTTGCCAGGAGATCCTGGTAGTAGGCATTGCACATCATGATCACCGGCGCCAGCTTATCCCCGTGCACGATGGACGCCAGTTCCAGACCGGTCATCCCGGGCAGCATCGCCTCGATAAGCACAATGTCCGGCTGTCTGGCCCTGATTAGTTTGAGGCCGGTAATACCGTCCTCGGCTTCGCCGATGACCATCAGGTCGGCCTTGGTTAGCATCGCCTTGATGTTCTTGCGCCAGACATTGTTTTCGTCCACCAGCACGACCCTCTGCTGTCTTGGCAAAACACTTAACCTCCCCTCAAAAACAAAAACCCTCACCGGTCGACAGGCATAATTTACCTATCCACTGGATGAGGGCGTCATTGCCACTCCAGGGTACAACTCTGTACCCGACTATAAAGTTTAACCTACGGTATGATTATAGTTAATTAGCTCGTTAGTTTGCAATATATTTAGGCATTTCCGGCGAGTATACAATTATAAAACCGTTTAACCACTAGCACCTTTGCTAGAGATTCTGGCCCAACAGGCTACCTCGCCGACCTTTGTTCAGTCTTTCCGACAAAACCGGTCACCTTTGCCGTGTGCCCGAGAAGGCGGTCGACTTCTGCAGCCTGCGCCCCCATCACGTACGGGATTCCCGAAATCTCGGCGGCTTCCTTGGTCAGTGCGACCAGGTCGTCGCGGCTGATGTATTCGAGGCTGAACTTGCGGGCACCGCACATAAACTGACGCAATCCCTGAGTGAGACGCTGAATGTATGAATAGACACCGATCGCTCCCACCGGTAGGTTCGCATAGTCCTTCACAAGCATCTCGCGGACTTCACGGGCACAGACAAAGACCTGCTCTAACTTGTCACCGTAGTTCTTGTACTCCGGCAACACCTTACCGTCCTTGATACCCTGCGCGACATTCTTGCCGACCATCGCCGAAGCCAACGGCGAGCGGGCCATTCCGATCGCCTTGACGTACGGAGCACTCATCGCCAGGCCCTTGAACATGTGGTCTTCCATCGTCAACCCGCCGGCAATGGCGATGGGTGGGATGTAGGCGCCCTTGGCGGCCAAGCGGTCGCAGAACGAGGTAATCATGGACTGCAGATACACGGTGGGGATACCCCACTCGTTCATCATCCGCCAGGGGCTCATCCCTGTACCGCCACCGGCCCCGTCCACGGTCAGGAGATCCAGCCTGGCGTCAGAGGCAAACCTGATCGCCCGGGCGAGGTCGGCCGGACCGTAGGCGCCCGTCTTCAGAAAGACGTACTTGGCGCCCTTAGCGCGCATCTGTTCGACACGGGCGTTGAAACTCTCCCATTCCACCATTCCGATCCGGGAATGGCGTTCAAACTCCTTGAAAGCGCCCTCTTTAAAGGCTTCCTGTACCTTCGGATCTTCCGGATCAGGGAGCACGATGTAACCGCGGCTCTTCAACTGCAGGGCCCGCTCCAGGGTATCCAGCTTAACCTCTCCGCCGATGTCCTTGGCGCCCTGGCCCCACTTCAGCTCAACGGCCTCTACGCCGAATTTCTCCATCACGTATTCCAGGACCCCGATCCGCGAATCCTCAACATTTTCCTGAACGGCGATAAAACCGTACCCGTTGTACCAGTCCTGGAAAGAATGGATGCGCTTCTCCATCGCCGGCGAGTGAATGACCCGTCCGTCCCTGATCTCCGAGTCGGGGTCCATCGCGCAGACATTCTCGCCAACCACGATGCCGATGCCGGAGATCGCGGCGCCTGCGGCCAGGTGCTCCCAGTTGTCGGCCGCCACTTTGGTCGAGCCCATCGCCGCAACCACCATCGGGAACTTCAGCTTCAGGTTACCATTGGCACCGAGGGCGGTCTCCAGGTTGACCGCCGGAAAGATCGCCTTATCGGGGTCGGCATCGACACCAATGGCGCCGACCGGCGTACCCAGGATATTGAAGTGCGAGTAGTCCACGGGATATTTCTTCTGGGAAGCCGAGGTGGTCTTCCCGTACGGCTTCGGATAAATCAACTCGGTACTGCGGACCGCAGACTTACCAATCTCACACGTTCCCGGGCATCCATCCAGACAGGTTACACACATCCCGCTCTGCGGGCACTGGTTTTCACCGGTCCGCAACTTGGTCAGGGTTGCAGGACTGGCGTTCGTCCCAACGCTCAAGGTCATTGGTAATCATCCTCCTGAATCATTTAATTAGAATAAGTCTTGAGGGCGTGTCCAGCCCTTTTCTCTCTAATAGTTGGCCAGGTACTTCTCTATCTCCCAGGTGTGAATCTCGGACTCAAACTCGGACCATTCATTCTCTTTGTGTCTCAGGTAGCGCTGCACAACCTCTTCCCCGAGTACACCGCTGATCAGCTCATCTCCTTCCAAAGCCTGGAGTGCGTTCTGCAGGTTGCGGGGTAAACCGTCCTTCTTCAGCCGGGTACGCAGGGCCGGGGAATCGGTTTCCCCGACCACCTCGTCGTTAATAAAAGGTTCCGGCTCGATCTGTCCCTCTATTCCATCCAGGCCGGCAGCGACGATGGCAGCCAGGGCCAGGTAAGGATTGGCCGCGGGATCCGGGCTTCGGAGCAACAACCGCACGCTTTCGTCGGGCTGCGTGGGAACGCGAAGCATCGTTGACCGGTTATCTCTGGACCAGGCCGCCAGGTATGGCGAGAGCTGGCCGGGAACCATCCGCTTGTAGGAATTCACTAGTGGATTGGTCAGGGCCGTCAGCGCCCCGCTGTGGCGGATAAGGCCGCCCATAAAGTGCCGTGCGGCAGTGCTGAGCTTACCATCCTGAACCGTGAAGAGGTTCTCCGTCTCGCGCCACAGGGATAGTTTCAGCGTCAGGCCGGAACCGCTCCGCCCCGGTAACGGTTTCGGCATAAATGAAGCGTGCAATCCGTGGCGCTGGGCGACGGTACGGACCACAAACTTAAAAGTAGCGATTTTATCGGCGATGGCTACGACAGTGTCATCCTTCAGACCGATCTCGTGCTGGCCGGGTGCTTCCTCGTGGTGCGAGGACATCACCTCGATACCCATCTCCTCCAGGGTCAGTACCATGTCCCGCCGTGCGTTTTCGCCGAGGTCAACCGGCGAGAGGTCACAGTAGCCGGCCCGGTCGTGGGTCTCCAGTTTAGGTTGGCCCTGACCGTCACCGTGCAGCAGGAAAAACTCAATCTCGGCGCCGACGGTCAGTTCCAGACCGGCTTCGCGCAGGGCCGCGGCGGCTCGCCGCAGGACCAACCGTGAACAAGCCTCAAACGGAGTCCCGTCAGGATTACGGGCTTCGCAGATCAGGCGCGCCACGGCGCCGTCACGGGGTCGCCAGGGAAAAATCTCAAAGGTGGACGGATCCGGCTGAAGCAGGATATCCCGTGCCCGGCCCCGGATATGTCCCTCGATGATCGCACTGTCGAAGAGAACCCGGCCGGCCAGGGCCCGCTCAAGTTCCTCCACCGTAATGGCCACGTTCTTTAATGCGCCCAGGATATCGGTAATCTGCAACCGGACAAACTTGACGTGTGTCTCCTCAGCAAGCGCGATTACATCATCTACAGTGACGACTCTCTGCATTAGCCTACATAACCTCCGAAAAATAAAAAACGTCCCCGGAAACCCCTTAAAACAAGGAACTTCCAGAGGGACGCCATTGCCCCATCTCATATATTTAGCAGTTGTTATAGATTATAGATCGGATGCCCGCCTCAATGCAACCTCTTTTTCAACAAGTTTTTCAGGTATACAGAATACTGTCAATTCCCATTCCGTCCGTTTCCCGCAAGCTGCTCGATCACCTGACGGGCGATCCTGGCGATCGGTTTGGCGTGGTCCATGCTCAGGCGCTGCAGGTACTTATAGGCTTCCTGCTCGTTGAGTTTTTTGTGGTTCATCAGGAGTCCCTTGGCGCGGTCCACCAGCTTCCGGGTCTCCAGGTTGTTCTTCAGCCTGGTGTTTTCACGCTCCAGGGCGACCAGACGCTGGAAGTTGGCCAGGGCGACTTCCGTAGCCAGATAGAGTTCGTCATCGGTGTACGGGGACAGTAAATAGCTGAGCAGCCACCCCTGCCGGGCGCGCTGAACGATGTCGCTGACCTCCGAGGCGAGGAGAATCACCGGACACACGCGGTGTTCATCAATGACCTGGGCCACACCCAAGCCGCCGAAGTCCGGGAGACCAGCGTCCAGGATGACCAGATCGGGGTTCGTCTGGAAGGTCACGCGAAGCGTTTCTTTGGCGTCCCGGACCTGGCCGATGACCAGGTGACCGGCCTTCTGCAGCTTGTCCTTCAGTTTTTTTCGCTCGACCGCGTTGTCGACGGCGATGACGATGCGGGACTGTACCACCGGTATACCCCATTCATTGCTGGTGTGCTCCCTATTCTAACACGAAGCCCTATAAAGTGGTAGTTTTATGGGTTTTGTATGGAGAGCGCTCAGAAGCAAGCGGGGCGCGGAAGGCGACGACGGACGGCGTCGAAGCGTACTGAATCGTACGTGAGCGCTGGACGGCGGAGCATGACAAAGCCACGCGTAGCTTATCAGCGCTCTCCTCTTAAGGGGTCCAGCGGTGGGCGATTGGATATCTCCTCCCCGAACCGAAGGCCTTGGAGGTAATCTTAAGCCCCGGCGCCGCCTGACGACGCTTGTATTCAGCGCGATCGACCATTGTGGTTACCCGCCGGACAACCGGCTCAGCGTAGCCCCTGGCTACGATTTCATGCACCGGACAGCCGTCCTCGATATAGGCCTTGAGAATGCCGTCCAGGATCGGGTAGGGGGGCAGGCTGTCCTGGTCCACCTGTCCGGGGCGGAGTTCGGCGGAGGGAGCCTTGTGGATGATAGTGTGCGGAATGATTTCCCGTTTCCGATTGATGTGGGCCGCCAGCTCATAGACCATCACCTTGGGCACGTCGGCCAATACGGCCAGACCGCCGGCCATATCCCCGTAGAGGGTACTGTAGCCCACCGCGGTCTCGGACTTGTTGCCTGTACTCAGGACCAGGTACCCTTCCCGGTTGGAAATAAACATCAGGATGTTGCCACGCAGGCGGGCCTGGATGTTTTCCTCGGCCAGGTCGCCCTGGGCCTGACCGTCGTCATTGAACTGGTCCAGGAAGGACTGGAAGTGGGGCTCGATGGGCAGCACCCGAAACTCGATACCCAAGCGCTTGGCCAGCTCCCGAGAGTCTTCAACGCTGCCCCGCGAGGAATAGCGGGAAGGCATGCTTACCCCGAGCACGTTTTGCGAACCCAGGGCCGCCACCGCCAGCGCAGCCGTGACCGCGGAGTCAATCCCGCCGGAAAGACCGACCACGGCCTTGCTGTAACCGATCTTCCGCAGGTAATCTCCCAGACCGAGGGCCAGGGCCTGGTAAACCGCCGCCGGACCCTCTTCAATGTCCGGAACCGGCGTAGGTAGGTCGTTGACGGCATCGACTTTAAACACCCAGAAGTCGGAGTCGAAACTCTTCCCCTGCAGTACCCGCTGACCGCGACTATTCACCAGAAAGCTTGCCCCGTCAAACACGAGATCGTCGTTGCCGCCAACCTGGTTGACGTACAGGAATGGCCGACTGTACCGGGCAGCAATGGATCCCACCAGGTCTAGACGCTGCTGCTGTTTCCCCAGGTGGTAGGGTGAAGCGGAGAGGTTGATGAAAAAGTCTACACCCTGTTCGGCCAAGGCCTTTACCGGATCACGCGGGTAAGAAGGTACGCCCGTCACGCCCCTGACGTTCCAGATGTCCTCACAAACCGTCACACCGAGCCGCATCCCGCGTAGATCCAAGGGCCGATTGTCAAAACCGGGCGCAAAATAGCGCCGCTCGTCAAATACATCGTACTCGGGCAACAGGGTTTTGGCGGCCCGCCCAACGAGGTTCCGGTCACGCATCAGCACAGCGGCATTAATCAGGTTGCCGTCCGCCTCGCGGACGGGAGTGCCGACCAACACCGCGATTTCCTTGGTTGCCGCCAGGATCTCGGTCAGACTGGCCTCGATGGCATTTATAAAGTCCTTACGGCACAGGAGATCTTTAGGCGGGTATCCCGAGACCGCCATCTCGGGGAAAACGACCAGGTCCGCCCCCGCCTTACGGGCCCGGCCGATGTAGTTCTTGATCAGGTGGATATTGCCGGGGAAGTCCCCGACGGTCGGATTAATCTGGGCCACGGCGATACGCATTACAAACGTCACCTCTGCCCTTAAATCTACAATAAACAGCGGCAAATATCCAGCCCGTTCCCCGCGGGGTTAAGCGAACGGGACACGTTCTGGATTACCAGCGTACGGGGGTTTGGCATCAGATCGCCTCCTTCACTTCAGGGAACTCCCGGTAGCTTAAAGCCCGTACCAGAGACTGTAACTGATCCATTATATTAGCATCATAGCCCCGCTTAAGACCGAAGAATTGACGGGCCGCCCGGATGACCTCCTGAAGCCCGGCGTTGCCGGCCCGCTCACCGATCCCGTTCACGGTGACGCTTGCGGCCCGGGCGCCCGCGCGAAGTGCGGCCAGGGTGTTTGCAGCAGCCATTCCGAAGTCGTTGTGGGCGTGTATTTCCACATCGATGTTAACCCACTCCACGACACTCCTGACCATTTCGTAGGTTTTGAAAGGGTCCAGTATCCCCAGGGTGTCACAGATCCGCAGGCGTTCGACGCCGACTTCCTCGGCAGCCAAGGCGTAGGCGCGCAGGAAAGCGGGATCAGCCCGTGAAGCGTCTTCCGCCCCCACGGAAACCCGGCAGCCACTGGACTGTGCGAAAGCCACCATCTCCCGCATCTGTCCCAGCACCCATGACCGACTACAGCGCAGCTTGTGCTCCAGGTGAATGTCGGAGACCGGAGCGGAAAGGTGTAGGAGCCTGATCCCGCATTCGAGAGAGGCCTTAATGTCTGCGGGATGCATCCGGTTCCAGGAGGTGACCTCGGCCCGGAGACCGGCATGGATCAGGGCGCTGATTGCCTCCTGCTCTACACGGCCCATCGCCGGGATGCCGGCCTCGATGACGTCCACCCCGAGCGCATCGAGAAGTTTTCCGACCTGTATCTTTTCGCCGGTCGAAAAAGCCAGCCCGGCCGACTGTTCCCCGTCACGCAGGGTGCTGTCCACAATGATAAGCATCCTGACCACACCCCTCCCTATTTAAGAGCATAACCACGTCCATCAACCCACCCGGCTTTGCGGCCCGATATTCGGGGCCTCATTTCAGCGGCACAACGCTTCTTTGCTGCCCCCTGATCTGACACACGATGCGGGAATTTCCCGAGCTGGAGAACGGCACTTCTTGCCACATAGCGGGTGAAATGCGTTTCTGCTAAATGATACCCAAACTTCATCGTTTACCTCGTAGTTCAACAAACGTCTGGTAGTGGTTGCATATAGTTTCAAACCGGCAATATTGACGGTAATCTTTAGCGCCGGGCCGTTCGGAATTATGCCGGTGATTGTTCCGCGCATCAAATTGTCCCCTTCTCTCAAACCCAGGACTACCTCCTCGGGATGGATGCAAAGGGAGATATTTTTCTGGCGCTCGAATAGGGGATACTTCAAGGTGCGAATTTTAAATGGATTTGACCCGTTAATCACCTCAATTGTTGCTTCATCCCGGTTCAATTCGACAACCCGCCCCTCCAGGATATTCCTTGCCCCGACGAATCTGGCCGCAAATTCTGTTTTGGGACGATAAAACACCTCATCCGGCTTATCGATCTGCTGTATTTCGCCTTCGTTCATGATCGCGATCTTATCCCCAACGATCATCGCCTCGGTCAGATCGTGCGTTACATAAATTCCAGCTATGCCAGTGTTTTTCAGAATAGCGTTCAGTTCTTCTCTCAATTTTTCCCTTAAAACCGGGTCCAACGCACTTAACGGTTCATCCAGGAGTAAAACATCCGGATCCATAACCAGCGCTCTGGCCAAGGCGACTCGCTGCTTCTGCCCTCCACTCAGCCGAGAGATTCTTTCATTCCTAAAATCTCCAATTTCCAGCATTTCCATTGTTTTGCATACTCTGCTATTTACCTCATTTCTGGGCAACTTGCTTATCTTTAAGCCAAAGGCAATGTTCTCGAATGCGTCTTTATGAGGGAACAAGGCATAGTCCTGAAAAACGAAGCCGATGTTCCTCTCCTGGGGTGGTGAATTATTGATCACTTTATTGTTCAGCACTACATCCCCGCGGTCTTGTCTTACTAATCCGGCTATTATTTTCAATTGGGTGGTTTTACCGCACCCACTTGCCCCCAAGAGCACCATTATTTCTCCCTTCCCCACACTTAGGCTGATGTCATTCAGCACAACTTTATTCTTAAATTTTTTGGCGATATTTATTAGCTCAATCATGATCTCACAACCCTTTTAAATACTGTAAGTATGGTGAAGGCAATTGCGATCAGCACCACGGCAAGCACATTGGCTGTCTCTCTGTCCCCGCCTATAGCGTTGGCGTAGATCGCTACCGGTAAAGTCACCAATAACCCGCAAACCATCATGGTAGCGCCGAACTCCCCTATCGCTCTGGCATACGCCATTATTGTTCCGGACAGCACTCCCGTTTTTGATAAGGGCAGGATGACTTCCCTGAATATTTCAAACTCACGCGCTCCAAGCGTCTTTGCGGCATCAATCAGAGAAGGTTGAATGTCTTCCATTGTCGCCCTGGCACTCTTAACAACAAAGGGCAAAGCAACGAACGTTTGGGCGATGACGATTGCGAAGGTCGTGAACATAATTGTAATTCCCAGTATGTTGAGTGGATATCCAAGCAACCCGTATTTTCCGAACGTCAGTAGGAGCAGGTATCCGGCCACACTCGGCGGCAACACGAAAGGAAGATTCACCATTGTATCAAGTACGTCTCTCAGCGGAAAACTTTTGTAGGTGAGCACGTAGGCGAGCGGAACACCTACAAGTACCGAAATTGCTGTTGAAATCAAGGCGGTCAGCACACTCAATATGAGCGGGTTAATCACCGATCTGGACGATAAAGCTTTGAAATCCACCGGGGCCGAGAAAATAGTAAATACCAATGCGATAAGCGGGAAGATGATCAACAAAGCAAACACCAACAAACTGATGCTGGTTGCGAATTTAACGCCTATCGCCAGGTAGCCGCTACGAATCGGCACGATTTTAACACCTCCCACCCCTCAAACAGCGCCTACTTTCGCACGACCACAACCATTTCGTTCTTGGCGAATACGCCATAGTCGGCCACGAAGCCCTCCTTTTCGAGAATTCTCATCTGCTTCATACTGGCCGAAGCAAACACATCGGCACCGGCTTCACCACCCACGGCCCCAGCCTGTATCTTCTGTCTTAAAGCGCCGGAGCTTGCGAATAGCAGCTTTACCTCGCCACCGGTCATCTTTTCGAATTCGGTCGCCATTTCTTCAAAGACATCGGTTAACGATCCGGCGGCATAGACCACAATGGTATCTTTGATCTCCTTCGGCGTGTAAGGTTCCGGATCGCTCACTACGCCGGTAAATCCGTAATCGACGAGTATCTCCTGCCCCTCCCGAGAGAGTACGAACCCGGCAAATTCAGCGGCCGCTTCCCGGTTGTCACTACCCTTTAAGACCGCGACCGGATACTCCGGCACCACGTTGATTTCTTCAGGTATTTCTATAATCTCAACCTTTTCTCTTTCGGTGTAAGCGTCCGTCCGGTAAACAAACCCCGCATCAACTTCCTTCAAAACAACCTTGTCCAGAACAGCTCTGACGTGAGCCTCCCTCGTAACAATGTTGTTTGTGATCTTGCCGGCGAGATCCGGATCGGTCTGCTCCAGATTACAAAGAATATCCACCGCATACTTTCCCGCAGGAACATGTCCGGGGTCTCCGGAGGCAATCTTTACCCCTTCCAGCCCCAAATCCTCGAATTTGGCTATTTTTACCTCGTTTTTATCGACACACCCCACGGTCAGCACGGCGAACACTAATACAGCCAATCCGACAATAAACACTTTTTTCATTTTCGTACCCCTTCCCTTTCTCATTTCGCACCCCCCCCCCAACAGCCCCCGAAGTTTACTTTCAAGACAAACATGTTTCGGCCGACAGCAACCCATAGGCATCGGCGCGGCACTGCCGGCACCAAGTCATCTGCGGCAGGATTCCGGAAGCCGTGGAGCGCACCTCCTGCAGTTGACTAGCGGTGGGCCGCGCGAAGTCCTTAAACGAAGCCGCGGGATAGAGCGGCATAATATTCATCAGGTGTACCCCCAGTTCCTTTACCGTTTGCGCGATTTCTTCCACGTGGCTGTCGTTAATGCCCGGAATCAGTACCGTATTTACCTTGACCGAGATGCCGAGTTCAACCGCCCGCTTGATCCCCTCAAGCTGGTTCTTGATCAGCCGGTCCGCCGCGTCGTAGCCGGTAAGACGCTCACCTTCATAATCGACCCACTCGTAGATCCGGGAACCAATCTCCGGATGAACCGCGTTGAGGGTTACCGTAAGCGCTTTTAGCCCTAGCAACGCCAAGCGGTCGACCTTCCCCGGCAGAAACAGCCCGTTGGTACTCAGGCACTTGATCATTCCAGAGTAAGTCTTACTAACCAGTTCAAAAGTGCGGAAGGTTTCCTCATTCGCCAGGGGATCCCCGGGGCCGGCCACGGCCGCGACCCGGATCCGGGGCTCTTCCACCAACGCCTTTTGCAGGGCAAGGAGCGCCTCTTCCGGGGTGATAACCCTGCTGGAGGTACCCGGCCGGGTTTCGTTCGCGCAGTCTAGCTTCCGGTCACAGTAACCGCACTTGATATTGCAGCGGGGCGCCACCGGCAGATGAATGCGGCCAAAGCGGTGATGGTCGCCCGGGTTAAAGCACGGGTGCCCCTTTAAGTCATTAACCTTACCGACAGGCCTGTTTCGGACGGTTTCTGTGTTCACCGGCACATTGTTAAGACGTAGATCCAGCATCTGTTTCTGACTCCCCTCTTACGATCTGCCACACCGGTGCCTTGAGGGCCACCAGAATGTCGCGTGCTAAGTTGCGAAAACCGAAGTATCCGGCGTAGGGACCGCTTTCTTGCGGAAAGACGGTGAACGGGATACCAAACTTATGCGCGATCCACTTCTCCCGCATCCCCCCGGCGATAACGTCCGGTCGGTACTGTCGGATGAAACGCAGGACCTCTTCCTCGTTGGTATCATCCACGAGGGCGGCACCGGGTTTCATGGTGGACCAGGCGTCACGGTAATCATCCTTGCCGCCAAACTGGCTGCCCGCCGCCAACACCTCAATGCCCAGTTCCCGATAGCAGTTCTGCATCGACCCGATGCGCGAACCGCCAAAGAACAGACCGACCCGCTTGCCACTCAGTTCCCACCGGTAACGCTCCAGGTCGGCGGCGACCATCGCCTCTTCCTCAGCGATCACTCGTTCAGCAGCCTCCTGCAGGTTGAGCCGCGCCCCGATCTGCCGTAGCGCAGTACTGGTCTGAGCGACCCCGAAAAAGGAAACCTTGACGTGCGGGATGCCGTATTTTTGCCGCATCTTCTCGGCCATCGGGCCTCCCGTGCGTCGGCAGTGTATGACGTTCAGCCGTACCCGGTGGGCCCGGGCCAGGTTATCCACCGTGGCGTCAGCCGTGAGTGCGGAGACCACGTTTATACCCATCCTACCGAGGAGCGCCTTGATGACCTTGTAGTCCCCCATCACGTCGTACTCACCCAGGATGTTGATGTCGTAAGAACCGGCCTCCGCCTTGTCGTCCCGCCCGATAAAGTGGTCCAGCAGCACTTGTGCTCCGATTTCATGGCCGGTAGCCTGGTGGTAACCCAGGAAACCGGGGCAGTTCACAGGCACGCAGCGGATCCCCGTCGCCTGCTCCGCGTTGCGGCAGGCGCGCTCCACGTTGTCTCCCGTAAACCCGGGGGCACAAGTAACGTAGATTAGGATGGCCTTGGTGTCCGGGAAGCGTTCACCAATCTCCAGAAGGTTCTGCAGGAGTTTGGCTTCCCCGCCGAAGATGACCTCTTTCTCGCTCAAGTCCGTTGAGAACACGGTGTACTTCTTCTTACGTACCGTTTCACCGTAGTAGGCGCAGGATACCGGGCCGTGTACCAGGTGGATCGCTTGCTTCAGCGGAGCCAGGAACCACCGGGCCCCGTAATAGGCGCAGGCCCGCTGGGACATTACGCCCGGAACGGTGCGCTGGTCACAGGCCGGAACCGCCGGCGCCGCGGCATCGATGAGAACACCGTGCACGGCCCGGACGGGATCAATAAAGGGTACCCGCTTAAACCCGTCAAGGGCATATTCCTTTTTTAACATGGCGCTTATAGCTGCTGGGTCCGCTCCTCGGGATAGCTGAAATCCATAATCGCATTCACGAGGTCGGCCAGCAACCGTTCCCCTCCCCTGTAACCGATTACGGGCCGCTTATGGTAACCGACACGGTCGTATACGAAGAGTCCCGCCCGGACCAGTGGCACCTGGAGTTCCTTGGCGATATCAGCACCCTTGGAATTTCCGATGATCACGTCCACGGGCATCGTCTTCAGTGACTCCTCGAGCTCAAACAGGTCGCTGCCATTTAGGATCAGCGGCTTGAATCCGAACTCACCCACGATCCCTTCGATGTCGGCTGTGAAGGTCTTGGTCTTTGTCCCGCTCATCACCGCCACCGGCTCCATACCCAGTTCGCACGCGAAGCGGGTAATGCCGGTCGCAATATCCGGGTCTCCGAATATGGCCACCCGCTTCATCATGGTGTGGTGCAGGGTGTCGGCCATGAAATCCAACAGCCGTCCCCGCTCATCCTTCAGCGACTTCGGGATCTCCCTTCCGGTAACCTCGGACACCCGCTTCAGGAACAGGTCGGTGTTCTTGACGCCCATCGGCATCGGCCCGATAAAAGCGGGAATCTCGAACTTCTGCTCCAGGTAGCGGGCTCCGAGCCCGCCCTCGTTCTGGCAAAGGGCAAAGGTAGCGATCGAGTTGCCCATGTCCTCGACTTCCGCGACCCTGGTACCTCCCTCCGGGTAGTAGGGCAAGGTCTGCGGGGGCATCAACGGGGTGTCAAACACGTCGCTGATATCAAACAGGATGTAGGCGTCCACACCCATTTCGCGCAGCATGTGCTTCAGTTCCCGCAGGTCGCCCGGCATGACCATCCCGGGGAGAATATTGATCCGGTTATTCGGCTTCGAGTGGTCCTGGGCCAGCGTCTCCAGGAAGGCCCGGGAAGCCCGGTCGTAGCCGACGATATGTGAACCGGCGAAACTGGGGGTGTTCACCAGCACCAGCTTCGGGCGGTTGCCCTCCTCCTCGCCCAGTTCCTTGATCAGGCGCTTCCGCGCAGCCTTGATGAAGCTGACCATGTCGTCTCCGATGATCTCACTGGAACAGGTGGTCACCACGGTCACCACATCAGGGTGATAACGCACGATCAGGTTACGCATACCCTCGATGAAATTCTTCCGGCCGCCGAAGACCGCCGCGTCCTCGTGGAAGGAGGCGTTGGCGATGCTAGCCGGTTCCTGAAAGATTCGGCAGAAGGTGTAGCGCACGTAAGTGGTGCAGCCCTGGGCCCCCTGCACAAAGGGCAGCCCGCGGTGCATTCCGAGCCCGGCGAACATCGCGCCGAAGGGCATACAGGTCCGGGACGGGTTCACGACCACCGTACGGTTGGCCTTGGGGACCAGAACCGGATCACGCGGCACGTATTCGGGTACGATCGGCTTCTTCTCAATCTTGAGCTGGTTATAGGCAATACCTTCAATCGGTATGGGTTGACAATTGCTGGACATGTTCTGCTATTCCTCCTTTCCGTTAACCAGGCTCCAGACCGGTGCCCCCAACGCCTGGTAGATATCCCGGGCAAAGTTGATAAATCCGACGTATCCGGCGTAGGGCCCCTTCTCGTAAGAGTGCGAGTTCAGGGTGGGAATGCCCATCTTCCGGCCCAGGAACTTCTCCTTCAGGCCGCAGAGGAAGATGTCCGGTTTACAGGTCTCCAGCAACTCCTCGACCTCGAACTCGTTCGGGTTATCAATGATCAGCATCCCGTCCGGCGCCCGGCTGTTGATCTTTTCGTAGTCGTCTTCATGCGCGAAGGTACAGGCGCCGGCCACCACTTTCATCCCCAGTTCTTCCATAAGCTTGATCCAGTGCCAGACCCGGGGCCCGCCGACGTAGATGGCCACAGTCTTGCCCTTCAGGCGTTCGCGGTACCAGTCCAGGGCCGGCTGGATGCGTGCCGTCTCTTCGGCAATGACCTTCTCGGCCAGCTCATCCAGACCAAAATGCCGGGTGATCGTGCGCAGGGCCTTGTTCGTCTGCTGGATACCGAAGAACGACGCCTTCACGTAGGGGATGTCGTAGCCTTCCTTGATCATATCCGCGATGTAAGTTGCCGACCGCTGGCAGTGCACCACGTTCAGTTTGGTATCGGGCAGCCGGACCAGATCCATCATCCGGGCATTACCGGTGAAGGTACTCAGTACGCGCACCCCGATTTTCTCCATCAGCGGCAGGATCACCTTAAGGTCCCAGTCCATGTTGTACTCCCCGACTAAGATGATGTCGTACGGTGTGCGCTCCTCCTCCGGGGTGACCCGTTCCGGTTGCTTGCGCCGGATCTCGTTGATCTGTCCAAAGAACTGCCGGTTCGCCACATGATGGCCCTTCGACTGGCTCACCCCGGAACAGCCGGGCGCCTCGGCAAAGAACACCAGCTTACCGGTCTCCTGCTCGATCTGTTTCGCCACCGACCCGATATCGTCTCCAATCAGACCGGAGGTACAGGTGGTGTACATGATGACCCCGGTCGCTTCCGGGAACAGCTTTATCGACTCGAGCGCGCTCTTTAGAAGTTTCTTACTCCCGCCGAAGACAACATCCTTTTCCTCCATATCGGTCACTACACAGTAGCGGCGGTTAAACGCCACGTTGTCCAGCTTCCCGGGCAGGGACCAGGCATATTGGTCCGATAGGTGCCGACGTGTCGCCCAGGTATAGTAGGCACACCCTACCGGGGCGTGCACGATCTGGATAGCGTCGGTAATTGGTCCGCCCACGACCCCGCGGGCACCGGCGAAGGCTCACCCACGCTCGGTCATATCCCCCGGGATCGTGTTGATGTTACACAGCGGGACAATCGGGTTATCCTTATCTGTGATATAGGTGTGCTTCTCCCGCTCCGGGATCAGTTCGTCACACTTCAGTCTGATAAAAGGCATTATTTCTACTCCTTCTGAATCTGAATGGCGTCGCCCGGATGACCCTACACCAGGGCGATGTCACCCTTCTCCTGGGTGCGCACACGGATTGCGTCTTCGATCGGGCTGACAAAGATCCGGCCGTCACCGATCTCTCCGGTCTGGTTGACCCGGATGAGCGCGGCCACTACCTTCGAAACGTCCTTGCTCGGAACCACCAGGCTAACCATCCGCTTTGGTATCCAGCGCATGCCTCCCCCGTGTGTAGCCAGCTTAGCCGGTAGATCGAAGGCCAGTTCAGCGGCCAGGCCCCTCTGTTTACCACGCCCGAATACCTTGGCCGCGGTCATGGACGGGAATCCGATACGGGCCAGTTCATCCTTGGTGGCCTGCATCTTGTTCGGCCGAATAACGGCGATAATCTCTTTCATTTGGCCACCACCTCCTATAGCTCTTTCACTCCGGTACGAATCGTGTAAGCTTCCTCCACGGGGCTGATAAAGATTTTGCCGTCACCGAAGTTTCCGGTGTGCGCGGTCTTATTGATGATCTCCACGGCCTCGTTCACTCTTTCGTCATCGAGCACTAACCAGAGCATGACCTTCGGCAGTTCATCGTAGTACACGCTGCCCATCCTGAGACCCATCTGCTTGCCGCGGCCGGCCACATCCATCTTGGTAAGGGCAGAGAACCCACCCTTGGCCAGGGCCTCGGACACTTCTTCGGCCATCTCCGGCCGGACAATCGCACTGACCTTCTTCAACTAGGACGTCTCCCCTACATCTAATAGTCCGTACTTGAGTACAAGCCCTTCCATTTCGTCCATCGTCATAGGTGTTGGAACTACGAAGTTGATATTCTCGATGATCCGGCGGCCGAGTTCCTTATAGACGCCAGCCTGCTCGGAGTCGGGTGCGAACTCAGTAACCGTCTTCCGGTTGAACTCGGCCTTCTGCACGATGTTGTCACGCGGCACAAACATGATCATCTGGGTCCCAAGCTTTGAACAGAACTCCTCGATCAGCTCACGCTCGCCATCCACCCGTCGGCTGTTACAGATAATCCCACCCAGGCGCACGCCGCTTTGTTCGGCGTACTTAACCATCCCGCGACAGATGTTGTTCGCAGCGTAAAGGGCCATCATCTCGCCCGAGGCCACGATATAGATCTCCTTGGCCTTGCCCTCGCGGACCGGCATCGCAAACCCTCCACATACCACGTCGCCCAGGACGTCGAAGAAAACGAAATCCAGCTCCGGCACGTATGCGTCGTTCTCTTCCATAAGGTTGATGGCTGTGATCACACCACGTCCTGCACAGCCCACCCCGGGCTCCGGGCCGCCCGACTCCACGCAGTGGATGCCCTCAAATCCCGTCAGCCGGACCTTGTCCAGGGTCACGGCTTCCTCACCTTCCTCACGCAGGGTATCCATCACGGTAACCTGCATCATGCCGCCGAGGATCAACCGGGTGGAATCAGCCTTGGGATCGCAGCCGTGGATCATGATCTTCTGATCAAAGAAATGGGCCATCGCTGCCGCGGTATTCTGGGTGGTCGTAGACTTGCCGATGCCACCTTTGCCATAAATGGCGATCTTCCGAGTCATTTTTAAACACCTCCGTTAAGTTTGGGAACCTCAAAAAAGGAAAGAAAGAGACCCTTACAAAGAACTACGAGGTTCAGGCAAGGGCCTCTTTGCCCAATATGGGGCTGTAACCTTGGCTAAGTGCCAGGGAGAACTACCTGAGTTAGTGAGCGGCTTCGCTCCGGGCTGTGGCTGGGATACCGTGCGCTTCGCGGGCGAGCACTCCGCCTCCGATGTAGTCGCTGTAACCGTTTTCACCGTGCAGCGCGCTGTCCAGACCGATATCCTCATCGTTCTTGCTGGCCCTGAGCGGTACGATCACGCCGACGATCTTCAGGATAATGAAGGTCATTACACCCACAAAGACGTAGGTCGCCAGAACGCTGATCGCCTGAATACCAAGCTGGGCGGCGTTACCTTCCAGTAGACCGGGGGTACCGCCAATCGCTTCAACCGCAAAGATACCAGTGGCGAGGGCACCCCAGGTGCCACCGATACCGTGGATGCCAAAGACGTCCAGGGAGTCGTCGTAACCGAGCTTCTGCTTGAGCACTGTGACGCCGAGGAAGCAGAACAGTCCGCCACCGAAACCAAGCGCAATCGCCGCGAGGGGTCCTACGAAACCAGCCGCCGGGGTGATCGCGACCAAACCGGCGATACAACCGGAGGCCGTGCCCAGGAGGGTCGGCTTACCATGCCGGATCCACTCCGCGAAGGCCCAGGTCATGGCCGCGGTGGCCGCCGCGATCTGGGTCACCATAAAGGCGCTGGCCGCAAGCGCACCGGCTTCAAGGGCACTGCCGGCATTGAAGCCGAACCAGCCGAACCACAGCAGGGCGGCGCCGAGGAGCACCATCGGGAGGTGATGCGGCGGCATCGGCCGCTTGCCGAAGCCAGTCCGGGCGCCGAGCACCAGGCAGCCCACCAGACCAGCCACACCGGAACTGATGTGAACCACGGTGCCGCCGGCAAAGTCCAGCGCACCCAACTCACCGATCCAGCCGCCGCCCCAGACCCAGTGGCAGAGCGGGGAGTAGACGATGGTCGACCAGATCACCGCAAAGATCACGAAGGCGCCGAAACGCATTCTTTCCGCCAGGGAGCCGGCCACCAGGGCGATGGTGAGGGCCGCAAACATCATCTGGAACACGGCAAACGTGGCGTGGGCCAGAGTACCTGACGAATCCATCCCAACGTCCTTAAAGCCGATGAAATCGAAGCCCCCGACAAACCCGCCGATACTGGTACCGAAGGCCAGGGTGTAACCCCAGAGTACCCAGGTCACCGTAATCACGCAAAGACACATGAAGCACATCATAATCGTGTTAACGACATTCTTCCTGGAAGCCATACCGCCGTAAAACAGCGCCAGACCCGGTACCATCAGCATCACCAGCGCGGACGCGACCAGGATGAACGCGTTGTCCGCCGGGCTGATCGCTTCTTCAGAGGCCAGAGCCAGGCCGGGAATCGCCGTAAGCACCACCGTGAGTACGGCGATCATCCGCCAGTGCAACCTCCCCACTATTCCTGTTCCCTTCATGGTAATACACTCCTTTTTTAATCTGGCCGGGATGGGTCCCGGAAATAGTCCAAAATAAAATACGCCCCGGGGAAGATTTCTTCCCTGCGGGGCGCCATTGCCCGTCCTGGTGACTATATTGCGACGTCACCGGATTCACCTGTCCTGATCCTTACCGCCGTCTCCACGGGGTAAATGAAGATTTTACCGTCACCAACTTCACCCGTCCGGGCCACGCTGGTGATCGTCTCGATCACCTGGTCGAGCGAGGCATCCTGGACCACAACCTCCAGCTTAACCTTGGGGAGCAGCTTAATGAACTCTGTGCCCCGGTAGATCTCCCGTTGCCCGTGCTGCAGACCACAGCCCAGGACGTCGGTCACGGTCATCCCCTTGATCCCCACCTTACCGAGAGCCTGCTTCACTTCCTCGAACTTGCTCGGCCTGATTACCGCCTCAATCTTCTTCATTCTGATTCGCCTCCTTCCCTTTTAGATGTTAGTTGCCGGCAAACCTGGATTTTGTCCGGAAAAACAGATAGACGCCCCTTAATAAAGGACGTCTCAGGCCTTAGTCGATACAACTGCGTATCGCACATATGCTATTGGAGCCATTCTATACACACCATTTGGCAGTGTCAACGTTTTTTTCGGATGAATGCTGTATACACTGACTTCCAATCATTACCGGGTTGGTTAATTGTCAACCTCGTTAGTTTGACAGCTTAACTAAAAACTAAAATCCAGAAACCCGTTAGTTTGACAGCTTAACTAAAAACTAAAATCCAGAAACCCTTGCGGCAGAATGCTTCAAGGGCATATTTTTTTCTATTCTTAGTCCCTAGTTTTGCAGTAAGCCAATAGGGTCAACTTGTATAAAGCCTTGCAAGCAGTAGCTTGCGGGGATTTTTTGTGTCAAATTATTCGATTTAGTTAG
>QZIR01000052.1 GCA_003604975.1 Desulforudis sp. | reverse complement strand
GCCTGAACCCCTTGTTTCCACGGGATTCAGGCCTTTATATCAGCTGGTGCCGAAGGCGAGACTCGAACTCGCACGACTTGTGGTCACTACCCCCTCAAGGGGGTCTATTCTTAATAATATAAAATAGTTATACATGTTAGTCGCACTTTTGGGCGCAATGCCTAAATTGTTGATGTTCTGAGATGTTATACCCTGACAGCCTTTTTCGCAGAAGATAAAGCAATTTGATCATTATTCAATCATTTCCCAGCGATTAGGCGGATGGTTCTTATATCTCGGAATCCATTGAAATACTTGTTAAGAACATCAACAAACACGTTATCAGGATCATCCGATACATACGCAAACAATGTCATCGATGACCTGAGCTTTACATCATCAGGGTAGCCAAGGATATCGGTAGCTGAGCGTCCCTCAAGATCCATAACCGTCTCAGTACATTCCTTCAACCTTGAGCCGAGAACAGGATGGTTCAGATATTGACGGGCCTCTTCCACGGATTTAATACCAAACCTCATTGAAATTTCACTAAAACCAAGCCCTTCAATTTGCGGGAAAATATACCACATCCAGTGCGATAGTTTTCTGCCGCTTCGTAATTCTACTACGACTTGGCTATAAATTCCTTCTTGTGCACAAAGAAAACGTTTCAGATTATAAGGATCTTGGTGATCGTCCAGTTTCTTTTTCATATCGGTTTCTTTGATTCACCCACACGGTTAATTGGCTTATGCTCGGTGTCGCGCTTGCGACCAACTTCTTGACGAGCGGCCTACGTGAGTAAATCTTTCATAGACTTAACATGGTTCTTGGCATAGTGGAAATCTTCGTCCCGCAGAATGCACCACTTGATTTCGATATTTTCTCGACGTACCACCGCCATCCCCTTTGTCAGAGCAAGAATTGACTGTTGCGGGGTGACTCTGTAAGTCGTGCCCATTAAGGTCATGGCTATGGATTGCAGATTATGCCTGACCGCTTCGCGAACTCCGTTCTGGATCGCCCGGGATAAGAGTTCACATGCTTGATTTGAGCTGAAAACAACATCATCTACATTGTGATAAAATGCCGCAATAACGACCAGGTAAGCCCAAGTGTCATTGCCGTCGATCACCGCCGCACTTCCATGCCGCAGAGGTTTCAGGCGGAAAACATCTTCTTCTAAATATGTGTAGAGCTCTACCTGCTCCTCAAGATCCTCTGTTTCTTTGTAAAAGGAGGATTTCAATGTCTTGGCCGCTGCAGTCCCGCCAATAGCACAGATCTGGCCGTCAACCGGTAAAATTAAACCATCAGCCTGAATATTGCCGATTTCTTCTTGAAACAGGGTAATTTTCATGGCACGCAAAGCTCATCATCATCCAACGCCCGCCGCATCTACATACTGCAATACCGGAAGCGGATTTTCTTGTCATCGACAACATCTTTCAATCACCAAATGTGATCCGGTCGGTGGATGAAAGATGTCATAGTGGGGATATTGAGCTTCCGGCTGGCCGGAAGCTCAATATCCAGATTTACAGCGCTTCACTTAAGATCTGCCAGTCTGCCTTTTACATTGCCTTGGCGGTCCGGGCAAGTCGAACCAGGTTAAGGAATTCCGCCCGATAGCCAAACTCGTCGCGCCCCCGTGCGGTCTCGGCAAGCTGCAGAATATTGTCATAACTGAATTGCCCGGTGTAAGGATCGTTGCGTAGCAATTGGCCGAAAGCGGCGACCGCGGCGGCAAAGCGCATGTCTTCTGAAACTTGGGCAATCTCGGCAAACTCCAAACCGACGCCGATGGGCAGAGTCATGAGCTTACTGCTGTCCTCCGCCGGCAGTTTGTAACGGATTTTCAGGAAGGCATATTCAGCGGCTGGGTCGAGTTTCGGCTTTTCGGTAGGGGTCTGGTAACGCAGGGCATCGGTCAGCTTCGCCTTGCTTTCCACCGGTGTGATCTCGTAAATAGCGGTTACGCTGTGCCCGGACCCCACTTCACCTGCATCAACGAGGTCGTTGTTGAAATCCTCCCGCTTGAGCAGTCTGGTTTCATAGCCGATCAGGCGGTAGTCATGGACCCGGGTCGGATTGAACTCGACCTGGATCTTCACATCCTTGGCAATTGTGAAGAGGGTCGACCCGGCCTCGTCCACCAGCACCTTGCGGGCCTCGTTGAGGCTGTCGATATAGGCGGCATTACCGTTCCCGTTCTGTGCCAGAGCCTGCATCAGTGCATCGTTGTAGTTACCTTGGCCGAAGCCGAGCACGGATAGGGATATCCCGGTTTTTCTTTTGCGCTCGATAAAACTCTTCAGTTCACTTTCATTGGTAATGCCCACGTTAAAATCACCGTCAGTAGCCAGGATGACCCGGTTCACTGCCTGGGGGTCATAGTTCATCTCGGCCAATGCATAGGCCAGCCTGATGCCCTCGCCGCCTGCTGTTGAACCTCCCGCCTGGAGATTGTCCAAGGCGGCAAGGATTTTACCCTTTTCCCGCACCCTGGTCGGCGCGAGGACGTTTCCGGCGGCGCCGGCATAGACGGTAATGGCCACGGTGTCGTCGGGCTGCAGTGAGTCGACCAGCATGGCAAGGGAATTTTTGAGCAGCGGCAGCTTGTCCGGACTGCTCATCGAACCTGAAACGTCGAGCAGAAACACCAGATTTGCCCGGGGCTTCTCCGCCGGCACAATGTCATAGCCCTTGATGCCTACATGCAGAAGCCTGGTATTGGGGTTCCACGGGGTTGGATAGACCGCCACGCTCGGCTTGAACGGCTGCGCGCGGTCCGCGGGTACAGGGTAGTCATAGTCAAAATAGTTGATCAATTCTTCCACCCGTACCGCGTCTTTCTGCGGCAGCACGCCGTTGTTCAGCTGCCTCCGGACAAAGGCATAGGAAGCGGTGTCCACGTCGATGGAAAACGTGCTGACCGGCTCCTCGCCAACCAGCTTGACCGGGTTCGTGATGATTTCCGCAAACCGATCCCGGCCCGTGTCCTGGGTATAGACCTGAGGCGGCCCTTCATAGATTCTCTGTAGATTGTTAGACGAGATCTCGCTCTCGAGTTGCCCACCCTGGACGTAATTTCTGCGGTTGGCCTCCTGTTTTGCTGGTGCTGGCGGGATATCCACGGCTGCGTCTTCCCGGGCAGCCGACTCTTTGGTTTCCGGCAATGGTGGGGGTTGAAGGGAGGCTTGCGGCTCGGCCGTAGCCGTAGGGGCCGCCTGGCCCTTTGCCTTGTCTGTCTGCTGTTTCATCTCACCCGGGGACGACGCGGGGACTGGGGTGGTCGTAGACGGAGGGAGATCCACAACGTTTTTGGTTGGAAAAAATACCTGGGGTCCGACGGACAGAATCAGGCCAATGGCAATGACCAAAATTCCAACGGTGGCGAATTGTCGTAGTGTCATAATGGGTTCTCCTTGCAGGGTAAGGGTTTTCTGTACGATCTTACCCATCAGACGAAGGAGCCCAGCAAATCCTTTGGATTTTTTTTCAGCCACCACACATTTCTTCACAAATTCATCCGCGGCCTCTTGGACAGCCCTTTTCCGGGTAGTTTCGGAGGGTTCGGGAATCTCTGCCTCCCGCAAGGCCTTTTTGAGATCATTGTCCGTCAGCTTCATGACAACACCTTGTTGAGTTGGCGTTTCGCCTGAAATATACGCCAGGAAATGGTCGTCTCCGCGCAGCCGGCGGCCTTGGCCGCCTCCTTATGACTCAGGCCTTCGGCATAGACTAGGAGCACCGCTTCCTTCTGCTTCACCGGCAGGCCCTCGACTGCCCTGAGGATGCTTTTGGCGATGACATTATTCTCCGGTCCCGGATTGGGTGAAGCGACCAGTTCGTCCGCCGGGGACTCGGGTGCCTTGAGTTTCGTCCAGCCTTTATTTTTGCGGGCATGGTCTCTGGCGCAGTTGATGGTGACTTGATACAGCCAGGTTGTAAACAGCGATCGGTTATCAAAGAGATGAAGCTTGCCGGCAAGTTTCATAAAAACCTCCTGAGTGATGTCCTCGGCATCTTGCCGAGACCGGCACCACCTGAAAGCAAACTTGTACACGGTCATATAATGCCGGTCCGCAAGGGCTGAAAACGCAAGGTGCTCCCCTGCCTGAGACCTGGCAATAAGCTCTCTATCCGTGCACTGGTTCATGGTTCCGTCTCTATCACATACGACGCATGCCAGACGAACATCCTTTGTGGCTCATCCGAATTAATGTCAAGTTGCCAATTTTGCAGGCCGAACTTAAATGCTAAACTGATGGTGCCTCCATGGTTGGATATAAGCATTAGTTGGAGTTTCTTCGTTTCTTGACACACGCTGTTTCTTCTTTTTTTCGGCCGGCGCTGGCTTCTTGTTTTATTTGCCGCACAGGTGTAAACAGTAAACGATGGCGTCAGTCGCAAACTCACACCTGCAAGCTATCCGTCATCGGGTGGAGTTGCGGTATTAGAGCAATGCGCTCGGCGGTGGGCTGATATGGACGGTGATTCCACACGTCCGGTCGGCGCCGCGCTTGCCGATGCACTCAAGGCATGCCGACAGTCTCCCGATATTGAACCAGAGAACGGCTAACAGAAACGGTAGCCAGAATCACCTGCCAATCTGTCTGAGCGGTAGTTTTTTTTCCAGGAGAAAAGAATGTGGGAAATTTCAAAGTCTCTATTGTCTGACGCCAAAGAGGCTGCTATGGAAATGCAGAAAACAGGTGAAATCATCCGGCCAATTGCCTTTGGCGGGAAGTTAGATGTTATTTTTGTTTCCGTAGACCCCTGTCTTATCAAAGGAACAGATGAATTTATGCTCGACGGAAAAAAGTTTTTCATAGGAACAAAAATACTGAACAAATGAAAAAATATATTGACATTTCTCCATAAACACCGGGCATACCTGTAATTTTTCATAAATCATGATTGATGATTTTTTCATTATCCTGATCAGATAATTCATATCTGCGTACATCAGTATCTAAATATGACCGTATATCAGTTACACGAATGCAGTTAATCATCCGTGAACCTTTTCCGCTGGCGGACTCAAGTATTTGAACTACTTGAAATATAATACGCTTATTGTCTTTATGCTTTACAAAGTCACCGACTTTCAAATCTTTCATTTTCTCTCCACCGGAATCGCGCTTATGATGACAGCTAAGCCTATCTAATACATTATCATTCAGTATACTTTCAGGCACTGTGGCAATTGCTGAAAAATTGACCAGCAAGCGATGAGCCTTATTTAATCAAGAAAACAAAACTCGTTTTTCACGCTTACAGCAGATTGTACGCGCTACAGAGATGTTTTGAACGAATCCATAGTTCTTTATAGATAAACACTATCCCCAGAAGTCCTCCAAACCCAATTCCTGTAGCACAACCTATGTAACTCAATCCGTGCCTTCCTTGGCCTCACATACTCTTTTTCCAACTTCTTTTTTCCTCTTTCCAGCAGATCACGAATCGTCACAATTCCTGCATTCTCAAGGCCACGCTTGAGTCTTATTGTTAAATCGTACCCAGATATTTCTAAATTGAGCATTTCATTGTCAAGCTGATGATAATCCAGTGGTGTTTTTGGTATTTTTATATTGTTTCCTTTCTCTTTTACCAGATATATTTCTTTATATCTCAACCTCTTCCTTTTCTCAAATTCCGGGATGACTATTCTTGCACAATCCTCATAATTAAATTTTTCACTCAAAAACGTCGTCGACCATCCTTTTTCCTGACATAAATCCGCGACGTACCCCACAAGGTCTGGCTCAACAATTTCTATATCCGGCCACCATCGAAGAGAAATGATATATAGAAGCAGGGCAAAGCGATAATTCTGAGAGCAATTTATTCCCTCTGCAACTCCAAGAACATTAGGTCCCAAAGACCTGACCGTTTGCTTGAGTGAATCACTCCAATCATAACAACAATTATCAGCTGGGTTTTGATTCATCGTCAATTGATGAACTCCAAGCTTAGCAATTTGCTCTGGCAAGGAGGTGAAAGTCACTAGCCGGCCGCCATCGTTCCTGTCAAAAATAAGTTGACCCGCCTGTGTTATATATTCAATCTCCAACTCGCTATCTACCCATTCATAACTCCTTTTATTATGAGCCGGAATAAACCCATAGTAATTTGCCCGATCTTGAGGGATAATATGGAGAAGTTTGTTTTTTTCAAGACCAAGTGGGCCATGATGACCTCTGATTTGTCGATTTCTGACATAATTTCTTACTACCGGAAACAGTATATCGCCAGTATTGATATCGATTAATTCATACTTATAAATCTTTTCCCATAACCCTCTAGCAAAAGAATAAATTTTATCTTGGAGTGTTTTGTCAGGTAAGTAACCTTTTACATAAATATCTTCACCACCTGCCATGACATTACCATTATTTTACTTTTTTCGATAAATGCCTTAAAAAAGCGCCAATTTACTACAAGATCATCTGTGACCGTAAAATCATAGCTGAAATTAAATATATTACTGACAGTTCACTCTTGATTTGATTCTTGTTCTAGTAAACTTAATTCTCTTTGGGCCTCAGGCAAACCCTGCTCCGCAGCCCTGCGATACCACCTGACGGCCTCAGCCTTGTCCAGTGGGACACCTGTACCTTGATCATATAAGTAACCAAGATTGTATTGCCCGGCGGCATAACCTTGTTCTGCAGCCCTCCTTAACCACTTGACGGCCTCAGCTATATCCTGAGCCACTCCTATACCTGATGCATATGCGAAGCCTAACCTGTTCTGAGCTGGGGCATATCCACGATCGGCTGCCATCCGGTACCACCTGACGGCTTCAGCCTGGTCCTGAGCTACACCTTCACCGTAAGAGTATGCGTAACCGAGCTTGTATTGCCCTGTTGCATCTCCCTGTTCAGCAGCTTTGCGGAACCACCTGACGGCTTCAGCCTGGTCCTGAGCTACACCTTTACTGTAAGAGTATGCGTAACCGAGCTTGTTCTGAGCTGATGCATTCCCCTGTTCAGCAGCTTTGCGGAACCACCTGACGGCTTCAGCCTGGTCCTGAGCTACACCTTCACCGTGAGAGTATGCGTAACCGAGATTGTTCTCAGCTGCTGCATCTCCCTGTTCAGCAGCCTTGCGATACCACCTGACGGCTTCAGCCTGGTCCTGAGCTACACCTTCACCAAAATCATACGCATAGCCGAGATTGTTCTGAGCTACGACATCTCCCTGTTCAGCTAGTTTTTTTAACACGTCGACACGAAAAGCCTGATGGTCACTATGAACACCGGAACCATATGATCCTGCAGTCATGCCCGCCATTTAGTACCTCCCGAATCTGTGCAATAGTGTTGCAATGTATTTGTTATTAAGATTCTCTCTGTGCAGTATATTATCAAATAATTTCAAAATATTATATGTTTTTCAAGGAAGTCTAAATCACTCGTCGAAACACTCAATACCTCACATCAGTGCTTCTTCAATTTATCCAAAATGGTATGAATAAATTGCCATAAATTTATCATTTTGATATTAGAAAATAATGAATCGGAGTGGAAATATACTGAATTTTTTGTACAATTATATTTTCACTAGTAATCCTCTAAGAGAAAGTCTTCCTTATATCCAGTGGCCAAGCTTTCGAAACAACGAAGCTCCTCAAAATATGCGAGTTTTACTGTCCCGGTATTTCCATAATTATTCTTCACGACCATAAGTTCGGCCATATTTTTGTCAGGCGAGTCAGATGAATAAACCTCGGACCGATGGAGAAAAAGCACCACATCTGAAGCGTCTGCCACCTGCAGTTCAGATGCGTTCAGATCGCTTATGGCCAGACGCTTGTCCAATCCCGCATCATCGTTCCCCAATACAGTAAGAGTTACTATCACTGGCACATGATGACCACGAGCGATTGTTCGGAGAGACCTTATCAGTTCTCTTACCTCCGCTTTTCGGGAGGAGTGACTCTTTGATGAAACAAGATTTTCGAAGCCGTCAATTACGACCAGGGCGAGATCCTGCCCTTTATTCAAGGTTTCAACCAACTCAAGGATTTTTTCATCAGAATAGCATAGGTCGGCATTAACGATCACAGGCTGTTCAGCTAGAGGGCCGACCGCTCGAACGAGTTTGTCCCAGTCGCTCATCAGCAACGTACCGTGCAACAGTCGATGCATCGGAATTCTACTTGCCACCGCCAGGAGGCGTCGACAAATTTTTTCCTGCAGCTTCATTGAGAATATACTTATCGTGCGGGGCTTTTCCTTTCTTGCTAACCTTAATGCCAAATTTATGATGAAATCACTTTGTCCCATCAAGGGGCGGCCAGCAACTAAAACGATATCCCCAGAGTGGATGCCATCAATTTTTTCATCCAACTCATAGAAACCAGTTGGCATGCCGCCGATAGATCCCTTGCTTTCATAGGCACTCTCGATTCGCGCAAACTCACTGACGATGAAATCATATAAATTTTTCGAATCGGACAAACCCGGCATATCATTACCCCATCTCTTCTACAATCAAGCCGTTACGCACACCATTAAATCCCATATATTTTACCCAATTAACCGAAGATTGAAAAACAGAGCATCAGAGCCGAAATGTATCAGGAGTTTGTGTTCGAACCCAATTCCACGACTTCAACAACGACAGCGGTGATGTCGTCCACGGAACCTCTTTGCAACGCAAGCTGACACAACTGTTTGGCTGCCATTTCGGGCGACTGAATTATCCAATGGCCAACACACTCCATTATTGAAGGCCTGCTTAATGCCTTGGTAACGCCGTCACTTACAAGGACAAGCACATCGCCCTCATTAACCGGGAATGAAAACGAATCTATGAGAAGTTTCTCCCCAATGCCGAAATAGTTGGCAATGTACTTTCCTTCCCCGTGCTCTCTGGTCAGAGGATTAATGGTATTGCTTTTGATGAGGTACCCTACAGTGTCGCCTGTATGAAAAATATACAACTCATTCCGATGGAACCAGGCTATTGTACCCGCGCAACCGCCCTGAGGGCGCTTTGTTCCGGGAAAAAATCCCCAGCTGAAAATTTCCCTATTGGCCTCGACGAGAATTGCTGAAATCGCAGATACCCCAACATTCCCATCGTCCGCCGAATTATAAAACCGCACAAGACAATCCCACATTGCCTGCGCGGATTCTCTTCCCTTCGGCGCTCCCCCGATACCATCAAAGACTGCGAAAAGCTGACCGCGGCCGCTCCTGCTCACCAGGGGAACTTTATTGCCAAGCAGCCTGTAGCGATCCTCGTTAGGGCGAGATTTCTTTCCCTGAAGGCTGTATGCGCCGTATTCCAATTCCATAATGCTCAATCCTTTTTCAACTACTACAACTTCACTTTCAGGTATCTGAGCTCTTCATGTCCTCAACGGAACTACGTCTCAGGCACCATAATTTTGTATATTCTAACAAGAAGGAGCCTCTGTATAACCCTGGTCCTTCCCTGATTTTATTGCACCTTGCTTGGCAAGCCACTCATTAACATAGAACTCCACATCAGGATTTACTGGTGCGTTATGAAATCCCCTTATTTCATGCACCTCTAATGTCCACGAGCAAGGGTTGCGGCGGATCAGTACTGTCGCTGGCGGCTTAGAGGGAAGATCAACATGGTATGCGTACAACAAGCCGTTTTCCAGCACGATATCATACGCATAGGTTGCTATGCAATGATTCATTCTCAAACCTTCATCCCTCAAGGCGCGGCCATTTGCAAGGGGAAATATCCCATACGATCCATTGTCTTCCCCGGATATTTCTACACCCGGCAATGGCGGCTCAGGGAATTCTAACTCAAGAATTTCATCGAATTTCCTGGCCTCCATATACTCAGCGACCAATCTGTCATGGTTTCTTCCCAGATCCTGCAACTTCATCAAGCAGGGGATTTTCAATCTGATACGGGGCGGGGTGACAATCCTCTGGATTTCGGATATCTGCTGATAAGCCTCAAATAGTTCGTCAGGATCAGTCACTCTGCCCACATCCAAAACAAAGGAAGGGCGGATGTGTGACTCAAAATGTCCTCCAGATAGAAGATGAAGGACCAGCCAGTTGATGCGGTCTGCATGCTGAAGTACTTTGATTTTCCAGCATTTCCCCTCAACAATAATTTTGCGAAACAGCTCCAGATGCGCTAAGCCGGAATCCGATGCCGGGATTTTTCGCATCATCTTGATTGTTGACCGGGATGAAGGATAGGAGCAATATGACAAAATATGTTCACGCTTTAGCTGAACAATATACCTGGCCTGATCCGTGTACTCATGTATCGACTCTATGGGATCAAGCCGTGCGGCAATCAAGCTGATCAGCGCCGGGCAATCGTCCATTAATTCAACAGCCTGTTTACCGGCATTGAAACACAGCTTGAGCAGGGACGCTTTGTTTTCTCGAAATATGGAAACCGCCTCAAGGATTCTGCCAGCATAAGAATTTAGAATATCCTGTAGCCAGTCCATTGTTCTGCGATACCCGAACGGCAGCAAATGCTGACCGTCTTCAGGATCGTAGTTGGGACAAAGCTGAACAAGTCCGGACTCATTGCTGAGGAAACACCGCACAGGGCAAAGATTTGGATGGAGAATCAAGCGGCCTTCATTGCACTCAAACCTGTACTCACCAATAAATGACATTATCCCACCCCTGAACAAGACATAATAAACATGTGATATGCCCCGGAATGAATCCCCATTTTACTTTTAATTTTCTCGAGATATTTTATTCGTTCTTCGTCACCTTCTTCAATTGCTTTACGCATCTCTTCCCTCCATGCCCTCCTGACTAAATGACTATAATCTGACCGTAAAAACACAAAACCAGTTATACACCTATAATCGATAATATCGTCGCAAAAAAGCCGCGGCCTCTTCCTGATAACGAAAAATTTTTTATGCATCGGCGACCCTCTATTCAATATTGTATTCTATATATACAAATTCTTTTGTCATCTGCATCATCAGCAATGCCCAACAAATTGTCAAAGAACACTCTGCATTACGCAGCAGCTTTCTCATTGACTTGATGGGGAAATACAAAGCCCCCACAACAGGTACAAGCTGATGCTCGCAAAAATGATGATAAAACAGAAGAATGTCGGACCGCCGTGCTGCCGGAAATACCCCTGAGCAAAGCGCAGAGAGGGGAGTGCTGGCACTCCGCCGGGCGAAGTGCCAGCATAATACTAATCAATAAAACCAAACTCCCTTTGCATTGCCCTCGCCTCACGAAGTTTGCACAGATCCCCATCCTTGATCGCCATGTCGACCACTTCCTCAAGTATTTTTTTAGTGTCCTCCCTGAGAAAAGCTCCAACTGGAACCAAGGGATTTTCATCCAAGTGCAAGTAGTTATTTGGGTTTCTTTTTTTGGCCATACTGATTCCTCCTCAAAGATACTACTTTGTTACAGGCTCCCTATCTTTTCACAAACCCGATCTTTTTTCTATCGTCTTCAGTTCCACATGTTGGGCATCTGCCATCGCACCTCCCAGAACTACAAAAAACTGCCTTGCACCGTTGGCATTCATAAACATAAATATTTGCGAAAAGCCTGTAATTCACTCCTCCACATCTTGGACATTTATCAAATTGAGTCATCTGTTACACCTCAAAGGTAAAAAAACGCGTATGATAGCCATCCTTACAACATTTGGGGCAATTATAAAAAAACAACCACTTGCCCTGCCCATTTTTCAGGCATCACTCCTCATGCAGATCAAACCAGTTTTCGCGGAGATCATTGATCCATTCGGCAAACAGGTCTGGTGTAAGATCGGCGTACGGTAATCGCAGTACGTTGAACCCAGCCCCATTCAGCTTGTTGACCATGCCGGGGGCCTTCTGAGGATTCATGGAATGAACCAGGACCGGTATCTCATTCGAAATGTACCGGATGATGGCCTCAATGACATGCGACCCGGTAAAGCCATGCTCCTCCCGCATCACTGTCTGCATATCGAGATCGTGATCCATGAGAATACCCCCATACACATGCTTCCGTTTGGCCGGAAAACTGTCCCGGGACAGGAGGCCAATCGCCCGTCCCGCACTCTGGACGGGCACCGCGCGAAAGTCCTGCGGCATATGCATCTCAAACCAACGGATGCGCTCCGGGTCGTCCTCAATAATCAGCAATGGTATCTTTTTCATATTCCCTATTCGAAGTAACGCTGTCAGTCGCGAAATCTTACATCGCATAAAACGCGAAATTTCTTTTTTTTATTCCACACAAAAATTTTTTCGTTTAACAAGCCCCATAGGTCACGTGACGGATGAACCGAGCCGTACCCGGCACCTTGAGCCTGAAAGCGACCGGCATGCGTTCGACAAGTGCGCCCCTGAGGCTACCAGAGGGTTGTGCCGAAAATCCAACTCTGTTTCGAGCTAACGGTACCTGCCTTGCGAATACACATATCGCTTCCTGAGATTGTATGGGATGACCTTCTGGCCTTTTCCATATCCACGGTTCTCGTATTTCAGCCTGGTTCCCTCATATCGAACAAGCATATCCCAATATTTCTTGTTCTTTCCTGGCTCAAAGCTGATATTTCCCCAGTACTGGTAGTGCTGCCCCTCCGGAATCCCTTCATCCATCCCGGCCGAGACGTAGTTATTCCCATCACCTACCGTATCGTTAAAGACTACCCGCAGATGCCCTTGCTCATCAACGAGTACGACCGTTGCGATCACGAGATCGTCAAAAGTTGACGTAAACAAAATCCCATAGTTGGCCTGACCTGTCCTGACAAGTTCCGATTGCGCGTGAGAGGAGCCATATATTCCCATGCCGGTGAGACAGGGGGCAGCTTTCTCCAGGCGCCATCCTTTTCCGTCCCGCGTCCACAGGAATACTCCAATGGCTGCGTAGCACGGCTGGGCATCGCAGGTTTCCGACTGGGTTATCTGAAAGGCCTTCTCCACACCCTGGACCTGAAACCGCAATACCTCCCAAGAGTACACATCATGGTACCAGCCAAGGTTGTCCAGGAAGGTTCTGTATTGGCCATCACCCAGATAGCCATACTTTCTGATATTTTCCGGGGTGCAGTACTCCTCCCTCTTCCATCGGGAGTAAAGATACGTGGGGCCACCTCCAGGGATGAGCAGCGAAAGAACAGAGTCATCTTGTCTCGCCTCGACATTTCCGAAAAATGCCTTCATCGCTTCTCGTTCACTGAACACTTCGCCAGTAAAGCTGAGTTGACCGTTATCTCCAGAAGCAGCGGATGCCCAGAGAGGGGTCATCAAGAACATCAGTAGCAGTATCAAGAGATAATTTCTCATTTCGATCCTTTTGCAAAATGCCGAGAACGACACCAGTGAGATTAATTGCATAATTTATTGAGATAATTTACTTTAATAAAATTTTCTGGTATTTTTTTGTATCCTGCAAAACAGGAACACAGGAAAATTACTGCACTGTCAACTTGTGCTTGACGATTGATTTCTCTTTAGTAGATCTATAGTCATAGAACAAAATGATCCATTTATTGTTGGGAAGCAATTGGTGAACCATATTTACATTAAAGTTGCCACCAACCTTTTCGAAGATTTCCCTTGCGACCTCGCAATATCGCCTGAAATCTTCCTCTATCTCGGGTGTTATCTTTCCTGCCATTTTTAATTCAGAAAATGTTTTTATCTGCCGATTCTCAATTAGGGCGAAAAAGGCAGCTGCAATAGGATCTATTTCAGGTTTTGTATTAGACAATTGGTCCTCCATTATTAGAAGTAAACAGCATGTCCACATTTCAATTATAAAGTACGGCTTAACCCGGAAGAACCCTTTTTTTCATTCTGCATATTACGCTTTTTCTTGTTGCGGATAAAAATAGCGGACCAGTCGCGGGAGGTCATCCTTGGCCCGATCTCCTTTTTCGAGAGCATCGAGGACCTCCTGCGGCGTCAGCCAGAAATACTCACAAAAATCGGTCTTGTTATATTCGGGCGCCCGTTCCAGCTTGATCTCATATACGGTCATGAATGCCGATACACCGTGTTGATACGGGGAAAGCTTGCCCAGTGTCCGGCACTCAATCTGTCTGACGTCAAGATTCAATTCTTCCATCAGTTCCCTGGCAAAGGCTTCTTCGTAGCTCTCTCCCGCAGCCACATGACCACCCATGCTCATGTCGAGACACATTGGAAACAGTTTCTTCCCAGAAGCCCTTCGCGGAATCCAAAGCTTTCCGGCGTTGTTCAGAAGGAAGGCATTGACCACACGGAAATTGCACGCACCTTCCTGATAAATTTCAGACCTCCACCGCTGACCAATGACGATGTCGGAGGTATCGACAATATCCAAGAGTTCATCATGGTGAACTCTCTTGATATGTGAAATCATTCCCGTGTTAAGCCAGATTTTCCGGGGTTAATCAAATTTCCAGGGCGTCATCTTATCGAAATTCAATCACTGTTCCTAGATTCCCTGAGGAGCCGAACTATATGCTGATTGTGATTTTGCAGGTTTTCCCGGGCAGCTTCTATAGGGATAGTATATTTGCTGTTGGAGTGCTCGCGAAGCTCAGCAACATAGGAAGGACGCTCCTTCCCTTGGAGGTATGTGGTTTCCAAGCTGAATGAACTGGGATTGCTCCGGCTGGTCTTGAGATTGATGTAACAATTGCCAATGGGCAGGTTGACCAGATCCTCACTGGTAAACGCCGGATGAAAGACATCTGCCATAGTCTTAGAGTCAGCTACTCCAAGCCGGAAGCATACAGTCCCACCTACGTTTCCAAGAATGGCTTTGAGTGCGCTATCCCCGCTCCCGGTTCTACGCCGTTCGAGTTGGTCTGCGTACTGATTCGCAACGATCAAGCCTAGATTCAGCTTGCGCACTTCAGACATCATGGCAATAAACGGATCAGATACGATATTTTGGAATTCATCGACAACCAGAAAGAAAGGTTTTCGCAGATGAGGCTTCATATCGATTCGCTTCATAACTGCAGCTTGAAAGCGACTCACAATTTGACTCGCCAATAGGCCAGAAATGGTCTCACCGAAACGTCCACGACCAAGCTTGACCAGCATCACTTTCCCGGTATCCATCACTTCCTGAAAGTCAATCTGCATGCTTTCCTGACCGGTCATCAAGCGCAAACCGCTATCGAGTGTAAAGCGATTCATTTTCGAGGTTATGTACGGAGCCATATTATTAAGCTGCGCTTCCCCCCCTGCATCAAGCGCCTGCCTGATCATTTCCTTAACACTCTGGTCCTGATTTTTTGCCATGCAATAATATCGAAATTCCTGGTCACTAAAAAGACGACTAAAATCAGTAATAGTCGGTTGAAAATTTGAGCGTATCTCTTTGTCCATAAGAAGTCGGAAAAAGCCTCGGAAATACTGTTCAAACATCGGACCGCCAGTTATTCGTAAGTCATAGCTTGTATCAAGCCATGCATAGAAATCATCAATAATTTTGTCACGCTCCTCTTCATCGCGACAGGCCAGGATATTAAAGGGGACAACGTTCTTCCGGTCGAGAAAATCAATGAGAATAAGATCATCCGCTCTTTCTTCCGGATAGAGTTGGAGAATCTTCTCGATGGAGTCGCCATGGGGATCAATAAAACAAACTCCTTTTCCCTGATTGATGTCCTGCAGTACCAGAGATTCGAGGAAGACTGATTTTCCCGTGCCCGTCTGGCCCATTACACACATATGGCGGAACCTGTCTTCATCGGACACCCGAACCGGATTGATGTGGCCGCTATGGCGATTATGCCCGAGAAGAATCATTTCCGGAGTATTACCATTCAGGATATTAGAAGCAGCCAGGCCAGACCTGAAGGATTTAATAGGGAATCCTGGCGGGTCAACGGACCCCGGCCATGGAATTCGAAAAGCGCAGGTTGCCTCGTCTACGGTCAAAATGCCCTGCGGGGAAAAGTAATTCGGATCAAGGAAAGTATGGGGCCGCAGCAACTGGAGAGAGACCCCGCCCCTGGTGGGCAAATAAGGCTGTTCTCTCATTTCAGGTATTGGCGAAATCACTTCAGCAACTGCTCCGACCAGTGCCTCATCAATCTCTGACTCTGAACAAAGAAAACATCCGCCCTTGAACACCGGTCTGTTCTGCAGCCACATCCGTTCGGAAAGTGCGGTACGAAGCGCTTCGGCCTGCTGGGAAAGAATCGACTGTTTCTGATTACGATCGAGCAACTCCTCGCAGGCTGCCAGAGACTTTTCTAACCGGTCCATTTCATCTCTTCCCATTCGTCCCGGACGAAGCCGAAACTGCAGCCAGAGCGGACTCGGATGAAACAGCAGCGCGTTGGCCACTGTAGCTAAATCACACAGGGTACTCTGATGCCAGGGAAACAAATAGGAAATGGAGGGAGTGGACGGCGAACTGCTTTTATCTTGAACCGACGAAGTCAAGAACCCCATGGGGAGGTGTTCGCTTTCACTTTGCGCAGTCAGAACGAATGTGTCATGAAAACGGTCAATGGCGTAGACTGTTTCAGGAGTGAATGGCTGCAGCCACCTGTTCAACTCCTCCTTTTCTTCATAGGTGATCATCTCGAATTCTGCTTTGACGAGGAACGTGGACAGGAGAGAGAAAAGATTTGCTGATCGACTTAACAAGTCAGCAATAACAGCCGGCCTCTCCTTACCACTCACCGTGACAAGTATTGCAACTTCTATCTTTCCACTCAGTGGATATTCGGGAACAGGAGAGGTAAGCAGATTAAGAGAAACGGTGACATTTTCAGGCCAACTGGAAAGTGCCTGGAGCAGGGGCCGATGGATAAAATAGGGAAAGGGGATCTTGTTTTCCTCCTCAGGAGTATAAACAGTTTGCCGCAACCTGACGCTTTGAATCGAAGCCAAACGGATTGCTGCTGTCGCACTGACCTTTCCTTCATACGTACCTTCGGCAATTGCCGGGAAGAAAAACTGTTTTTTCATTATTATCTCTCCCTCAGAAATAAAGAATCACAGAGCATTAACAATTTTCTGATCTGAACCTCGGGCATACGCATAGCCTTTGCTAACAACCCGGGGTTCGTAATACCAAAACGATTCCTGAGCTCGATAATCTCAGCCACTTCAAGAGATTGGGAAATGGCCTCAAATTTGAACGAAAGACTTTTTTCTCCAGTCGTTTCTTCAAAATTTTCGACCCGACGTAGAGTCAAGTCATTTATACTGTTATTTTCAGCCATTAGCAGTTATTTTTGACCATTTTTTTGATCTTGTCCAAGGACAGTGTACTGCCATTCCGCGGCGATCGTATAAATGAAGAACCTTTCACCCAGCCATAATCATTCTCATTCAGTGCATCGAGGAGATAGGTCAAATTGATGCCGAGGCAACCAATGGTGTATTCACGCAGGTGCTTATCTCCTGTACTTGGGTTATAGAGTATTGCGAGAGAGCATCCCGCTTGATAAAAATGCCCGAAACCTCCTGCCGAGGCACAAGAACGGATCCCGACTTGCCGGCCTCTTTTCGTATGAAAAAATTCAATATCTCCGGCAATTCCTCTCAGTTCATGCATATTTCTTTCATTATCAAAATCATGAACGCAAATTGATTTTGAACGATTGAGATATGAACTGCAGCAATCGCCAAAACCGTCGCGCGACAGGGTGATAATACGAGCAAGCAGGGTATTCTGAATAACAAGCGGGGTCAGCATGTTGTTCCTCCACTGGTTCTGGTTGATCCGGGATTATCGGTGAAACCACAATTTTTTGGGACACGAACAATTCGAACTGGCTATCACCGTGAACGAACTTCTGACTGTATTTAATCGGCTTCTGTTGCCAGGCGCCGCAGCCCCGGTCCTGTGGCAGGGATTGCTCTAGATCAGTCCTCCATAGCCGCCTCCCTCGCTTCTCTCCTTGAATCTTGATGTCCCATTTTGCTCCGGCGCATCTCTTTAATCAAAAAACATACCAATTTCATGAACAGCCCGCAAAACCCAACATTTTTTATCAATCATATAGAATTACAGATAGTTATATACATACCCTAAGGCGCCTCCACGGGGAAAGAACTCGTGCCAGCCAGGAAAAACTCACAACAGAAACCGACTGTGATGCCGCCAACTCACAGGACACTCACCGGGAACAACCGCTCGACTTCAGTTCTGCTCCTGCTGGCGGGCACCGTTATCTCCAGAAATGAGTCGCAGGCCATTTCTCACAGGTCTCAATGGTGCGGATCGGGTTAACATTCCGCTCCATCCCGTCGGTGAGCAACCGCGCATAGGTCAGGACAGGATCACTTTCCGGCCGCTGGCCGGCACTGATGTCCGGTAAATGCGAGGAACCCTCATCCGGGAGTTCCTGCCGTCCTGGCTTCGGGACTTCATTCGCTGGGAATCGATTTTGGTTCCGGTACAGCCCGCCGATAAACGCGAGCGCACAGATGATGATCATGACAAAGGTGGTTTCCTGGGTGAAGAGAATGTTCAGCATGTTGTTCGTTCCTCCTTGGGTCGAGTTGATCTGGGATACCGGTGAAGCCACAATGTTATGTATTCGTGACCGGACTGGCCATCACCGTGAACGAACGGCTGAATGATGCGGATCTGCTTCTGTTGCCAGGCGCCGTCGCCCCGTTCCTGCGGCAGGGATTGCTTTATATCAGTCGTTCATTGATGTCTCCCTCTCTTTCTCCTTATTCATCGTCTCAGACCTCTTGGCTCTGTGTTTACTGGTTTTGAAAACCACTGCGCGTTTACCTTAGGCCGGACATTAAAACTTATTTGCAACTCATAAAAATGACTATTCCCATATCCTATTTCGAGGGAATTCCACCTGAATATGCTCCCCGACAAGCTGGCCAGTTACTTCATGCACCCCGTGGCTCTTGCAGGGTATTTAATGAACTGATTAATAACACTTACGGTAGTTGGCTCAAATGGGGTCAACTACAGACAGATTTCGAGAAACTATTCTTAAAGGAAACCCCTGAAACATCTCTTTTGTCCAAGACCATCAAAATCTGATATCCCATTTGCCACCCAGCCGACACGTATTCATCAGCTTTATTGCCCTTCCCCCTGCATTGTTTGTCATACTGATCTCGGCCTCACGGCAGTGAATAATTCCATTACGTTGCCTTACCCCATACGCTGGCCGGGGAATAACCAGATACCTAATACCCGTGTGTATATTCAGCCATGAATTTGATGTCCCTGATTGTTTATGCTCAAAAATATTTTGCAGTTGTTGCATATCATAGCCATCAATAATAATAGACTTTTCAATAATCGATTCGGTGTGTTGTGAATATCGCCCGGCAGGAGGGGAACCTAAATACTTTTTGTCCTGCCGGGCAACAGCTCCTCCGGTTCCCCTGCTCATCACCCCCGCGACTGGCGGTCCTTTCACTTGAGGAGAATCCTCGACGGGCTGCTTTACCCGGCGGGATGCGCCTTTGTTATCTACCAAGGGCTTGCTGTCCATTATCTTATTTCTATCGTACAGCCTCTGCCTTCCCTGCTGGCGATGATCATCTCCAACGCTTACCGTTGATGCTTTCCTTTCATCAACTTTTTTCACAGCAGGCTCGGCAATATCGTTCGCTGCCGGCTCAGGTTGCGTCATCGGCGTCTGGTTCATGTCAGCCTTTTCTCTCGCTTGAGGAGAATTAACGCCCGCCACCTCAGTCTGCATGGGGCCGACTACGCCATCCCTTGAATTCATGCCATCAGTTAACAAGTCGATACGCTTTGCATAACATTCCTGACCTTCATCGCAGAAGACATGAACCGTTGCGAGTACCCCACTTTTCATAAAAACAGTCAGGAGTTTTTGAAAGCATGCATGCCAGTTTGTTCCTTCAAAACATTCTAGAAATCCTTCAACTGTACTCCCATCGCGTGTAACACCTAACCCCAGATAAAATTTGAATGATTTTGTATGTCCCGAAATTTCATCTATTAACGTAAGAGAGTAGACAGGATGATTTTTTTGTGACCCACAGGCATCTGAAGGGCCGCAAGGAACTATTTCATGCTTCCACCCCAGCAAGGTCCCCGTGTACTTTGTTGATGCTGTTGTGGCCAAAGGCCCCTCTGGCCTACCGTTCATCGTTGTCAACCTGTGTTTTTCCTCCTCTTGGGGAGAATCAGCGGCACTACTATCATTTCCCCGATTGCCAACTTGCTGGCCTTGTTCAACCGGCGCGGGCGAAGTATTCACCGTGCTTGTCGACGAAGTCGTATCCCTATCCACTTTTTGTGTTGAAGTATCAGCAATTACTGTCGGTTCCGGCTCGGATTGTGCTACCTCCTCAGGATTCATATCATTCGTTCGCAGGTCAATTCTGCTTGCAATACATCCTTGGTCACTCCGGCAACTCACGAAAAGAGAAGCGCTTCCTCCAGGCTTCAAATATTCCTTCAAAAGCTTTTGGAAGCAATCATGCCAGTATGTGTTTTCCTGAGTACCGCAGGCGGCAAATTCCTGCATGGGCTGATCATTACTCGTCACATTCAACCCGTAAACAAACTCCGCAGATCTTGTATAACTGGAATTGTTACCCTGTAACGAAACAGTGTATACAATTTTACCTTCCCCCGTTTCGCAGGAACCCGCGGGAGTACACGGGCGGGTTGTCCAGTTCCAGCCAATCACTTCTCCTTCATATTTGCCCTCCTGGATAACCAAGTCAGGATTTGATTTTTTGGGCGATGCAGACTCTTCAACAGTCAATGGCGAAAGATACTCCTGGCCTGCCGCCTCGCTATTTGATACTGGTTGCGGTGCAGGAGTCTTCAACATAGCTTGCAGGATCAAGGGCACAACAAGAATGAAGACAAGCAGCAGATAACAATAATATTCAAACTTTGCCCGGTGAATCCGGTGAGCTTCCATAAGCACAAAATAACCAACTCCACAGAAAATAAATCCGCCGAGGGCCCATGAGAATTCAGGTTCCCAGCCTGGAATGTGATTGAGCAAGGTAGAGTGGGCAGTGGCCTGGAGGTACCAGTCGGAGACCGTCATGACGCTCCAGAACAACCCCATTATAACTAGCAGGACGATATAGATGGCGAAACAGATGACACCAATAGCTACTATGGCAAGGATTATCCACAGAATCGCTTCCATGACAAGCTCCTTATCGCAGTATTGTTAAGGTTCTTTCCATAGCAACTATTAGCGGTTGATCATCTTTTTTACGGGGTACATTTCGAACAAAACTTCTATACTATTTTCCATGCATTGCATTGGTATCAAATCAATTAATTGCACGACAAACATTATATTTTATTATTATACATGTCGTTTGCGAATTGAATACTTTGCTATATTCATTCGAATCGCGTAGTAAAGAGAACCTCCAACTGCAAGACTGAAGAAAAATCCTAATATAACAATGGCAGGGTGCTGGAAGGCTATATCCCGGGCAAAGGGAGGAATTACAGCAGCATATTCCGGAGCGGAAAGACTGACCAGCTTTCGGAATGTACCAAAAATTAACCCGCCTACCGCGCCGCATATCAGGCTCCTAATAAGCATCCTTTTGATGGGCAGGCTTACCAGATAATGGACCGGGATGGTCAATGTCCCGCCATCGGTCTGGACCATGATTTCCGTCTGTCGGCGGGTCCCGATTTGAAAACCGTGGCCATTGGCACTCACGGTAATCGTGACTGGCCCACCCTCTATGCTGCTCTTGTCGATCGCAAATCCATGGCCCTTGCCGGTAAGTTTGATTGATCCGGTAAGATACCCCCGCCCCGCATTTTTGATGGTGAAGCGCTCTGTTTTTGAGGATTCGTACGAAATCTCCCCGAAGTCTATGTTCTGACGCGAGGCAGCAGGTTTCGGCCACGGCAACCCAGGATCCAAAAAGTGAAGCATGCTTTCCAGCTGGCTTTGCGCATTACGGCCAGAGGAGGTGATGGCGGAAAACTTCTTCCCTTTCTCCCCGTCCAGCATGCCGGTTGTTTCAAGCCACGCACGAATCCAGCCTTTCTGCATAAGGGAGATTCCCTTCCTGGTCGAGGCCTCATCCTTATCGATGAGACGGGCAAGATCTTTGGGTGCCGCTGCATGTTCCTTACCAAAGGGAAAAGGCAACGAGGGCGCGAAATGCCATCTCAACATCCATACCCCCAAATCCTGGTCATTCTTATGCGCGGAACGGAAATGCTCAATGAAGGCAATGTCCCCTTGTCTGTCCTGAAATGCTCCGCGCAGCCATTCCTCAAAATGCCCGCTGAACAGAAGGGTTCGGAGGGCGATCAGGATATCGGGATGGCGGGAGACCGCCCCTTCGATCTCTTCGGGGCGGGAGATAGAAATATCCTTGCGCAGAGTGAGTGGTGCCTGAGGAGCAAGGATGTAAAGAAGAGCAAAAATTGCGAGGTCCTTATCCGGGTGATCATGGAAACGGGTACGGATCGACTCAACGGCTCGCAGTAAAGTTTGCTTGCCTTCGACCGGCTGGGTAACCTCGATCCAGCATTCTAAAAACTCTCCCATGATAATATCAGACAGGGCATTTCTCGTACTTTTGTCCGGTTTGGACTGGAGGAGAGAGGCAATTTCCTCAATAGTATGGAATTTGCGCTTGTTGATTTCGAGAGGAAGGGCAGGATCAAGCAGATAAGTAAGCCTGAACAGACCAAGTTCTTTTCTGTTGCCATAGTTATCTGTAATTTTTTTGATTTTTTGGGCAAGGTCCGAATCGAACCAATTTACCCAGGGATCAATATAGCCATCGAAAAGATGCCCGACCGCATCAAATGTTCCCAGCAAGGCAGCAAGCTCTTTGAGGGTTCGAGCCCCACAGGCTTTGTAGGCAGGGATACCCCTGTCTCTCGGAGGTTTGTCCTCCCAGGGCATTCCTGCATCCGCAAGAATTTGCTGGCCGGAACTCCATTGCTCAATCTGTTTCTGTCCCCAGCGATTCTCGGGATCATGCTGAATTAAGCCGGTAATGAGTCTTTGGACGTGCTGGGACAGATGTGAAGGTACCGGAACATGCTCCTGAAGCAGGAATGCGAAGATAACTCGGGGGTCCTGGTCCGGGAATGGGGATTTCCCGGTAAAGATGTGGATCAGGGTGATTCCCAGCGAATAATAATCATATTTGAATGAGACTTCATTTTTGATGAAAAACTCCAGGGGGGCAAACGAAGGGGTCAAACTCTTGTAGGTTCCGGTCTTCCACACTTGCTTTCCGTCAGGCAGGAGGGAACTGATGCCGTAATCAGCAATAACCAGGTCCTTTCTGTCCCTGTCTCTGAAATAGAGGTTTTCCGGCTTGATGTCCCGGTGAATGATGCCTTGCAGATGCAAGTGGGCCAGGCCGCCGATAATCGCCGACAGTATCGGCAGCAGATCACTCTCTGCCAGCGGCTGACTGTCGGCGAGCGTTCCACCCTCGCAATACTCCGTGACCTCATAGAATTTATCCTGCCATACCCCAAAAGAAATGACCCGGATCAGATTAGGATGTGAAACATTACGCAATTTTTCAAGGATTGAAGCCTTCGGTTGCAAGGCGATCCGGTACAGCTTCAGGGCTACGGTCTCCTGCGTCTCCTGATCAATACACCGGTAAATTTCCGCCTCACCTCCTGCAGCTATCGGCGGCCCCTGCACAACAAAACGATTGTCGACAACCTCATCCTCACCAAGAGCGTGATCGTGGCGATACTCATCCTGAGATTGCCCAAAAGCATCGGTCGCGCCCGCCGAGCTACCTCCTTGCCCGGGGAAGGCATCGGTACCCCCGGAAGGGGAAAAGTGGTCTGTGAATCCTTCATTACTCATGATCGTCACCGCACTCCAAATATTCTCGCCTCAAACCTTTCCCACTGAAATCGTTACCATTTCCCTCTGTACAATGAACAATGATCGCGGAAATATTGTCATATCCGCCATTATCCTTTGCCTGCTGCACGAGGGAGCGAACCGCCTGTTCTGGACTGCCCTCCACACCGAGAGTCTTTTTTATCATGTCAACGGAAACCATATCGTGCAGACCGTCGGAGCAGATCAGGATATGATCGTTATCCTGCCACTCCAGTAATGGCTGAATTGTGATCCTGAAACCTGAACTGCCGAGGTTGTTGATAATCGTGTGCCGTTGCGGGGAAACGGCAGCCTCCTCGATGGTCAGATGTCCCATGCGGACCGCCAGGCCAACCAGGGAATCATCTTCGGTAAGCTGTCGCATGGAGCCGGCCCTGAATCTGTAGACTCGGCTGTCTCCTGCATTAAACGTAAGGATTCCGGAAGGCATGAGGCAGATTCCGCTTAACGTGCAGCCCATGCCCCTATATTCCGGACGACATGCACTCAGCTCCAGGATACGTTCATTGGCTTTTGTGCTCGAGATAAGGACAGCTTGTGTAAATGCATCGGGATTATTCTGATCCCTGGTAAAGCCATAGTAGTGCTGCTCCATCACCTCCAGGGCGATCCTACTGGCAACCTCTCCGGCACGCTCACCGCCGATACCGTCAGCTACCGCAAAAATCAATCCATAGCCCCTGGCAAAATCGTCATCCTCAGAGAAGGACAACCCCATCCCACCGCGGTTTTTGATAAATCGCCCCAAAAGAATATGGTCTTCGTTGACTGTCCTGACTGAGCCAATATCGGCAAAGCCGTACGCACTAAAATTTTTCATGGAAAAATCCTCACCGAGAAATTGACCCCTGAAAGTTGCAATCTGTCCCCATCGCGCAGTCCTCTGGCAGTACCCGGCGGAACACTGACGCCATTCACCTGAGTCGGGTTGGTGAAGCGCTCGCCTGGGATGGCAATAACCTGCCACTGCCCAGCCACACAAGCAAAGGAGCAATGTCGCCGGTGCATGAAGTTGATGCCCGGCATTCCATCAACCTGCTTGGTAGCGATGCTACCGGGAAAGGTCCTGCCCAGGACATCGTTGGGTTGAATTTCCAACGTCATGCCTGGAAGCTCAAGGACCAGTGACGCCTCATCACTGCCTGAAGCGAACTGGCTCTCATTTTCCTCCCGAGGAGATTCTTCCGGAGAATCGACAGGATGTTCCTCGGCGGACACGTCTGGGTCCGGCTGAGGATTGACCCTGTTAAGAGGATTTCTGCAGTCGATATTCTTATTCTTACATAATCTGGCAAACTCAGAATTTTTATACCCGCAGAGTGGACAAATTTTAACTTTATACTGTTCCATATCCGTTTGACTATACTCCGTCTTGCTCCCCTTTGATCAAACCCAGTGCTTGATGCCAGCCTTGGCGCTGTTGCGGTGACAGAACGCCAATCAGCATCCGCATTCCATCCCGGCCCATACCCAGTACGGCTGCATCAGCCAGCGGCGCCAGGACGGCGTCCTTCTGTCCGAGGCCACGCTCGGTGAGAAAATGGATTCGCTGATTACCGGAGCCGGCAAGGGCAAGGAACGATGGAACCGCGTGCCGGAACGGACCATCGATCAGGATGTCCGTTTCCGCCAGAAGAATACGCCTTTCAGCATGTTTCCTCAGGGTAGCCAGGCGATAGCCGGAATAGATCAGGGTATCCCACTCGGCATGCATTGACCGCAGTTGTCTGATCAGCGCTGCGACAGCCGCTGCCTGATCGAATGGCTCCCCACCGGAAACGGTTATGCCGTCAAAGGCATATGGCAATCGAAGGATATGCTCAGCCAATTCCTCGCTTTCGATCCAGGCGCCAGCGGCTGGATCACGCATCTCAGGACTGATGCAGGAGGGACAACGCTTACGGCAGCCGGCAACCCAAATAACCAGGCGCTTTCCTGGACCCAGGGAAGTCACAGGATAGCCGATGCGGAACAGATTGATCTTCACGGCGTCTGGGGCTCCCAATTGATATCAAGCACAAAACGTACCGGTGCGTCCTCACCATGGTCAAGCAAGTCCTTGAGACGCAGATTTCCTTCCTTCTCTATCCCCTGGTCGAACATCATCCGGTTCAGGGGGTTGACGAGCGACGAGTCCACGACATTCCGTATTCCCCGTCCGCCATGCTGCAGATGCCCCTGCGCCAGTACAAGGAGATTACGAACCACTGATTCATCAATCGCCAAACCGATCTTCTTATTATCCATGAGGGACGCCGTGAGATTATTGAGAAACAGACGGAGGATCTGTTCGTCGTAGGGAGACTTGATGTAATCAAAGACCACAAAGTTGTCGCCAAAGCGGTTGAGGATCTCCGGCCGCCGCAATTCGAGATTAAAATGCTGATGAATGCGCTTCAGGATTGTTTTACGGATCTCCGGGTATGACATACCCGGATGGATCATTGCCTCCGTCTGGCTAGCGGAATCGATTTGCGCATGGCTATTTCGGCCAACGGTACCGAGGTTGCTCGTGAAAATGATGATGCATTCCGAAAAATAGACCGTCTCGCCGTCACCCCCGGTCAGGCGGCCATCATCCAGGATTTGCAAAAACTTATCGAAGATCTTCTGGTGTGCCTTTTCGATCTCGTCAAACAGCAGGATGGAAAAGGGATTCTGACGGACAGCATTGATAAGCTGCCCCCCCGCCTGGTATCCAACATATCCTGGAGGCGCGCCGAGGAGCCGCTGATCCGAATGCTCCGTGCTGTATTCGCTCATGTCAAAACGGATGCACCTGTCTTCCTGACCAAAAATCAGGGACGCCATAGCTTTTGCCATTTCTGTTTTACCGACACCGGTTGGGCCGGCAAAGAACAGCACACCCCTGGGCCTGCTTGAAACTCCACTGGCGCCCGCGGAAAGACCAATTTTAGCGCGCTTGACGGTGTCAAGCACAGCGGCGACGGCATTGTCCTGCCCTATGACTTTAGCGCGAATCTTCTCCTCCGCTCCGATGAACCTATCCTTCATCTTGTCCCATTCACTCTCAATGATGCCGTACTTGAATCGGTCCAGAATCTTTCTGATATTCGACAACGGCTGCTTCTCGACACGTGACAGGTTGACCAGGCCCCACATCTCGTAGTAGGTCAACCCGTCGGTCAGGGCGGAGAATAGATTACACAGATCCTTGGAGGGAGGCTCGGCGGCCGCATTGGGTTCCCGGTAGAAACCCTCCCAATTGTGGTGGATGAAGCGACCGCGATCAGCGCTGTCCGGCTTGGGCAGGTGGACGAAACGGCAGCGTGGATTGTTGAGATACAGAAAATGAGGCAGATCGTTCTCCTTGTCGCAGATCAGGATCAGGGAGTTGTTCCAGCACCTGTCCCCCCTGTTGACGCTGGCTGAACCGAGGACTGCCTTGAGGATGAGGGTAAACAGATTTTTCTCCTGTACGCCGAGAGAGGCCGGCGTCGTCACCAGCCGTGAAGAAAGGTTGAATACAAAGACACAGGGCGTCGTGGTATTCGCCATAGCCTTGCGAACCCCCTCCATGACCCGTATTGGATCAAGTTCCCCCTTGGACGCGGTTTTTTGCTCTGTTGACGTTTCGGTCGCTGAGGAAGGTTTTGTCGTTCCGTCAGATGATGGCCCCTCTTTCTGCTTTTCAGAGGACAGGGATTTACCGCTCTGCACCTGTTTGTAGAGCTTGTCCATCTCTTTATCCTGAAAATGCAATCCGTCAATCAGGTCATAAAACCCGATCACCTCATACTGCATGGCCTTGAGAAAATGCTCAAAAAACTGCGGCACTTCCATTTCGGGCCAGTCCGTTTCCCCCTCCGCGGTAATCGGGAAAGTGACCTTGTCATAGACATTGCCATGCAGGATCAGGAGATTCTTCAGCCGCAGGAAGCAGGCCATTTCGCGAATCCATACCGGACATTCTTTCGTCTCTGTATTAATCATCTATGCCTCCCGTTCCTGAGTTTTCTGGTCCAGAACCACCCTCCGACGCATTTCGTCAGCCTCATCACCCTCAATGGCCCACCGCTGTTCCTCATCCCTGCGGGCAAGAATTCCCTCGACGTCTTCCAGGACGGCTTTGGGAATGATGTTATCGGGGATCGTCTTTTCATCCAAAATCCCATAAGTAAAGCCTTCCTTAGCCAGAATCCTCAGCAAGGTTCGCATATCCTGGCACCACTTCTTTTCCTGCGCGCGGTACATTTTTTTCTGGCCTGCGGACATATCTTTCTCCCCTGGCACCATAGTATGGACTACCTTGAATGTGAGCCGGTTATCGCTGGTAACACCGACTCGCAGGGCTTCACCCCCCGGAATGGCCAATTCGGCCCTCATCTCCCGGCCTTCACGGTCTTCCGCAAAATCACTGACTGCCCGATACCCCATCGACCCGAGGTTTCTGGCCAGGGATTCAGCAAGGGCCGTTCGGTAGGCATTCTCCGCCAACTTCGCCTCAATTTTCGTCCTGAGTGTGGCCAGTCTCTTTTCCATCGTCTCCACCTGGGCGAGGGATATCCTTCCTTTAAGCAACAACACCTTCAGATTTGACAGCAATGAGCTCATACCGGAAGCCAGTTCCCGGGTAGCCGCCAGCCGCTGCCATGTTCCGGCCTCAAGGATCAGTTTCTCAAGCCGGGGCATCAGCGATTGGGTGGTCTGTTGCCTTTTCTCACAGGTTTGCGCATAGGTGCGGATAGTATCCTGAACTGTTCTCCGGAATGCCTCGATCGTTTCAAGGGACGGGGGGGCGTCTGATTGTGCTTTGCGTTGCAACTTTTCCGTCATGGCCAGGAGGTTCGGAACAGGAGAGTCGGCCTCAGAGGCCAGGGCATGCGGGATTCCAGCAAGTATTTCATTGATTTCTTTCAACATCCCATCAGCGGCTTCCCTGGCGGCGATGGCCCGGTCAAGGCCAAGGGTGAAATACCCTGTTGCGGTGGGACCAGTACCTACCACATCTTTCCTGCGTTCATTCAACCCCGCTTTCAGCAATTCCTGCTGTGCGGCCAGAAGAGCACTGTGGTTTTCCCACAGTGCAGACATTTTCCTCGCACTCTGCTCCTGATAGTCCCACCATTCTTTAATCTCCTTCTCCTTGGTCTTAGCTTCCTCGGCGGCCGAGCTGACCCGTTTATCAATAACGGATTTCAGCCCAAGAGCGAGTGCGCCCCCGGCAGCAATCGTTACTGAACCGACAGCTACAACAGCCACCGCAGTCAGTGCAGCGCCTGCAACGGCCCCGAAAGCTACGGGCGCGAGAGGCAACAAAACGATTTCGCCACTCATCGGATGCCCTCCTGTCCTCTGGTGACTACATCGAAAGTCTCTGGAGAAAAATGATTCCATCTATCGCTGAATGAAAGGTGACGGAGTCCGCCGCTAACGGCGAGCGCACAGATGATTCTCAGGACAACGGTGGTTTCCTGGGTGAAGAGAATGTTCAGCATGTTCGTTCCTCCTTGTTCGGGTTGATCGGGGATACCGGTGAAGCCACAATGTTTTGTATTCGTGTCAGGACTGGCCATCACCGTGAACGAACGTCTGAATGATGCGGATCGGCTTCTGTTGCCAGGCGCCGTCGCCCCGTTCCTGCGGCAGGGATTGCTTTATATCAGGTCTCCATAGCTGCCCCCCTCTCTCCTCTCCTTGAACCTTGTTCCTTCATCGTCGCATACCTCCTGGCTAGTGTTAGTTCGCTTGGCATTCAATAAGGATAAGCAACTCACGATATTTTACGGCGCAATATCATCCTGTCCTCCACCATCTGCCTTTTCACGGCCCTTTACACCAAGGACACCGCCAATACCATCCGCCATGACCATCAGCCGCATCGCCACCAGAAAAACAAATTCCGCCGCAGCCAACGGCAGGGCGGCAACAGTGCTGATACCCCACAGAAGAAGCAGATGCAGCAGGGCAAGGCTGCCGTTCATGCTGAATAGACCAGCGCCGTTGATCGAGGCAATGGCAGCGAGAACCGCCGCCACGAGCAACCATGCCTGGTCATCCTGCACGCCAGTGCTGACCGGTGACGCGAAATAAACCTGGGACAGAAGTGATCCCATGATACCCAGGATGCAGAATGCGGCTACCACCTTGCGCGAGAACCCGCTCATACCGTGCATCCAGGGCTGCAGACGTGTAACACCCAAGGCCTCAAAGAGGAAGATTCCCCAGGTGACGGCAGCGGCCCAGATGGCGATTGCCAGCAGCATGCCCGGACTTGCTGCGGGGAACGGGGTCTCCCCCCGTCCGAAACTGGCGAATACCTGTCCCAGAACACTCGCCTGGCAGAACAGCAGGATCAGACTGAGCACTAAACAGAGGAAGGAGACCAACCAATGACTGGGCCTCATACTGGCATACCTGGCCCTCATTTGCTGCCGCCGCCAGGACAGAATGGCCCTCCAGCCATTCTCGCACCACTCCCCGGCCTGATGAAGCGCTATAAAGAAAATACGCAGAAAATGCAGATGAAACCGGCGGACCCCCTCTTCTCTGGTTATGTGCCAGTACAAGAGGCATACGCCAACAATAAAGCCACCGGCAACAATCGAGGCAATCAGGATGTCTTGGGCAATGGGCAAGTTCAGCATGTTCGATCCTCCTGGGTTCGAGTTGGTCAGGGATACCGGTGAAGCCACAATGTTTTGTATTCGTGACCGGACTGGCCATCACCGTGAACGAACGTCTGAATGGATTGGATCGGCTTCTGTTGCCAGGCGCCGTGGCCCCGTTCCTGTGGCAGGAGTGATCAATCTTTACATATATCCGTCGCCCATAGCACCTCCCGCTCTTCTCTCCTGGAAATAAGTTCCTTCATAGTCTCAGACCTCCTGGTTGTGGATAGTTCTTTTGGCCTTCAAAAGTAATTTGCAACTCATAAAATACAAACGCCCCTCAGGCCCCCTCACCGGCGATAGCCGGGCTGATATCCTGGTCCGGGCTCAGAAACTGCACGTCTCCCGCTTTCATTGCCCGGAGTGCCTGCGCCCAGACCTCCCGGGTCTTCTTCGTCTTGTTCGGGTCTGCCTCTTTCTCAAAGGCGACAACGATCACCCGCGCGCCGTGAAGGTCGACCTCGCTCTTGAGATGCTGGTTGTCCACCATGTCGCTGGCGACGATGATGATTCTCTCCTGGTCTTGTTCCATGGTGGCCAAGCGGTCACCGCAGGCGGCAAAAAATCCGTGGATGTCGGTCTTGGGTGCCTTGACCGGCTTGAGCGCCCGGATGTACTTGATCGCCTGCAGCCGCACCAGGTCCTGCTGCGCCTTCTCCACCTTCGCCTGCCGCTTGGCGCGAAGATCAAGAAAATTGTTCGTCGCCACCGCGGATTCCGGGATAACAAGGACCTGCGGCAGCAACTGGGTATCCGCGTTGTCCAGATAACTCTTGTCGGTTATCCTGCGGCCGTACAGGCTGTCGCCCGGCTCCATGATCTTGAGGATCAGCCTCTCCAGGAGCTTCATGCTCAGGTTCCGCAGGTCATACGAACCGCTCTCGTCCACGCCGACAATGATGAACCGGGAAGCTTCCGCCGGGGTATTGCATGCCAGCAGACAACCGAGGCAAACAAGTACGGCGGCGATGTGCTTAATCCTTTTCATGTCGGTTCCTCCTGCGAATGGGTTGGATATGGGGGCGTACTGGTCCATCACTTATTATATGCAACTCATAAAATTTTTACCGGAACAGGCAGCTCAGAGGCTGTGGACTTACCCGGCCTCATCGCCAGAAGCTCTCCTCAGGCCATTTCGCATACCCATTGCCGGTTCGGAGCAAATCGACATCCCGCTCCATGCCCGCGGCAATAATCCGCGCCCCGTACAGAATGTTACTTTTCAGCCGCTCGTTATCGGGTGTGGATTCCTTCCGGTTGGGTTTCGGGCCGGATACCTGGGGAGAGCGTTTCTGACGCCAGGACAGCCCGCCGGTTATGACGAGCGCCAGGGCGAGGCAAAGGACGACGATGAGTTCCGGGGTGAAAAGCGTGTTCTGCATGTTCGTTCCTCCTGTTAGGGTGATCAGGGTTATCGGTGACGCCACAATGTTTTTATTCGTGACCGGACTGGCCATCACCGTGAACGAACTTCTGACTGATCTGGTTCGGCTTCTGTTGCCAGGCGCCGGCGCCCCGTTCCTAAGGCAGGGTGATTGTTTCAGATCAGTCGTTCATTACCGCCCCCTCGCTTCTCTCATGGTCATCCTTATGAATTTCTCTATTTTGCTTCACTGCTCTCCTTTATCAATAAACATGCCAATTGCATAACTGACTTCGCTCACTCGCAAATTTCATGAAATTATAATTAATTACAGGTAATTATATGCATGTATTCCTTCGGCAATTCCAAGGGGCGGAACTCGTGCCCGTCAGGAAAAACTCACAAAAAGAACTAAATGTGATGCGGTGCCAACAAAACATTACTTTACCCGGGGACTGGTCCGTATGTACGGATTCTTGATAATTTTGAAATCGGAAAGGGCGGGCTGTGTCGTCCTGCCAAATTCACCCCGTTCGTTACGATGCTCTGCACAAAGTATTCTGTATTCCTCGTCAGGGATACTGTCCAAAAGCGTGATTGCCTGAGCACGGACATCTGCACCGGTGGTCGAATCGTTAAACTCGAGTGGATATGATTCCAGATCACAATCGACAATAAACATGGAGCCATCCTTTTCGATGCAAACATTATGCAGCAAAAAAACATAGTCACCAGGCTGCTTACGCACTGGAAAAATTGGATATTTAGACATTTCATCTGTGGAATTCTCCGAAATGCTCAAGGCAAGGCGAATTTGGAATCCCCTGGAAATGAAATATCTGCTCCCTACAACTAATCCCAGCCAGTCACACCCCCAGTATTGCGCAATTAAATTTAAATCAGAGAGATCATCTTCCGCGGAGAATTTTTTTGCATCATTGTCAGCCATCTGTCAGCTCTCCTGTATCAATGGAATTAACCGTGCATTCATGAAATATACGCTCCATTCAGGAGCAAATTTTAGCGGGTGCAGGCCAAAGTGGCAAGAGCTCACGAAACACCTTCCTACGCCTTATCACGGGAAAAAATATTCCCGACCAGATATTCTATCCCACAGCCATTCGCCGGCAACCGCTCCTGAAGAGACAGATTCCAAACCAGGCCATAGGTATGCCCATGAGGAATGTTCCGAGAAATACATCATAAAATCTATGGCTACCCAGCGATCCCGGTACATCACAAATTACCACGAATAATGCCGCTACCACAGCACTACAGAGCAGCGCACCGGCTATTGTCGTCACCACCCCAAAGAAAAAAACCGCACTTTCCTTACCGAACGACAGACGCACCCGGAGGTCCTTTTTTAATTGTCCCCCCAGAACATCTTCCCGTACAAGAACCTTCTCGGCGCGCAATGCCTCGATCCGGGGCCTCAACCGCTTCCAGCACTCCCACAGAAGCCCCGGCCCAAAAAACAACCACACCATAAGCCAGACAACTCTATCATTCGTACTGGACGTATTGCATAGCGCCATCAAGGGAAAATCAAATAAACCATGGAGGGCCACTGGAACGAGGAGTGCAAGAACCCAGAAACGCCAGGAATTGCCAATTCCGGAAAAACATGCTTGGCCGGCGTAATAGCCCATAATTCCACCCCACAGGGCATGACCAGGCACCGACGTGAGTGCGCGCACTGCCGCAGTTCCGAAGCCATATGATGACACGTACATTATGTTTTCTATTGTGGCGAACCCCAATGAAGCCGCTAAACCGTAAAGGACGCCATCCATCGCTCTCCTGAAATCAGGCCGCCTCAAACCATAAAGGACCAGCACGAGGAATTTGACCAGCTCCTCAGGGAGCGCGACGAAAACAAAAGCCTGCCAGGCAGCACCAGATGCTCCCCCTGAGAGAAACGTTTCAAGACTATTTATGATCGGGACAGAAATCAGACACAGGGGAATACAGGTCAGGGCTCCAAGCACCAATGTCATCCAGAGCCCCCTGCCTGATTTGAGATACAGGTCACCGCCACACGCACACCACAGGATAACGGCAGATGGCGCGAGCGCAGAAACAATCAGAAATGGACTCATGACCTGCTCTGCCCGACCTGAGATATCTGTATCCAATGCGGAGAGAGCAGCCGTGATAATGCGTGCCCCAAATCAGCACCATCGGGCTTACCTCCGAAACCGCAGTCCCAACTGATATCCCACTGAGCAAATTCGCTCCCTGGTCTGAGCAGAGTGTATTCTGAGAATGGCAGGTTCAGCATGATCGTTCCTCCTTGGTCAAGTTGATCAGGGGGTATCGGTGAAGCCACAATTTTTTGTGGTATGGACTGGCTATCACCTTGAACGAACTACTGACTGAATTGAATCGGCTTCTGTTGCCAGGCGCCGCGGCCCCGTTCCTGTGGCAGGAATATTCTTTATTTAGTTTCCCATCCTCGTCATCCTCGCTAGGTCATAAGCTTTTTTTATGAGACTCATCATAACATCTGTCGCGGTGTCCTGAACACACAAGGCACATCAAGGATTGACCAAACCCGACACAACGCAGGATGGCTGCTTTGCGCGAGACCCTCAACAAGAATACGATGAAAAAAAAGAACCCCGTTCCCGGGTAATCTCCCAAGGGACGGGGTTTGATTGTGCAGCTGCCCTGACTATTAGTTGCAACTCATAATAACTGAAGCAGAACGAAACCTATCAGCGCGCGATCCCTTCACTTACCATTTACCCCACCATAAAAACGAAGATAGATGCCTCTCCCTGCAACAACGAAAAATAAAAAGTTCACAGGTGACACTCTGGCGAAAGGAACATACTCTCAACGGCTAAAACCATCCCCTCAATTTACTCTTTTGCACCAGAGTTCCCTCTCCTAGACGGAATGACTCTAAAGGTTCCGTATATTCATGCATCAAAGACTAGCGGCCTCTTCGATCAACTTCCAGTCCTTCGATGTCGGCATGAAGGGATCATCTAAATTATCATGGAGATTTGTCAAACAGACTTGAACAGCATCGAGGATATCTTCTCGTGTGTTGTCGCGTGACAGAGCACCTTCAGCCTTGAAAAAATCAAAAACAAGCCGTTTGGCGTACTCTATGTCCCAAGCGGCACGAGCGTGGATAAACCCAAGCGCCTTGGGTACGACGTTCGGAAGGGGAGCATTATGCTCTCTCCAGTGCGAATCGTGCTCTGCTTTCAACTTTCCCAGCACATCAAGCAAAATCTTGGCGTCTCTCTGCATTCACGCCTCCTGTATTCAATTCAGCTGTCGCAAGCCCATCGCCAACTTATAACAATCCCATCAGTTTCCTCATGTTACCCGTCTACGAACTTAGTATGTTGTTGCCAGATCTTCCCTGGCACGTTCCAGCAACCTTTTCATAGCATCAAAACTGGTGAAAGTTTTGTAGCCGAACACCCAGGTCTTGCCTATTTTCTTGGGATCTCCGGGGTGTTTGAGAAAAGCCAGCAGGGGAACTGCAAATCTCCCAAATGCAGCTGACACATTCTGTATTTCAATGGCCGAAGCTCCCATTGGTTCGGTTTTTCCAGATTTACAAGAAATACAATAGAGGACTTGTCCAAACCTGCATAATACATCCAGCTCACTTCTATGTCTTCTAGGTCCGTCACAATTCGGAGTGAGCCAAAGAGGTCGCACCCCCTGCATGATTTCCTCAGCATCGCTCTGAAGCAAGACATAGGAGACAAGCTCTTCAAACCAGTCATTAGGGCTTGTATTGTAATTCTGCACAGTTTGAGCAGGGGTTTCCCCAGATTTTCCACCTGGAGTGAAAGTAAGTGTAAATTTATTTGGCTGCCTGGTCATTTTTATTTCATGGAGACACATACTCTCTTTATAAAATTCTCCAATATGTTTTCCCTCTTCACTAATTTTACTGAAGAATTCAAGAAGATACTCCATTGAATAATTCTTCGCATAAGTGCCCGACATACTTTTCTTAGACGCAGTATGCCGACTCTCAACGGAAAGGTGAAGAAACTGCTTGAGAGTTGGTACTTTTACACCAAGCCGGACAGAACCATCTATTGCCTCAATCTGCCCACTCTGATTGTTGATCGACATAATTTTTCCACCACCCCTTAAGGCCAGACGGGTAAGGAAAAATGTGTGCGCCTTGGTGCCGGGAGTCACATTGACCTCGATGCAGTCGCGTTGAGGAAGGTCAATTTTCTCGAGTTCCTCCGCATGAAAGCCGACTGGGACGCAAGTGAGCTCCCCGGTAGGAAGAATCGAGTTTCTTGCCGCCTTTAGAAGCCTATCCTTGCAGAACTCTACACGCCTATCCCCCGGTGTATAAAACAGCCATGTTTTTGCCGCCCTGTGGCTCCATATTGCCTTGAGCGTCGGCAATACTTCTCTCCCAAGAAAAACATAGAGAATTTTATTTGCGCCCTTTTTTGCATTCCCAGATTGAGAGATAGCGACCTCAGAGCTAGGGCGAGAGAGGCCGGTAGACTGAGAGTTGGCAACAAATTTTCTTACTATATTCTGGTATTCCTGATCCATTCCCATATTTTCACTGTATCCATGGTACTGAGCAGCTGCAATTTTGCCCTGACTCTCAGTAACAAAACGCTCAGCGACTATTCTTGAACTTGTGAGAATAAGAATTCTGCGATGGAAAAGCTCGGCAAACTCAGTTCTATTGACCGACTTGCCAATTATTTCTCTGATATCAGCAAGACTAGTCTTTGGACGAATAAGCTTGCAGAATGAGAATGAGTTGGCGCGATTAATAATAAAGTCGAAGACTATACCTTCAACCTCAACATTTAATTCTGCATCGCGTGGGAGAGCAGCGCTACATACTTTTAAAATCCTAGAAACTGTTTGATCCAGCCCCGCCGTCTTTATTCTTTTTGTTTTCACTTTCTGCAGCGAAAAGATGTCATCCATTTTTGGTATATCCAGATTCCTGCTTGATAGATTGCCGCCGGATGTGTCGTACACTTTGGTTCCGTAGAAATCAGGATACAGGTACTTGACATTACTGTACTGCGCCAACCTGCCGACACAGGCTGCGATTTGAAAATTCATCCCCCCCCCCAGATTGAAAAAAATTTCCTGCTCCCCTTGAACCTGCCTCACAAAGTTATCTACAGCGATGTGGGCTGGTGGGTTTTTCTCAGAATCTGGGCTGAGGGAACTGGAGATGGGAATTATTTTCAGTTCAATATCAGTCTGCCCCTCCGTTTTGTTACGGATTGTTTCAACATGCTGCGTTGTTTTGCCATCATGAGTGACAAACAAGACAAGTGTCCTCTTCCCCTGTCGCGGCAAGGACAAGAGCGGATTCAATATCGCCATAATCTGATGGCCGACAATCGACATATAAATCATCACATTCTCCAGTTTTTTTGTTCACTTACTCTGTCCGTCCAGTCTGGAAGCCATTTGCTACAGAAGAAACCGGAACCCACGATGGATGACATTAGTCGTAACCCTTCCAGTCTGGAAGCCATTTGCTACAGGTAACGTGGAAGATTAGAAGAAGGGCTCACCGTCGTAACCCTTCCAGTCTGGAAGCCATTTGCTACCCGATCATATCGAAATTGTCGAAGTGACCTGAGTCGTAACCCTTCCAGTCTGGAAGCCATTTGCTACCACAATATCAAGTTTTTAGGTGCTTGGTTTGTTAGTCGTAACCCTTCCAGTCTGGAAGCCATTTGCTACAAAAACGGCCAGGGTCTTGGCGGATGCTACCGATCGTAACCCTTCCAGTCTGGATGCCATTTGCTACCCATTATTTCTTATCGTAGCCTTCGGTATTTGTCGTAACCCTTCCAGTCTGGAAGCCATTTGCTACGGAGGAAAACTTGATGTATCATAATGCTCCAGAGTCGTAACCCTTCCAGTCTGGAAGCCATTTGCTACACATTGTAGTGATGGCGGCAGTAATGGTATGTCGTAACCCTTCCAGTCTGGAAGCCATTTGCTACATATGGAATAGACTTCGAAATATGCCGAGAATGCTTCGTCGTAACCCTTCCAGTCTGGAAGCCATTTGCTACTCGAAAAGTCTAACGGACGTAAAAGTGGAGGAAGTCGTAACCCTTCCAGTCTGGAAGCCATTTGCTACCAAAAAATAGCCAATCCTAACAGGGAGGAGTGAGGTCGTAACCCTTCCAGTCTGGAAGCCATTTGCTACTTACAACTTCTTCAGGAGGTGGGAGCATGAGGATGTCGTAACCCTTCCAGTCTGGAAGCCATTTGCTACGGAGGTGGCTATGGATCGCTATATTATTCGTTTTTGTCGTAACCCTTCCAGTCTGGAAGCCATTTGCTACAGGGAAGGAGGTGCTCTATGCACTGTTTCATTGGGTCGTAACCCTTCCAGTCTGGAAGCCATTTGCTACGTTTTCATCAAGACGGAAAAAGACATTATCAAATGTCGTAACCCTTCCAGTCTGGAAGCCATTTGCTACAGCTCCTTCCGAAACCCCCTTTTCCTGGGAGCCCGGAAGACCAATTTCGAGAACCTCTTGTTGCATATCCGAGACGTATCGAATAACGCGCTTTCCTTGAGCGCCATTTCCTCTGTAAGCCGCCTCCCGCAAGCTTCCGAGAACATGCTGGTATTTTCAAAGAGCAGTCTGCAGTAACCTGCTGAAATCACTTATACCTGTCCACGCTATGCCTTTG
>QZIR01000063.1 GCA_003604975.1 Desulforudis sp. | reverse complement strand
CTAACTAAATCGAATAATTTGACACAAAAAATCCCCGCAAGCTACTGCTTGCAAGGCTTTATACAAGTTGACCCTATTGGCTTACTGCAAAACTAGGGATAAAAGTCAAGTCTGTTAATCCTTATCGCAGTGCCCAAAGGTCTGGATGTTGACGCTATCCCGGTCCTGAGAACCACGTTTTGGCTCTATATTCGCATCCGTTCCATACTACAAGCGGATTACATGCCCCAGGGTATCACTTGACAAAAGAACCTCTGAACGCTAAACTAGAGAATGTGAAACTCGTCGGAGTGGCGGAATCGGCAGACGCGCACGTTTGAGGGGCGTGTGGTTAACACCGTGGGGGTTCAAGTCCCCCCTCCGACACCAGTTAAACACCGCACATCTTCGTGTGTGCACATATCGAGGCTCTGAACCTGGATTGGGTTCGCGTACCAGTAGATTGTGATCCGCTTTTCATCTGGATCGAACTTCATCCTCCGGATGAAAGTCCGGATAAAATCCCGGCGCTCCCGATTGGTACCTTGAGCTAGAACTTGGTCTAAGCTGTTGACATACTCTTTTAAGCGCTGTATGTCAACATTTGAGATGGCTGGCTTTGCAAGAGCCAGTTTTTCTTTTTCTCTATGCAACTCCCTGAGCCCTGCTTGACACTCGTCAATCATTGTATTATACAGGTCCACGTTAGCACCCTTAGCGACGGCCTTGACCAGGTTCCCGATCTCGGTGTTAGCTTCCCTGATCGCCTTTTCAATGTTGCCCAGGGCTACTTTGTATTGACTTGTTTCTGCCTCTACTGCCTCAGCAACTTGCAGCATCAATAGATCAAGCGTTTCTGACGTAAAGCGACTCTTGATTTGACTAACTATCTGTGCTTCAAGCCAAACCTTTTCAATCTGCTCATTGCGGCAAGCCTCTTTACCCTGATACGTTACTGTTCCGCAACGATAAGACGGCTTGTGTCTTCCGCCCTGGATGTGGCTAGCCATACGCCCACCGCAAGCAGTGCAAACGAAGAAGTCTTCGCTGTCGAAGTTCTTACCAGTGAAGAGCCAGGGACTGTCTTCAAGGCGCGGTGGAACCCTGGTACGATGTTTCTGGCCACACATCTCGCGTGCTCGCTGAGCCTCTTCTCTGCTGATAATGGCTGGGTGCGCGTTTTCAACAGTAACCCACTCAGACCTATCTTTGAACCGTTGGCCTTTAACACGACGGTCTTCACGATTCCAAAAAGCGTAGCCTGCAGCCTGAAGCAACCGATCCTCGCGGAAAAGCTCACAAATAAAACTGATGCAAATCGGACGTCCCTCCGGGCTTCTGATCTTCTGTGCATTAAGGTATTCAACGATCGCTTTATGGGACATCCTTTGAGCAATTTTGCAATCTACAACAATATGACGGAGAAGTGTTGCCCATTCAGGATCATGTTCCCAAAGCTGCTTGAGGACTGGAATCCCGCGACTGTCCACACCTCGCTGCACCCGCACGTTTCTATATCCTGCGGGGGCACGACCGCCGTTTTTGTAGCACCACCCCGTCTCGGGGTCACGCATAGCGATGTGAGATTTCATTTTTGAAAGGACGTGAAGGGAAATTGCCATACTCTCAGTCTCAGAGCGTGTTTCTTCTATTGACTCCATCCATTTGCCGGCAATAGTCTTCTCGTCATACGGACTGGTAACAGAGACCACGCGTACCCCATGGCGCTCCAAGTCAGCCTTTAACACATTAGCCTGGCGCTTGCGCCGACAAAATCGACTGGAGTCGTGGACAAGAAACAGAGTAATCCGCGGGTCAGTCTTAGCAATGTGCAAAAGTCGCTCAAACCTGGGTCTCTTTATATCATCCCGAAATGCACTCTTACCTTCGTCTGCGTCTTCAGCAACAATGATTATGTTATTACTTTCCGCATAGTGCCGGTTTGCTTGAAGCTGTGCCGGGACTGAGATCCCTTTGTCAGCCTGTCGCGGATCAGAGACACGGCCATAAGATACGGCATATAGCTGTTTCACAGTTTCACCTCCTTTCCTGGCTGACTCTACTAACTAATTAGCGCATCTAGTGCAGTTTCCTGCTTTTACCGATGTGATAACGCGCCAGGAGGGTAACAACGACGTGGCTGCCACCCGTACCGGGACCCTGTTGTACATCTTTAACGTTAAACAATCTAACTTCCTTCGTCCGGTGAAGCTCCTTTTTGCTGGACTGTTGCTTCGCCATGTCGTTCCCTCCATTATGCTATGCTCTATGATGTACTCCCAGGTGTATTTACTAATGGCCCAGGTATTTGAACAGGTACCCGCTACACAGAGTCGGCATATAGCTGCCTGTTCGGCCGTACCCATATCGCCGTACTCCCCATCACCCAGGCACCCACTTGACTCGGTAACAATGCTTGTAAGATGGCATCACCAATAGCCTGGGCCGCTGGTGGTGGTACTGCATTGCCTATCCGTTCCCGCCACCGTGCGTCTGCTTTGCCGGCTAGGATCACCGGGCTGCCGTCCGGCATTAAGAGTGGAAAGCCTTGCAGAGCCATCAGTTCCCACGTCGTCAGCGGACGATGCCAAGTGCCGTCCTCTGCGATGATGATCCATACACCTTGCTCTGTGTCGGCCGGGATCCGGTGGTCCGCTACCGATGTAGTGCCGCTATGCAGATTCCGCGCCCCCGTCACCGTGTATCCAGGCTCGTCCCATGCCTGAACACCGTAAAGCCCGTTCCGGCAGTTGCACCCTAAACGAGGATCACCTATCGAAATTGCACCGGCCGTGGGCCGCGACGCACTGGTGATAGTATTGGCTGGATTGACCCAGGGTGTAACACGCAGCAGGTTGTGATGGCCGTTGGGGTTGATGGCTAGGCGTGGGTCGGCCACCGTAATCCCGGTTTGGCCAGAACCGCTAGTGACGGCTCCGGGGGTACCATCCCAAGCCGTAACCTTGAAAATGTTGTTGAACGGGATGCGCGGGTCAGCTATGGACTGAGCGCCGCTGCCGAGCGAATCCTCACCGGTGATGGTCAACGCCGGATTATCCCAGGACCGCACGGTATAGGAATTGCTACGTCTGCTGTTGCGGGGATTCAGCCGGGGATCGGCGATGCTTGGGGCTCCCGCCTGAATATCAGAAGTTCCCGTGACCGTTCCCGCTGGCTTATCCCAAGCGTGAACTTTGCGCTTATTGGAGAATCCGCCGCCTACTCGGGGATCGGCCACCGCTGGCGCACCGCTTCCAAAACGGGTACCAGTCACACATGGGCCGGACCCATCGAAGCGCATTATCTGGTACACTCCTGGGTGTCGATTGTCCCGGTCCGGTAGGCGTGGGTCACTTACGCAGGCAGCACCGTTCGATGTATTAACCCTGGATGCACCAGTCACTGTCGTACTGGGCTCATCAAATCGCTGAACTCGATAAACACCTTCCCGGGGACAGTGCTGCAAGCGAGGGTCCGTAATACACTTCCCGGAGCTGGTCGCTGGACTGCCACCAGTCACGGTTGGAGCCGTAGTACACCAAGGGCAGATCCGGTAAGCTCCATTGTGGTACTGGATTCCATCCCTAACCCGGGGATCTGCTACTGCGGCACCGTTACTCCCGCGCACCTTGGCATGACCGATAACAGTGTTCGCAGCACACTCCCAATCCTGTACTCCGTAGGGGCCGCCACCCCGAGGGACGTATTCCAAGGAGTACTGTTCCGGTGTGATGTGTTCAAGGTTACGCCAGTCCCCGCCGGCCGGGATTAAGGCCAGACGGACCCAGGTTTTCCACTGCAACCGAGGCAACCGATGCATAGCGCCCCCGGCCGGGTTATCCGGAAGCGGCAAAGGTCCGATAATCTCCCCGATGGACCGAACACGCTGTTTCGGGGGTTGATATACAAAGGCGTTCACCTTCGACGGCAGTCGGGCAATTAATAGGTACCGTCGACGGCGCTGTCCCAGGCCGCCGATCTCCCCGCAGTCGTGATAGCCTTCGTGAAGCAGATACCCGTGAACACCGAGCAGCTGCTTAATCTCCCGCAACAGATCCGCACCTCGCGAAGTAATCCGGGGGACATTCTCCAGCAGGATAATCCCGGGCAGGTCGTCTCGAAACGCATCCAGAGCCAAGCGTAGCCCGCGTAGGGTCAGCCGGTTCAGGGCCTGGTACTTCTCCGAATTGGCGTTCTTACTGGGTAGAAGTCCACTAAAACCTTTACACGGCGGACTCGTAAAGATCACGTCCGGAGCGATACCGCCGGTGGCTGCCTGGATGTCGGCCGGTTTGGCTTCCCGCCATTCTTTCGGCGGTTCCTTGCCATGAAAAGCCCGGTAATCGTCCCGGCCAAATAGATCCATCTGTACCGCCGGCGCGCCGGTGAACATTTCAAAGTCGCGGCAGGCTTCAGGGTCAACGTCAATCCCGGCCAAGGTAACGTACCGACCCCGAATTCCGCGCCATTCCTGCTCTGCCTCCTGCATCCCAAGGGCGGCACCGCCTATTCCGGCAAACAAGTGTAATACTCCAAAGTCGTGCAATTATCTCACCTCGCTTAACGTCGTCAGATCGTATCAACTTTCCCGGATTAAATCACCTTAGTACCCTGGGCGGCCATCTCCATTTCTTCCGCGCACCGGCTACAGAGGTTCTGCTCGACCCAGTAACACCCGCCTGGGCAAGCTAGATCGTCTGTGCAGCCGCACACCCGGCAGGTTGCATTGGCAACAAGAGGGGTGTGCCTGAGTGTCGCAACCTCAACCCACTCCACATTATCTATCTTGCAGAACGTTGGCAGATAGCCGTGCTTGGTCGCCCAGGCCGCGAACACTTCGTTCAGCTTTTCTTCGAGTTCCTGGATCTCGCTGTCGTCGATATTACCCAATGTCAAATAATCCTCGGCGGCTTCGCCGAACTCCTCATAGGCTTGTAGGCCTAACTGATCCAGGACGTCCTCAGCGCTAATGACTGGAAGTCCTGCATCCTGAACCCGGCCAACCAAGAAGTGAGATTTTCCGAATTCCTGAGCCTCTCTCACCCCGGCCTCGATCGCTGCCTCTATGGTGGCGAAAGAATCGTTCTGCCACACATCGTGTTGCGTCAAGCTCCATGTCCACTCGTTGTCTTTCACCTCAATCACTCTCCTTCTCCGTACCTGCCGGGGGTTGCTTCAAAAGCCGCCGACTGATCTCCCGCGGATTCTCATCGGTCTGGCAACTCAGACAGCCCCCGAGACACGAACACCATCTTAATATCCCGGGCCTTCGCCTGGTCGCGCACCATCCGCATCAGTGCGTGGCTCACAAAGCCTGCGTAAACCACGACCAAATTTACTTTTCGGGGCAGATCCCGGGGTGGTCTCTTACGGCCGTCCCAGTGTATGACTGTTTGGACACCGAGCCGATTACGTAAGACAGTTGCCGCACTGCCCAGGCTGTCCGTACCTACCACCAAACACGTCATAAAAGCACCCCCCAAAAAAGAACAACCGCCCGTAGGCGGTTTTGGTGATCAACCTTTAAGGAGACTTCATACACTTATGGTCCCAGTAACGAACATCCTGGGCCAGCACTGCTACCAGTTCAGTTTCAGTCTTCAGGCAGCAGAGTCTTTCTTCGCGCCGTAACTTCGAGGGGCCAATCGATCAGCTCATCGGCCGTTAATAGAGCCTCTGCGGAGATATCTTCGTCAACATCTGGCCAACTAAGTATTCTTCCATCATCGAGGATGCGAACATTAGCACGCTGCGTCGGCGTGGCCTTGCTTAGCCTGGCTGACCAAACCAGTGGTACCTGGAGGATGCGCCCGTCAGCATATTCGATCTGCAAAGCATCCGTGCCAGGAAACGACACTCTGACGGCCCGAGGATCTAGTTTAATGACCTGCCCGTTCACGAGCTTCCCTCCATTTCTCAAGGAAACGGTCACGTTCCTTCCTTACAATAACTAGTATCCTGCTACTCTCCGCTTGGGTCAATCGGTGTGTCCTTTCAACCTTCACAGGATCACCCATAACAAACGAGAACCGAAAACCGGATTCTACGTGGATAGTTGGACCCATATTACCTCCTGAAACGAATGTTTTTCCTCTCCACAGAACGCAACTTAAGAGGAACACTATTCTCATAAAGAACCTGTGGGTCAAGATCTGCTCCGTTCGGCCAAGTCACGGTGCCTGACTCGTGATCGACTCTGGCACGCTTGAAGAAAGCACCATCCATTAGCGGTTCGAACATCGGACCGCGAAGAAATGGGCGGATATCCACCACGCGGTAATCGTCCTCGTCAAACTCCAGTATCAGATGGTGATTCCCTATTGGGTAGACAGTCTTAATCTCTCGCAAACCGATTTCCATTCCGATTCCTCCCGAATCACGGCGGAGATACTCTGGACAGCGGCTCTCCGTTCTGTGCCCGGTGCCAGTTCTGCATCAAGGCGTCCGATTTTTGGCGAACCCAGCTCGTTACAACCGTTTCAACTCTATTGGGCAGACTCCCAGATATCACTCTACCGTCTCGTATCGCTACAAGAGCTTGAACGCCGGGACCTCTCAAATGCACGTGCGGCGGCAAATGGTCATAGTAGTATATGTATACCTTGATCCCTAAAAACTCACAAATCAATGGCACTGCAATTCACCTTCATGATACCCGCTTTCTTCCGGAAAAATCTAGATCCAAACAACAACTTCTCTTCATCTCTACGGCCCCCGGAGTTTTCGGCCGCAGGGATCAAAAGAATATTTATAATTATAGTCGGGGGTCTTGCGCTCCCAATTGCGCGTGCCTTCGGACTTCATTCGCCACCACTACTCCACGGGCAATCCCGCTTTCGTGGTCTTGTCCACCCTCTCTTTGGTCTCGCGACCCCGGGGTTCAGGTAAGTCGACTACCCAAGCGACCCCCGACTCACCGCCGTATAGTACCACCAACCCGATGCCCGCCCGTTAGTTCCCGGAACAGCCCAGCTTGCTGCCCGGGGACTAACGATCGCTTTCGTGGCCCCCAGTCTATCCGGCGTCGTACACACCTACGCTCCTTTTTCGGGAATACAGCACAAAAGACAGCCGGCACAGCATCATCCTCCTCGTCTCGCCTACGTTGTGTGAAAGACGCAAAGGTAGCCTGTCCACCGGATCGTGTGGCAGCATGTGCCGCAGCCCCTGCAGAGCACGAGGTGTGCTGTTGTCAAAGATCATAATCTCCTGGCGCGTCCAAGCTGCTACCATTGGAAGTTATGGTACAAGGTTGTGTGGTCCGGTTGTTACAGTGAGGTGCTTGAAAAAAGCTACAATTACTGCTCGTTGTGACTTCGTCCGGTTTGAGCCAGATAGTGTGCGATAGCTGGTCCGGACCGTACGGTACGCCCCAGGATACGCTACAGGACCGGATGTGTGCTGGAATCCGCCCCCTGCGTCCCCAAGTCGCCCACCTGGCGCCCGATCGTGTGCGGTCTGCCCAGGCCCGCGTGCTGCGTTGTTTGTTGTATGTGCGTCATTGTTCAGTGCCGACCATAGTGTGGTCGGCGCGGTGGTTTTCCGCGACCCCCGCCGGGATGTGTGACGGCGGGGAGTTTCGCCTGGGTACCGCCCAGACTCATCAGGCGGAAACGGAGATCTCAAACATCAGCCTTGCCTCATCTGTGATTCGACGGGTTTTTCGGGACAAGCCGTGTTATCATGAAGGTTAGTGGCGCTACGACTATGATCAAAAAGAGTGCCTGTGGACACGCCCAGGGCGGCGGCGATCTTCTCTAATGTCGGAATGCTGGGCGTTTTAGTGCCGTTTTCGATTTCGGAGATATAGTTGCGTGAAACCTTGCTTTTCGCCGCCAATTGTACTTGGGTAAGCTTGCGCTGACGTCTTATGGCAAGGATTTGCGCTCCAACGGGCATTGGATCTACTCCTTTCTTTGCAGTATGTCGCAAATGGTGACGTTTCTCAATGTTCATATATCGCTAATATTGACTATTCCTTTAGTTGTTTCTTAACTTTCTCTTCCAGCCTTGCTTTTTCTGCCAATATCAACTATTATCGAGTTGGTTGGATGTCGCTAGGAGCGAACACATGAACGAGTTAACCGACCTTGGATCGCGCATCCGAAAGCTGAGAAAGAGTTCCGGTTTTACCCTCGTTTCTCTGGCTAAAGCGAGCGGCATTTCTCGTTCGTATCTGAACGAGATTGAACTGGGGAAACCGGCTTCGCTTGAAACACTGGCCGCCATTTGTTCCGCCCTCGGCATCACCCTGGCCGAGTTTTTCGGTCCCGTGGTAGAGAGCACCGAGCCAGTATCTAATGAATTGCACCAGGTGATCCGCGAAGCCAGAGAGCTTACGCCAGAGCAGCTGGCTGCACTCAAAAAGCTCATTAGGAGCATGAAGAGGTGAAGACGTTACGACTCCTATTGAAATCGTGCTTGGCTTCGCAATCAGCATCGTATCTGGTCTAGCCACCGGTGCTTTCTTTGCCGGCCGCTCCCGTCCCGGAGAACCTACCATTGATGATTACCTCTTTCACCGTGTTGCCCATCCGCCGCATCACATCAGTATCTCCGTAAAATCTCAGGCTACGATACCTAACAAGTCGGCTGCTTCAGGCAATGACCATTGGGTGCTGTGGATCATTGGCTCGCTGTCCGCATATTTGGTCGCCACCTGGTTGATTGGCAACTACGGCGCCACAATCGTCTATGTGGGCTGGATCGTGCTCACTTTCTTTGGTACTTCAGCAATGTCGTTTGCTGCGCTCTCCTTTTACCGCGATCGCCGGTTCAGCCTAATCAACTTATGGAGCCTTTTGACTTTCGCGATTGTTGCTTACAATCTCAGAGTCTTCTCTTTATCCCTGGTCGACCCGACGTATGCTACTCATCTGGAATCCCTCCAGCAGTCAGGCCTTCAAGCTATCGAAATAGACAATCTCTTTGGCAAGGCGCTATACCAGGTCTTTGGTCTTGCTCTTTCGGTGGTTGTTATGCTCTTCTCGTTCCTGCAGTCCCTCGGGGTTATGTTTTGGCCGGTCGCCTACCGGAAAAGGTACGTCTTCAGAGTCTTCCATATCTGCAAAGGATCTATGAAGTGGTGGATTGTCGTTACTCAAGCGCTCTTCCTGGTTCTTGCGTACTATCTGCTCAAGGTATAGCGACAGCAGCTTACTCCTCTCGGCTTCACGGATGGTTTGCTCAAGAAGGAAGTCACCAACGAAAAAGCGCACAACACCTCGGCACATACGACCGGAAATGCCCGAATCAAGCACGCCGTTACTGGCGGTCACGGAAACCAAAAGAAGCATGACCAACACACAGAAGTGGACGCTGCATAATCCGACCAACAGTGCGACATCGGGTGACACCAGCCCAGCGGATCCCAGATACCTTGAAGAATGCAAGACCAACATCGGTAAGCCGATCGTAAGCAAAAGGCCACGCCCTATGCCAAACGCAAAGCGCCTAAGGCTACGCCGAGAAACTGTGGTCACGGTCTCAATCTCCGAAACCGGCCGATATTCACCAACTGAGTCGATAAACTGGCACCGGTTGTTTACCGTGTTCTTTGAGTTAGGCTCTAAGTTCATTCAGCAGACTCCTTTTGGGTGGGGCCGTGGTGGAACCCGGCCCTTTTGTTCAGAAGTGGTAGCAACAGGACCCCCATCCCTTCCAGTCCAGCTTGATGTTCCAGGCGCCCGTCGTTATGCTCCCAAGCACGGATCCATCCTCACCGACGTAGTTGAGCGGTGGTTTTCCGCGACTCCCGCCGGGAGGTGATACGGCGGGAGTTTCGCCTGGGTACCGCCCAGGCTCATCGGGCGGAAACGGGACCTTAAACATCAGCCTTGCCTCATCTGTGATTCGACGGGTTTTTCGGGACAAGCCGTGTTATCATGGATACTGGGTGTGCCCGGGCCTACATCGAACAGAGCTGTCACTGGAACGCCCAGGGCGGTAGCGAGTTTTTCAAGCGTCGGTAGTGACGGAATTCTTTTGCTGCTTTCAATGTCGCTTATTGAAGACTGTGCAACACCGGATTTTTTGGCCAACGCGTTTTGGCTGATTTTGCGTGCTTCTCGTATATGGATAAGGCGCTCCGCCAAACGAGACGACATTTTGGGAACCCCCTCTAGATTAAGGTTATCTGATAATGCTATAATTTACAACTTTAAAATTATAGCATTATCAGATAGTTTTGGTTAATTACTCCTTTGTTCTCTTGTTTTCGTAGTTTTTTGCAGGTATACTCAATGCAGGACTTATCTGCGAACAGATAGGTGAGACGCTTGAATATTGGACAACGACTGACAGAAGTTCGTGCAGTTGCCGACATTTCGGCCAACGCTTTGGCGAAGAAGGCCGGAGTCGCCCAATCGACAGTAAGCGAGATCGAGTCCGGTAAACGCAAGGCGAGCTTGAGCGTTCTGCAAAAGCTCTGTACTGCCTTGGGCATAACCCTGGCAGATTTCTTCGCACCAATGGGCCAAGGGGCCGACCCCCTGCCGGCGGACTTACGTACATTGCTCGAATCGGCCAAGAACCTCACCCCCAATCAACTGGCCGCAATCCAGACAATCATTAACGGATTAAGCAAACGTGATGATTTACCAAGGTAATGGAAGGTTGATTATCAATGAACACTCGTCAGCTTCCCCCTACCCCAGACATATGCCCAATGTGCCAGAGGCCCACAGAACAAGACTGGTGGTGTGCTTTCTGTGGCGAGTTCTACTCGGAAGCTCATTCCTCGGCGTATGAGATACTCTCAACCACTGAAGCGAAAAATATCCAGGAAATCATCGATCTTCTTTCGTTAGTTAGCTTTACGTTTCGCGATTCGTGGCCCGATGAACTTGCTGACACTCTGTCAAAAGATATTACACTGCAAAAAGAGACCGATGGTGTGACGGTAAAAGGCTTTTCGATAGCTGATCTGCTTACTGCGATTCGGACTGCTTTCACAAAACGGTAAATTGCTTGGGAGCGAACCCCTTTCGGCGCTCGGTTTGGACTTCCAGGCAGCCTTTTCTCACCAATTCCCTGATAGTGGTACACACCTGCGCTGCCGAAAGACTACATTGCTCGGCGATCGTCTGGTACGAGGGATAAGGTCCTGATCGGGACAGAAACTCTATCACTCGCTTTTCCTTAGGCGTAAGGCCTGGCATGTATTCCTAGCCTCCCTTAGCGGATTAATCATATTTAGTGGTTTTCCGCAACCCCCGCCGTGGTATGATAGTATCCAAACTGACTTGTGCTAGCGTTAGCCGCCTAATCGGTCGTTCTATCAAGCAAGTCAAAGACTTCTACATCTAGAGCGGCAGCCAGCTTGTCGAGAGTCAGTAATGAGGGATTAGCCTTGCCACTCTCCAGTTCGCTGATGTGTCCAAGGCTGACCCCGCTTTTGCGTGCCAGTTGGCGTTGTGAGAACCCTTTTTCAGTTCTTACATCTTTCACTTTCAGGCGGGTTCGTATCATTAAGCTGACACCACCTATTTAAACTGTATTACCATATATCGAACACCACAAGGCCCAATGCGTTCGATATAGGTGAATTATCCGGCTTTATTAGTACTTTTCCGTTGAAAATCTTTGCCTTCCATCGAATATTGTCTTATGATGATGGCAAGTCGCTGTTCGATATGTCGAACACTTGACTTCTGGAGGGTTTCCCCTTGAACTCCACCATAATTGGTGACAGAATCCGTGAACTGCGTACGAGTGCTGGGATGTCTGGTCGACAGCTTGCCGAAGCCGCCGATGTATCCCCTTCGTTTATCAGTGATCTGGAAAAGAATAAAAGTAATCCTACAATTAACACCATTGACCGCATCTGTTCTGCCCTGGGCATCACCCTGGCCGACTTCTTCGCGCCCGCCGGTGCAGGCCAGGACCCCTTGCCGCCGGATCTACGCCGGCTACTTGAAAGTGCCCGGAACTTGGATCCCGATGAGCTGACAACTGTCCAGCATTTACTGGATATATTAAACAGACACAAGTCGTAAACTATTGCCCTATGAGCACCGTTCGACGGTTTTTTCGAGACTCGTAGTGGTACGCTTACACTATGGCTGCCGGCACCAGGTGTCCACGGCGCCTTTGACCAATGTTGCGACGTACCGGGCCTCATCCGGGGTTTCGCAGCCTGCAAGTAGGTCTTGCATTAACTCGTCGATTAGCTTTGTTAGCTCTATCATCCGCGCAAACGGAAAGCGAGGCATCAATTCGGTATCGGTGCCGGTTGCGGCTGCGACTTCATCGAACGATGCCATGGGCTTCACCTCCGCTTGAGGCAACCGGATTATTTGTGATTTCGTCAATAAGGACAAGCTTAAGGCGCAGGACATCACAGACTTTGTCGAGAGTCGTTTCGTTCCAACGGCGGTTGCTCGCTAGGAGATCATAAATATGCTGTTTCGTGTATCCGGTTTCACGAGATAAATCGTTGACTGAGACATTCAACTCTCGCATACGCTGCTTGATAGATGATCTGATAATGACAGCGGCATTCAAGGGTGGCCACCTCCTGTGTCCATGTTAAGCAAGTTGCCGAGGGCCGGCAACTCCGATTTCAGCACAATGCTGGCTTTATGGCTGGATTAGCGTACTTGCTTAGAGGATTGCTCCCTGATTCGGCACTTTGCTTATTGTTTTATGTCCGGTTATGGGGTAAGCTAAATTAAGCAAATAGCGTAATAGGGATGGGCTTTGATGAACAGGTTAAGAGAGCTGCGCAAGCGCAGTCCATTTAGCGCGGCAGAAGTCGCTGAAAAACTAGATATTTCGGTACAGCATTTGTACGATCTTGAAAAAGGCGAAAGAAGATTGAATGAAGATCAATTAAGGCTATTTGCCGATATCTATCTCGTATCAACCGACTACGTTCTGGGATTGACTGATGACCCCCACCCAAAACCTGGCGCACCAGTTCCTCAGAAAACCACTAAACTCATTGACTCCATTATGCGGGCCAAGGATCTGCCGGAGGAAAACGCGGAACAGATCGCCGAGGCACTCGACGCTTTAATTGAATATCATGAGCGGAAATTGAAACGACGGAACAAACTGCCGGGATAGAGGATGTTGGATGTCTTTCGTATGCGCTTTCCCGTGGTGTCCGGCAAAGAGGCAGTTTCCACCTTTGCTCGGACATAGAAAGCGATACTGGAAAAGGGAAGTGATCCTTAATGAGGTATAGTGTGGTTCTTACTCCTGATCCCGAAGACGGCGGATATATTGTTACAGTCCCATCCCTGCCAGGGTGCGTGTCCGAAGGCGACACCATTGAAGAAGCACTTGCCAATATCCGTGATGCCATTGCTGTGTTTCTTGCATCTTTATCCGCCAACGATGAGCCTACCCCCTTGGACGGTGGTACCATTATCGCAACCGTAGAGGTGGCGGTATCAATGCCGCCGGTACCTTGGTTGCCAGCAAAGGATATTGTTCGGGCCTTCGGCCGGGCTGGATACCGGGCCGATCGGCAGTCAGGCTCACATATAATTTTGAGAGATATCCGAACCGCTGGCCATTAAGCATCCAAAGACATAACCCTGTTAAGCGCGGAACACTGAGAAGCCTGATCTTCCTGGCTGGGTTCAGCGTCTCCGAGTTCGTTGGATTGCTGGACTAGCCTGCACAACCACCCCGACTCCGATGTTTGTTTGATTTGCAGTTGCAAAAGAGGTGTCTCGATTTAGAAGAACACAACAGCTGCCATCGATACCGCGCAAGGAACGCTCTATTAGAATCGCCCGGCAATTCATCATCGAGTCAGATACTCGCCAGCTGCCGGTAAATCCGTTTTCTCTGTATGCGCAACACCATGATTGGTTGTTGTACACTTGCAGCCGGGCAGAGCAGATTTACGGACGGCCGGATCCGCTCAATCTTATACGCGCCCGCGCTGACGCCCGGACCCTGCGAACTCGCGATACGGGTACCTACGTAACCGTGCATAAAGCAACGGCCAGAGCAAATCGTGTACGATGGACACTCGCCCACGAAATCGGCCACATCGTTCTTTCCCACCTGACCGACTTCGAGGCCACGTGCCTCTGCAGAGGTGGCCTCACCACCCGGGAATACCGTGTTTTAGAACGCGAGGCGGACCTTTTTGCTGCCGAGTTGCTTATGCCGATGATGATCATTAAGGCGCTGGGCGTTACAACCGCGCCGGCCATAGCCCGTATATGCCTCGTCTCAGGCGAAGCAGCGCGAAACCGGGTTAGCGAGTTGGGTCTGTGGCGGTACAAGCCAGGTGCTCTGTCCACGGCATTGCGCAACCAGTTTCGTCAGTTTCTAGCCGGGGAACAAGAGCGCGAACGACGACCTAGCGCTATGGCCACAGACGGAAATGGCAGATACATATGTTGCCCAAGATGCAGGAACACAGCATTCTCACCGTACGCAAGACACTGCAGAGTGTGCGGGCTGTACTTGTATAACGACTGCGACCGTTGCGGCAAGCGCAATCTTGGAGACGTACGGTACTGTGAGTACTGTGGTGCGAAAACACCGTTGCTTCAGATGGGCTTCCTGACAACAGCGTCGCAGGATGAGGGGGCTAAGAGGCGTCTAGTGGTGGCGGCAGATGACTGTAAGCAAATGGACAGTCTACTCAGCAGTGCTGGGCGGGTGAATAGAGCCAGATCGTGAGAACCCAATACCGGTATTTCACGTGAAATATTGACTGAGGGCTCTTTGCCATACCTAGATATCATCCCGTGTGAGGTGTGTTCGGGACCATCAGAATTTCTTCCAGTGTTTCCTCGTCCCGTTTCTGATCCCGCAAGAACGTCCGGGGGCCAGTAAGGCCCCCGGTGGGTGCCCTCCCGCGAGGGAGAGCTGGTTGAATGCCATAATTATAGCTTGTATACGACAGGATCTGTTTAGAAGGTGGATTTATTGAAGCACATATCAGTCCCAACAGATGATGACGGCCGCTTCGTAGCCTGCCCGGCGTGCGGTAATAAGGATTTCTCGCACCACGCAGCCTGGTGCAAAATGTGTGGCCTCTACCTCTACAATAGGTGTGAGAACGATAACTGCGGGAGAACCCGGGAGATGCCCGCTATTGTGAGCAGTGTGGCACCGAGACGGCACTTATGCACCAAGGCTTTCTGATGAAGTGGCATGAACTGAAATCAGAGGATGAACCGGAATCGGCACCAACCAAATCTAAATCTGTCGGGGAAAATCAGCAATTGAGCGTTATCCGCGGGCGAAGTTTAGGACCCGGTACGTACTCTACCGAGGTGCCGGACACATTTTTAACTCTGTTGGAAGAGCTTTAAGAAGGAATCAGGAGTTCAATTCCGAATACATTCAGCAGCCTTGGCCATCATGGTGTGTTTTCGGCAATGTTTAAGTAGGTGGATAAAATGGCGGCGGCGGATAAGTTTAGGGTTGCAGATGCATTAGTTAATTTAGAATCCATTCCCGAGGGGAAGCTCGTCGACTTTATCACTGGCAAGCTAGTGAACGACACCCCTGAGGAGTACGTGCGGCAAAATATTGCCCGGAGCTTGGTATTGGAATACGGATACGATCCAAAGCAGATTGAGGTTGAGTTTCCGATCAAGCAGGGCTCTAAACGGGTCCGTGTCGACTTGGCAGTATTCCCTATGGACGCAAAACATGACCAGGATACCGCTTTCATAATCGTAGAGACGAAGAAAAACGGCACCAACCCGGAGGACAAAAGGGAAGGGATCGAACAGCTCAAATCCTACATGGCTGCTTGCCTAAACTGCGAGTATGGGATGTGGACCAACGGCGAGTTTAGGGCTTGCTTCCGCCGAGCATTTGATGGCAAAGTTTTTCGCAATGATGAAGCTATCGACATCCCAGCGATGGGAAACAAAAGAGTTGACGCACCTACTCGGGACGTGCTTCGTGCTGCAACAGGGGACAATCTACTATTTGCATTCCGTAGGTGTCACAACTACATTGCAGGGAATCAAGGCTTACAGAAGCCGGAGGCTTTCTGGGAGCTTCTTAAGTTGATTTTCTGCAAAATTGAAGACGAGCGTTCATCTAATGAAAGTCTGCAGTTTTACGTATCAGAATCAGAAAGAACTACTATGAACGGCCAATCCCGGGTTAAAAACAGGTTGCAGAGAGTCTTCGCGGAGTTGGTTGTCAACAAATATCCTACTATCTTCAAAACCAACGACGAGATCGAAATGAATCCCAGAGTTTTGGCCTATGTTGTCTCCGAGTTACAACATTATTCCCTTCTCAATTCACCAGTTGACGTTAAAGGTGTAGCCTACGAAGAAGTTGTTGGAAGTAACCTTAGGGGCGACCGTGGCGAGTTCTTCACCCCAAGAAATGCGTGCCAAATGGCAGTTAAAATGCTTGACCCACAACCCAACGAGCGCGTCCTAGATCCTGCAATGGGGACTGGAGGGTTTTTGGTTACAGCCATGAACCACGTTCTTAGGGTTATCGAAGAGGCCGAGCAGGAGAAATGGGCGGACATTTCTAAGCCAACACGATTCGAACTTGAAGAACTCTACCATAAGCGTAACGACTATCTCTCCAAGCGGGTCTTTGGCCTTGACCTTAATCCGAATTTGGTCAGGGCTGCAAAGATGAACATGGTGATGAACAACGATGGATCTGGCAACCTCTTTCAGTGCAACTCTTTGGAGAATCCCCACCGCTGGTCAGCAGATGTAAGAGCCAACCTCTCGCTAGGCTCCATTGACGTTCTTTTTACCAACCCTCCGTTTGGCTCAAAAATCGTTATTGACGACCCTCTAATTCTAGAACAGTATGACGTAGCCTGCCAGTGGGTTCAGACGTCAGATAATTGGGAAATACGCCTAGACAGGGATGGAAACAGGCTCTTCCAACCTTCAATGCCCCCTGAGATTCTTTTCGTTGAGCGCTGCCTTCAATTCCTTAAACCAGGGACGGGAAGAATGGCAATTGTTATACCAAATGGTCTATTGAATAACCCTGGGCTAGCATACTTCCGCTATTGGCTACTTCAAAAGGCACAGATAATCGCCATTGTTGATATGCACCGTGACCTATTTCAGCCCGGGAACGACACGCAAACCAGCATGGTCTTACTACGGCGGAAGGCACCAGGAGAATCATCCAAGGATTACCCGGTATTTATGGCTATTGCTGATTCGATCGGTCATGACAAAAGGGGTAATACCATTTACATGCGTGGTCCTGACGGTAGTCTTATACTTAGGCAGCAGCGTGTTACACAGATACGAATAGTAAATGGGGTCCGTCAAGGTCAAGAACTTACTGTTCAGACCAAGATCGTAGATGATGAACTCGATGATGTCGCCAATGCGTATCTTGAGTGGCTGAAGACCGCAGCATCTGGCCAAAGGCAGGTTAGCAGAATATCGTGAAATATTCAGCAGTCGACTCATCCGCCTTAGCTGATGCATTGCGTGTTGATCCTAAGTTCTTCGTTGATGCAGGGCACGAAGCGGTCCAGCGAGTTTCGAAAGGACCTTGGGAGACAGTCAGTGTTACAGACTTTCTAGGTAAAGACAACATCTGGATTCCTCCCCGCGCCGCGCAGGTTTACGCAAAAGAACCTGCTTTTGGCAAGCCCTATCTTGCCCCGTGGCATACTCTTCGCTATGTTCTCCGTTCAAACGCAACCCTTAGCCGCACACAAAACCAGGACTTCGAACGGTGTGAGGTTGAACGCGGTTGGCTACTTATTACCTGTTCTGGGAGAAACCTTGGCCCGTGTGTACTGGTTGATTCAGTGCTTTCTACCTTTGCTATAAGCGGTGACATGATCAGGGTTTCCGCCCCGGGAAGCGACGAACTCTTCTATTTAATGGCGTTTTTGCATACCCCTACCGGGCTAAACACAATCCGCCGTAGGCGTTCTGGCTCGGTCATTGATCACATACATCCTAAAGACGTCCAGGATATGGTGCTACCCATTGTTCGCAACCCTCTTAGGTCAGAGGTGGTTACAGCCTTCCGTGAGGCATCTCTGATCCGTGAAAAGGGGCGCATTACCCTCATCGATGCTGAACAGGAGTTTTCATTGCAAACCGGACTTCGAGATCTTTCGGATTTAGTGACTGAACATCACTGCCGCAGCAGAAGATTCTGCATAAGTAGCTCAGACATCCGTAGGCGGTTAGACGCTGAGCCTTATGCACCCTTGTACAGATTCTACCAAGAATTCATCGGGGATATGGGTATAGCCACCACTATTACTGATCTTGCCTCAACTTCCAGGCCCCCGGCACGATACCGTACCCAGTATGTTAAAGACCAAGAGTTCGGTGTTCCAATACTCTCAGGTCGTCAATTAGTGCAGTTCCGCCCTGTTGGTCTAAGGTTCATGACCAAGGCATTCCCCGGCCTTAACAAATACTTATTGGACCCTAACACTTTGGCAATGACGGCAGACGGACGTGCCGGAGACAACCTTGCTGACTGCTCTTTAATCCGTGAAGACCGGGCCGGCTGGGCGGCTAGTGGTCACATCATCCGACTGCACCCAAGAAAAGGCGTCAATCCAGGGTTACTGTATCTTGCCTGTACAAGCTTCCCTGTCCAAGCTCAACTCAAGGCACTTGCTACAGGGTCCGTCGTTGATGCGCTCTCCGAATCCGACGTTGGGAGTGTAATTGTACCGTATCCAACCGGTAGACTTGCAGAGGATCTGGGAAACGCAGTTATCAACGCTTGGGACAACTTCGCAGTTGCAACAACCATTGAGAACCAAGCAATTGCAATCCTAGAGCAGGAACTCCGATCCACTATTCCAGGAGCTTAATCGTTATCTGGCTCTGGACAGATAATCAATCAGGGGTTAGGGTGCCTGCCGGTTTCAATTCGAAAGCAAGAAGCTGCGAGGAATGTCCTAATATCCGGTATCAAGGCTCCGTAATTACCTCTTTGGCTTTGTCAATTATCCCTAAACCCACCAGCACAAACCCACCATAAATCATCACGTCGGCCACATTGAATGCTGCTACATAAGGAAACTCAAAATAGTCCACCCAGTATCCGGGCCACCAACTGTTCACTATGTTGCCCCCATTGCCGGCCAGCAAGAGCCAAAAGCCCACACAAACTTTCGGCTACGCCAGCGGCGAGCTAGGTAGAAGATCAAGGCTAGACAGACGATTAAGCCGAGGATATGGACGGCTGGGGGAATAGGTTGTCGGTTCAGTGTTGTAGTGTCAAAGTAGGCCTTGAAGGATTGATCAGCCAGGAATAGGACAATGGCGGTTAAGGCTGGAAAGCTGTAGACTCTCATATGAAGACACTTCAATCACTTAGCACACACTCCTGCAAAATACGACAGGATATCTAACAGCGAAGGAGAATGATAATACCTGGTAACCTGCATGCTTCAATCACGCCTGAGGAGTGTTTCAGAAACTTGAAAGACAGACTACTATTTAACAACGGCCTATTATCACTTATAGAGACAACAGAACGCATAAGGCGTGTGTCCGCCGGCTTCGATTGGGCCTACCGCTTAAGCAAATGGCCTGATCTATCCGCTATTCGTCGCCTACATCTTGAAGGAGGTGTAGAGAAGTTGGTTAGGCCCAGCACTGAGCGAATTATGAGCTCTTCCCTATCCAGCCAGTATATTAAAGCCATTCAGCACTACCGGCCAATTGACCAGTTCGGGGATATCTCACGTCTCCTCAAACCAAGGATACCACACAGCATTCACGAAAGCCTGCAATCCGGTTTTCAGAGACTGATGGCGATGGAGCAACGCAGAAATGACTTGTTTCTTCGTTCGTGCATTAGTCCGCCTTCCACGAGGATTATTGAATCTCTTGCAGGTGTTCAGGCTGCAATAGATACTTTCAATCCTCCCGATGCATTCGTAAACCAAGCCTTAAGGGTGCAGGATTCCTTTCAGGCGTTCGCTAGAAGCCACGAAAAGTACCTTTCTCTGAATGAACCTCTCGCCGAACGGGCACTGACTCTAGTTGACCAGGCCGGAGAAATGGTCACACTCAATCATATGACATCAACGTCCCACCTGGAGTATTGCGAGGATGTCGAAGAGGCTGATGAAGAGGAATCCTCTGACTATCCCCCCAACCTATTCGCCATGCTTTCCCGGCACGTGTCCTATGTCTACAGAATAGATTTCTCCGGCGAAACCCTGAACGCAATCGAGAATTCGATCCCCAACCAGGTTAACTCTCTGGGGTGCTACATTAATAAGCGGATTTACCAAATCAATACCTATTCCGAGGCTATTAGCGGTCAGCCCATCTTCAAACCCACAACCAAAAACATGCGTGCTGCAAGCGAGATTTCGACCTTGGTGGCTTCCGACGAAATGAGGTTTGCTCATATTGTCGACCAGCTCTTCTTTCTCATTTACGAAGCATCCGGAACGGCCGGACGAATCACGGGCTTGCTAAGTCATAATCAGTTAATGCCCGCATGGATCATAAAACACTTGCGTCGTGACTTTAGACATGACCTGGATCACGGAAGTGGAGTCCAAAAGAAACTAGTAGAAGGCGGCAATGCATTCGTACACCTCATCAATAAACCCAAGCCTTTTCGGTCGGCAGACTGGAAAAAGGCTCAGGTTATGTTGTATAGAATGCTTGCTAAGATGTTGGATGAGATTCTGTATGTACTGGATAGCTCATCAACTAGGGACAATTAGGGCTGCGGAGATAACAGGTAGCCCCCTTCTCCTCGCCGAAAGAAGCACTGCCTCAGCGAAGAGAGCAGGGCTTCACATTCCAAATTCAGCACCTCGTTACCAACACCAATACTAAGGAGAAACCTAGCATTTCCAAGGGTTTAAGGCCTCTGTTTACGCACGTAAACTTATACCTTTTTCAACCGAGAAACGCAAGTTAAGCGAAGCAAGTCTTGTTGAAGGCGCATCCCCTAACATTTTCTGCAAAACCTAAAGCAGGAAATCAAAGGAAAAATAGTGAAATCTGTAGAAAACCCGTGAAGGGGGTGGCAGTGATGAACAGTAGAGAGTTTTATCCGGTAGAGAATGTTCGGGTCACAGAGTTATTACTCGACTCTGAAAACCCGAGAATACGTCATGCTCCAGACCAAAAAGAGTGCATAGCCCGCTTATTACGAAAGCCGAGAACATTTATGAACTTGTTGGGTGATATCGCCCAAAATGGTTTGTCTATTGAGCCTCTTGTTTTATCCAGGAATACCGAAGGTAAATGGGTAGTACGAGATGGTAACCGTCGTGTTGCTGCGTTACAACTACTTAATGAGCCGGAGCGCTGTCCCGATCCGGAGCTGAGACGGCAAATTGAGAATATGATAAGTCGTGGCGAGCGGGTACTTTCGTACGTAAACTGTTTTGCCTCGGATAGCGAAGAAGCCATACTCCGTTATCTTGATCTAAAACACACCGGCGAAAACCAGGGCATCGGCCAAGAAAGCTGGTCCGCACTTACTAAGGCAATTTTTAATGTTAGTCACGGATTTCCGGACCAGAACAAAAGGGCCGTACAGTTGCTTTTTTGGGCTGAAGAACAGGGTATTCGTTTTGATGATAACTTTCCCGTTACCAATCTAAACCGGATGCTGAATCAAAACACTCTAAAGCTTTTGGGTTTTACAGTTGAAAATGATAATCTGGCGCTCATTATCGATGCGGAAAGCGCCCGGCGAATAATTGAGCGCGTTATGAGGGATTTTGCACAACGCATAAAGACGGTAGAGGATGTTTTTACGCCCAAACAAGCACTTGAATATGTAACTGCAATTCGCCAAGAAGAGTTGCCTGATATGCCCGTTGACGCCATGACGGAAGACGAGCACGTAAATGATCCGCAGAATGCCACTGTGTCCCAAGAGCGGACTGGCAAACCCCAGTTAACCCATCCTCACCCGAACAACATTACGACTGGTGATCAAGGACAGGTGCCTTCTCCTTCAGACAGAAGTCCGCAGGGGCATCGTTCATTTAGAAAACCTTCTTGGGAGCGAGACTGCATTTTTCCGCGCAAGAAGCATGGAATAAGTGTTCCAACTGATAATACCAAGGTGCGCAATATCATTACCGAGCTTTGTGATCTCAAGGTACGCAAGACGCCCATCGCAGTAGCCCTGTTATTGCGTGCCTTAATCGAACTGAGCGAACGTCGCTACCGCGAAGTGCAAGGCCTGCCCCACAATAATGGGCTTCGCCAAAATATTGCAGCGGCAGCTAGACATATGGAAGAGCAAAGCAAGATTACTGGGGACCAAAAAGAACTCATAATCCGAAAAACACACCAAGAAGGAGACATCCTCAACGTAACAACTCTTCAGAAATATGTCCATTCGCCAGACTTTCATCCTTCGTACCAGGTCCTCAACATCCTTTGGGACGAAATCGGCTTCTTTGTTCAAGAGTGTTGGAAATCATAATTCGGTCAACGCTTGAGCCAGGGATTTTCGTGAAGTCTTAGGTTGCCGTAAAACATCACCTCGGTAGCCCGGGGGCGATCGGCACTTGTTGAATAATAAAGGGAATAATTAACCGCAGGAAAGTCTTGGTATAAGTCACGGATGGGTTCACAATCATCGTAGGTAATAACCCAGGGCAACTTAAGATCTGTAACCTTCTCGGCAATTCTTACATGATCCTGTTCTCTATAATAGTTCGTATACAAAAGGCTCCCCTTATTGTAGTAAGGTGGATCAAAGTAAAATAATACCTTATGGGGTAGGTCATTTGTCAGCCGGTCAACTAACTCCAAAGCATCAAGTTGATATAGACTTATGTGGCGCTGCCGCATCGCGATACGCTCTATCCGTCGCGACAGTTCTATTTTGTTATACCTGGCATCAATCTTGTAAGACCCATTTTGCTCCTGTCCTCCGATCACGCCACCGGTAAGTATACCTGAACGGTTGGTTCGATTGAGAAAAAAGGTCGCAAAGCCAACCTCTGTGGTAGAATGTTGATCCGGCGCGGAATGTACAGCTTTTTGACGGCGCCAATTTTCTATGGTAACCGTCGTATTCTTAATCAACCGGAGGAGAGTGTCGGTATTATTAAGCACAGCCCACCAAAATGAATGTACAAGAGGGTCCAGATCGTTGATCACGATATGATTGACATAACCATCCAGCAAGAGATAAATGGCTGCCCCGGCCCCGCCCGCATAGGGTTCTACATACCATCCACCGCTAATTTGGTTGTGCCTTATCAACTCTCCAAGCCAAGGTCCTAGCCTACCTTTTCCCCCCGGATATCGTAACGGTGATGCAAAAGTCATTGTAAGCTTAACCTCCTACAAAACACTATGAGCTTCATATCGGCCTGCATAAGTTCCCAATCTGCATCACCAGCCTACATACTTCTACAAAACAACACATGATCCTGCTATTCATATGTTCGGCATCCAGATGAATGCACAACAGATCTTGTATTATTCGCATAAGGCTTGTCAAGGTGATTTCAGCGGATACAGGACAGGCCCAACCCACTCAGATCTGTAAATACCTGCGGGATCATATTCGGCTTTATTTTGCGCGAAATCATCAACCCCCAGGTCAATAATAGCGGGCTTTTCGTTCAGTTACTGGCGTATCCCGGACACGTACTTTTTGCTGCCGGATTTCCGGCCAGGGCAAGTGCAGATTTTTCCCGCCACCAACCCCTTTGATCTTTTTTTGCAGGCCCAGCCCGGGTAGGTCTAAGTGGGTTCTAGTTCCGGAACCGGTTCCCGGGTCGCTGTCTGCTAGACCAGGGCCTGGGGCTTACCCACGCAGTTCACTCCTTGGCGCCTTCTGCGCCACAGGTGACACAAAAGATATTCCTGTGCTCGGTCTTAACCCATTTTCCCGGCCCGGTGTGCGGATCGTCAGCAGTACAAGGTAAGTCTAATATCCATTTCTTGTAGAGTGCTACCCCGCGCCCACTGAATAGGCGGCCACACTTGGGACAGATTAGGGTCCTATCGGCGGTGGAAACCACACGCATGTTCATCCCACTCCTCATTATCATTATGGCACTACTTACTTCGCGACCTGCTGGGTCTTTTGAACAACCGTGTTTAGTGGCCAGGCCGTTTAGGAAATTGGGAGTAACTTAACGCATCCCGGATGCGTGCTTTTTAACGGGCTTGCCCGGTCTTTTCTTCCGGGCCCAGTCCGTCCGGAAGGGCTCCAGCTCCGGAGCCGGCTCTTGGCTTTCTGCCTGCTGGACCAGAGCCTGAACCTCACGGATAATGCCGTCCATAAACCTCTTTGGACTGCCGCGGCGATTTTCGATCGCGTGCAGGGTTTCTTCCCACCGGGCGGTCAGTTCAGGGCTGCGCAACAGTTCCGGCACAAGCGAGATTAGTATCTCGGCCTTGGCTGTCGGCACCAGTTGCTTACCGCGCAAGGAAAGATACCCCACCTTAATCAACCGGGTGATGATCGCCGCCCGGGTGGCCGCCGTGCCGATCCCGCCAACAGCGCGCAGCCGGCGCTTGAGTTCCCGGTCGTCCACGAATCGGCCGGCGTTTTCCATTGCGCCAAGAAGGGTTCCTTCCGTATAACGCCTGGGCGGTTGGGTTTTCTTGTGGGCCGCCTTCGAGCCGACCACCAGAACCTCTTGGTCCTCGGCCATATCCGGCAACTCCCGATGTGCAACCGCTGCTTCCTGTTCTTCCACATCGCCATCATCGTAGACAACACGCCAGCCGCGCTGTAGTTCTATGCGCCCCTTGGATTTAAAGTTGTGCTCGCCAACTTCCGTAATCGCAGTCGTTTCCCGGAACCGGGCATCGGGGAAAAAGGTAGCCAGGAAGCGACGTGCCACCAAATCATAAACATGGACCTCGTTTTCACCCAACACGGCGGGGTTTGGAGGTACGTCAGTGGGTATCAGGGCGTGGTGGTCATCAACCCGGGCATCGTCCAGGTACCGGGCCGGGATCTCCTTGCTGCGTACCTGCCGCACTATCCCGGCGTACTCGTGCACGGCCCCCAGTGCGGCAATCCGTTCATCTACGGTTGCGCCCAGACTTTCGGTCAGGTGGCGACTCTCAGTACGCGGGTAGGTAATAAGGTGAGCCTCATAAAGGTTTTGCGCAGCCGCCAGGGTGTCCTCGGCCGATAATCCATACAGCCTGTTGGCATCCTTTTGTAGATCAGTGAGGTTATATAGATTCGGCGCCGACTCATTGACGTCTTGGCTTTCAACGCTAGTTACAACTCCGGCGCCGGTGGCATCAACTTCCGCTTTGATGCGCTCGGCATCCTCACGATTATCAAATGTATCCTGGTCAGCCGAAAACCATTTGCCCTGATATGTCTCTCCGGCATCGGTACGAAACGTGGTCCACAATTCCCAGTAGTCTCGGGCCGTGAACGCACGTATCTCCTGTTCTCGGGCCACCACCAGGGCAAGCGTCGGAGTCTGAACGCGCCCTATGGAGAGCAATGTCTTTTGGGCTATGGTAAAAGCGCGGGTAGCGTTAATACCCACCACCCAGTCGGCTTGAGCGCGCACCTGGGCAGCTGCAGCCAAAAAATCATAATCGGACCCGGGCCGGAGGTTTTCCATGGCCTGGCGTACAGATCTGGGAGTAGTCTCAGACAACCATAAACGCCTGACCGGCTTTCGACACCCTGACCAGGCATAGATCCACCGGAAAATGAGTTCTCCCTCCCGGCCGGCATCGCAGCCGTTGACCACCACGCCCACATCGGATCGCTTCAATAGCTTTTTTATCACGCGAAGCTGCTCCTCTGCGTGCCCCCCAGGACGTAGCTTGAAGGTTCCGGGCATGATCGGCAGGTGTTCAATCTTCCACTTTTTTAAATCACGGTTATAGTCTTCGGGTTCGGCCAGTGTAAGCAGGTGACCAATCGCCCAGGTAACAACATACTGGTCGCTTTCCACATACCCGGACCGAGAAACAAATCGGTCTGGGAGTACTTTGGCGATGTCACGGGCCACCGAAGGCTTCTCCGCCAATATAAGCGTTTTTTTCATTGGTTATCCACCTTTTCTATCAGCTACAAAAATACCCTCAATTCGGCCAAGCAACAGTTCGCTATCTCAGCCAACTTGTACAATCCGTTTTGTCGCCGGGTCGAACCATCCGTGTCGGCGGGTGATCCCCCCGCTACCCAAGCACTCAAAGTCGTAGTACCGTGTCCGCTCGGACGGCACAGATTCGGTTGTCATGTAGGGCATGACAAATTCGTATGATTCGCCCAGATAGCAGGAACCGTAAACAGCCCCGCACTGAACACACTCAAAGACGCCCACTACCGCAGTATTCTTGTGACGGTTGGCGCCACAGTTTGGACATTTGCTGTAAGGCATTTTGCTCCCCACCCCTTTGGTTGTGCTGAAACGTACGGGATTTACATAACAGCCAAGAGGTTCTATCTACCGAGAGCGGCCCCCGGCGGGTCACTTTGTTTTACCCCCAGGGCGTCTTCAGCTTCTCGACCTGTCCCTGCTGCCATCTTCTGTAGGCATCCTCAGTGACAAACCGCGTGCCGCCGTGTCCCTTGTACTCCTTACTAAACATCGCAGTGGGTACCTTCTTCTCTCTGCCGTCATCCATCTTGATCACTACCTGCTGCGGACTGTATTTTGTGGGTTCCAAAACGGCTACAATCGTTCCAAAACCTTCCCTGTTTGCCATATCCCCGGTATAATAGATTCGCGTTCCTTTATGGAGACGCATTTTTCTCACATCCCCTTCCACTTCGTTTCCCGTAGTAAAGAGTGAGTTTACTTGCGTAAACAACACCATCAATCCTTACTCCTTACTCGGGTGGTAGCTGGTTTGCTATTGTACAGGATGGTCGGTTGGTTTCGCATGTATAGCGCATGGAAGTAAAAAAGCCGGTGCGGATTCGTTCCCTCTGATTCGTTCCCGATGTTCGCCTGTGTGCGGCCCATGCCTATAAGGGGACATGCCCCCGGAACGAATCCGGGAACAAATGCCGGGAACGAATTAAATACGCTTTTCGGGAACGAATAAAATGCAATTCTTGCCTCCATGTTTGCCATGCATTGGTTGAGTTTTATTGACGCCGTGATTCCTCCATACTTACCACCAAGCGATAGCTCGCCCGGGGATTATTTGGCGGGGGCGGTTCCAGCCATCCTTCCGCCACCAATCTTTGCATCAACTCGTGTAGCCTGGCCTTGCGCACCCCAAGCATATCCCGGAGCTTATCCGCCCTGGTCTCCCCTGTCTGCGCAATCAACTGTTTGAGTTGGAGAAGGGTATCGTCTTCCTCGAACTCGTCGAAATCCGGCTCCGGCAGATCCGGCACGTTCACCAAGTCACTACGGCCTTCGCCGTCCATGGGTATTGTGGCCACGTTCGCTGCCTGGCCGCTCGAAGCAGCCGGGCTGAGAACGAACACTTGCTTGCCCGGTTCTTCGGAGACGGTAGGCATCTTTGTTCTTTCCCCTTTTGAGTCTGGCCTTGCCTGGGGACTGCCGGATGGCTGCGCCAAAGGTGTTTGAGCTAAAACCGATACGGTATCTGCATGAACTGCAGCTGCATTTTCTAGTAAGGAGACCTTCGCAGGGGCAAATTTAGAATTATTGCGCCAGAAATCGTTGAGCTTGGAGATTACTCGCTCCAGATCGTCTTCGTCACCCCCGACCCCGGCGCCCTGGAAGCGGATGAGACCGTGCTGGCCCTCGATAAGGGCTAGGCCGTCTCCGCCTCCCTCCAGGCTGGTGTTGGGGTTTTCATTCAGAATCGTGCTGTAGTCGGCCTGAGACAAAAGACGAAACACAACCCGCGAGGGGAGGTTGGCCTTGATTACGCCAGTAACCACATCAACGGATGGTCGTTGACTTGCTACTACCAGGTGGATACCTGCAGCCCGAGCGAGTTGGGCTAAGCGTTGGATGATCGGCTCTACTTCTTTTTTCGCAAGAATCATCAAATCCGCCAGCTCATCAATGACGGTTACTACATACGGCATCGTAGACACGTCATGGCGCTTGTGATACTGCTGGATGTTCCGGCAACCCGCATCCTTAAATACTTTGTACCTACGGTCCATTTCGACGACCAAATTCTTGAGTATTTCTACAGCATCATCTACCTCTGTGGCTACCGACAGCGTATGGACCGTATTGTGATAAGCCGCCATTTCAACTTTCTTAGGGTCGATCAGTACCAGACGCAGTTCGCTGGGACTTTTCGTCAGCAATAGGGTCACCAGCAGCTGGTTCAGCCACCAACTCTTCCCTGACCCCGTTGCGCCACCGGCAAGAAGATGCCGAACACGTACCAGATCGCTGAAGATCGGCTCACCGACGTCATCAACTCCCACCAAGAACGGCAGGACGGCACGCTCCAGGTGTTTCTCAAAGTCTGAGTGCTCCAGGGACGGCCGCAGGTATACGGGTAACCTCTTGTGATTACCAATGATCAGGTTTGCCGTACCGGCGCGCCTACCCCCAACCACCTGCAACGTCGGAGCCCCCAGCGCAGCACAGAGGTCCTCTGAAGCGTTTTTTAACTGGCTTAGTCGGAATCCATCAGGCAAGGAGACGGTTACCCTGGTTGCCGCCGGTCCAGCCTGGTAAGACACCACCTGAACCATTCCCTCTTTTCTCCCGTCTTTCGGCTGCGCCAAGCCACAGCGTCGGAATGCCGCCAGCACTCGCCGTGCATAGCCCGCACCGGTACGCTGATCCTGTGCCACTTCGGCCGGTGCTGCAGGGAGTAACGAGAGCGAAGGCAGGCCTGGTCCGAGTGACCGCGACAGCCTGTTGCCGCCAGACCCCGCTCCCCGGATCCGGATTAGATTCGGAAACCCAAGACGAGCAGCTACGCGAGGTATACAACTCAATGCATATCGAAGCATAGCCCCCAGCTCCCCACACTTCGCCCAGGTTACAGCAAGCGTTATAAGCACCACTGCTGTCAGCCAGCCGGCCATAGCTGCAGATTTCGCGTATGGCACCAGATCCGGTACGCTCTCGGGGATGTCCGACAACAAGAATACGGTAGACAGAATGCCAACCCCGATAGCGATGACAATTGTATTCATAAAGAGTTTCTTAACCTCTCCTGTCAACGTGGCTATGAAATCCTTGAATACCGTAACCACACCCCTTTCCCATGATACGCATTTCGGGTAAAAAGCCTTTATTTGCAAAGCTTTAAGGCGGGTGTTTACGTGCGTAAACACCCGCCTTTCATTGCGCCCGCAAATCCCATTATTCCCTACGCGTCGTACTGGCCCCAGGTCCCACCATCGCGGCTATAACGAGTAAGCCCAAAGCGACGGCCAGGATGCCCGTCAATAGTCCGAAAGCAAACACTCATTGACACCGCCTTAGGATTAAGTGATCAAAACGTGGATCAACCCGGCTAAGCCAAAGCTGGCTAGGATGCCCGAAAACAATCCGCGAATATATGATGACATCTGCTATCACCCGCCTTGCGATGAATTGATCAAAGCGCGGATTAGTTCGGCTGAGTTTCGAACGGCGGCTTCGACGCCTTGTCGCAGCACAGGCCAGAAGGTATCGGCCGTGAAGGCAACCAAACCGGTCACTTCGGAAATGTGGCGTAGTCCCATCGCCACGACAACGAAAAGCACCACCCAACCGAGGGCTTGACGGGTGAATTTACCCGCGACACGTAGTATGGCGCTGCCCACCAGCACCAAGACCATGAACCAAAATACCATTGCCCAGCTCATGCAACCACTCCTATTTTCTGAAATATGGCGTCGGGTTTTGTGCACTACCATTGACACAGATCTCGAAATGCAGATGCAACCCTGTGCTTCTACCGGATGAGCCCATATACCCAATGGGCTGCCCGGCTTCAACAATCTGTCCCTTATTAACGGCCGTCCCCGACATATGCGCGTACCGGGTAGTGACGCCGTTACCATGGTCTACATACACCGCGAGGCCGTAGCCGGTATTAGGTACTCTGCCGGCTACGGTAACGCGCCCCGGTCGCGCCGCCACAATTGGCGTACCCATCGCGGCGGGCACGTCTATTCCCGTGTGCCACTCGCCACCACGGTAACCGAAAGGAGAAGAAATCTGATAGATGCCCGGCACAGGCCAAGTCCATGGGCCTGCGGACGTCCACCCGGGTGATGCCTTAACAGCCTGCTGTAATTGATCGTAAAACAGTCTTACGCCGATATGCCAGCCGGCATCGGTAGCATAGACGCCCCGTGGATTGATCTGACGCCAAGCCCCTCCCTCAACAATGCAGCCATTTATCCACTGCAGTAGGCTTATGCCCTCCGGGGCATTCCGGCTCAGACGGGCCACCGTTTGGGCGGCCCATGCTGCAGACTTTTCGATGAAAGCGTCAGCGCTCGGATTGGCTGCCCAAGCGTTTGGGCTCGGGTATCTGTACCAACCACCAAACACGTTCCAGGGATTCGCCGCAATACGTTCGCTCTGTCCCTGGTTACGAGGAACAAAACCCTGCTCCTGGCCCGTAATGGCAACCAAAAGGCGAGGGTCAACATCATAGAGTCGCGCCGCACGGACAATCGCGGCAACGCGATCCGGCGTAGCCAACGCCGAATCGCGTGCCGCAAGCCATGAGAGCAGTGCGGATTCATCGATTTCCACGAAAGCGATCTCCTCAGGCGTCCACCCCTCAAGTGAACCATGCCCGATGGAGTAACCCCCGTCGAGCACCCCGGGTGTGTCGCTCACGAACAAAGCCAGGGGTACAAACAGTGCGAACACCAATAGCGACAGGATTAGGAGCAACACAAGAGTAAAGCCAAGGAGAGCCGCAATTCCACCGGCACCCAGGTATTCCACTGCTGCTTTCGCCGCACGGCGCTTGATTTCGGCTTTAGCCAATGCGGCGCCCTGCGAATACGAAAGGGCCATGCCATTAACCTCCTGACGTTATCCCTGGAACCGCTCGATTATTGGGGTTAAGCCCTTGTTCCAGACCCACAACAGCACGCTATACCATGTGCCCGTGAGGGCCATCATTAGGATCATCATCCCTACTCCTAATCCGATAAAGTAGCTTTTCTTGGAATCAAGTGACTCTTTCCCACCGATAAGATCCTTCACCACGAGTAGTAGCTTGAAAACGGCCCAACCAAGAAGCAGCATCGCCGCAAATCCAACGAGCCAGTTAATAGCCCAGAGAAAAGGTTCGGCGGGTACACTCGACGTCTCAGGTACAAACCACTCCTTTGGCGGCAAGGTCGTCTCATCCGCCCAAACCACACCGGTAGACATCAGGCTGATGACCATGCCTGCAACAAACAGTACGGCGACCCGCAGGCCGCCGTTACGTAGACTTGAACCCATATTGTTGATTATTCTCACGTGTATGCGCCGCTCTCCGCAGCGCTTCCCCCTCTCTTGTTATGAATTTAGTCAATTGAACCTTGAACCGTGCTATTCTTGGCGGCGCCACCTCCCCATCGGAATCCCGTTTGCCGGCGGTTCGGGATGCGCAACGGGTGCATGTAGTCCGTCCCGCAGGGTTATGTAGTCGTTGCCATCCTCCCAATACGGGGTTTTGGTTCCGACCCACTTATCCAAATCTTGTTGAGCCATATGGCTCTGCTGGCGACTTACTTGGATTTGGGAGCCAATCAATTGGTCGTCTTGTCCCCGGACGGACTGTACCTGATGCCCCCTATCCGTCAAGAACGAGGATGCCTCCTGTGCCAGCCGCTCGTCTCTGAACTCAAAAATGGTATGACGATCGTTGTCATGTCGCCCCACCACTTGCTCAAGGACCTCAGAACTCGATGGCGCCTGCCTCTCCAATGTCGGCCGGGGAGAGATATCCATCGTATGTTGAGCGTATGGAGGGCTCGACGCGTTTGATCGGTCCGGGCTTGTCGAGTTTGGATGGTAGTGTCCACCCGTTTCATCGCCTTCAAAGCGTCTGCGGTAAAAACTTCTGGCTTTGTCTGCCGTGGACCGGTAAAACCGGTCAGCCTCAGTCGCAATCACGGCCCCGTTCAGGGTTAGTGGATGCCGTAGCGCGACCCAGGCGTGGCAAAGCCAGAACCGATAAATAACATAGATCAGAATCATCAGCAGAACGAGATTGACTACAAAAGCGCTGACGCCTGCAATTAAGCGCAAATCATGGCCTGATGCCGGTCCCATCATAAGTTGTATCATGATCATCCAATACCATGCCATACAGCACACACTTTGCACCAACAGCGTACGGAAAAACAACGCCACCCATCCGACAAGCGCATCCATCCGACCGATTACGGCTGATCCCGAAAGGTAGAGCGGCGCCGCAACGGCCAGCGCCAGCAGCATACCGAATTTCGCTGCCAGTAATAGACCCAGTATGCACAGCAACAGCATCCCGATGATAACATATCCCACTGCATTAGTGATTAAGCTTGGCGTGGCCATCCAGGCGGCCGCGGTGGCCACATCACCCACCGTACCGAATACGTCCACCATGCGCACAGCCTCGTCTGCTGCCACCTCACCAGTGGCTCCAAATATCAGCCGTATAGGCAGCATCGTGACGCCTGATTCACCCGGTACGACTCCCGCTTCAACCATCAGCCGGGCCATGACCTCTGACCAGATTCGGTTCTGTACGTTGATAAAGAACTCACAGATCCAAAGAGACCCGAATATGGCGACGGTGGCGATACCTAGTACCTTGCCGTTTTCCGTAAGGGCGTTGAAATCCTGGCACTGGATGGCTCTGAACGCAAAGAGCAGTATAGCCAGGCCAATGAGGCCCAGCGAAAAATATAAGGAGTTACTCCAGAGTTGGTGAATGCCAGGAACCGCCGTCAGCGACGGCGTACTCAGGAAATTCTTATCAAACACCTGTTCAAGTGGGCGCAGGAGATTATCCATTATGGCGGAAACCCATTCGCAGAACTTGCGGTATAGAAGATCCCCCGAGATGAGTTCCTGTAATACGTCAATTAATCTCTGTATTTTCTCAATTACTCCGCTAAACGGATTTCTATCGGAGAACCAATCGGAGATCCCATCGATGGGATCATCGTCGTAGTGGTCATCCATACTCACGTCCTCGACGGGCATAGCCATCGCCTGCCCATCAGGTGCCAGGGATACGGTGACCATAGTAAAGGCCAGTATTATCACCAACAGGACCATTGATGTCGGTCCGCGCTTGTGCCGCATAACCTATCCCGCCTTTCTTGTGAGGCCCCGGGTCTTGAACACCTGCAGAAGCTCGGTTGGAAGCTCTAAACGTAGCCAATCCCATCGCTTCCCATAGCGAAGCGCAAACTGCTGGGTTCCGTAGCTCGCCCGGATCTGTTCGATTACGACATCCGGCACCTCCCCGTACTTTTGCACTGCTGCCAGGTCCGAATCCTCCATCCAAAAAAGCACCTTGAACGCGCTATTGGACCAGAGTCCGGATCCGCCAGACGTAGCCTCGGTTCCGAATAGTACGGATGTCTTGTTGGTAGCCAGATAAAGTAAACCGTTCCATTTCCGTATGGTCGTTGCCAGCAGGTTCATGTAGTGCGAGGCGATGGGGTTGAGAAGCAGACGCTGACCCTCGTCGGCACCCACCGCCGTCCAGCGCTCTCCACGCGCCCTCTCAAGCTGAACTTCACGCCACACCGAGTCCAAAGCCAAAGACATCTTCACCGCGCCGGTTAGGTCGTCAGCCTCGTTGTTTACGCTTTGAGACACGTGGAATACGGTAAACCTGTTTGACTCATCTAAACGGTCACTTAAGTTGCTCTCAGGACGTGCAAAAAGGTTTCGCATTGATCCCTCAAAGTACTGCCAGAGCTTTTCCCGAACCGCTCCGGCGGCTCTTGACTTGTCCTTTCCCAACATTTTGTACCAGAGGTGGATGTCGGCCCGATCACCGGCGGCATCCCAAGTATCAGGGCGATCCATATCGACCTTCACCTTTTCCCAGGTTGTCATCAGCGCGCGGTCTACAGCGTTGGCTTCCTCGGGCGTCCAACCACCAAGCAGCAGGGATGCCGTACGGCGCAGGCTGGCATTGGCCAGGGCCAAACGCTGAAGGTCGTATTCCGGAACAAGGATGGGACGCTGAATGTGTAAAGGGTCGGAATAGCGACCGGAAGTAAAGGTGTGATCAATCCATAACCCACCTGCCTCATCGCACAGGGCACGGTATTCGCCATCAACGTCCAACTGGAATACCCGGTACCCCTCGGTCAAAAATGAAAACGTGAGGTTTTTCATCTTAACGGATTTCCCCTCACCCGTAGCTCCGAGAATCAAGAAGTTCTTGTTCTTCTCCTCGTCCCTGTCCAGATCAAGGTAGGTCGCCGATCTCGGCGATCGGCCGGCCACACGGTGTCCAGCATAAATACCTGTACCGTCACTCAGGGATCCGGACGTGAACGGGTTGAGTGCCGCAGCCGCCTTATCGTCCACCAGCCGACCTGGCCAATCCAGGTAAAACTCCCTGTTCTGCCCGAGAGCGTGCACTTGCTGAAGTGCTGGCAGCTGCTCCCACGACAAATACTCCAAACTCACGCCCCCCTTGCGAATGTGGTCTTTGACCAGCCGTATCGCCTTGTCCAGCGCCTGCTTACTTCTCGCCGTTACGGTCACAAAACCCCAAAGATCCATGATATCCGCAGTGTCGTAGGTGGTACGCTCCCGCAGATACTCCATGGAACGGTAAGCACGCAGTTCCTCTGGCCGTGACGTTTCACCGCTTTTGGCTTCACTGGCTTCAATGCTCTTCTCAAGACGCCGGAATTTCGACTTGGCCTTCCAGTCCCACACTATACGGGCAGGCACAAACCGCAACGTTAATCTAATCGTAAAATCGCCTTGTTCGGATTTAATAGCAGGGTGCTGCAGTGAGGGTATGAATTCAGGGCTTACAACCTCTGGCCACGATCGTATAAGCAAAGTTGCCGTAAACACCTGGTTGGCAACGACTGCGTACCCCTTCCCCCTGCGAACGGTTCCCACAATCAAGCCGACTCTCTCGGCCACTCCGGTCTTTTGTACCAGCCTCCTGCTGCCGCTTTTCTTTGAGGCCGGCGTTGCATTATTGCTCCGGCGCATGATCCACCTGGATACGCCGAGCGAGTCAAAGTAGCGAATAAACACGGTCCAGCCGGTTCGGGGTATCTTATTCATAGTCCACCTCTGCATAGATCAAATCATCGATGGTATCCTCGGGTAATGTTGAACTGCGTACAACAGCCGTCTGTAGATCGCTTTGCGGTAGCGCATTGCTGTCGATGTCTCCCGCCGGCCAAATCACAAATCGTCCCTTGCCTCCCAGGCTGAACACCGGCTGTTCCCCTGATTCATGGAGCGCCATCCAAACCTCGCTGGCAGCCTCAAGCAACATGGACTCCGCAAGTTCATCACCTTGCCGGTCAGGACTCAAGTTAACAACCACCCACCCCTGCCGGCCCCGGCCCTGCCGCGCGGCCTCGTTGACGTGATCCACAAGTCTATCCTTAGCCCGCCTGATAACAACCTTTCGCGTTATTGCCCTGTGGTTTGTCCATTGTTCTTCTAGCCATGAAATTAGCTGGCTTCTCCGAGTCGCTGTAGGCTTACGCTGTAAGGCAGCAGCTCCCCTCCCGCGCCGGTCACCGTCCACCAACACGGTGGGAAGACCTCGATTCGCTAATGCTTTGGCCAGTAGTGCACTGGTTCTCGAACTCAGGCCCGGGTCTGGTGAGCCGATTATCACGATTTTACTTCCCACCCACCAGTAGCGTCCGTGACCAGGGTCAGCCGGCTCGGCCAGCTGCCCCATGCCCATGCCCTTTATGTCTTCAAAGACCTCCGACTCCCAGTCCAGTGGATTCAATTGTCTATGCTCAAGGTCTTCAACAGCTTGCGTCGAAAGAGCGGTTATCCGGTGCCCGGCCCGCTCAAGTTCGCCCACCACAGAACTTGTAATCTCCTCAAGTGAAGCGATTAGAGGGTTTGTCTTCCGGTGATGCCGACGTCCAGGCCGGATGTGGGTTCTCCGGGTTTGCAAACGGGTATGATACACTACCCGTTTTGCAATGTGGCGGGCAGCCAGGTTCATGTGATGCACCAGGCGGGCCTCCCCCAGCTGACGCAAACCGGCTGGATGGTCGCGCAGCCTCTCAGCCTGTCTTTTCCATTCGTTGACATGGATATCTGGTTCAACATCCATATATACAGTCACTTCTGTTCCCTTATCCGCTGCCGTGCGTAACGCTGATCGCAGGGTCTCATTTGCGTGGATGCGACCGTTCATCATTTGGCTTTCCCAGGGCGGAGGTTCGATCCGTAATACGATCGCCGCACTGCCATCTTGAAATAGTACGTACGGTTCCTCAATTCCCTTCAAGGGTATGATTGCTTCTTCCAGATCCTCACCAGCAACCAAGGTCGGCTTCTCTAATCGGTACTTCTTGAGGCGGCGCATGTTGCGCGGCAGATCCGCAGTGGCTATCACGATGCCTGCAGCCGGTACACCCAAGAACAGCACCAGGCGTAACCCAACCTGCAAAGGTAGCAAAAAGAAAACCACACCAGCAATCAGCGCAGGTCCAATTATGTACATATGCTTGGGATTGATTAACCCAAAAAACAGGACATCCTCGCGGATGTCCTCTGGGAAGAATGCGCTATAACCGTCCTCAGTTCGCAAAACCGTCATCACCCCTGATCTTAATAATCTTCACGGAGCGCTCTCGCCTTACGCCTAAATGTTCAGTATTGCTTGACCGGCAGTCACCAACATGGCTAACCAAAGACCTGGTGCCAAAACTCGTCGTTCAATTACTGATCCGGTCTTAACCAATGGTAAACGTAATTTGAAACGGAACGGCCACAATCTGATGCCATTATCCGTAACAGCATCAGCTGCCAGGTGGCTGATATACCCGAAAAAGAAACACGACCAGGCCAGGCCAACCAGCCCACGGGACTCGATAATCGTCTGGATGCCGCTGGTGACCGGTTGACCAAGAACAGCAGCCAACATTCCCCAGTGCTGTAACAGCAGGACGATTACAAAAGCTAGGGTTAATGGACTGTGCATCGGCCCGCGGTGTTTTACTACCCGTGCGAAGGTGCGGTTGACCGTCCTGGTGGCGAACACTCCCACACCGCCGGCAACGGTGCCCACTACGGGAATCTTCCTTCCGGCATTCTCTGCGGTACGCTCCAAAGACTGGTTTAAGTATGACCGGCCGTGATCGAGATCAGGGGCCAGGCTGCCAAGCCCAGCAGCTAACAATCCAACCGGCCAATGTATTAAACCGGTACCGGTAGCCGCAAGCACCACAAAGCCGGACATCAGTCCGGCCGGTAGGTGGGTGATATACAACATTTTCGTTCCTCCGTTCCTCGCTCAAGTTAGATACAATCCCTTAATGAGCGCTATTTCCTTGGCATAGGGGTGTTCTGTTTTTGTGTCTCGCTGGGAGCGCGTTGTTTTTCTTCCCCTCCGCCCAAACGCACCAGCCTCAGCTATCGGCACAAAGAATGCGAAGCTCTTTACGCGCTCCGCACTGTCGGCTTTCCTGGCTATTCCTTTTGCCACCATTGATGGCTGACATATCTTAAGGACTTTTCGAAGGTGTGGCACATCTTCAGCTGTGAATCGATTGCCCGTATGATACTCGTAAACCCGGGCTAACTCGGTCTCATATCCTTTAGCAAGTCCCAGCTGTGTCAAATGCTGATCACTTGTCAATGCGGGGGTATCCACGTGATTACCTTGGGGATGCCCCCTGGCTTTGCCAGGGGAATCTTTAGATTCCCTATATTCACATGAGTCTTTTTCACATGAGTCTTTTTCAGTGACCAAATTTTGTGTTTCTTGAGTCACAAATTCTGTGTTTCTTGAATCACAAAATTTGTGATTCTTGAATCCCGTTTTTTGTGATTCAGGGTCTTTCAAGGCTTCCACGTTCTCCAGCCGCTCTATGAAGTAAACATTGGACTTCTTTAAACCTCGGCGTTGCCAGTAAATCAGACCGTAGTCGCGTAACTCTCGCAGGTAGTTTCCCACTGCGTTCTTACTGCATCCCGCTGCTTCCGCAAGCCTGTCCTGCCCGGGCCAACAATTACGACTCTGCCATGCGAACATATGCAGAAGACAGTATATCACTTTGGCACCCAGTGATAGCCCTTTGGCGGTCAAAATAGCATTAGGCATGTTTGTAAACCCGTCGCGCATCACGGGATCCAGAAAGACTAGGCTGTTGTCACCCCCATCGCGAGGTTCGGTCATCGCAAAGACACCTCCGCCTGTTTTGTCTGGGGTTTAGAGTTGATGTCTTCCGCCGGCATGGGACGTCCAAATAGAAAGCCCTGGGCATAACCAACTCCCAATTTCCTTAAAGCGTCAAGTTGAGACTGTGTTTCAACTCCTTCCGCAATTAAGTCGGCACCGATCCCGGATGAAAGCCTTACAAGGTACTCAACCACGCACTGGTGGGTGTAGGAATTGACAATCTGATCAACCAATGGCTTGTCGACTTTGATGAAATCGGGCTGTAATTCCGCGATGGACCGGAGCCGACTATACCCTGAACCAACATCGTCAATGGCAAGGCCGATGCCGGGATTACGTCGGAATGGCGCCAAGACCGCTTTGATATTGAGTAGTTCTTGAGCTTTTATGATCTGGTGTTCCGTGAGTTCAATGATCAGTCGTGATGTCTGTGACGCCAACAGGTCAATCAAGAAACTGAGACGTGGAACATCTGCCAAGGTGTCTGCAGACATGTTCACAGCGATCATTTGGGATTTCGGCAACTTGCCCATTTCGGATGCGATGGACCGGCATGCGACTAATTCAAGATCGCGGATTCTTCCGGATCTTGCAGCGTAGGGAAACAATACCCCAGGCGAGTACATCCGGCCCCTTGGCCCCCTACACAGTGCTTCCCAGCCGACTGTCGATCTGGTCTTCAATCGTACAATTGGCTGGAACACAACGTTAATCACACCGTGTGTAAGAATGTAGTCCAGAGTCTCGCTCTTTGAGAGTTTCAGTCTCTTCGCCGGGCTTGGTGCGGTCATTGATTATCCTCCTTTCCGGAATTAATTGAGCCATTCCCCACCAGTCGGGTTGCCAGCTTAGCAATCACCTCGCGAACTTCAGGACAATACAGCACGCAGGGGATGCCTTCATACTGCCCCGGCAGGAGTTGGTTTAGATAGGGGAGTTCACAAGAGGCTTTCAATCCGATCGAATCCTCAATGTGCTGAGTGTCAATATCCGGAGTCTGTTTATTTATTACCAGCACGCAGCGGGCGAGTATAGATGGCTCAAGTTCACCTACAACCAGGCGGAGACGGTTAACGTGCGCCGGATCGGGGTCAGTAACGATAATGATGGTTCCGGCTCTATCCAACATCGAGACATCTATAACATCTCGACCATCTACGACAACTATGGATGCAAAAGATTCCATTAAGGCCGAGATATCCACGGTTGTCTCGTCAAGGAATACGGACAGACCTAGTGCCAGAGGGGTTTTAAACCCTTGTGGGGATGATGTGTCACCGACGATAACACGGAATGGGATTCCACCGGCCGGTAGCTGCAGCCATCTACATAGAGTGCCCTCGTCCCCATCGTGACCTATCAACACAGTGGATTCAAACTGGCCCAGATAAACCGCCAAATTGATGGCTATAAACGATTTTCCGGCCGATACCGGAGACCATACTAGCACGAGGTTGTTAGTATTCTGGTCTGGGCCCTCCGCAGGATCAACTCTATCGAATTCCTCACTGCTGCCACTTATGGCGGCGCCCCGGACTTGACAAACCGTATCCGTTTTGTGATCAGGGGGTTCCCTTTCCGTTTCTCCGGACCACGGGGTAAGACTTGCCTTTGAGTCCTCAGCAGTGTGCGCCCGTCTTATGTGATCCAGAATGTCATCAATAACCAAGGGATTAAACAGGATGCTGGAAATCCCCATGCTTACTACCGCCTTAACCATGTCGTCTGACTCCGGCAAATGCGCGGCCAGGAAGACCACTCTGGCTGATAGTTCAAGCACTGCTCTTAAAGTAGATTCCAGGTTTCGCGCACCATGGCCGGTGATCAGGCTTGATACAACAACGACATTAGGTAAGTGTCGCCGGGTAAGAGCAAGCAAGTCTTCTGTGGTGCCGACGCCACTGGCCACAACTTGGCTCTGTCCATCACCATCACACAGGTCCCTAAGAGCATTATCGAGATCCCGGTCCCCCGTGGCGATAATGATCTTTCTAATCGGCGAATCCAAAAGCACATCACATCCTTACTCTCAGAATTCCGGTAGTAGTCACTATAGGACTACCCATGGGTAAAGACTAATTGCATTCGGTAAAGCTTCACCCCCACAAACAACAAAGATAAAGCCCGGTCCTCACTCGGAGGTCAGGCTGTTGTAAAACTTCTAAAAATGTATGGAAACCCGAAAAGTGCGCATTCCGCTCAAATCGACCACTGAATCCGGCCCAACCCGACCACCTGTTCCGGCTCAAAACGACCAGTAGTCGGAGCGAAGCGACGCTGGTTTC
>QZIR01000072.1 GCA_003604975.1 Desulforudis sp. | reverse complement strand
GCGATAGGTATGTACGATGTGCATGTGACGTACGCCCCTGACGGTGACTGTACGAATGAACATGGCTGTTTAATCCATCATATCACGGTTGAAGAAGTATGACTTTTTTATCTCTATAAAGGTTTGGTTTAGGCATTTTCTGAGCTGGCAGTTTAGATATATCCACGCCATTTCTTATCACGGAAACAGTTTTAGAGCTATCTGTAAGAAATTGCTCCATGCGGTTTGCAAGCCGCTTGCTAACAGTTACTACTGCATCCGCCTTGCACAAAACGTGGGTATAAGCTTTTTTGCGAGCGCTATAGTCCGAGGCATATTGGATGTCCGTCAGGCTATGTTCAATAACGACCAATGGAATTCCGTGTTTTTCTTTTATCGCTAAACCAACCATTCCTTCTATCAATGGATGATGACAATAAATAAGATCTGGGCTCATTCTCTCTGCTAACATCAGTCTCCGCACAGTACGCCAAACTGGATAATATTGAATATACGGAGCTCGCACGTAACACTTTCTTATGACTCCAACAGGATAAGACAAGCATCTGGGGTAATACGTTTTAACCCCATCCCAGCTATATTCATTCGGAACCGAAGCCCACTCCTTCATTTTGGAGGTTATACCCACCGCTTTTGGAACCCAAGGCGTGGGTGATATAACAACTACTTTCACACCCTTTCTTTGAAGTGCCTTGGCTTGCTCAAGAGCCCATACACCCATTGCAGGATTATGAGGCTTAGGAAAATAGCTTGCTAAAATTAGAACTCGCATTGTCTCACCTTCTCGTCCCCGATTTTAGAACTTTCACGGCCTTAACAACCAAATCCCCGCACAAAAGGGCGGGCCACCAGTTCCGAAAAGGAGCAAGAAAACCGCTACCGCTCCTTTTTTCGATTTTAAAACCCTGGGATTCGAACAGCCAGCAGAACTTCTCCATTGTAAAGTAGTGAATATGTCCTCCGTCCCAGCCAATCTCTTCCCAATTGTACGGCGAACTGGTGGCCGGCAGTTTCCCCAACAAAAATGAAACTCGATACTTTAGATAGGCAATATTTGGAACCTCCGCGATGACGTAGCCGTCCGGCTTGAGCACCCGGTACGCCTCTTTTACCAGGGAGAAAACGTCATAGACATGTTCGATAACCGCAATACAAGTGATGGCATCAAAATAATCGTCTGGAAAAGGGAGGCGCTCATCCGCATTGCCTTCGACAAAGCTGAATTTCGATATCCCGGCCGGACAGTGCTCTTTGACTTTTTGTTCCGCCTCCCGTAGACGGGAAGGAGCCACATCCAGGCCATAAAGCTCCTCGAACTTACCCTCAAGCCTTCTCAGCAGATAACCTTCTCCGCAGCCGATGTCCAAAATCCTGCCCCCTCGGCCTGTAAGCTGCTCGGCTACCGTATACCGATCCCAGTCGTACTTTTTCAAGAGCTTTCGCAGCCCCCAAAACTGCCTTGGAGGAACATTCTCTAATCTCTTCTCTCCGTATTGCTTTTCATAGATTTTTTTGTAGTTCATGCCGGCCCTCCAGATTCTTTCGGTGCAAGCGCAGCTCTAACCGAGCAAGTAAAGGCAGATTCACAACCAACCCCAGAAACGCAAACAGATCTTTGTGCATGTCCAGTCCAAAGCTAAATTGCCTACCAACCAATAGGGCAATGCCGACTGTCAACACCATTAAACCGAGCTTTTGCCCCGATTCAGTCAAAAATGGGTAATACACCGTGAGAAACCTAAACCCATACCCTGCCACAATGCTGAGGAATATTACGAAAAATATCAAGCCGACCAAGCCATTCTCTACAGCAACCTCCAGAAAAATATTGTGTGGGTAAGCCCAACCTGTAAGCTGCACGAATCCATTTGTTCCAACTCCTAACAAAGGACTTTGAGAAAAAAGACTTGCAACTAACGCATATTGCTCAAGTCGTTCGATTGTAGACAGCCCTTCGATTAGGGCTGTTGGTGAATATGCCGCAATGTTGGGGAGCATCTCTCTAAAAAGATGGAGTCCTGCTGCCGCCAAAATTAAAGTAGCGATAGAAGCCGTTCTAAAGTGGGGCCGCATCTTTTTGATAAAGCCCCAAGAAAAGAAAATAGTCAAACCAACACCTGCAGCAATGAGGGGCCCCCGCACACCAGTTAGAAAGATGCCATAAAGGAAAACAGGAATCAATATCGCACATAGAACCCGGTCAAATTTCCACCCCTTTTGAAAAGGCATCAGCACCTCAATTACCGCGAGGATTAGCCCTACTGCAAAAAAAGTAGCTACCGGAATAGGGTTTGCATCTATAAAAAACATTCTTCCGGTGCTTTCACCTTGGAGTGCAATAATTATAAGTACGCTACAAATAATGGCCGCTGAAACGAAAATAGTCCTTAAAAATCGGTAGATTTGAACGGGATTATCAAGAAAAATCCTTGCTAACAAATAAGAACCGAATACCGCGCCTGTGAATCGGAGTGCCTTGATAAATCCTGCTTCCGGATCTGGTGCAAGGTAACTTCCTGCAAATAAAATAATGACAAAGCCCCAAAGCCACAAATCTACTGCTTTGAGTTTAAAATTGTTTTTCTTCCCCGTCGCCAATTGAGCGACAAACCCCAAAACTGCTATGGAAAACAAAATCAGCGTTAAATTTAGAAACCAAGGCAGCATTACACCCCCTTCTAGAACATAAGAAAAGAGAAACAGTGCGAACGCTACTTCGGGCCGCCGCAATAAATAAGCCAAAACAACAATGCCTACCGGAATCAATGGAATCAGCATTATGGATTGTAGGATCATTTTTGCTTTTTGCCTCTTCTAGTATTCATTACTCAAAACCCCTAATCCGGGCTATTTCTCTATATGCTTGAACAACTTTCTGACCGTAATGCTCCCAAGTAAAATTTTTTATATACTCTTTTGCAGAGTTACCCATCTGCTGTCTCAGGTCTTCATTTTCATACAATGTAAGTATTTTTTCTTTTAAGGCCTTAACGTCTCTTATGGGAATAACAAATCCGTCCTTTCCATCGCGTGTCACTGCACCGCAATTTTCAGTCACAATGATAGGCAAACCACAAGCCATAGCTTCCAAAGAAACGAGGCCAAAGCTATCAGATAACGAAGGAAGCACAAACACAGAAGAATTGCTATAAAACTTATAAAGTTCTTTATTGGACACATTGGATATGTGCTTAAATATCCCTGCATATTTCTTTAAGATGGGCTTGAATACCTCTTCAATTTGCCCTATTAAAAGGAGCTCGGCATTTTTTAATTCTAGTTGTCTGTATGCTTCTAATAGATAATGAACTCCTTTTGCTAAGGATACTCTTCCCACATATAAAACTCTAAAGGTTTTATCAATCTTAGGGATTTGTTGGAAAACTCCGAGATCTACTCCGTACGGAACTATAAAAAGTTTGTGCTCATTTATTCCCATCTTTACAAAGCTATCAAAAACATATTGCGACGGAACAAGAATGAAATCTGCCAGTTCATATTCCTGTTTTCTTATATTCTCAAAAAACTCTTCGGTGCTTGATGAACATCTAAACCTTGCATATTCTTCTTCTAGTAATTTCCTTCGATGGGTTGGATGGGCTCCCCTTTCATCAACAATAATAATTGTTCCTTTTTTCTTTGCCTTCTGTAATGTACGGGTTCCTTGAGAACTAATAACATGAAGAATGTTACATTCATTTAAATACAAAGAACTCACTAAATCAAACAAGATATTTGAGATTAATATCTTATAATTATAATAATTGTTTATGAAGGGCATCAAACCCAAGCCTTTCCTGATTGCTTCCACATACCATAGAGAAGTAACTAAATCAGGCTTTAGGAGTTTATTGCACCTTCCACCTCCAAGTAGTTTCTTCTGGATATTCATTGGAAGAGCTCTGGTGACATTTCCCCGTTTCCGATTAGTCAAAATGAGCCCTGTAATGTAACGCTTTAGATACCCTGCTTCTTGTAGAGCTACAGCTGTATGAGAATAATGGGGCACCATGGAACATAGAACGACTTTCATGTTATCGCCTCCTAACAGCTCTATTCTGAATTCCGCGAGTCATTACTTGATTTGGTTACCTTGCTCCATAAAAGGCTACTAAAGATGCTGCCCGTCTTCTTTCTTCGCTATTTAGCCACGCTAAATAACCAACACTTGTCCCGATTAGAGCCATGCTCCCGAACATTATCAGGATCCGAAGTAGAGGCGGATCTATAAACTCATTGACCAACCATGCTGCTCCCCACACAATGGCTATTACAGGCACGCCACGAAGCACTGTATCTGCCCAGAATTTCCTGACGCTATCACCTAAAATTCTACAGGTATCTAAGGGAATAAACCAACCACATACCAAAATATCTGCTATCAATAACCCAAAGGCAACACCAACCATGCCCAAATGTTGAACCAGAACCAGTGCTAGCCCAAGCCCTAAAACAGCGGATAGGATGTAGCAAACGGCAAGATTCTTATGATGATTAAAGGCAGCCGGGAACACGGAACTGGCAAGCCATGGGGCTTGAAGGACTAAATAAAGTAAGAAAATATCTAACAGCCTTTGATCAAAAGCAATTCTTCCTAAAGTCCATAACTCTACTATATCCTTCCCAGCGAAGTGCAACCATATCCCAGCGAAAACGCATGCGGCAAAGGACATTTTAACAAATGATCTATGAACAATTCGTAATCGGCTGTAATCTCCGTGTGCCTCAAGAGTCGTCAACTCCGGCCATAGGGCGTTGTTAAGTGAACCCACTATTTGGCGTATCGAATTTGTCAAAGTTCGATGGATAGCAAAGACAGCAACATAAACAGAACCAGCAAAGGCGCTCACCACTATTATGCTTCCCTGCACAGTAAGCGCACCGGATATCTGAATCAAGAAGAAAAGTAAACTAGGACCTAAGAATGTAATGGCAAGCTTCCAATCTGATTGCGAAAGACCAACCTTTACCTCCGGATGCCGTTTCCTAAGATCGTATAGCACAAAGGCTATAACACCCACTAAAGGAATTAGTTGAATTGCAGCTACCTGTATAACACTGCCACCAACCAGTAATACCAATGCTATCAAACCAAACATAGAAGCTCGTTGGAAATTGGCTAACATAGCCCCTCGTGGAAATTCCCAAAAGGTTCTATATAAGCCTACAATAAGACCCTGGGGAATTGCAAAGATTAACTGGGTGGCTAACAAAAGAGCGACCACTGCAACGGTTGAGTGATCCATTAGCCTAAAGTTCAACCACTGCCCAATGGGTGCAACAAATACAGCAATTGCGATTAGGCATCCGGCCACTACCGCTACACTTAAATATAGACCTAATGCACTGTGAAGGATACGGGTATAATCATTTAATTGCTTTACTGAATAACATTGGTTCAGCCGATTTACAACATACATCTGCATCCCAAAGTCCAAAAGAGAGAGATAGGCAACCACAGCGAATATGGTGAGCCACTCTCCGTAAAGCTGCGCCCCCCAGGCCCAGAGGAATAAAGGAGCAACTAATATCTGCCCCAAGATATTGATTCCCTGTCCCATGAAAACAGCCAACGAACCTAAGCCAACACGACGGGCTACCTTGTGTGTACCCGACTTATTATGTAAACTGCCCAAATTTCTCATAAACGGAGTGCTTGTTTTAGAAACTGCTTCACGAGCTCTTTTACTCTGGATTTTATTCTTTTCGACGATGACCACAGTGGTCCAAATCCGGCTTGGAGCATCCTCAGTTTAGCTAGTACTAGCCAATCGTTACTCAACTTTAAAATAGTGTTACCTAATTCTTCTCTCTCCGGCTGGCTTTTAAGTTCCCATACAGTAGTAAGAAAGATTAGCGCGTATCTCCTCTTTGCAAAACGCAATAGTCTTGCATCACAAAGTCCCTCAGCGAGTAGCTGTTTTTCAAGTCCTTGATAGAGAGTTATAGTCTCAAACAGCTGCTTCTTAATACGTCCTGCTCTAACTCCCTTGTCATCTTGCCAGGCTCTGTACTGGACAAGGTGCTTTGGTACATAAGCAACGTCCCCCACTTGCAACAACCGCAACCACAAATCCCAATCACCTATCATTTCCCATTGTCTACCAAAGCCGCCAACCTTTTCATAAACGGTACGGCCAATCATAGCGCTAACGAGAGCCGCATTTGATTGCACAACATAACGCTTGAACTTAACTCTACCAGAACGGACAAATTCGCGCTTGAGAGGGTTTGTTTGCCTCAAGATTTTACCGTCTTTTCCTATTGTTTCGCACGCGCAATGAGCAAACCCAACCCCAGGATTTGCATCAAGAACTTCCACCATGTGTTCAACATATTCGGGTAGCAAGCGATCGTCAGAGCTCAGCAAGTTGAAATATTCTCCTTTGCTTTGGCTGACACAAAAGTGCCAGTTCTCGGCCATTTTCAGAAAACGGCTAGGCCGGACAACTTTTATGCGTGGATCACTATATTTTTTCAATATATCTTCGGTGTTATCTGTGCAGTGATTTACAGAAACAACTATCTCAATATTTTCAAAAGTTTGATCAAGAGCGCTTTCCAGCGCTTGGGGCAAGAACTCTGCCTGATTATAAGTTGGAATGCAAATCGAAACTTTAGGTGTGGTATGCCTCGTTTTCTTGCTCATTGATCTCGGTCCTTATAAATGTTGTAAATTGTCGTGTTTTCTCATCCAACTCTGGATAGATCCTTCCCTAACCCAAAAGGTATTATTTACAATAAAACCATACATTCCAGCATTTCTCACTGTGCCGGACTTTAAGGACGCAAAACGGTTTTGGTTGCCACTTTTTCTGGGGTAAAGCTCCGTAACCTTCCGCTAGCCATCCGCAATCACCCTCTTTATTCCCTCCAAAAGGGCAATCCGGGATTCCCATCCGGGCAACTTTTCCCCTGTATTCCACGGTACCATCACTTCCCTAGGTCGATAAGGCCGCCCTCCCCACCGGATAGGTAGTTTTTTACCTGTAACCTGCTCGTAGGTATTGACCAACTCTTTCAGGCTTACCGGCCGGCCTAACGACACGGCGTAGCGTTCATGGTTACAAGTCAACCCGGTCTGCAAGCGTTCGGCAGCAATCAGGTAGGCATCGATCACATCATCTATGTAGACCAGATCAATTAATTGCTCGCCGGGGGACATCGCTAGCGGCTCTTGCCGCTCAGCCACGGTTTTCAGCAGCCGAAACAGCTTTGGTCGGGGGTCGTTGGGACCGTAAGTGTCAAACAGCTTCAGTGTAACAACTTTTAACGGAGTGATTTCCAGGTAAAATCGGAGCAGCATCTCAAAGGCCTGCTTGGTAGCAGCGTACAAGCACACCGGACTGTAATCCTGGTTTTCGTAATGCTGCCAGGATGTTCCGGTGTTGACCAGCTGATACACGCCATTTTGGACCATGGCCTCTACCAGTTGGGTGCCGAACTGTACGTTGCTTTGAATCAGCGGCACAACGTCTTTGCTCTGGTGCTGGGCAAGGAACAGTGATGCCAGGTGAAATACGATGTCTAGGTTTGCGGCTGAAACAATATTTTCCAGTTGCTCGGTGCTGCCATCGTGTTCATAAATCTTAAGGCGGGATTTTATATTCTCCAGTTGTTCTAATTTAGAAGTCGGTCGGACAATAACATGTACATCCCAACCCTTACTTACCAACCGCTGCGCCAGACGGGAACCAACAAAGCCAGTAGCACCGGTAATCAGCGCCCTCGATGACCGATTTTCAGTCATTGTTTTCCTCCATTTTTAAAACCGAAATGGGCTATTAAATGCAGCAAATGTTTCAAATTGCCGGTCACGCTCGGAAATGATTGGATTGTCGCTGGGCCAGTCGATACCCACCGAGTCCCAACGAATACCGGTATCATGTGGCGGCGAATAAACGGAGGTGACCTTGTACACCATAGTAGCACTGTCACTTAACGTATAGAAACCGTGGGCCAAGCCGCGCGGGATGTAGACCATACTAGCTTTTTCAGCACTCAGGATGAAGCTGGCAAACTTCCCGTAAGTGGGCGAACCCAGACGCAGATCGACGACCACGTCCTTGACTTGGCCGACAAGGCAGTAGACCAGCTTGGCGTGGTCATGGGGTGGAACTTGAAAGTGTAACCCTCTCAATACACCCTGATATGACTTTGAATAATACTCCTCGGCAAAATGAGTCTCCAGACCATACTGGGCAAAGATCTGTTCATGAAATGTTTTCACGAACAGCCCGCGTTGGTCTTCAAGCACGGTAGGCTGAATCTCAAAGCACCCCGGAATAAAACTCGGAATAAACTTCATCGCGTTTTCCCCCTGATAAGCTCCCGGAATCTCTCGATTATGAAATCCAGCATCTCCCCGCTCAGCCCCGGATAGACCCCGATCCAGAAGGTGTCGGTCATCACCTTGTCGGTGTTTTTCAACTGCCCGGCCAGCCGGTAAGGAATATCGCTCTCGGTAAAGGCCGGCTGCCGGACGATGTTGCCGGCAAAGACGGTGCGTGTTTGGATCTTCCGCTCTTCAAGAAAAGTTGTGATTTCCTTTCTGTCAAAGGGTGCCCCGTCCCTGATGGTTAAAACAAAGCCGAAGGGGGAGGCCTCTGCTTGGGGCGGAATCGTCGGCAGGATGAAAAATTCTTTGAACTCCTGCAGGCCCTGATAAAGCCGCTGCCAGTTTTCCTGTCGTTTTTCGATGAAGGCGGGCAGTTTGTCCAGTTGGGCTAGGCCCACGGCCGCCTGCATATCGGTCAGCTTCAGGTTGTAGCCCAAGTGGGAATAAACATATTTGTGGTCGTAGCCGAAGGGCAATTCCCCGTGCTGCTGGTTGAATCTCCGGCCGCAGGTGTTGTCTTGGCCGGGGTCGCACCAGCAGTCCCGGCCCCAGTCCCGGAAGGAGGTTACCAGTTGCCGGAGTTGAGGGTCGTTGGTGAGTACCGCACCGCCCTCACCCGTCGTAATGTGATGGGCCGGGTAGAAGCTCAAGGTACCGAGATGGCCGAAGGTGCCGGTGTATTGCCCGTCCCACTTCGCTCCCAGGGCGTCGCAGTTGTCCTCGATGAGCCACAGGTTGTGCCGGCGGGCAAGCGCCGCCACCTGCTCCAGATCAAAGGGAACGCCCAGGGTGTGGGCGAGGAAAATGGCCCTTGTCTTCTCCGAAATCGCCGCCTCCAGTTGTGGAACGTTGACGTTGTAGGTTCCAAGGTCGATATCCACGAACACCGGGACCAATCCGTGCTGGACGATCGGGGCGACGGTGGTCGGGAAGCCGGCGGCCACCGTCAGGATCTCGTCACCGGGTTTAAGCCGCCGGTCGCCAAGCTTGGGCGAGGTCAGGGCGGCGACGGCCAGCAGGTTGGCTGATGAACCCGAGTTGGTGGTGATGAGGTGGGCGACTCCCAGGAATTTGGTCAGCTTTTGCGCGAATTCCCGCTCGAAGCGGCCAGCCGTGAGCCAAAAATCAAGGGCGGAATCGACCAGGCTGAGCATTTCTTTTTCGTCATAGACCCGGCCGGCGTAGGGGATACGGGATTGGCCCGGGACAAAAGATGCAGTTGCTGAATGTATGTTTTTAAAATGAGCTTTGGTTGGGATAGTAGCGAGTTTTCTGATTATCTCATCAATCTTCTTACCCCCAACTTTTCCCACCCATTTACATAGTCTTCTATCTACAACGGCAAGTTTATGCAGTCTAATAATGCTTGCGGATTTAATCGAACCTTTGAACATATCTTGTTGTGATATCAATACTGAGGTTGTTTCATCTGCATACTTCTTAACCTCTCTCGTAAAATATGCAACAAGCAGATCCTCTTCAAACCTCTCTATCAAAACAACTGGTCTTCGTTTCAACCCCGACTGATCACTATATACAAATTCAGCAATGAGTATATCACCTGTTTTTAACACTGAAGAAATCCTCCCAGTCTACGTCCCTATCGTCTTCGGTGTTCATAAAACTATTAAGGCTGAATCTTTGCCATTCTTCCTCGGTCCATTCATCTGCATAATCCCATAAGCCTTTCTCTATAGAATCTGTAGAATCTTCTCTATTTGCCGGTAAAATGATAACTTTGACTTGTTGCCCGAAACTGGGAGGAATTTCACACGTGATCTTTCCCTGATTTACAGCTAATATTTTCTTTAGCAACATAATTTTCACCTCCCTAAAAACAGTATTATTCAGGTGATGGCCTTATTTGATTGTTCGACATCCGTGTCGGTACCCCCGCGGTTGCCCATAGAATCCTTTTCTCCCGAGCCAAGTGTACATACTCTTCGATCTGCTCCACCGAAAACTTGTGCATCTCTTCTTGAGAAGCCTCCGGTTCATTATAAAATAGTTTATACCATTCTATCGTTTTCTCTACGGCTCTGTAAACGCTGTAGCCGGGTTTCCACTGCAAAAACCGGCGCGCCTTGCTGCAGTCCAGTTTGAGCAGCCCGGCTTCGTGCGGCTGAACGGCGCCATCCACCCGGTAGGTTCCCCGGCCCCATAAGCTGACCGCCGATTCAACTATTTCCCGGACGGTGAGGCTGTCTTCCTCGTCCGGGCCGAAATTCCAGGCCCCGCTGAATTCAGGTCCTTGCGTGTGCATGCGGGCGGCCAGCCAGAGGTAGCCGCTGAGGGGTTCCAAGATGTGCTGCCAGGGGCGCACCGCGTTTGGATGGCGGATTGTCACTGCTTCGCCCCGGGAAAGGGCCCGGACGCAGTCGGGGACGAGCCGGTCCGCGCCCCAATCGCCCCCGCCGATCACGTTCCCGGCTCTGGCGGAGGCGATGGTGACCTGGTGGTCCGGGTACTTCTGCGGGTTGAAGAAGGATCTGGTGTAAGCCGCGACGACCAATTCCGCGCAGCCCTTGCTCGAACTGTAAGGGTCGTATCCGCCCATCGGGTCGATCTCCCGGTAGCCGTAAACCCATTCTTTATTTTCGTAGCACTTGTCGCTGGTGACGATCACCGCCGCCCAGACGCTCTTTGTTTTCCGCACGACATCCAGAACGTTCACCGTGCCCATCACGTTAGTGGCATAGGTTAACTGGGGTTCCTGGTAGGAAAGCCTTACTAGCGGCTGGGCGGCTAGGTGGAAAACGAATTCGGGCTCCAACTCCCGAAAGACGGAAAGCAACCGATCCTCGTCCCGGACATCGCCGAGTACGGAAGTAACGGCCTTGTCCAGCCCTACGGCGGTAAAGAAACTCGGCTTGGTCGGCGGTTCCAGAGCATAACCGATGACTTCGGCGCCCAACTCGCGCAGCCACAGGGCCAGCCAAGCCCCCTTGAAACCGGTGTGACCGGTCACCAGTACCTTTTTGCCAGCGTATACTCCGGAAAATAGGTCTCGCATTCAGTCATCGCTCCTACCACCCGTGCTCAGTCCGACCACACTTTCCAGGGCGGGGACCCGGACTGCCATAAGCTTTCCAACAGGCGCACGTCCCGCAGGGTATCCATGGGCTGCCAGAAATCGTAGTGTAGGAAAGCAGCTAACTGACCGTCCTGAGCCAGACGTTCCATTGGTTCGCGCTCCCAGACTGTTGAATCACCCTCAATATAGTCAATAACCTTTGGCGAGAGTACGAAAAACCCACCGTTTATCCATCCGCCATCGCCTAAAGGTTTTTCCTGAAAACTAACTACTTTACTATCCTGAAGCCGTAATGCACCGAAACGGCCTGGTGGGCGGGTTGCGGTCAAGGTAGCAAGGGTGTTTCTTTCACGATGAAATGTAATAAGATCAGCAATGTTTACATTTCCTACACCATCACCGTATGTAAAACAAAAATCCTCATTGCCCAGATAGTCTGCCACGCGCTTAAGACGGCCGCCAGTCATGGTTTGCTCGCCGGTATCAACCAATGTAACACGCCACGGTTCGGCGTTGTTGTTGAGTACTTCCATCTTGTTGTGAGCCATATCAAGAGTAACGTCCGACATGTGTAGAAAGTAGTTGGCAAAATACTCCTTAATCATGTACCCCTTATAACCAAGGCAAATAATGAAGTCGTTAATGCCATGCGCCGAATAGATTTTCATTATATGCCATAGGATAGGCTTTCCACCTATCCCAACCATTGGTTTAGGACGTGTTTCAGTTTCTTCGGCTAGGCGAGTACCTAATCCGCCAGCAAGAATAACAGCCTTCATAACGAAAAACACCTCATGGATAAAACAGTAGATTAAACCTAGTGGCAACACCACAACTAATGGGGGGCTTCCAATAATTAGATGTACTTACAGATCCTAGGACAATATTGTAGAATCTGCAGACAACTTCGTTAGGTCGGATCCTGTAAACAGTATCCTGAATCACAAAAACAAAACCCTCACTTCTTGAACAATCTCAAACTGCCTATTCAGGGTTACAATTACCAGATCGTGTTCTGATGCGACTTGATATTGATATGTATCGTGGAAATCTAGATCCAGATCCTGCTTGATCTTAATGGATCCTCGGTACAAATCCTCGCGCAGGGTGACGATCTCTACCCTGGGTATCAGGTCTTTGACGAATGCGTGGAAGGTATCTTCCAGGAAGGCCTCCGATTGGTCTTGTGTGGCTACGAAGTCCGAAATCACAGCATCTCATCCATTGCCTCGAGCCACTTACCCATTAGTTTGACGTACTCCGGGATACGACTATCGGTTCCTCTATTCGCTCCATAATGTACCTTCCTGCTCGACACGTGTTCGGAAAGAGGCATCGGTCTGGGTCAAGTCCACAAGATCCACTTTATATGGAACTGTACTCTCTTCGAGATTCTCCCGAATCGTAGCTAGTAGCCCAATGGGCAACTCGCTTAGAGGCAGGATGGCCACATCGATGTCCGATGCTCTTGTAGACTGACCCCGGGCCTGTGAACCATACAGGTATACCCGAGCTGAGTAGCCCCTGAGGCCTTCAAGTACTAGACGCCTAACCTCGGCTAGATAATCTGCCTGAGGCTGCCTTTGACTGGAAGACTGCGAAGGCACTTTGCGCCGGCACCGCCAGCGGGCCAGGGGGTCGGTATCTTCGGGGGGTATCTCGTCTAAAAAGGCCAAAGCCCAAAGACGCCAGGTTGGTTCGGGCAATTCGCGGCACCCGTGAAAGTCTTTCAGGAAGACCTCCCGCACTCGCTCCCGCCCGTAGTAGGCGAACAACCACTTGATTTGTTCCCAGGTACCGTAGCCCAGTGTGGTTTTGATGACCAGCTCTGAGGCCGTGTCTGGGTCTAGCAGCTCGAACCGGTAGTTTCGGAACAAGGGCCGGAAGGAATCTGGTAGCATCAGCGCTTCCTCCTACGCGGTGGCAGATTCCTTACCTATATTTTACCACAAAGCTGCCTGCTGCACACCGGGCGGGATTGAGAGCCATGGTATTATGTGGGAAGTGTCAAGACACAGCTCCGCCGGGGAAGAACGCTTTTCTTGATTGGCGATCCCCCTGAGCGGGTGCTATTCAGATAGATGTTTGTACTCAAAAAGTGCTACAGGTCCTCCCTGTTTACCCCGCTGAAACCTGGGGCAGCTGGTCTAAATCAATCACGTCGCATTCCACGGACATCTCCCGCTGCAGCATCTGCAGCAGTACCCGCACCCGTCCTCTGCCGGACATCGGCTTGTCCACCACACCGAGGAGTCCGGCAAAGGGCCCGTGGCGGACGGCAATCTTGGTTCCCACCGGAAAGGCGTTCTCGGGGGGCAGGGTAATGTGATCCCGCGGGCCGACACGCTCCTGAATAAGCTTGATGGCGCTGTCCGGAACCGGTACCGGGATGTCGCCGGAGCAGAGCATCCGCCTGACCCCGGGGGTCCAGTTCACCTGGCTCACGGACTCCAGTAACAGCGGCACGCGCACAAATAGGTAACCGGGGAACAAAGGCTCAACCAGCGTCAGCTTGGCCGAACCCCGCTTACGAATGACCTCGATCTTGGGGAGAAAAACCTTCAGGCCCTTCATTTCCAGATGCCTGGCGGCTAGGTTTTCGTTTTTTGGTTTGGTGTTCACTGCACACCAGTACACGAATTAATCGCCTCGCAATTTGCTGCTGCAGAATACTAAATACAGTTCAAGATGTTTACTCGTGAGACATCAGGGGGCACTCTTTGGTCATCCTCCACGGCCCAGGTCACGACTAGGAGGTCCGTGTTACCGTTGGGCCTGCCGGCTACGTAAGCGAACAAATCCTCCGGCTCCGAAAACTCGGTGTGTTGTAACCGTAAAGCGCCAGCGGCAATGCGCAGAATATCCATGATTTCGTTATGAGTACCATACAACACCACCTGCGGGGTCGTCCCGTGCACCGCGGCCTGCCTGGAGACCACGTTGCCCAGGGCTTCTGTAATCGTGGCAATGTGCTGGTAAGAACTGATCAGGTAGCGACAGGCTAATCTGGTCTTCTCGGTCATCCCCTTCGGGGTGATCACGTAGCGCAGGGTCTTGCCGTTAACGCGTTCCAGCTTCACCAGGCCCTTACGCACCATCCGCTTGATCAAAAAGTTCACGGTTCCCACAGAAAGACCTGTCCCAAGCGCAATCTTACGCTGGGAAGTGCGGTCATTATGGAGCAAGTGCGTCAAAACCTCGTACTCTCGCTGCAAGAAACTGACCACCATTCACTGACCAATCATTCAGCCTATGAACATTACTTTAGTAGAGTTTGGAAGCATTGTCAATAGAACATAAACAATAGAACTTTCTGACTTTAATGGTCGCTACATGGGTGACAGGTTTCGACAAAAGGTTACCCATTCTGCAGCATCGACAGCTACCGACTGTCCAACATCTCAAGGATTTTACCGACTCTCTGCTCAAGGAGAGTCAAATCCCCTCGTGTTTCCACGTTCAATCGGACAACAGGCTCAGTGTTGGACATCCGCAGATTGAACCGCCAATTTTCAAACTCAATGCTGACTTCCGAGCCAAGTCCCTTCCCTGGTGGTGAGGTAGCGTACATTAACGATTGGGATGCGACTCAATCACCAATAAAGGGATTAAGGGCCTTAACCCCTTCGAAGTCTTGGCCAGAGCTAAGGTCCTCCGTCCAGATGAGTTCACAACCGAGTTTCATGGCACTACATATTATTAATGCATCCCAGAATGAGATTTTGAATCGCTGATGGATTTCGATGGCATCCAAAAGATCACGAATTTGGGGTATGTGCAGACGCCACTCGGCAAGGCTGGCGATAATCTGAGAGGTAATCTCCGGCGATATGGGTCTGGATATTTTTTGCCCTATTGTTACATAAAGTTCCTGAAGCACCTGAATGCTAATACAGCCCTTACCGGAATGCCATAGTTCGACAATCAGTTTCTTCGCCCGTTCATGTTTATCACCCGCAGAAACATCGTGGGCGTATACCAGAATGTTGGTGTCCACAAATTGAAATCCCGCACTATCGCTCATAAAGGTCTTCTCTCCGCCAGCTTACTCTCCCGTTCGTACCAAGATTAAGACCTTTATCCAACAGAGCTAGATGACGTTGGCGCGCTCGCTCAAAAACATCCTCCCGCCGTACAAGTTCCTCAAGAACTCTGGTCAAAAGACCAGATACGGATGTCTGCTAATGGCGAGATGCTTTACCCGGCGCAATATTTCCTTTGGCAGGGAGAGGGTTATATTTTGATATTCCACTACTCGCTCACCTCCACGCTTAACAATCTCTTCCGGAGTTGCCGTTTTTTCCTGCCAGGCAACCAAGCCCCGATGCTTTAATCATTCCCGCCACTCCTGATCCAACCAGGTCGGCACTTTCCGCCGGCAACGCCAGCGTGGTTCGGATCACCAGTTCAGCGGCCGTATCGGGGTTTAGCGTCTCGAACTGGTAGTTTCGGAGTAGAATACAACCTGGGGGGGCACCCCATTTGATGCCGCCTGCCTGGACACCACGCTCTCCAGAACCTGTGTGATCCTGATGATGTGCTGATAGGAACTGATCAGGTACCGGTAGGCCAGACTCGTCTTCTCGGCCATCCCCTTGGGGGTAATCACACCTCTAGGGGCTAGGTAATATCCTGTTGTACTTTGGTAGGAGGTTCTTCAATGAGCCTTACTGGAGACGCTGCCCTACCCTGCACGGCTCCGGGTACCACCCGGAACAGCGCCTGGAAGACGTCTTCACCGGTACAGAACGGGCCCTTTCTCCACAGGTGGGCGAGTTGCCTGTCCAGGCTTCCCGTGTCCACAAGCGTCGGCCGGGCGGTAAAGATCCGCCGGTGCCTGGTGGCGTTGGTCCCCTCTTCGGCGGTAAGCAATTCCTCATAGAGCTTTTCCCCGGGCCTTATTCCGACGAACTGGATCTCGATGTCCTTCTCCGGCTCAAATCCCGAAAGGCGGATCAGGTCTTTGGCAAGATCCAGGATCTTCACCCGTTCACCCATATCCAGAACAAAGACTTCTCCGCCCTTAGCGATGGCACCAGCTTGGATCACCAGCTGAACCGCCTCGGGAATGGTCATGAAGTACCTGGTCATTTCCGGATGGGTCACGGTAACCGGTCCGCCCTCCGCAATCTGACGTTTGAACAAGGGGATCACGCTGCCGTTACTCTCCAGGACATTGCCGAACCGCACGGCGGCAAAGTGGGTTATTCCCCGCCCGTTTAACTGCTGCACGATCACCTCCGCGAGTCGTTTGGTGGCTCCCATGACGCTGGTGGGGTTCACTGCTTTATCCGTGGAAATCATAATGAAGATTTCCGTATCCGCCGACAGGGCCGCTTCGGCTACGTTCCTGGTACCGAAGACATTGGTCCGGACGGCCTCTGTAGGGCTGTATTCCATCAATGGGACGTGCTTGTGCGCGGCCGCGTGGAACACGACCTGGGGTCTGTAAGCCTGGAAGAGGAGGTCAATCCGAACCTGATCGCGGATATCGGCGATCTCCACCCGAATGTCCAGTTCAGGGTGTGCCGCCCGCAATTCAACAAACACATCGTTGGTGGTGTTCTCGTAGGTGTCCAGGAGTAACAGCTGTTTCGGCCGGAGCCGGACAATCTGCCAGCAGAGTTCAGAACCGATGGAACCCCCGGCTCCTGTAACCAGGACCACCTTTCCGGCCAGGTAGGCGGCGATCTCATCGAGATTGACCTTGACCGGATCCCGCTGCAGGAGGTCTTCAACCCCCACGGGACGGATACTGTTCACCGAAACCTCCCCGCTGAGTAGTTGGTACACGCCGGGGAGAATCAATGTACGGGCTCCGGTAGGCTGGCAGATCCTCACGATCTCCCGGATTACCTCACCCGGCATCGAGGGCATGGCGATAATGACTTCCTTTATACAATGGTTTTGCACGATGTGCGCGATGTCTTGGCGCGTACCCAGTACCGGAAGACCCATCAGCTGAAGGTTGGCTTTCGCCGGGTCATCATCGATGAACCCGACCGCCTTTAGACCGACCTGGTTATTGACCAGCTCCTTAGCCACCATGTGGCCGGCGGCTCCGGCGCCGACGATCAGGCTGTTTTCAATGCGGCCTGTGGCACAACCATTACCGTTCTGCTTACGACTCTTCACCACGTGTTCTCGAACGAGGCGCCAGCCGAAACGGGAAGCACCGATAAACAACAGGCTAAACGCCCACATCATAAACGGAATACTGCGTGGGAAAGAAATCTCCAATAATGCAGTGCCGGCGAACACGATGAGCGAACCCAGAGTGACGCCCTGGATGATCGCGATCAGTTCCCCAATGCTCGCATAAGCCCACATCCGGTGATACATCCGGAGATAGTAGAATACAGACACAAATACCACCGAGTATCCGACCGCCAAAACCACAAACTCTGCCCAGTACTGTAGAGGCACGTGGCCTTCCTGGAAACGGACGAAGAAACTAAAGGAAAGAGCAGCAAGGATTAGGGCAACGTCCATTGTCATCAGGATTGGTATGCGCAATCGGCTAGGCAACTCTTCACAACCCTTTCAGGTCTATACACTTCGAGGCATAATCACTGGTGGTCGACAGTTTTCGACAGGATATTCCAGGGTTCTTAGCCATTCATTTCCCTTCTATTCCTGGGTTCTACAGTTCCCTAAGATTTCCTTCCGGATAATGTCTTATTTGCCCAAAAAAAAGAACCAGATTATCCCTTAAAGGACTCTGGTCCGTGCTCTCTATACTATTACCCTTCTGATTAGAGGTTCAACGTACGACTATGGTAGAGGCAATTCACGCAAGCCTTCAAAGGCTACTCTTAGTTCTGGGTTAATCTCTCCGAGCTGCTCCAACAATGATTCGGCTTCTTCCGCTTCACCTAGTCGATCACTAATCAGAGCCAGCCAGAGCAGGGCCTCACCCTTCAGGGAGTCGTTTTGTGCGGCGGATTCAAGCTTTTCAACCGCCTCTTCGAAATTATTTAAAAAGTAATGGGCTGTACCAAGCGGGAGCATCATTTCCGCGGTGGGAGTAAGCTTAGCGCCCTGCCACCACTTTACCTGGTCTTCACTCAAAGCACTCATTCGCTCATCCATCCGGGTTGGTACGATTATGGTCTGACTGAAATAGCCACGCGCGGCCTCCACATCATCTGTTTCCAGTGCGCCGAAACCAGCGGCAAACGCTACCTGGGTCAGCCTTTCGTAGTTATTTCGGACTAATGGGGCAATAGCCACCGCCTGCTCAGCGTTCTTCAGGGCCTCGTCGTACTCGTTCCGGGAAAGATGGATGGATGCTTTCTGTACGTAATAAGAAGCGTTATATTTGCTACGGGTCAGGGCTTTTTCCATCTCGTCCAACGCCTTTTCCTTATCACCGGTACCCTGATAAACCTGAGCAAGCATAAAGCTGATCTCCCCATTGGTCGGATTATAGGCCTCGGCTCGCTTTAGCGTGGCCACACCCTGTTTGTAGTTGCCGGCCTGGAGCAGGCCCACAGCCTGGCCCATAATACTGTGCGAAGCAGCCAGACACCCGGCAAAAATAATCACTACCACGGCTCCGACGGAAGCCAGGACAAAACGGGTGTAGTTGGGCGGAACGTAGGAGGAATTCTTGCGTTTCACCCGTTTGCCCTCTTCCGATTCTTCCGCCGGGCGGGACAGCCCCACGATACTTCCGAAGAGCGCGAAGAGCACGAGGGTCAGGGCCGAGAGGGAGAGATCGAAGTCAATGGCGGCGTGCAGGCCGATCAGGATCACTACCATTGTGACGATCCAGGTTATGTCCTTGACCTTCTGTCTCGTGCCCGGGGCATGGAACAATCGGTGCGCCGCCCAGAGAAACGCGGCCCAGATACCCACAAGAATGAGTACCCCCAGGACACCCGTCTCCACGCCGACCTGGAAGTAGTGGCCGTGAACCTCGCGGCTGGTATAAAGGTAGCTCTGGAAGGCCTGGTAGGCTTCCTTCCAGCCACCGCCGCCCCAGCCGGTCAGGGGACGGGCGATAATCATATCCCATGCGTCTCCCATAAATGCGAACCGGTGCTCCGCGCTGTGCCACTTGATTAGTTCCGCTAACCGTTCCTGCAAGGCAGAACTGGTGGCGACTATAATTGCCCCCACGACTACGGCCAGACCGGCCAGACCACCCAGGGCTTTCACAGCCACGTCGCTCTTCTCGCCAAGATCCAGGAAGCCCCTGCGGCGGGCCAAGTCAACAACAACCTGCAGTGCTAACACAAGGAACAGCCCGGCAAACACCCAGAGCCAGGCCAACTCGTTCCTATCCGCCGCGACTTCGGCCAAGAAGCGGTTGCTAACCAAGAAAGCGGGCAGAGCGATGAATAAGGTATGCACAATTACCCGGATACGCACTGCAGATTGAAGCTTAATCAACAACAGGGGAAAAACCAGGGCAAAGGTCAGGAATCCGCCCTGCGACTTAGTGCCGAGAAATACAGCAAACAGCAAAAGGTTGCCCAAGGCGTAGTAATAAGGATACAGGTTGAGTTCCTGGAACCAGCTGGGGGCCTTTTGGAGCCCCAGACCTTTTTCTTTCAGCTTTGGACCCTCCTCTATGGCGCGGTTCCAGAGGTAAAGGCCAAGCAGAAAGACCGCGGACAGATAGGTTGCCAGGGCGTTCGGATACTGGAACGAAGAGTATAGGCGACCGGCAAGAAATCCGTCCTTAATGCTAATGATCCCCGTAGCCGTAGCCAGGCCGGCCAGGGCGACCAGGATGGCGCTGAAGTAGATGATATGGAAAAGCCGGATCGCGTCGGTCGTGCTGGTGACCACCCGGGCGGCCACCCAGAAGGCCAGAAAGTACATTGTGTTGCGGGCAATCTCGTTGACCGCATATCCGGTATTCACGGCGAAGAAGGCACTGTAGATGTAGACGAGCGGCAGGCCGAGCATCAGGTAGTCGAGTGGGTGTTCGAAGAACTTATTCTCTTGTAAAGCCTGCTTGCCCAGCCAGACGAACCAGAATGCGATAGCGATAAGGATTAAAGCACGGTATTGATCTTCGGGGAAAAACAGCCCTCTGAAGAATGGGCTGAAAAAAAGCAGGGCGCTTAAGCCCCAGAAGGCGATCGCAAAGGACAGCGGCCGGGCAGATGCTTTCTTTGACGGCAGGATAGTATTGGCAGATACCTTTTGGGGAGGCAAGGCACTTCTTTCGGGCTTGGTTTTTTTCTGGGTCTTTTCGACTTCCGGTGCAGGAGGGGCTGTCGTATTCCGTTTCTTCGACTTCTTCTTTCCCATTAAGGTTCTCTGGCTCCTTTTCCCTAACGTATAACCATTAATTAATTGGTTAATGCAAAATGAATTGGGATAAAACAAGAAAAGACAACGGTTTGTTCCTTTCTAACCAGTTTAAGACTGGAATTCCTGAAAGTCAACAAAATCCACCGTCCCAGAATGTCTAAGCGCCGGTGTACTTTATGTTAACACAGGCAGGAATATTGCATCTTGTCAAGAATTGCTATAGTATGTTAGGTTTCAAACTCCGCTTAAGTCGGCTTTATTACGGGTCTTTCGGAACAGAACCGTCAAAATAGTTGTCGAAGTAAGAAGACAGAATTATGTACTTCAGAGATGTTTATAAGATTAGCGATGAAATTCAAAGCGGTCTAATCCAACGTGGGGTGGGGAGCGCTTGACGGTTTACTTTGTTGCCTCAGTGGCGTTTCTGGTAATGTGGTTTCTAGTCTTAATCAGGTACTTCAACCTGCCTTTGGCCGCTGTACTCTGCCTGTCGGCTTTTGGTCTGGGTACTTCCTTCCCTTTTCTGGTGGTTCACATGGGCCTGCAGGAGTCACTGGTTCTTTATGCGCTGCTTATCCCCGTAACGGGTACCGGGATCTTCTATCTAAACAGGCACGTTTTTGAACCGGCTTTTGTCCCGGCTGGTCAGCCGGCGCCGGTTGATTACGCCGAAGCGGTGTATGCTGTCGAATACTCGATAATTAATGGACAAACTGCCAGTCTTAAGGAGGATATTCGGGAAGAAGGACGAATACAAGAAGATAGCGAGGACTCAGGTGATGTAGATTCTCTGCAAGCCCACGAAGTGAGAGTCCTGGAAGAGAGGCCAACGGAGCCAAGTGTACCGGACCAAGAGCCAATCTATGAAGAAAATGCACAAGAAGACATTGAAACAGCAACAGAGTCCACGGTTTCGAACGAAGAACCCGTCCTCAGGGAAAATACAGCCCAAGCTGCAGCAGATCTGATTCTCCCCGAAGTCGGCGAGGCTCAAGTTCCGGGCGGGATTGAAGTTGCGGCCGAAGTGGAGGCTGAAGGTGCGACTAAGGCAGAGACCGAAAGGACCGCTGAGGCAGAACCCGGAGACATAGACACAGAAGAAGAAGTAAGCTTGCTTATAGAAGGTAACGCTGCGGTAGAGATCAGCGCCGTGGCCGAGGAGCAGACCGAGGACATCGTCCCAGATCAAGTAAGCTTATCTATTGAAGGTGCCGCCGAGTTAGAACCTAAAGACCAGCAACCTGACGAAGCAAACCTGTCCAGCGAAGACCTGGTTTCGGTAGCGGTGCGCCTGACCGCCGAGGGTGAATACGAGGAAGCCGTACGGATCCTTGAGCGGGTCCTGCTGACTACACCCGCCGTCGAGACGCTTTGCCTGGCGGTGGCGGAAATGAGCACTGTGTACCAGCACCTCGGCCAGTATCGGATGGCAACCGATCTGCTTAAGGTGTTCCTGGACGATCCGGAAACCAGCGCGCATCGCTCAAGCAGTCTGCTGGCCCAGAAGATGCGTTTCAGCGCGCACCTGGATCAGCTTCTCAGGGAGGCCGGGACAGCGGAACTGCCCTACCACCAGGTGCCTCCGGAGCTTGTAGAACAGGCCTTCAACGCAACTGCCCGGATATGAATGCAGATTCCTAAGCCTAGCTTGGAACCGAGGTAACTTTTAGGAGGGAGCAATAATCGTGAAGAGAAGCAGGGAGATCGTCGGTTTGCCGGTGATCAGCATCAGCGAGGTGGCCAACTGCGGCCAGGTCAAAAGCCTCCTGGTAAACGCCCAGAAGGGCGCGGTGGATTTTCTCATCATTGAGCGTGAGGCATGGTACGCGGAGTGCCGCTTGGTTGCCTTCCCGGACATCGTAGGTATCGGTATCGACGCCCTGACCGTGGAGACCGCTTCCAAGGTCACCCTGCTCTCAGGCAGTACGGAAGCTCTCGACCTGCTCAATGAGCATGTTGGCGTGATCGGCACCCGCCTCATGACTAAACGTGGTAATCTCGTTGGTGTGGTCAGCGAAATCGGCGTGGCTACAAATTCCGGAAAGATCACCGGCTGTGAGTGGATTCCGGCGGGTCAGGATGCTCCGGCCGGGGTGATTCCGAGCGAGCAGATCATCACCTTCGGGCGCAACTTTATCGTCGTAACCGACCACTTCATGGACAACCTGCGCTCGTCCTTTAGCAACGGCAGTTCGACGGCGCCTCCTCCCTCCTACCCGTCGGCCGGCCCTGCGGTGGAAACCAAGAGTGACCCCCTGAAGTTCTTCGAACAGCAACAACGCCAGTACCTGCTCGGGCGCAAGGTAACCAAACAGATCGTAGCCGCCGACGGCCAAGTGATCGCCGAACCAGGTCAGTCCGTAACCCATGAAATGATCGAGCTCGCGGTGCGGAAAGACAAGTACGTGGAGTTGACCCTGAACACCAGTGAATAAAAGAATCCGAGTCGCTGTCCTGATCGTCGGGATCCTGTCCCTTCAGTTCGTTGTCGGTACGGCGGTGGCTTCCTGGTTTCTCAAGATCCACTACAAGAACACCATCCTAGGCGGGATCACCGTGGAGGGCGTTGAAATCGGCGGGCTCACCGAGCAACAGGCCGTCGAGGTCTTGCGCCGGGCCATCCCCCAGCCCAGTCCCGACAGTGTCCTCTATTTTGTTTCTCCCGAAGGGCAGTCGTGGGACGTCGAATACGGCGCCCTAAGGCTGGCCAACAACTACGAACACACCGTCAAAGACGCACTGGCACTGGGGAAACACATCGGCTCCCCCGCCGATTTGGTGCGTTTTTATGAACTGGTCCTGCGCGGCGTCGAGCTGCCCCTGGCCATCAGCTACAGCCATGACGCCCTCAATGCATTCCTCGGCTTACTGGCCCTGCAGGTCGATACCCAGCCGCAGAACACCCAGATCGCTTACGCTGACGGCAACGTGACCCTGTTGCCCGGCACTCAGGGCCGCAAGTTAGACATCGAAGCCACCAAGCGGGCGCTGGCCGAACACCGGGCCCGGGACTTCCGCTCCCCGCTCGTCTTCGAGTACATCGATCCCGAACTCACCCCCGAATCACTGACCCACCTGAACGCTCGTCTGGGGATGTTTGTAACCACCTTTGATTCCCGGTTAAAGGAGCGCACCACCAACATCCAGGTGGCCTCGGACCTGCTGAACAACACGCTGCTGGCGCCGGGTGAAGTCCTTTCCCTGGACGAAAAGCTCGGGCCGCGCAGCGCCGACCGCGGGTTTGAGCGGGCTGTCATTTTTGTGAACCAGCGGATGGTCTACGACTATGGCGGCGGGGTCTGCCAGCTGGCCTCTACATTATACAACGCCGTGTTGCAGGCCGGGCTGGAAATCGTTGAGCGTAAGGGACACTCCTTGCCCGTTTCCTACGTACCCCCGGGGATGGACGCCGCCATATCCAGAGATCAAATCGATTTCAAGTTCGTGAACAACACCGGACACCCGATCCTGGTCACCAGCCGGATTAAGGAAAATAACTTACTCGTAGAGGTATTCGGCCACTCCAATGAAGCCACCAACACGGTCTACAAGACCGAGACGGAGCGCCGGATTATCGAGCCAAGGACGGTGTTTAGGGTGGACGAAATGTTACAGCCTGGGGAAATCCGGGTGGTTGAGCCCGGAAGGGAAGGGTTTGAGATCAAGGTATTTGAGCTTACCCTGGTTAACAACGAGTTGATCGAGAAGAAACAGATCTCCTTTAAGAAGGTAGAGCCTCAGGATGCCCTTATCCTGGTCGCACCTGTGGATAAGAGCTGTTACAACATTGACAAATAGTCTTTAACGATTACCGTAGAGCTGCTCCACGCGCTCCCTGGGGCTCATTATTGAAGTGATACGGACGCCGAAGTTCTCGTTGACCACCACCACTTCGCCCTTCGCCACCGTCACCCCGTTGACCAGGATCTCCACCGGTTCGTCAGCCAGTGCAGCGAGCTCCACAATTGCTCCCGGCGCCAGCCCCAGTACTTCCTTGATCGGGCGGCGGGTGCGGCCCAGGATAACCGTAACCTTCAGGGGAATGTCCAGAATCAGGTTCAGTTTGTTGTCTTCCATTCTGGGTGCCGGTGGAGGCGCTGCGGGAGACTCGAGCGCCGGGGCCTGCTCCACAGGCGGCGGGGCCTCGGGAGGCTGGGTGGTCGTCCTCATCGGCGGCGCCGGCTCAGCTTGCACGACAGGACTCACTGCCAGAGTGTCCGCAGGGGTTTCCGTGGACAACGCATCGGATCCACCCTCGATATTACTCCAGAGCAGATCGGCCTCCTTCCTGGCGATATCCAACGTCATGATCTGCATGATCTCGGTGTCCACCAGGTCACCGATCTTCATGTTAAAGTTGATGGTAATCATCACGTCCTCAAAGGACGAGAACACCTCGTGAGTCCTGACCGTCTTCTCCTCCAGGACGTGGGCTACCGGCGGCGAGATGGAGATCGTCCGCCCCACCATCTGGGAGAGACTGGTTGCCGAAGACCCGACCATCTGGTTCATAGCCTCCGAGGCGGCACTGATACTCAGTTCATCAAGTGTCTCGGGGGGGTTTGTCCCGTCATTACCCATCATCAGGTCGGCGATAATGCACGCATCGCGGATCTTGACCACGAGCAGGGTTGTCGCTTCGAGGCCTTCGGTGTAACCAACCTCCACCACCAGATACGGTATCACAAACTCACCCAGCAGGTCGTCACGTAGCCGAGCCTCGACCCTGGGGCTGGTAATGCTGACCTTCTGGTTCAGCAGGGTGGAAAGCGTGGTTGCCGAGGCACCCAAGGCGATATTGCCCACCTCACCGATGGCATCTATTTCTTCCCTGGTTAGATCACTGAGGTCCCCGGCGGGTGCTTCGCTAACCGGATTCTCTTCTGGCGCCGTATCCTCAGCCATTTTTAACAGGGCATCAATTTCGTCCTGGTCTAGCATGCGGTCAGACACTCTGTTTTTCACCTACTTCTACCAGTGATGTGATCTGGGCGCCGATGTACCGCCCCAGTACACCAGCCTGAGCCTTAAACTTCAGCTGCTCTTCCACGTAGAGGTCGAGATCCTGGTTGGTTCGGCGACTCAGCGGGACCACGTCCCCGACCTGCAGATTCAGGAAATCCTGCACCGTAATCTCATTCTCACCCGCCACCAACGAGAGGTCTACCCCGATCATTTTCAGCCAGTGCGCCATATACCTTTCCTCGGTACCATCCGCCTGCAGAGCAGTGTGGACATACCGGTAATGCGAGGACAGGTGGACGAGCATGGGGTCAAGGACGATATGCGGCAGGCAGATGTTCATCAGTCCGCGCGCGGTACCCCCCACCACCGTGGTAAAGGTGATCACGGCCACGATCTCATTGGGCGAGATGATCTGGTGCAGGCGGGGTTTGGTCTCAATCGACTCGATCTGGGGCTCGATGTTGTAGACGTCCTGCCAGGCCAGCTGCAGATTCTCAAACAGCTTCTTCGTAAGCTTGCGAATCACGGAGAGCTCGATGTCGGTCATATCCCGAACTTTACGGGGCATTTCACCGGGACCGCCGAACATCAGGTCGATGATCGGAAACATGAATTGCGGGTTGGTCTCCATCACGGCCATGCCCTTGAGGGGTTGAAGCGTAAAAACGGTCAGGACGGTCGGAGTCGGGATGGACCGGACAAAGTCATCAAAGGTGAATTGATCAACGGACGCCACCCGGACGATGATGTTCGCCCGCAGGTATCCGGAGAGGAAACCGGACAGGATCCGGGCATAGTTGTCGTGCAGCGCCTGCAGGGTGCGGAGCTGCTCCTTGGAGAACTTGTTCGGACGCCTGAAGTCGTATGGCTTGTATGTCTGCTCCCGCTCCCGCTCCGCGAACTCTTCCGCGACAACCTGTCCCGTAGAGACGGCTGAGAGCAAGGCGTCGATCTCGGCCTGAGATAGTATTTCAGTCAAGACTGTAGCCTTCCCTTCGCCTTAGATTTACATAGACGCTACTGGGACAAAACCCGGTCGATGGCCTGAAGGATCCGTTCCTGCTGAAAAGGCTTGACGATGAAGTCCTTGGCTCCCGCCTGGATCGCCTCCATCACCATCGCCTGTTGCCCCATGGCGCTGACCATAATGATATTTGCGTTCGGATCGCTCTTACGAATCTCCTTGACCCCCTCAATCCCGTCCATCTCGGGCATCGTGATGTCCATGGTCACCAGGTCCGGTTTCAACTCGGCATACATCCTCGCGGCATTGGAGCCGTTCTCGGCCTCCCCCACGACCTCATAGCCGGACTTGGTCAGGATGTTCTTGATCATCATGCGCATGAATGCCGCATCATCCACCACTAGAATCCGCTTAGACAAAGTCTCATCCCCTCCTGCATGGTAAAACTGGCTACCGTACCATTCCCAGATTTATAAAGAGTTGTTTCAACGATACCACATCCGGCAGCAGAATAAACTGGCTGTCAATCTGATCACTGCTACTCTGGCTGAAGGTGGTCTGGATCATTAGGATCTGGTCGTCCTCATAACCGAATTCGGCCAAGGCGGTAGGCAACACCGCTCCCAGCATGTCGTAGGCGAGATAAGGAACCGACGGGACCAGACGCATCCCGGTCATCTCACTAATCGCCCCGAGAAAGGAACCGGTGAGGATGTTCCCGATCTCCATCACCACCGAACGGCCCATCTCGTCGATTCCGGTCGTGAAACCAGGCTCCATACCCGTCAACATGTCAATTAACCGAAAGGCGTCCCGCTCCGGAAAGATAAACAGCACCGTGGCCTCGACCTCACCCTCAACCCGAAGGCTGACACAAACCACCGGCTTTTCGACGCCCCCGACACACCTGATGGTCTCGTCCAGAACCATAAACTGGGCCCGTGGAACGCTAATGTCAATCTTGGCCTGAAGCAGGTTGGCCAAGGCGGTCGCGGCGTTCCCAGCTCCGATATTACCGATCTCCTGCAGGACATCAAGCTCTTGTGACGATATTGTCATTGGATCACCCCCTGTGAGTCTTCGTGGCGTCTTCCTCTACATCTATTTCTTACGGTAGAAACAGGACACTATCCGTTCGTAGCCCAAATCCGCGTAGTTAAAGATGGTCTCGCTCGATCCCAGGAACAAAATGCCCCCGGAAACAAGCGCCTTCCAAAACCGTGCGTTGATCTTCTCCTGCGCCTCCCGGGTAAAGTAGATCTGTACGTTACGGCAGACAATCAGGTCGTAGCCTGAGCCGTAGGTGTCAGACAGCAGGTCGTGCCGTTTAAAAAGTACCCTGCTCTTGATCCCCGCATCCAGGCAGTAGAAACCGTTTTCCTGCTTGAAATACTTCTTCACCCGGTTCGGATCCATATTCCGCAGCAGATCCGCCGGGTACCGCCCGTTGGCCGCCAGCTTCAAGATATTGGGGTCCAGATCGGTAGCCTCAAGGCGATGCCTTTTTCCGGGCGTCAACTCGTCCAGGATAATTGTAAGCGAGTACGGTTCGGCGCCGTTGGAACAAGCTGCGCTCCAGATCTTGAGCTGGGACTTTTTCTTGAGCATCTCCGGGAAAACGGTCTTTTCTAAGTAGTCAAACGGCTTCTTGTCCCGGAAAAACTCAGTTACGTTTATCGTCAGATAATCAACAAACTCCTGAAAGACGGTGGGGTTGGCCACCAGCTGCTGCAGGTATTCCCGGTAGCCCCCGATCTTGCGCCGCACCATCAGGCTTTCGATCCGCCGTTTGAGCTGGGTTTCCTTGTAGCTGTTCAGGTCAAGTTTGAGCCTTGCGCTCACCTGATCGCGAAATGACTGAAAATCCATCTCAAATCACCTTTGTGCCCTGGCCCAGACTGCGGATGCTTAACTGCCCGTTGCCCGAGTCAAATGTAATGGTGCGGCCCACAGACCCCCCAACATCCTCGGACGTGATCCGAATGCTGAACTTCCGTAGGGATTCCTTAACGGCGTCGATGTTGCGCTGACCGATGTTGAGCACCGAACTCTTGTCGTTGCCGATAAACATCTGTGCGCCACCCGCCAGCTTCGCCTCCATGCGCGAAGCCTTGGCCCCCAGGCGTTCCATCTCCCTAACCAGCAGGGGCACACCAAGATCGGCAAACTTAGCCGGCTTAACGGCAGTCTTAAAGCTGGTACTGTCCGGCAGCATGATGTGCGCCAGTCCGGCCACCGTCGTGATGCGGTCGAACAGACACACCCCCACGCATGAGCCAAGCCCGAGGGTAGTCAGTCTGTGCGGGGCTTTGGTCACGCTGTATTCGGCAATACCAATGTGAATCTCCTGAACGTGCTTGGATACGGTGTTATTGGAAAATGTCATTCCCGGTTCTCTACCCCCATTCCTGCCTAAAGGGACACTATGCCTGGCTGTCATGTTACCGAATGTACTAGCGAACCAGGCCAACTTGATTCACCACCTTTTCCAGCAGGGAATCGTGGGTGGTCACGATACGTTGGTTTGCGGCGTAGGTACGTGCCGCCACGATAATGTCCGCCATCTCCCGTGCCAGGTCAACGTTGGAGCCTTCCAGGTAGTGCTGCATTACCAGTACCCGCCCGGGTTCGAGGCTTTCCTCGGCTCCTTCAGGAAGTGCGAACAGGCCGGTGCCGTCCCCTGCCCGCTGTAGCACGCTTTCGTCCTCAAAAAAGGCGACCCGCAGATGGTCGACCAGCTCTCCGTCCGCCAAAACCCGGCCGTCCTGCGCAATGACCAGTTTCGGGTTGCCGGGGACCTCGATCCGCCCGTTCTCACCGAGTAAATAGTGACCAGAGGCGGTAACCAGGGCCCCCTCCTCGTCTACCTTCAGCGAGCCGGCACGGGTATAGAGGACGTTCTCGCCCTCCGCGACCACAAAAAACCCTTTCCCGGCGAGGGCGATGTCTTTGTCCCGCCCGGTAAACTGCAGGGGTCCCTCCGCATAGTCCGTAAGGACGGCGTCCAGACGCGCCCCGAGGTTGGCCGTACCAATCCCGGAAACCGCCCCGTGCGCCTGTGTTCCCCCTGGGGAACGGACCAAGGCCAGATCCAGGAAGGGGGCGAAATGGACGCTCTGCCGCTTGTATCCCGGGGTCTGGACGTTCGCGGTATTGTGCGCCGCGACATCCATCCGGTGCTGGCCCGCGACCATCCCGGAAGCCGACGTGTATACTCCTCTGATCATCGTACTCCTCCTCTTCGGATCCGGCGCAGATTGAGCATCAACTCGATTTCTCCTTTACTACGCCCAAACTGGTGGGCCAGCTCGCTGACGGTCTTACCCTGTTCAAAAGCCTGGCAGACCTGTTCCTCGGTCGTGGCCTTGCGGTCCCCGAAGGTGCCCCTGGAGAGCGCTACGCCCATCTGCCCCTCAACCCACTTCAAGCGCTCATTCAACTGGATATTGATGGCGATCAGCTGTTGCAGCTGGTTCTCGAGGTTCTGTAGCCGGACGTCAAGCTGTACCTCTTCGCTGGCCTGGACATCCAGTTCCTCTCGAAAAACCGGAGGTTCGTCCGGCTTATTCCGAGCGACCAGGTAGCGGATCAGAAAATACAAACCAGCCAAAAGGGCCGCCACCAGCCCGATATAGGCGAACGCAAAGAGCCAGGGACTGTTGGCCAATCCGCTAACCGCCGTCACCCCCTGCTCGCCAGCTGCTGGCGGAGCCGGTTAATGGCCCTCGAGTGCAGCTGACATACCCTGGATTCGGTGACTTCCAGGACGGCCCCCATTTCCTTCAGGGTCAGGCCCTCCTGGTAGTAAAGCCCGAGGATGAGCTTGTCCCGCTCATCGAGCTTGTTGATCGCTTCGATCAGCGCCTCCCAGTTCTCCTCGTCCAGCACCTTTTCGATCGGGTCCGGACTGGACCGGTCTTCAATCAGCTCCGCCCAGGTCACCGGCTCGGCGTCCTGGGAAACCCGGACATCATCCAGAGACACCAGGGCGATTCGTTGAAAATGCCCGCACAGCTGGTGATACTCCTCCGGCGTGAGGCCCAGAGCATCTGCGACGGCCTTGTCAGGCACCGATTCCCCGGCCTCGTTCTCCAGCCGCTCACGGACCTCGTTGATGTTCTGCAGCTTATGCCAAAGGGTACGAGGCACCCACGACTGCCGGCGCAGTTCATCCAGGATCGCGCCCCTGATGCGGTGGTAGGCATAGGTCTTGAAATCCGCCCCCTGGGACGGGTCGAACTTGTCCACCGCATCCATCAGGCCAAACACACCCCAGCCCTCCAGGTCTTCAAAACTAACCGACGTCGGCAAACGAACCGCAAGCCTTCCCGCAACGTACTTGACCAGGGGAAGGTGGTCGAGGATCAACTCATTACGCAGAAGCTGGTTTCTTTGATGCTGATACTGCTGCCATTTTTCACCGGACATCAAGCAACCACCTCCTACGTCTGTTGGCGCCATTCAAACCTCGATAGTTAGTTATTCTCTGGCTAAACCGTCGGTCTTTTCTTGGCCGTCCGCTCAAAGATGAAACCGACGATGAAGTCCTGATCGGCCCGGCTGATTTTGGTATACTGGACAGCGCACCGATACTCGATGCCGTAGCGGTGCTCCATCAACGTGGACCGGATAACCTTGCCTACGGCATTGATGATGCGCTTTTGCTTTCTCGCCTCCAGGAACATGGTCATCCAGATTTCGGTCTCAGCCGGTATGTTTTCGGTGGAGCGCAGACAGAGCCCACCCGCGCTCAGATCGATGGTGTGCAGTTTGACCGTTCGCGCATCGAGGTCCCCAATGCTGCATTCTACCTTGATCACAATGGGGAGGCGCACGTTGTCACGCTGCTGGGTCTGTTTCCAAGTAATGGGCATGGCCAGCTTTATGCGCGATTGGGTCTCACCGACCACCTTGGTCGTGAATTCGATGTATTGGGTTCCGACCGGCGCCCGTACCGTCACCTGGTCACCGTAGTGCAGCAGCAAGGGCTGCCCGTGTTTCTGGGGGACCGTAATCCCCAGGCCGTCTTCCCCAATGTCATCCAGATAGGAATGATAGACTGTACGGGATCCCTGCGGGGGGAACACCATCAGCCTACTCCCGGCCTTCAACAGTTTCCGTAAGCTCATTGCTCCTCAACCTCACCCGAATAGGCGTAGCAGCCGTCCGAAAAACCCCTCGATCGCCCCGGATTTTTCCGGTTCCATGTCATCCGTGGCTAGTAACCGGGCCAGCTGCTCTACGTTTTTTGAAGACAATGCATTCGGTTCCGCAATGATAAACGGCTGCTGGTTACGTACCGCGCGCAACACGGCCGCGTCCTCGGCCACCGACCCGATATGTTCTATGTTGAATCCCAGGAACTTCTTCGCCACAAGTTTAATCTTCCGGGCGGCCTGCTGCGCGTCCTTATCGCCGGTAACCCGATTGACCACCAGGTACACCTTGTCGTGCAGCTTGTAGCGCGACAATACTTTGATCAGGCTGTAGGCATCGGTCAGCGAGGTCGGTTCCGGGGTGACCACTACGAGTACTTCCTGCGAAGCGGCTACAAATCCCAGGACGCTCTTGTTGATCCCGGCGCCGGTGTCGATAAGCAGATAGTCCGTGGAATCCTTGAAGTAGGACAGCATCTCCACCACCCGGGCCTGCTGCGTACCATCAAGGTTGGCCAGTTCCTGGATGCCGGAGCCGCCGGAGATCAGCCGCATCTTATAGGGCCCGGTGACCATAATGTCCTCAATGCTCTTATCCCCGAACAGGGCGTCGAAAAGGCTGAACTTGGGCGCCACCCCCAGTAGCACCTCACTGTTGGCAAGTCCCAGGTCGGCGTCGAAAAGCACCACCCGTTTCCCCATCATGGCCAGGGCCAGACCCAGGTTCACGGAAAGGTTGGTCTTGCCGACCCCTCCCTTACCGCTGGTAATCGCAATCACCCTGGGACCGGGGATCGTCGCCACTTTTTCCGGTTTGTGGCGGTCGGCTAGTATTCGCAGCTTGTAAGCCTGATCACGCATCCAGTCCCGCCCCCCTTGTGAGCAGTTTCGCCAGTTTCTTCGGATAAAGGACCTCGATATCGTCGGGCATGTTTTGCCCGTTGGTAACGTGCGTCACCGGCACGCCGGAATAGCGAATCAGGTTCAGGATACAGCCCGTGGATTCCGTTTCATCCAGCTTTGTAAAGACCAGGGCCGAGTAGTTCAACTGGCTAAAGTCATTCAAGACCCGTAGCAGATCGCGCTGTTTCGTGTTACAGCTTACGCATAGGAGCACCTGTACCGATTCGTCAATCGAATCCAGGTAGGACTTAATCTCGGCGATCTTGGAGCTCTCGCGTGAGGGCCGGCCGGCGGTGTCTACGAAGACAAAGTCCTTGTTCCGGTGCCGGGCCACGGCCTCCTTCAACTGGCTCGGGGTGTTGGCCACCTCCAGCGGCACCCCCATGATGTCGGCGTAAATCTGGAGCTGTTCCACCGCCCCGATCCGGTAGGTATCCAGGGTAACCACGGCCGTGGACTTCCCGTGAAACAGCGTGTATTGCGCGGCCAGCTTGGCCAGCGTGGTGGTCTTACCCACCCCGGTCGGACCGACGAAGGCCACTACGTGTCCCAGGTCCTGCTCGGTGTAAATTGGCGCTACAAGGTTCATTATCTCGTTCTGTACGCACAGTCTCGCCCGGTCGTAGCGTTTCACGTCCGAAGGGTCGATCTGTTCACGGAGCGTTTTCATTATATCGGCAACGATTTCCTTGTCAATTTCGTTTTCGGTTAGAAACTGCTCCCAGCGGTTGAAAAAACCTTCTCCGGCTGCAAAGGCGCTGTTATGGGTAGTCAGGCGGTTCAGCAGGGTCTTCATCTCGTGAAGTTCCTGGTGCACGCTGAGCGGGTCCCGGTTAGGAGGCTGCATCACCGCCGGCGGGCGCTCGTCCTCGTCCGTCAGGTTAAAGCGCGACTCCGGCGCGTTTCGGTGGTAAACCCGGTTCGGCGATCCGAAGGGTTCGGACCCCGGTTTCGCGGGCGGAGGCGGCTTGGGCATTTCCCTTGGCTCGTCCAGGGCCGCCGTGACCTCGAGGCGCCGTGGGCGAAACAGGGCCAGGATCCCCCGTCCCCGCACCTTCTTGCTCGCCAGGATCACGGCGTCCGGTCCCATATCCTCCTTGATCAGGTGCATCGCTTCCCGCATGTCCCGTGCCAGGTATTTTTTAATCTTCATCCAGCACCACCGTTCCAACGGCCTCCACGTTTATGTGAGGCAAAATTTCCTGCATCGAAACAATGGGCAGCTGAGGGATGTGCCTTTCCGTCAGCCTGCGCAACGGCATCCGTACCCGGGCTGACGTGATCAGCACCGGCGTGATCCCCTTGCTGTTCACCCGCTGCACCACCTCGCTGATCCGGTTGACCAGCTTTTGCATCCGGTTCGGTTCCAGCACCGGGTAGTTCCCCAGCGAAGTCACCTGTAGAGCCTCGACCAGTTCCTGTTCCACCCGGGGATGCACGGTGATCACGTGTAACTTGTTTCCGTCCGTGTAGAGCTTCGAAATAGTCCGGGCCAGAGCCTGCCGGACCCCCTCGGTCAGGTAGTCGATGTCCCGCTCGTAACGGGCCCGGTCGGCCAGCGCTTCCAGGATGGTGACCAGGTCGCGCACCGGGACGCCCTCCCGGAGCAGGTTCTGCAGTACCTTCTGCACCTCACCCAGGGACAACAGGTTCGGCACCAGCTCGTCCACCACCGCCTGGTTCTTCTCCTTGACGACGTTAAGCAGTTCCTGCACTTCCTGGCGCCCGAGGAGTTCATGCCCCTGGCTGCGGACGAACTCCGAAAGGTGCGTGACCAGCACCGTGGCCGGATCCACCACGGTAAACCCCTTCAGTTCGGCGTCTTCCCGGTAACGCGGCTCGATCCACCAGGCCGGGAGACCGAAGGTCGGCTCCCGCGTCTCAATGCCCTGGATCTGGTTCTGACCCGTCGGATCCATCGCCAGGAAATGCTGGGGCATCAGTTCGCCGCGGGCGGCCTCGATACCGCGCAGTTTAAACACATAGGCGGTCTGCTTTAGCTGCAGGTTGTCCCGCACCCGGATCGGCCGCACGTAGATGCCCAGCTCCTGCGCACACTGGCGGCGCACGGCGGCCACGCGGTGCAGGAGGTCTCCCCCCTGTTCCTCGCTGGCCAGCGGGATCAGGCTGTAACCGATCTCGACCTCCAGCGGATCAACCTGAAAATAAGTCAGGACATTCTCCGGTTCCGCCAATTTCTGCTCGTCCTTCGTGGCGCGAACCTGGGCTTCCTGTTCGACAAGCTGTTGCCTCTGTTCCTCTTTGGTCAGGCTAAAGGCCAGGTAGCCCATCCCCGCCGAGAGCGCCAGGAACAGCAGGTTCGGCATCGCCGGGATCAGCGCCAGGATGAACAGGATGGCCGCGGCTACCGTCATCACCCGTGGGAAGGTCAGTAACTGCTTGGAGATGTCCGCCCCGAAGCTCCCGTCGGACGTGGTCCGCGTGACCAGGATGCCGGTGGCCGTCGCAACCAGGATGGCCGGGACCTGGGTGACCAGCCCGTCGCCGATGGTCAGGATGGTGAACGTGGTCAGGGCCGTCTGCAGGTCCATCCCCATCATTACCAGGCCGACCACCAACCCGCCGATGATGTTGATAAACACGATCACCAGGCCGGCGATGGCGTCCCCACGCACGAACTTGGTAGCACCGTCCATCGCCCCGAAAAAGTCCGCTTCCTTCTGGAGCCGTTTCCGGCGGTCCCGGGCCTCCATCTCGGTGATCAGCCCGGCGTTGAAATCGCTGTCGATGGCCATCTGTTTGCCCGGCATGGCGTCCAGGGTAAACCGGGCCCCGACCTCGGCCACACGGCTGGACCCGTTTGTAATGACCACGAACTGGACCAGCGTGATGATAATGAATACAATAAACCCCACCACGTAGCTGTTCCCGACCACAAAGGTGCCGAAGGCTTCGATCACCTTTCCGGCCTCGGCGTGGCCCAGGATCAGCCGGGTGGAAGAGATGTTCAAAGCCAGACGGTAGAGCGTCACCACCAGGAGCAGTGTCGGAAAGGCCGAGAACTGCAGCGAATCACTGGTAAACAGCGTGATCAGAAGGATCACGATCCCCAGAGTGATGCTCAACACCAGGAACAGGTCCAGGGCCACCGCGGGCAGCGGGATAATAATCAGCAGCACAATCCCGATGATTAGTCCGGCGATAACCAGTTCCGCGTACTTCTTAAGCCCCACAGCCATCGGCGTTGTGGCCAAACCTGAACCCCCCGTCAACCTGCGTTACGCTGTTTCTTCACCCGGTAGACCATCGCGATCATCTCGGCCACCGCCTGGTAGAGCCCCACCGGAACATCCTGTCCCACATCCACCCGCTGGTGGAGAAAACGGGCCACTTCACGGTTCTCTACAATGGGCACGTTGTGCTGTTCGGCAAGCTCACGAATCACCTTGGCCAGGTACTCGGCGCCCTTAGCCGTGACCTTCGGGGCTTCCATTTCCCCTTCCACGTAGCGCAAGGCTACCGCGACGTGAGTGGGGTTGGTGACTACTACAGTGGCACGGGGCACCTCTTCCCGAATATTGTTCAGTGAAATCTCGCGCTGCCGGCGCCGGAGCCAGGCCTTTAGATGGGGGTCACCCTCCGTCTGACGGTACTCGTCCTTAACTTCCTGCTTGGTCATCATCATCTGCTTGTGGTGCGCGTGCCGCTGGTACAACAGGTCGAGCAGCGCCAGGAACAGGTACACCCCGGCCGCCGCGGCCAGCACCACCAGCATCAGGTCACTGACAACATACAGGCCACGCCCGGGCGTGGTCATCGAAAGGATTAAGAGATCCGGGATCCGCGTGTGGATGATCCAGAAACAGAGTGCGCCGATCACAAATATTATGAAAAACGCTTTCAAAAACTCAACCAGGCCGCGGGTACTGAAAATCCGCTTGAAGCCGCCGGTTACACTCAGGCGTTCCATCTTGGGAACAAGTACGGTTGGAGCGAACAGGAAGCCCACCTGCGCCAGGTTAATGATGATTACCACCAACAGTGCCACCAGGGTCACCGGGGCCAGGATCTGGAACAGCATCAGCAGGGACTGCGCTACAAAGTAGGGCACCGTCTGGGCAGTGATGTCGTGCGCCGCAAAGCTGTGCAGGTAGGTGATGAATACCCGTTCCAGGCTGATGATAAACCAGTCGCGGTTGACAATCAGGATCAGCAGCAGCACCAGGAGCGTAATCGCCCCGGTGAGGTCCTGACTCTTCGCCACCTGCCCCTTGCGTCGGGCTTCCTGCAACCTACGTGGAGTTGGCTGTTCAGTTTTCTGCTGTCCGCTCTCATTCCCCGCCAGGCTAACCACCACCTAACAAGCGCATCAGGACCAGAAGGTCCGCATTCATCTGTTCAAACACCCGTCCCATCACCCAGCCCACCACCGGGATGGTCACCGCCAGCACCATAAAGGCGATGAGGATCTTGAACGGGAAACCAAGCATGAACACGTTGATCGTGGGCACCATCCGCACCAGTAACCCCAGCGTGATGTCGGTCACCAGCAGCACCCCCATCAGGGGCGCCGCGATCTTAAGCGCGATCAGGAACAGACCGGCAAAACTGTGGGCCACGAACTGCGCCGTCTTCATCTGCGCCACCGCTGCCCCGACCGGCAGCAGCTCGAAACTCTTGGCCAGGGCACTGACCAGCAGGTGGTGCCCGTTCATACTCACGAAAAACACCAGGCCCAGCAGCCACAACAGTTCCGAGATGATCGCGCTGCGACCGCTGTTCGGGTCCACCATCTCCGCGATCCCGAAGCCCATCTGCATCCCGACATACTGGCCGGCCGTACGGATGCCGTAAAAGACGAAGCTGGTTAGGATGCCCAGTCCCAGGCCCACGGCCGTCTCCTGGACCACCACCAGCGTAAAGGCCAGGGTGTTGTCCAGGGGCGGGGCGGGCGCGTGCGGCACGGCCAGCGGGTAGAGCGCCAGGGCGAGTACGAAACCCAGTCCCGCCTTCACCGTTGGCGGTATCTCCCGCATTGAAAACACCGGGCAGACGACCATAAAAGCGGTCAGCCTGGTCATAACCAGCAAAAACACGGCCAGATTGGTCAGGTCTGCGAGTACTTCCACCGTTCGCTCAGCCCACGGCCTTGGCCATGGCCGTGATCACTTCGCCGGCGAAACCGGTAATCATATTAACGTACCACGGGGCCAGGAGCAGGAGACTCAGGAAGACGGCGATCATGCGCGGGACAAAGGTGATCATCTGGTCCTGCACCTGGGTGGCCGCCTGCAAGAGACTGATCACCAGCCCCACCAGCAGGCTGACCAGCAGGGGCGGAGCGGTCAGGAGCAGGACCATTATCAGGCTTTTCTGCACCAGTTCCAGGGCCATCACCGTCGTCATCGCCCGCCATCTCCTTCACGGGTTACCTTACTACCGGTACGCTTTCCCTCGTGTTACCTGAGTCGTCAATAGAAGCTCTCAACCAGCGAGCGAACCACCAGATACCAGCCGTCCACCAGTACGAACAACAGCAATTTAAAAGGAAGCGAAATCATCACCGGCGGCAGCATAAACATACCCATGGAAAGCAGGATACTGGCCACCACCATATCAATGATCAAAAACGGCAGATAGAGCATAAACCCCATCTGAAAGGCCGTCTTCAACTCGCTGATGATAAAGGCCGGAATCACCGTCGAAAGCGGGAGCGTCTCCCGCACCGGGTTCTCAACACCGGACAGACTAATGAAGAGTTCCAGGTCCTTGTCCCGCGTTTGCTTAAGCATAAACGTACGCAGGGGGGCGGACGCCCGCTCCTGGGCTTCTACCTGATCAATCTCGGCGGCCATAAACGGCTGGATCGCCGTCTCGTTGATCTCGCTGTATACCGGGGTCATGATGAAGACGGTCAGGAACAGGGCCAGACCGACCAGCACTACTCCCGGCGGTGCCTGTACGGCCCCCGTCGCCTGTTTCAAAAAGGCCAGCACCACGATGATCCTGGTAAAAGAAGTGACCATGATCAGAAGTGCCGGCAACAGCGAGAGGACGGTCAGAAGGATGAACAGCCGGACGCTGTCCACGACCTCGGTGGGTGATTCCGCCGGACCGATATTCAGATCAATATTCGGTACCGGCAGTGGCTGTGCCTGGACCGGCTGGGCCACGACCAAAAACATTGCTGCAATTAATGCCGCAAATAAAAGGTGTCTTCTCATCCACTCACCCACGCGGAATTCTGCCGTTGCGAAACGCGCCGCCGCTGGCCAGGCGTTTGAACAAGGGATCAAGCGGGCTAAGCGGCTTGGCGGCTTGCATGGTGAATTCGTCGTTCTCGATCGTCTCCGGCAGTTCGTCATACTCCTGGACCAGGGCCACGGATCCTTCCTGGTGGGCTAGAAGGTAGTACCGCGAACCAACCCTCACCAGGGTCAGGCTAGCCTTTGGACCCAGCGGAAGCTGCTCGACAACACGCATGCGCCGCCCGCTGCCGAAACCGGCCATGCACTTGGGTAGGGCATACCTCAGTACCAGGTAACAAAGTAGCAAGACCAGGGGGAGAGTTACCGCAAGCCGTAACCCCGCCCAGAAGAGTTCACTCATAAAACCTCATCCACCTCGAATACGCGCGGCTGCTCAATCACATGTAGACGTATCGCAAAGGAATCATCGATTACGATCACCTCACCGCGGGCAAAAGAAAGCCCGTTCACCTGAAGCACCACGGTGTCCCCGGCCACCTTGTCCAACTGCAGGATTGATCCCTTGTTCAGGGCTAGAAATTCTCTGACCTGCATGGATTGCTCCCCGAGTTCCGCACGCAGGGTGACCCGTACGTCCTCAAGGTACCGCAGGCCGATCTTCATCGACAAAACGGTGGGTTCGCTTAAGTCCGGAAACCGTACCTTCTTTACCTGGGCCCTTGGTTCCTCGCTCAGCCTGGACAGAAAGGCTTCAATTTCCTGTTCATTCATACTCATTGTTGTTCACCAGCTCCGCAAATCCTCGTTTGCCCCTACAAGAGCAAGGGGCTATTGAACCATGTACTCCTTGAAAAAGACCTCCTTGGCCTGCCCCTTGGTCAGATGCCGGTTAACTTCCTCCAGCAACTCCGTACGTAAGAGGTCCACACTGTCCGGACCTCGAACCTCTGCTGCCGTTTTTTGCCGTAGAGTAACCAGAAAACCGTCCCGGATCCGATGTTCGAGTTCCTTGAACTCATGTTGCAGTTCCTTTTCCTCCGGTATTTCGACCACTATGCTCAGGCGCAGGTATCGAGCGCCGACGCCGTCTGCCAGGTTAACCACCAGGGTCCCCATATCTACCGCCTGGACCGGTGGTTCGTGAACCACCTCTTCCTCGGCGTCCGCGGCGTAAACGAGGAAGTAGTAGGCAGCCGCCGCAAGGGCGGCTACCAAGATAACCAGTAAAAACAGCATCCGTTTACGCTTGCCTTTGGGTTTCTTCTTGTTGGGATCCTTGTTCGCATCCGGTGCCGTTCCATTGGTTACCTCAGCCATTTGAACCTCTTCCTTAATTCAATCTAAGCTACAGTCTTTAACGCTTAAGGTTAATCAGCTCACCGAGCATATCATCAGACGTCGTGATCACGCGGGTGTTCGCCTGGTAACCGCGCTGGGTGATGATCATGTTCGCAAACTCGGTGGACAGATCCACGTTCGACAGCTCCAGGGAACCGGAGATCAGTTTCCCTTGACCGTGGCCGCTGCCGGGAACCCCCCACCCGTCGTTGGAGGGGTTGCGGTTCTCAAAATCCTCGCCAAACAGGGGAACCTCGTACAGGTTGGCGCCCAGCCTGGTCAGGTTCTCCGGGTTGGTGTAGTTGTCCACCAAGATTAACCCTGCTCTGTCCATCACACCGTTCACGAATACCAGACCGTTGGGATCAATCCGCAAGGTGGTTAATACGTTCGCGATTTCGTCGTCGTCGCCCGCCTCGGGATTGAATAGACGAATCGGCTCACCGTAAAATTCATCCTCAACCTTATAGACCCGGTTAATGATGTCGTTAATCCCATCCTGGTCAAGGTATTCCGTATTGCCCACGCCCAGCACATAAAGACCCGACGAGTTAACCAGGTAGCCCTGGTCATTAACGTAAAACGATCCGTCACGGGTATAGAAATACTCAATAACCGTAGGGTCATCACCATCGAATTGCACGTTGGCGACGCGGAAGAAGCCGTTGCCGTCAATCATCGCATCCAGCACCCGGTTGGTTGTGGTGGGGGAACCCTGGCTGAACAGCATATCGATAGACTGCATGGTAATACCGAGTCCTACCTGTGCGGGGTTAACCGAATCGGTACCGACAAAAGACATGGAGTTGCCGCGGATGTTCTGGCTGAGGATTTCACGAAACATAGTCCGGCCTGCCTTAAAGGCAGTGGTGTTCACGTTAGCGATATTGTTGGCGATAACATCCATCCGGACCTGATGGTTCCGCAGGCCGGAAACGCCTGCCGATAAAGATCTGATCATTGGATTTTGTCCTCCTTAATTAATTGAATGAGGTGGGTTGCTTCTGTCGTTCCACAACCCGCAGCCTCCCGAAGGACCGGCTGTCTACTTGATAAATACCGCGCTGTCGATGTTAGTAAAAACCCGCTGTTCACTGTGGGCGCCGCTGACCGCCGTGACTATCGTCCGGCTGTCGATGCTGGTTACCAGCGCCAGGTCCCCGTAAATCAGAAGCGACTGCCGGGCACCCTTGGCCTGGGCCACCGAAGCGGCCTGGTTGATCTTGTGCAGGTCTGCCGGTGAAAGCGTAACCTGTCTTTCGGCCAGCCGCTTTAAGGCGTGCGCTGAGAACTTCACCTCTCCCTGCCTGGCCAGCTCACCCTGTAACAACCGGTTAAAGTCTGGCCTATTACCACTAACCGGGCTGCTCGTTGGGCGAGGTGCTGGCGCCCCGATACCACCGATTCTTTCAACCATGTTTATCACCTGACCTCTACAACCGCATTAATGTCGAACTCTTTTCCGTCAATCACCATGTTCGCGCCCTCCTCGTTGAAGGTCACCCGCTCCACGGTTCCGGACAGCAGGTTGTTGCCGCTGGCCACTACCACCTCGCGACCGATCAGCTCCGCGGCCCGCGCCATGTAGAAGCTGCGGTTCAGGGTGCGCATCTCCTGCTCGAGTCCGATCAGGCGCTCGATCACCCCGAACTGGGCCGCCTGGTTCATCATCTGGTCCATCTCGGGCGGCGCGAACGGATTGGGATTCTGCAGCTGGGCGACGAGTAGTTTGAGAAAGGTGTCCTGGTCAAAGAGACCACCGGACTTCGTCTTCTGTTGCTCTTCAGTTGGCAGGGCGTAGTTGCCCGGACCATTAATTTCCACCACTGGATCCCCCCTTTCAAGCCAGTCGGTCCAAGAGTGAAGACCTGTGAGGCTCACTCCCGGCTACCGGGTTATCTGTTCCCGGGCTCAAATCGTGATTCTGGATGAACCTTGAGAACCACTGTCGGGTGTGTAGATGGCCGCTGCCGTCTTCCTGGCCCAGATTAGCGGACAGGTCGAAGACGTTGACATCCTGCCTCCCCAGCGCCTCCCGCAGCTGGGGCAGCGCCTGTTCAATCGCGTTTCGGACCGTCTGGTCTCCCGTGTAGAACCGTGCCTCCAGTCCGGCATTCTGCCAGATCAGCCGAATGATGATCTTCCCTAACTGCGGCGGATTAAGCGCCAGCTCCAGGCGGGTCACATTCCCGACCTGACCGCGCAGTTGTTCCAGTTCAACCAGCACCCGGTCCACCACCTGGCGGGTGATCGATTCCTGCACAGGCTGGGTAATCACCGTGTTACGCGGCTCAGAGGCCGTTGCGTACTCCCGCGTCTCGACCACCGGGGGATGAACCATGGCTGTGTCAGGCGCTCTGAGGACACTCGCCCCGGCGCTCCCCTGTTGTAACGGTGCATCCTGCGCAGGCTGCCTATCCTGGGAAAAGGCGGCCGCCGGTGGTGTTTTCGCTGCTGGCGTCTGCACCCCGACCTCGAATTTGACCGCTGTTTTTGGGTCCAGTTCGCCTGGTACGCTCACCCGCACTGGCTCAGACGGTAACCGCTGTGACAGTGTCGTCAATACCACCGGCCGGGCTTCCGGCTGGATTACCGCGTCAGACCTGGCGCCGACCTTGGGTTCCGGCAAACCCTCTGCTCTAGGCAGGCTTGT
>QZIR01000025.1 GCA_003604975.1 Desulforudis sp. | reverse complement strand
TCCTGGACCGGTACGGATGCAGCCGGAGGATAGCAGCGGTGAACAGTCCCACGCTGAAAGCAAAGGGGGCGAATCGGGAAGGTGACTTCTCGCGGTGGTTCGAGCCGGACCATCGGCCACGGCGGCACAAGCTGACCGTTGGGCAATCTAACGCAGCGCGGACCCGGGCTTCATCCGCCCACCCTCCAAATTCCCCAGTAGCATGGCAAGGTAAAGCCAGCAAGGCCAGGCCCTGCGGGTGCTCGCCAGCTCGCAGCCTTGCTCTCTTTCTCTTTCCATGCTGCACCTTCAGGTGGCGAAGGCGAAAGGGCGTTTGCCTCCGGCGGGGCTCGGGTTCAAAGGCTTGGCGTTTTTTTTATTCTTTTCTCGTGAATCCGCCCTCAAAACCCAACTGATCAACATTGCGGCGGAGCCATCCCCACAGGGGTTATAGGCCAAAAAAATTGCGCATGGCATATATAATATATCGATATCAATTGAATAAATTTTTCTATTGGTTCATGTCTATGTACCAGGTTTTTCAGCATGGCGGCGGAAACCGGAAACATGAGACCATTCGGGATCGCGCCGCGCAGAAACAGGATATTGTGGAGGAGAAAACGGTGGATGCGGCCATTGCCATCTTCGAAAGGAAGCAGGAACTGCTCACCGCGAGGATTCGCCTGGTATAGATGGTGCCAAAGTTATATGGACTTTGTCGTATACGATACTATAACCCTGTATAACTCCCTATAAGTTGTAGCAGGACGTGGCTGACAACCTGATTACCTGTGGCCAGTTTGCACCGGCCTGCTGACTGGAAAAAGAGGGGCATGGCCGCAGGCCCCCAGTTGCCAGCCAGGTCCGAACATTGTCCCACTGGGTTCGAACATTGACCGGCGGATCCGAACTATTGAGATCCGAAACATGTCCGATGCAGGGGCTGCCGCAGTGCACGACAAAGACAATATTCCCAAAGTCGGCTTATTTCGGACCTTTACCGGGATGATTTCTCGAGATTCCGAATGACACTTTGTCAATGCTATGCTTTTTTCAGGAAAAGTCATTATTTTTCCTGAAAAAAATAGCCGTGGTTTTCCTATGCAACCTGTTGAACATAAAATACTTTCAAGGATATTCGGGCGTGGTAGGGGTTGGGCCTTTACCAAGTTAGATTTTTTTGCCGAATTCGGCGAGAGGACAATATCCATCAAGCGCTTTCCAGTCTTGCTAAGGCGGGCAAAATTCGCCGCGTCTGTCATGGGGTTTATGACTTATATGAGCAATTCTCGTCTTGTTTTCTGCAGATTTTTTGCATTTTTCTTTTTAAAATTTGATTTTTGGCAGAGTATGAGGATAATATATGGATATTGATAAAAAACGGATTATATCCTTTCCCCCTCATTTTGCAGGATTGTTGCCATGCTTATTGAGTTCAGCGTAGCCAATTATCGGTCCTTTTGGGAGCCTCGGAAGCTTTCGTTGACTGCAACTCCCCAAAAAGACCTGCTGGAGACCAATACATTTGACAGCCCGATTTCGGGGCTGCCTAGGCTGCTTCGTTCGGCAGTTGTTTACGGCCCCAATGCCGGCGGCAAAAGCAACTTCATCCGCGCTATGGGGTTTGTAAAGCAGTTTGTCGTTTCCTCGGCCAAGGAGCGTCAGGAAGGCGAAAAGATCGCGGTCAACCCGTTCCTGTTCAATGAGCTTGGCCCGTCCCGTCCCAGTGAGTTCGAAGTGCAGTTCATCCAGGAAGGTGTCCGCTATCAGTACGGTTTTGCCGCAACCAGGGAACGGGTGACCAACGAATGGCTGATCGCCTATCCAGAAGGGCGTTCCCAGCGCTGGTTTGAAAGGACGTTCCTGCCGGACCGCGGCTATGAATGGTATTTCGGCAGTCGCTTCATCGGCCGCAAGAAGCAGTGGCAGGAGATGACCAGGAGCAATGCCCTGTTTCTTTCCACGGCCATCCAGTGGAACAGTGAACAGCTCAAGCCGGTCTTCACCTGGTTCCAGCGGCTCTTTGTCATCGGGCACGGGATGCTGCTTAATCCGAGCTACAGCATGAAGGTCTGCCAGGACGAGGAGAAGAAACAACACATCCTCGCCTTCATGAATGAAGCCGACATCAGCATCTCCGATATCGTCATGGAAACCAGGGATTTCTCGGTTGAGGACCTGCCTCCAGACTGGCCGGAGGCCGTAAAGGAAGATCTCCGCCAGAAAATGGACGGCAAGAAGACCATGCGCGTGGGCTTCCTCCATCCGGTGCGGGGCGGTGAACTTTCCGTCCATCTCCCCCTGGAGGAAGAATCGGATGGCACCCGCAAGCTCTTCGCCTATGCCGGCCCATGGCTCGACATCCTGGCCCAGGGCAAGATCCTCTTTGCTGACGAACTTGATACCAGCCTGCATCCGCAGATCATGCGGTTTCTCCTTTCCCTGTTTCATGCCAGCAAAACCAATCAGGCCAACGGGCAGTTGATCTTCACCACCCATGACACATCCCTTCTGGACCAGGATCTGGTTCGGCGGGACCAGGTCTGGTTCGTGGAAAAGGATCAGGCCAACGCCAGCAATCTCTACCCTCTCACCGATTTTAAGCCCAGGGCCGGGGAAGCCCTGCAAAAGGGGTATCTCAACGGCCGCTACGGTGCCTTGCCGTATACCAGCGAGGCTGCCCTCTGATGGCGCCGGATCAGCTTTTTCACCGGAGAAAGGCAAGAAAAGCCGCTGCCCTGCGTCGAGAGGCACAAAAGCGTGAGCCTTATGATGTGGTGTTGATCGTCTGCGAAGGGGGCAAGACTGAACCGAACTATTTAAAAGAACTTCGCGATGCCTTCAAACTGAGCACCGCCAACATCCGGATTGCCGGTGATGAGTGCGGCTCATCGCCACGCAGTGTTGTGAATTTTGCCCTGACCGAGTACCGGCGGGAGAAAAAATACAACCGGATTTTCTGTGTCTTCGACCGGGACCGCCACCCAACCTATACAGAGGCCCTGAATCGAATCCAGACAGTGAAGCTGGGCAGGGATGTTTCCATTGCCGCTATCACTTCTGTTCCCTGTTTCGAGATCTGGCTGCTCCTCCACTTTGTTTATACCTCCAGGCCCTTCGGTTCCACCGGTTCGTCAGGTTCCATCTGCGCCGCAGTCATCAGAGATCTGAAGCGACACATACCCGGATACGAGAAGGGAGTGACTGGTCTTTTTCAAGCCCTTGCAGATAAACTGCCGAATGCCCTAACTCACGCTGTCCGGTTGGAAAATCATACAGCAGAGTGTGGCAGTGACAACCCATCGACTCTGATGCATCATCTGGTGGCTTATCTGCGCGACTTGAAAAAATAAATCTTCCGAAGGAATATATGTCTCCTGAAAAACCCGGTAAAAAAACACTCATCGAGGTGGCCCTGCCGCTGGAGGCCATCAACAAGGTCTCCGGTCAGCATGACTTCGGTGGCAGAAAACGGGAAACCAGGTACTATCCTGAAAACAAGGTATTAAACTACGTATTAAAGCCATCCGGCATACCGCAGGTTCAATCCGCCGGATAATGTTGAAACCTCCCCTGAATAGTTCTTTCCTGATATAGGACATATAAAGTATCATAATTAATTGACTGACAATTATTCCCCAATCCTCGGAACATTTTCACCTCAGGGGATATCTCATACTCACAACAGTGGGGAGCCTCAGGGAGGAGGCAAGGCAGGCATGAGTAAGTGTGAGACAGATGGTGTGGCAAATAAGCCTGCGAAAGAAGTGCATTTGTTGCACCAGATGATTCATGAGCGCCTTTTAGATCTTGGATTCACCAAGAACTGTAAAGGTTACTTCGTAGAGGGAGAGATTTCGAAGCAGAGGATTCGCGATCTCCATTCAATGCATCGCCAGGAAGTCCTGGACCAGAACAAGTCGTTCATAGCAACCTGCAGGCCAGAACTTTTTAAGAACTTTGCAAATGGGTGGGAGGTTGATCCAGCCCGCATCAATCCGGAACTTATAGAGGTCAAGGCTGATACAACTGAATCACGTCTGTTTCGTCTCGCATGCCTGCTCTGGTCGGTTCCTGTCTCTCAGGGCTTCGGGCGGAGGCTTCGATTCCTTGTCCGGGACCGGCAGAACGGCTGCCTCATCGGTCTACTCGCCCTTGGAGACCCGGTTTTTAACCTCTCAGCCCGAGATGCGTGGGTTGGATGGACCCATAATGATCGTCGCCAGCGCCTAGTCCATGTCATGGATGCCTATGTGCTCGGAGCGCTCCCTCCATATTCTATGCTCATTGGCGGCAAGCTTGTGGCTGCGATGATAGGTAGCGATGAAATCAAAGCCGCCTATGAACGTAAATACCTCGGTCTCCGGGCAGTCATCAGCGGAAACGAGAACCGCGCACGACTGGTGCTCCTGACGACGACTTCTGCGCTTGGGAGATCATCAATCTACAATCGCCTTGCTGTCCCCGATGGGCCACGCTTTATGCGAATTGGCATCACAAAAGGATTTGGCCATTTCCATCTTTCCGGTGAAATTTTTGAATCATTGCGCGCGTATCTTGAGGCCCAAGGACACCCATATGCATCAGGTCATCGGTTTGGGATGGGGCCAAATTGGAAGATCCGTGTAGCCAGAGCGGCGCTTGAGAAACTTGGCATAAATGGCAATACAATCTTAAAGCACGGGATTGAACGCGAGGTCTATGCTATTCCTTTGGCAATGAACTGGCGTGAAGTACTATTAGGGAAGCACAGAAACGTGCGATCCTGCACCATGCCACTTGCTGAGATTTCTCAGTACTGCCTGAATCGTTGGGTGATCCCACGGGCCGAGCGTGACGAGCGTTACAAGCGTTTCGAACGGTGTAAGATAATAGAGTGCCTGCAGAACGGTGGGCCAGGGCCGACTTGGTAGCGGAAAGTGAACGGCGATCTTTCACACTGGGGACGTCGCCTTGGGGACCACTTTCGAGAACTTGCCTCAATTAGAGGAAATGCGGGTGGCCGACCTCTGTTCGCCCTAGAGCACAACCTGAAACTCCCTGAAATCGAAGCATTACGAGCATCAATACATAAGCATATCGCGCAAAATCCCCCGTTTGAAGAACACGCGCTAGCATGGATAGTCTATGCCGCTGAGCTTGGTTATGAATACTCCGGCGACGAGTACTGGCAGACTTTCGAGGAGCAGACACCAGGTTGGACCGTTCATGGAGACCGCTACTGGATTCGCAATTGCTTTCGGATGTTCCAGAATAAATTCAGAGGCGCTCGGCCATCGGGAGCTTGGGCCGAACACTTCTCCATCATCTGCTGGCCAATCACGCACGCCATCCTACCCCAGGACCTCCAGCGTCAACTCGCTCGTATCCTCTACGAAATTCGTCACTCTTTCTCTGCAGATCTATTTGAATCGCCGCATAAGCTAGGCGAGTATATCGCAGCCAGGAGTTGGAACGGGACCTCGCGTTTTCAAAACTTTGCACAAGAGACAGATCTGGTCGGCCAAATCTCCGCGGCTCTGCTACTGCAGGGTCAACTCGTGACCGATAGCCTCATACACCCTGCAACTCTGAAAAGGATCAGTGCGGATCTTGATCGAGAGCGCCGGGCACGTGAGTGGTTGAGCGGTGCACGCCGTTTTGCTCAGGAGCGGATGAAAATCAGCGGACAAGCACTTGGACACAGAACGGGTTCGGTTTCGGCTCGTCGACCCGAGGAAGCGCGAACTGAAGTAGCTGCGCTGGGCATCGAGCCATCCCTCGTACTTCGACCCAACGCTACTGATGCATCGCGCTGGGAGGTGTTTCTCAAAATTCCAGATCTCTCACACTTACTCCTTAGATTTCCCAACACTCGCGACATTCTTATGGGCTCACGATGTTTAGTCGCGGGTATGTCAGGCCGCCCCCTTGCGCGAGGTCGTTGCCTTCACGGCGCTCAAAGTATCAAGTTGTCTCTGTGGCCTAGCAATGATGAGGTGCTGCTCCAGTTCGAGCAGAAAGACGCACTCCTCGAATATTTGCTCCGGACGGAGTGCCTCCTTCGTCCCGGACCAATCTGGCTCTTCAAGATTGCATCTGATGGCCTAGCATATGAATCGCGCAGCCTACGCGTTCGACCCGGCCATCACTACATCATAATCACGACCGCAGGACCCATATCGTCTAATAATTACGTTCAACCTATTGATCTTGAGTGTAAGGGTGTACACGCAGCAATCTTAGAACTACCAACTGCACTCACCGAGGACTGGGATGAAGCGTTACGCCGCCTCGGGCTTGTGCAGGCGAAGACCATCGAGGTCTGGCCTGCTGGTCTAGGTGCGGTCGTATGGGACGGTGAAGGTCATGGCGAGTGGTTGGCATCAGAGCGCCCATGCCTCGCCATCCAAACGGACCACCCGATCTCATCACTCCTCGTCTCAATGGAAGCAATGCCGAGCATCTCTCTCGAGTTGAAGTCTCTAACTCCTGGCGAGCCGATCTTCGTTCAGCTTCCGCAGCTTCCTGTAGGCCTCCACACTATCCGCTTATCTACTCGTATCACTTCGTCTGCCGAAGTTGAGCCGCTCGGCGATCTCGATGTCGTGATGCGAATCCGAGAGGCTCGGCCATGGTCCCCGGGCATTAGCCCTAACGGTCCACTAGTAGTTCTGATCGATCCTCCTTCGCCCACAATTGAAGAGCTCTGGGAGGGACGTGTTGAGATTTCATTGCTGGGTCCCACGGGTCGTAAAGTCAAGTGTTCTGTATCGCTGGGAGAAAATGAGGCCCGCGAGATCACTTTGATTAAGGATCTCCCGCCTATCACTCTCCCTGTGACTCCGGATTTCTGGAGGCTTCACTTCGAGAAATACTTCAAAGAGACACGAGAGGCACAACTCGCCTACGACACGGCTCGGCTCTGCGATATCAAGTTCACGTGCGATGAACTTGGTGCGTTTTCAGTCCGATGCGAGCGCGAATTTACTCCACTCCGATGGGCTGTCCACCGGAATGGCAAGAGCCATGTGGCACGCTTACTGGACGATAGTGGGTACGACACCCCACCACAGGTTTTGCGAATGGCGTTCGAGGCACCACTAACCGAGCAGCCGCTCAAGCCCGCAACTACCTACGAAGTGCCGACCGAAGGCGGTCTATATGTAGCCCGCCAGGGGCGGTACTCTGCTGCTGTTATCATTCCGCCCTCGGTTCGGGCTTTGGTCGATCTTCAATGTGACCCGTTCATCGACGCGAGAGAGCGCTCGACGAATTCTGTCCTTCGCCTAGTTTCGGCTGCCAGGACCTGGGGCAGTGCGAGACTTCCAGGAGACCTCTTCTCAATGATTTTCCAGCGCGACGTCCTCCGCACCCTCGCACTGCACATATTTCGGCTGATCGGGGGTGAAACCTGGGCGACGGCGGAGATATTCGCGGAAAACAATCCTTCAAAACGTACTAATTTGAAGCAAGAAATCTCCAAACGTCGTGAAGAGGCTAGCATCGGATTTGAACTAGTTTCTGCCTGTCCTGCACTCTCCGCCACAACTTGCGATAAGCGAGTACAACATATGGCTTCTCTCGCTACGAAGTTCCATGTCGTATCACCAGGGCCGCGTCGAGAGATCATTATCAGCCGTTCGGTCGTCCGCCGAGTTAGGCCTACAGGAGCGAAAAACCCAATGTGGCTCTCCGAATTGGCGCTCAGGCTCGCTAGCGCCCCCGCGGAAGTCGAGGAGTGGGCTGGCGAGGACCTTCGTACAGGGGTTGCTCGACTATTTGAGGTCCCTTCTTTAGCAAGAGCAGCGAGATTTTTGGTCATCACGACCCACTGGCATCTTGATTCGCGGGTGGCACCAGGTGAAATATACGCAAGTTGGAGTTGGAAATGAGACAACTCAGCGCCGCAGAGGTCAACGCACAGAAGGTGGCCGAATTGGGACTTGACCCTAGAACGCTTGATCTCGCATCGGTCGAAGCGATTTCGGGTGCTATACGAAGGATGGCGAGTTTCCTGTGCCCTTGCACCGCTCCCACACTTGTGCGGGGCGTGGTGCGTCCGCTGCGGGGCCTCGTCGATGACCTTGATTCTATTAAAGGCCTTGTGGAAGAGACCCTTGAGGCAATAATCGCGCATGGCGACATTCTCGAGCACAGTGATGTAGAGAGAGATTCGGGGGGTAAAGCCTCGGCGCTCCTGTACGCAGCCCCCGCCAGCTTCGTCTTCCGAGAAAGTGGATCTGTAATCCTGATTGGCGTCACGTCGGATCAACTCTCCGCACTCCCCGAAGATCTTGAGGAACGTATTGAGTACATAAACCACCTGCGGCGCCTGAGCCCTGTTCAGGGAGAGGATCTGCGCTCTGAACTCCTCCAATTAGGCCTCATCGAGATTTCGTACAAAGACTGGTTGAGGGCCCCTTTACCTGAGACATCCGCGCAGCATGTTGCACATCTCAACCAACTGCTGGACTCAGCACAGCCTTCTCGTGACGTCCCTGGGCTATCGCTTCTGGATACTGCGCGGGGAGTACTTTACTACCGCGGGAGGTGGGTAAAGCCACTCACCCAGTCAGGGCGGTTTGTCGCGCGTCGAAGTCAAGCCTACGGCGCGGATCTTTGGTGCTATGTAAAAATGAGCAACGGAAACCCGGAACGCCTCATTGACTTACCAATCACAGGAAGTCGATGGCGAGGATGTGACGAGGCATGGTATCTACAAATGGCGATTGATGCTCAGCGTGGGGAGCCTCAGCGATTCAGAATACATCCTGGTCCGGAGGACACGCGAGTGATTGAGTTCTTCTCACCTGTCCCGATGTGGGCTCGCCGCAGATGGGATGCAATCGGTGAGCCGCTGGTAGCTCCGGGGTGCCTGTTCGCATATCGAGTGGCGGAAGCCGAACTCGAGGAAGAGGTTCGCTTCGTAAGGGAAGTGCTGTGGCTTAAGGAAATAACGGGAAGTAAGTAACGACCATGATGAGGAGGACTATATGTCCCTGACTATCGGGGAGACCATTCAACAACTTCACCATGCGCTGGAAGACTATATTGAGGCTACTTACCATATAAGTAATCCGATCCTGGTAGCGCAGCGGCGGCGACTCTTGGAAGAGTCTGGGGTGATCCATCAGCGTCCGTACCTGGAGAGTACGCCTCGGTATAAGACGGGTGTCGCGTTTCGAGATCTTGGCCTCGACCCCGCCACACTTGAGGTTATTTCAGCGGTGTCCAAGGTGGAGGGTGAACTCGGGCTGCTCATCCACGACCCGCCTTACCAGCATCAAGCGATTTCCACTAAGCTCTCGCTCGTTGAGGGGCGGAGCCTTGTTGTCATGACAGGAACAGGTTCGGGTAAGACGGAATGTTTTCTTCTGCCGATATTGGGTAAGCTGGCGCGGGAAGCAAAGAGCAAGGGCCGGGAGTTTGGTAAAACTCCAGCTGTCCGCGCGATGGTACTTTACCCAATGAATGCACTTGTAAACGATCAACTCGGACGCTTGAGGTTGCTCTTTGGCGACCCAAGGATCGTCGAGAAGTTCGTGGAGTGGTCTGGGCGCCCCGCACGGTTCGCGAGGTACACCAGCCGGACTCTTTACCCTGGTGTCCGTAACGAGGATAAGGACAAAGACCGCCTGCTTTCTATTGGGAAGTACTATGTACGCAATTTGGAAATTGCTCGGGGCCCCGCGTCCCCCCAGCAGGAGGCAGCTGATGCGCTCGTGAGCGAGTTGAAAAAACGCGGGAAGTGGCCAGCCAAGCCCGATCTTCTCTCCTGGTATGGCAGTAGAGGCTCTCGGTGGCGGGATGCGAGAAGTGGCGCTTTCAAACGGTGCGTGACTCTTCCTGGCGATCCTGAGCTGTTCACGCGCCACGAGGTCCACAAGGCGCCGCCTGACATTCTCGTGACGAACTACTCCATGCTAGAGTACATGCTAATGAGACCGCTCGAGCGCCCAATCTTTGATAACACGCGAGACTGGCTGCACGCGAATCCTGAAGAACGATTCCTTCTCGTCATCGACGAGGCTCACCTCTATCGTGGAGCTGCGGGTGCCGAGGTAGCTCTACTGATCCGACGGCTCCGCATGCGGTTGGGTATCTCAGCAGATCGCCTACAGGTGATTTGCACAAGCGCGAGCTTCAAGGATGCCGACTACGCCCTGAGGTTCGGCGCGCAACTTAGTGGGAAGGACCCTGGAGACTTCCGGAAAGTCGAAGGAGACCTCCTCCTTCGACCGGGTGCGGACAAGGGAAAAGTGCAGGACGTTGCTGCACTGGACGCGATAGACCTGCTAGCGTTCTACGATGCTGATAGCGACGATGTGCGTCTCTCACAGATCGGATCATTCCTCGAATACCGGAACATTGATCGACCGTGGGAGCTACGGCGCTCGCTCTACGACGCCTTGGTCTCGTTCGCGCCGATGGCGAACTTGATCAACATCACCATGAGCGAGGCTCAGCCGGTGGACTCGCTCGGAGGAGCACTGTTCGACAGCAGCGTTCCTGTTGACATCGCCGCTCGGGCGGTCACGAATCTGATAGCGCTTGGTAGCATTGCGAGGAGAGATTCTACAGAGCCGGGTCTGCTACCCTGCAGAGTACACTCGTTTTATCGTGGACTCGCTGGCCTCTGGGTCTGCATGGACCCCCAGTGTTCGAGCCTCCCCACAGAACAACGCGGCGGTCCCGCTGGGAAGTTGTTCAGCCAGCCGCGGGACACATGCGAATGTGGAGCGCGTGTACTAGAACTCTACACATGCCGTAACTGTGGCACAGCCTACGGCCGTGCATACACGAATGATGTCGATGAACCAAACTTTCTCTGGTCTGAGCCAGGAGGAGCCTTTCGCACACTCACGGGGCAAGTCGACGAACTCGCGCCCATCGACTTGCTCTTAGAAAAACCGGTTTTTATTGAGTCAGTCGAGCCTGCAGAATACGACCTCGTGACTGGTCGAATGAACCCCCAGGATCTTGGACCACGTAACCGGCAGGTCTACATACGCGCTGGACGTTCGGCCTTGCCTGAGGCGGACGACGAGCCTCGCAACACTGCACCGGGTGAGTTTCGGCCGTGCGGAGTCTGCGGCGAAAGTGCCGCTTTCGGACGTTCCTCCGTTCAAGATCATCAGACGAAGGGCGACCAACCCTTCCAAGCGCTGATTGCCAAACAGATCCAGGTACAGCCCCCGAGTCCCGTACCTGCGACACGGCTCGCCCCTCTTCGTGGAAGGAAGGTTCTTGTCTTTTCGGACTCACGGCAGACGGCGGCGCGGCTCGCTCCGAATCTGCAAACATACTCGACCCAGGATGCTCTCCGTCCACTGATCGTTTCTGGATACGCGCGCCTTGCTAACTCTCCGGTCGTCGCAAACCTCCTTTCACTCGAAGACCTCTACCTTGGAGTGCTGATTGCTGCGAAGGAAATGGGGGTTCGCCTTCGACCGGAATTAAAGGTAGGGGAGAGCTTCCAAGATGAAAACATCGTCGAGGAGGAAGTTAGGAGCGGAGCCCTGACTCAGGAAACATCCCTTCTGCAACTCCTGGTGCGACTCCGGGGATCGGCGCCACCTGAATCGCTGCTTCGAGCGATCACGAAGTCCCTCGCGGATCGCTACTATGGACTCGAGTCGCTGGCGCTCGCGTCAATCATCGAGTGCCCCAGGCACGTTCCCAAAGTCCACGCGCTTCCTGATATTCCTCAATACGCGAAGTCTCCTGACGAGAAGATAGCCCTTGCGAGGGCTTGGCTACGCTGTTGGAACCGCCCGGGCTTCTGGTTAAGCCGTATGCCACCAGCGTGGTGGCTAAGGGACGTCCAGCCTAGGTCAGGCAAGTTCAATGCCATCAATCGGATAATTCGCGAAATACAGGCGCGAAGATTGTTCGACAAGGAATGGGTGCCTCGGCTTCTTGGGCTGTTTGCTGAGCAAACCGCGCCCGGAAAGTTCCGGTTGAAGGGTGGTGAACTATCGCTTGAAATCGGTGGCACCTGGGCCTACTGTCAGTCCTGCCGGACAGCTCAGCGCCCTTTCCCTGGACGAACGACATGCGTCAATTGCGGCAATGATGCCGCTACATCCATCGATCCCGACAATGATCCAGTCTTTGTAGCTCGGAAGGGGTACTACAGGGCGAGTACGATTGAGGCGCTGCGGACGCCTCCCACACCCCCGATGGCTCTCATAGCGGCTGAGCATACGGCACAGCTTAATACTGCCCAGGCCGGTGAGGTGTTCTCAAAGGCAGAAGAACACGAACTTTTATTCCAAGATGTGGATCTGGGCCCTGAGGACACAGGTCGCGAGAGGCCTGCGATCGATGTTCTATCATGCACAACGACAATGGAGGTTGGTATCGACATTGGAACACTATCGGGAGTCTCGCTCCGCAATATGCCACCAGCCCGTGCAAACTACCAGCAGCGAGCTGGTCGCGCAGGCAGGCGCGGAAATGCGGTGGCTACAGTGACAGCATTCGGAAGCGCTGATAGCCACGACGAGCATTATTTTACGCATCCAGATCAGATGATCCGGGGCGCCGTTGATGATCCGACCCTCACGCTCGATAATGCTGAGATAGCCCGACGTCATGTCACGGCATACCTGCTGCAGAGGTATCATCAAGCTAGGCTTCCGGAGATTGAGCCGGAGGCCCAACCTCACTTGTTTGCGGTGTTAGGGACTGTTCAAGACTTTAAAAACCCCCGAAAAGTTTTGAACCGGATCGATCTAGAAAAGTGGTTGAGATCGAACGAAGCGAACCTAAAGGCTGATGTTGCAGCATGGATCCCGAGCGAGATCACTGCATCTGATCGCCAGCAGCTTCTCGACATGCTTATCGAAGATACTCTGCGACCGATCGACGAGGCGATTGAGTTCGACCCCACTACTGTTGACAAAACGGATGTCGGAGGCACTGTGTCAGAGGCGGTAGAAGGCGAGGACGGCGGCACCAGCCTTGAGGCTCCCGACGAGGAGGGTGAGGAGCGACCGGGGAGGAATCCAGCGTCTGAGAACCTTTTAGATCGACTTCTCTATAAGGGCGTCTTGCCGCGTTACGCCTTCCCAACAGATGTAGCAACCTTTCACGTGTTCGATCCAGATCGAACGACTCACTACCGGCCAGCATTTCGATTCACACCCTCGCAAGGACTTCCTGTAGCGTTGTCACAGTACGCCCCAGGTAAGGAGGTGTGGATTGGAAGCAAACTCTGGACCTCCGGTGCCATCTATTCGCCGATGCGGAGCGACCGCTATCGTGCCTGGCAGGCTAGGCGGCTCTACTACGAGTGCCGATACTGCCACTACGCTCGGACTACGACACTCGAAGAAGGAAGCCGAGGAGAGACAAAGGATTGCGAGGCCTGTGGTGGTGTAGGCACTTTCGGTCCAGCGAAATATTGGCTGCGGCCTCCTGGCTTCGCGCACCCGGTGGGCAAGGAGGAGGGGACATCGCCTGATGATCAACCGGCCCGGAGCTACGCCACACGAGCGAAACTAACTATGCCCACACCGCCGGACGAGTCCAAGTGGAACAAGCTGAATGCTAACATCCGAATACACAACACACGGCAGCATCTCTTAGTCACAAACCGAGGGCCACGTGAAGAGGGGTACACATACTGTACGAAGTGTGGGCTTATCGAACCGACAGCATTGCCCAAAGGGGTGGTCGGGGCGGCGCACAGAAAGCCGTACCCCGATCCGAGAGATGCTAATTGTTCGGGTGGCGGTGCGGCCAAAGGGATTGTACTAGGGACCGACTTTATCAGTGACGTACTTCTCGTGTCCATTAGCGTGAAGCCACCTCTTACGCTGACACCAAGCTTGTTAGCGACTGACGTCGCTCTTCGGACGATCAGCGAGGCGCTCACGAAGGCTGCATGTGCGAGACTTGAACTTGAAGCCACGGAGTTGCAGGCCGAGTATAGGCCAGCGCTCACCTCCGAGGGGCGCAACGGGCGGGAGGCCGAGATCTATTTGTATGACACATTACCCGGAGGCGCCGGCTTCGCACAGCGAGTCGGTCGTCTTGGCCTGGTCGTTTTCGAAGACGCTCTGCAGATCCTAGAAGACTGTCCCGAAAACTGTGATCGATCTTGTTATCGCTGCCTTCGGAGCTACAAGAACAAGTTCGAGCATGATCTCCTCGATCGCTATGTGGGTGCGAGCCTCCTGCGCTTCTTATTGCGAGAAACGGCACCGACGCTCGATGCAGCGCGCCTCGAGCGGTCTACGGACCTGCTTTTCCAAGATCTGGAACGTCAAGGTCTCGACGGCCTATGTTTGGAGCGGGATAAGCTGCTGTCTATCCCAGGGTTAGGTAACATAGTCGCTCCGATTCTGGCTTCAACGGGACCAGGGAAGAATTTTGTCATAGGGCTGCATGGTCCGCTAACGCCAGATGATCCGTCCGATCCAGGGCTACGTGATCTCAAGGAGTTCTCCGTCACTACACCTGTGATACTTGTCGATGAGCTCGTTGTGCGAAGAAACCTCCCCAGTGCAACCGCGACTCTGCTTGAACGCATAGGCTAATCATAGGGAGGTCATGTATGATAGTGCCCGGATATGCGGTGACAGGGACGACGGACGTTCCAGCAACGTGGCCCGACCTACCGAAAGAGATGACGTTTACTACGCTCTCGGAGATTGAGTCTTGTCCACGTCGTTGGGCGCTTGGCGCAGCACACTATCCCGAGATATGGGAGGGGCGCGGATATCCGCAGAGTGTGCAACCTAGTACGGCGGCTGGTAGCGTAGTGCACCTAGCACTTGAGACAATTATGAAGGGTCTGGTCAGTGCTGGCTGCGCTTCGGTCCAAGATCCAGCCGTTTTCAATGTCATGAAAAGTCTCGGAGGTTATACAACTATTATCAACAAATGTGCCGATCAGGTTCTGGGCCGTTTTGCCGATAACCCTCGGGCACAGGGACTTCTCGAGTCAGTCAGTCGTTTTCTGCGTTCGCAGGCACCAGATCTTCGGACTCGAACACAGAATATGTTTAGTCGTATACGATTGCTGCCTGAAGCAGTACCTCGGGCTAAGAGTAAGGAGAGCAGGGCAAGGAATCTCGGACCGTTGACTATGGGTGTATTCCCTGAAGTTGGGCTTCGAGCAAATAAGATCCACTGGAGAGGTAGAGCGGACTTACTCGTCCTCTCACCGGAAAGATGTGAGATTACTGATTTCAAAACAGGTGTTCAACACGAGAATCATAAACTCCAACTCCAGATTTACGCGCTCCTCTGGAGTCGCGACACGGAATTGAACCCAACGCGACGGCTCGCCGATCGTCTGGTGCTTGCGTACGAAAACGGTGAGGTTGAGGTCGCTGCTCCTAGTTATGAGGAAATCGATTCCATCGAGGATATCATCGTCGCTCGGGATGAGGGCGCACGGAAAGCGGCGTCTCAATCACCCCCGGAGGCACGCCCTGGTATCGATCACTGCCCGTGCTGCGGCGTACGGCAGCTCTGCTCCGAGTACTGGACTGCTAAGACACAGCGAATGATTAATGAACCTCATGTCGACGCACGGTTCGGAGACATAGAACTCACGGTTACGGGACGACACGGACCGTCCAGTTGGGATGCTCGGGTCCAGCTATCAAGCAACATTCAGGACGGAAAATCTGCTGTCCTTCGAACAAAGGAAGGGGTCGATTTTCAAGTCGGTGCCCGGTTGCGTGTGCTTGGTGCTGCAATTGTCTTGGATGCCGAAGACCGACAGCAGCCTGCGGTCATCACCCTCGGAGCGGCGAGCGAAGTCTACGTGGTCACAAAGTCGTGAACAGGGACTCGCCGAATCCGTTCGAGCCATCTGCCTGAGACAGGCTGCAGGCGATTTAGTTGGGTACCGTGCTCATACGTTTCCCACATAAATTGCGTGTGGCCATGAACATGGGGACCCTGAAGAACATCGAGCAGTAGCATGCAGTAAGACCTCTCAATATTTACCTCTATCCTGTCAGTAGTATGGTCATGATGTCTGAATGAGGGGGAGGGTTGTATAAGAAGGAATGATTGATATTTGATCGAGGTCTTTTCTTTAGACCTAAATTATTTTGGGGGCTCTTTTGGGGGCTTTCCTTATTTATCATTTTTTATAAAGTGTGTGATTTTAGCAGGTTGCACATCCAGTTCGATTGACCTCAGCGCACATTCAGTATCGTTCGATACTGTCCAAAAAGATCCGAAATTCGGCCCTTTTTCTTTTTCGGTTTCCGAAATTGTGCAATGCGATAGAGGGGAGCGGGAAGATGACTTTTCGTGGTGGTAAAGCAAACACTCAGCAATGGCGGCATGATCTTCCTGGAATATGCAGCAAGAACCTCTCTCTCTCTCTCTTATTCTTTTGCGCCCGCTTCCCTCAGAATTTCCGCGATCTCCGGCAGATTGTTCCTGATCGCGAGCGAAAGCGCGGTCTGGCCTTCCTTGTCCTTCGCATGCACATCCGCTCCTCTGGCAATGAGGAGTTTCACAAGCTCCGGATTGCCTTTCACTTTGTGTGACGAGCGAGAGGCGTGCGCATTGCGAACCTGAGCGTCCATGCTGGCTTCGGAATTGGTGAGGTCTGCCTTCACCTCAACAGCCACATCCGCGCCGGCTTCGCCATGGTAATTCTTGTACTCTCTGCACGCCTGCATCAGGGGTGTCGACCCATCCTGATAGACTTTTGCTACATTCGCTCCGCGATCCAGTGCCTGTTGAACCGCGGCAATATCGCCGAGTACTATTGCGCTCGCCAGATCGTCATCGGGTGTAGCGGGGTGAAAACAGGAAATGAGGGAAAACGAAATGATCAGAAACGCCATTCTTATGCAGTTTTTCAAAACGTTTTCCTCCAAGCGGTTTTTCGAGGTATGTCTTGCTGGTGGCGAGGTGGTAACGATGAAAAGCGGCAGGCGATCACTGGGGGACCAGCTCCACCCGGCGGTTTTTGGCGCGACCTTCTTCCGTAGTGTTGACCGCCACCGGGGCAAGATAGGCGACCCCGTTTGCGGTGAGGCGATCCGCGGCGATTCCGAACTCCTTGGAGAGGGAGGTCGCCACCGCCTCGGCCCGGCGTCTGGAAAGCCCCAGGTTTGAGTCGTAGCCGCCGACGTTGTCGGTGTGACCCACTACGTGCAGCTTCATGGCCGTTTCCTTCTGGAGGAGTTTGGCGATTTCTTCAAGGGCGGGTCGCGATTCAGGCTTAATCTCGGCCTTGTTGGTGTCAAAAAGGATGCCATAGAGGGCAATCCGGCCCGTGTTGCTGATGGCCGTTGCCATCTCGTCGGCGCTCACCGTCACCATGTTCTGGGTCATGGGCTGCACAGTGATGATATCAACCGCGATATAGGCACCCTTTTTCGCTTTGTAGACGGAGTCATCCTTGGCCCACTGGACAGCCGTGAGATATACGTAGACATCGCCTTCAGGACGCTCCAGTTTCGCGCTCGAAACCCGGATACCGCTCTTGTCGGCGGCAAAGAAAATATAATGGCTGCGGCTGGTTTTGATATCGGTTGTGCTGTAGGAGGCGAGAAAATTGGTCCAGTTGGTGGCTGCCGGGTCCTGGGTGGAATCGTAGAGGATGGTGAACCCCTGGGACTTGAGCTCGTTCTGGTAGTTGCGCAGCAGCTCGGTGGAGCTTGCCTCGCCGGTCGTTTCATACCAGATCCGCGTCAGGGCGCCCTCAAGTTGCAGGGGCGGTTGGGTGAACTCCCGTCTCTTGGTCCCCAGGTCGTAGCGCTTGAAGGTGGAGGTCTGCAGTTCATAGATCTCGAAGCGCTTGGAATCGTAGGCCACGATCTCCGACCCGCCGAAACGCTTGATCAGCGGATGATCAGTGGCGCCGGGGAGGTCGGCTGCCCAGCCGAATCCTGGCAATGGCCCGGCCAAGATGGCGAGAATGATGAAAATACAAGAACAAATTCTCCTTCCGTATTTCCGCGACATGACCCCCTCCTTTCCGTCAGAAGACATTGTTTTCTTTTCTGATTTCCACTAACTGGGGTAGCCGATCTCTCAACCCATCTTGCTGAAGATTGGTAGTGCTAGTGGGTGCCATTTTGATGGCAAAAGCGAATTATTTGCTGGTATCCCGCATATCCTCCTTTGCCTCTTCAATATGTTCACCAAGCTCTTCGGCCTTATCCTGCACTGTATCGCCAATATCCTCCATCTTCTCCTGTGTCTTTTCAACCGATTGATCGATCTTTTCGCCAGCGCTTTCCATCGGACCCTGTTCTTTGCAACCGGAAAAAGAAGTGAGAAAGGCTAATCCGCAAAGGAGCACGAGAATTTTATTTAATGTTTTCATTGCCATTTCCTCTTGTGAGTTTTCAGTGTTGAGAAATTTTAATTTTTACGCCAAGCCTTACTGATAATCACAATTTATAGCGATTGTATAGTAAATTTATGCATCACAATTTTTGTCTGTTAATTATAACCAACCGATTTTATTGATCTATAATGAAATTCAGAGATACCTCCCAGGTATATCCAATATCTGAAATTTTGCTTTTTTAATTCAAGCGTAAAATCAAGTCCCTTTGAAATTTTTTTCATCAGCGGCGGCTCCAGCCTTCATATCCTTCCTTCCGATTGTTGATCACCTGGCATCCGTTGCTCGGTCGATTGCTATTCGCGAGCTTTATCAGCGCGCTGTGAGGGGTGACCGATCACCTTTGTATCGGCAAAACGGAGACTGATTTCCCGGAAGGTGTCCTCAACGGCCAGAAAGGCTTGGACCACTTCCGGGTCAAAATGGCTACCGCTGCCCTCCTTGATGATCCTGGCTGCCTGATCGTGGGAATAGGCGGGCTTGTAACGCCGTGGCGAGATGAGCGCGTCGTAGACGTCAGCCAGGGCCATCAACCGGCCGGCCAGCGGGATTTCTTCACCACGCAATCCCCTCGGGTAACCCGAGCCATCCCATTTTTCATGATGACTGTGGGCGACTTCTCCGGCGATCCGTAAAAAGGAATGTCCCTGTTCATTTTGCAGCAGAGACTCCGCCTTGCGCAGGGTTTCGTAACCGTACACAGTATGCTTCTGAATGGCGGCGTAGTCTTCGTCGTCGAGTTTGCCCGGATTGAGGAGGATGCTGTCCGCTACTCCGACCTTGCCGATGTCGTGCAGAGGTGCCGAGCGGAAGAGCATATCTATGGTCGGGGGGTCGAGGATTTTTTTATAGTGGGGCAGGGTGGCCAGGTGTTCTGCCAGCGCCCGTACATAATGCTGGGTTCTGAGGATATGTTCGCCGGTTTCATTGTCTCTGGTTTCGGCCAGGGCGGTCATGCTGAGAATAGTCGTTTGCTGGGCCAGCACAAGTTCCCTGGTTCGTTTTTGCACCTCTTTTTTCTCTCGCCAGAATTTCAGCAGATTCAACATGGCGAAATTGACGAACAGCACAACGACAGGGAGAAGGGGATTAAGGAAGATGGCTTTTTCCCGCAGTAAAAGGAATGAGCCGAGCCCTAGGCCTCCGCCGCCGCAGAAGACAATGAGCAGGCTGAAAAACGGCTGCGCTTCGGCCAGGATGAAGGTTGACAGCATGCCGAGCAGGACGACCAGGCCCAGTTCGACGCCGTTCGCCCAGGCGGGCCGGGAAAGAAAACGGTCGGACAGAATGTTGTCGATAACTGTGGCATGGACCGCGACCCCGGGAAAATGTTTATGCAGGGGCGTGGAATGCGTGTCCACCAAGCCGGTGGCGGAAGTGCCCACCAGGATGACCTTGCCTTCTATTCGCGACCTGTCCACCGTGCCCCGCAGGATGTCGCTAGCGGAAACGGACGAGGGGTGGCCGGTCCGGAACGCGAGAAGCAGATTGCCGGCGGTATCGACCGGAATATGGTGCTTGCCGAGCTTGATCGACTGAGGATGGCCGTGGGCCATGTTCAGGACAACGGTTTTTTCGCCCATGGCCTGCATGATCGTGGCCAAGGCCATGCCGGGATAGACCTGATTCCCGAATCTGATGAGCAGGGGGACCCGGCGCAGCACCCCGTCTTCATCCGCGGGATAGTTGAGGAAACCGGAGGCGGAAACGGCTCCGGCCAGTTCGGGAATGTTGGCAATGACCCCCGTCGCGGAGAAGAAACTGGGGGGAGCCGTCTTCCCGTCCGAATGGGTGGCAATCGAGACGGGATGGAGCAGCGCCGCCCCGGCGGAAGGCCCGTCCGGGCTGAAGAGGAACTTGTAGCCCAGGGTAAAGGGGCCCCGGGCCAGGACTCGCGCCAGGGTGCGATCATTGTTGGCCAGATCCGAGGGTAGGCCGGAAATATCGAGAGTGGCGGCAAAATCACGCTGCAGTTCCTGTTGCAGGATATGGAGGGAAGTCCTGTCCGCCTCTGCAAAAAGAATGTCCAGGCCGACGGACCGGGCTTTGAGCCGATTCAGCTTGTCCAGCAGCTGGGCGACCCGGTAGCGGGGCCAGGGCCACTGGCCGAACTCCGCAAGAGATCGTTCGTCCAGGTCGACCACCACCGGGTTGCTTGTCGCTGCGTGTTGCGGCAGCGCTCGCAGCATGGAGTCGTACACCTTGTGTTCGGCCAAGGTGAGCAGGGCCGGGCGGTAGATGAAAAAAATACAGGCCAGCAGGGTGATGCCGCAGCCATGGAGCAGGATGAGCCCCCGCCAAGGGGGGGACGTCCTGCCGGGTGTCATCTGACCACTACCTCAACCCTCCTGTTTCGGGGCTCCTCGACGTCGTCGGCGGTGGGGATCAGGGGGTTGCCCTCGCCGTGGGAGGTGACGGCGATGGTTTGCGCGTCGGCCCCTCCGGCCACCAGGAGATCGCGGACCTGCTCGGCGCGTTTTGTCGACAGGGCAAGATTATAGTCTCTGGAGCCGGCCCGGTCCGAATGGCCGATGACACTGATGTCCAGTGATTTTCTGTTTTTGATGGCCGCTAGAATGTCGGGGAGCAGGCCGGCGGCCTGGTCGGTCAACCGGCTTGTGCCGCTGTGGAAGTAGAGGAGAAAAATCTCCGGCGGGCTTGGCTCGGCGGCCAGGGCGTCTTTGAAGGTGCGTTTGATCTCTTTTTCGCTCATGGCCGAAACCGTTTTTGGTGCACGGTCGGCAGAGGCGACCGCAATGGTTTCGCCCGGCCGGGCAATGGTCTGACTTCCCTTGGTATTGATCACTTCAATGCTGCCTGTTTGACCGTCCTGGTCCGGCAGCAGGACAAAGACGTTGGGGGAGGCGCAACCGAACAGGAGGGCGATCAGGCCGGCATAGAGCAGGAATGCGGCAAGGTGTTTCATTGGTCTTCTCCAGGTCGTAATGAAGGGTCGTGATAACTGGCAAGAGAGGGTGCGAACAGCCGTTACTCGCCGGAAATTTTCGCGGCAAAGCGGGTGCCGCGGATGGCAATGGTTCCCACCGGAGTTTCCAGCTTGATGGAATCAGGGGAGAGTTTGCCGATAACCCCGGAGAGGTAGACAAAGGTGCCTCTGATCATGTTCACCAGCAGCGAAAAACGACCCTGTTCCGGAGAAAAAACATACTCCTCCAGAGCGAGCTGACTGTTCGGCCCCAGGGAGAAAATAGTGTTGTCCTGCAAAATGATCCCTGCCGAGCCATCCGCGCCGGTGATGATGTGGTCCCGGGCATAGATTTTCATGCCCGTCTGTGCGGGCATCATGCTGTCCTGGCGCTGGACATTGACCGTCCCCTGCAGGTTCTTGAATGAGCCCGCCGACTCTTCCATGGCGACAAGGGGGGATACGGAAAGGAAAAAAACGAGAAGCAGCAAAGTGATCGATTTGAACATGGTTTCCTCCGGGGGTGTGGATGGCGAATCGCTCCGGCGTTATCTGCCCAAAGGTTTCGCATTGCGCTCATCCCGGGGCAACGCCCCGCGCAGACCGTCGGCCTGAGGGTTGGTCACGCTCTGGTTGACCAGGATATCGCCGAGCAGAACATCCCTGCCGTAGTACAGAGTGTTCCATTCATAGCGCGGGGCGATTACTGCGCCGTCCACCGCGAGCCCGACAAAGGCACCCTTGGCTCGGCCGAACGCAACGATGTCTGCAAGCTGGGCCTTGGCACTGGCGCCCACCGGGCCGGCGGCGATGGCAATATCGGCACCCAGTTTGAATTCCGTGGTCAGCATAGCCTTCATGCCCTTGCTGGACATCACCAGCAGGACGATCTCCGAGACATCGGCGCCGATCTGCAAGCCCAGGGAGACGGACCCCATGGTGTAGAAGGCCGGAAAACTCCACTGGCCGGTTTTGAAATTCTTGGCGAGGAGGGTGCCGCTGCCGCCGGAGCCGCCGATGAAGAATCCGCCGCGCACCATCTGCGGCACGATAAAAATACCCTGGGCCTGATGGAGGTTGGACCGAAGCCACTGCATGTTGGGATCGGCCAGGAAACTCTTGAGGACGGCCTCGCTTTTGATCACCAGTTCATCCGGTCGGGTGAAGTCGGCGGACCGGGATATGCAGGGCAGGGAGAGGAAAATAAGAACAGCGGTGATGCCGGCGAGAAAGGAGCGGATTGTTCTGTCCATGCGGCCCTCCGAAAGGATGTGGATGATGTTACGTTAATGATAGCGTATCAACGGGCACGATACAAGAGGAACAACGGGATGGGGGGCGGCCGCCGGCCGGTATGAACTGAGGGGATGGTCACGGAGGCCTTCTCCCGCCATTGTTCCGCGGGTCAGGGCTTGCGGGGAACGCAGAAAGCCTATGGGGACAGGGGGCCTGCGGGGTGCGGGATAAATGTATCCGGACCCCGGGGGGAACAGGGTCCGGATACGGGTGGAGGAAAATCAGTCAACCGGGAAGAAGTGTTCTTTTTCAGCGCCGCACTTGGGGCAGACCCAGTCATCCGGCAGATCCTTGAAAGCCGTTCCCGGCTCGATGCCGTTGTCCGGATCGCCTGTTTCAGGATCATACACATAACCGCAAGGGCATTCATATTTCTGCATGGTGTCTCCTTGAGCAAAAGTGTCTGGAGGGGCCGCAAGGCAACCCCGGCTTCGTTTTTTAATGATAATTATTCCTGATATCTTTTGCAAGAAAATAGATATTCGGGGACAGAATGATTTTCGCTTCTCTGGCGCGAAAAAAATTCAATCCCCTGAGGTTGGCGGAAGAATTCAGGTAAGCGGAGACTCCGATCTGTCTCCCGGATTGCTGAGCTTCAGTGGTAATCAGATATCCTTTTGAGGAATTGTCGGAGAACGGCTACAATATTTGGAGAAATCGCGTGGAGGAAACAGCACCGTGATCAAAGGAGAACATATGCCGGACAGTGGAGCAAAAAGGGGGACGGGGCGGCCGTCGGTACGGAGCGCGGGGCTTTTCCTTCTTCTTTTTGCCCTGGTCGTTTTCGGTCCGCTGTGCAGGATGGCGGATGCCGCCAACGGAGAAACGGAACGGGCCCGTGAGATCCTCGCCCGGATCGACGACCTGTGGCGCTCCACCTCCTCCACCGCCACCCTGCGGATGGTGGTCAAGACCGAGCACTATACCCGGACCATGGTCATGGAAAGCTGGACCAAGGGGCGGGAGAAATCCCTGGTCCGCATTGTCTCGCCGCTCAAGGAAAAGGGCACGGTCAGCCTCAAGAACGACGATACCCTCTACACTTACCTGCCCAAGACCGACCGGGTGATCCGCCTGACCACGGGGATGATGATGGGCTCCTGGATGGGCAGCCACTTCACCAACGACGACCTGGTCAAGGAGTCACGCCTGGCCGAGGACTATGACCCGGAAATCACCATTGAGGGAACCCTCGACGGTCAGGAGATCGTCGAGTTCGCCCTGATTCCCAAACCCGAAGCCCCGGTGGTCTGGGGCAAGATCGTCATCGTCGTCCGGGCCGGCGACCTGCTGCCTCTCGTCTCCCGCTACTATGACGAGGAGATGACCCTGGCCCGCACTCTGGATTTTCTCGATATCCGGGAGATGGGCGGTCGGCTGCTGCCGGTGGTTCTGCGCATGGTGCCCGCGGACAAGCCCGGTGAATTCACCGAGATGACCTACCAGGCCATTGATTTCGACGTCGACCTCCCGGATTCGCTGTTTTCCCTGATGCAGCTGCGCAGGATGTAGCCCATGCTGGTGCTGAGCCTTGCCTGGAAGAACATCCGCCGCTACCGTCACCGGACCTGGGTGACGATCCTGGCCATGGCCTTTGCCGGGGCGATCATGATCTTTTATGCCGGCTTGCTGGAGGGATGGATGCAGGCCATGGAGACCAACGTCGTCTCCATGGAGATGGGGGAAGTGCAGATGCATGCGCCGGGCTATCGCGACGATCCCGACCTGTACACTCGTATTCCTGATCCGGCGGCTGCTCTCCTCCGGGCTGAAGCGGCCGGATTCACCGGGTCGGCACGGCTGCTCGGCGGCGGCCTGGCCGCGGCAAAAGAGAATTCCGCCGGGGTCGCCATCCGCGGAATCGAGCCGGAGGTCGAGGCGCGGGTAGTGCGCCTGCACCGCCATATCAAAGCAGGGAGCTGGCTTGTCCCCGGCGAGCGCCGGGGCGTGGTCCTTGGCCAGCAACTGGCGGTCATCCTGGACGTGCGGCCCGGCGATGAGCTGGTGCTGGTCGGCCAGGCCGCAGACGGCTCCATGGCCAATGACCTCTTTACGGTCCGGGGGATCCTGAAATCGGTGGGGCAGGGGATCGACCGGGCGGGCCTGTTCATGCCGGCCGCGGACTTCCGGGACTTTTTCGCCCTGGAGGCGGGGGCGCACGAGATCGTGCTGCTGCGCGCCGACCCGGCCCTGCCCCTGGACACGGCAACGGAAACGCTTGCCGGGCTGTTTCCGGATCTGGAGGTGAAAAGCTGGCGGCAGCTGCAGCCGACCCTGGCCCGGCTCCTTGACCTGTCCGACGTCTCGCTGGCCATCATGCTCCTGATCATCTATGCCGCGGTGGGGATGCTGACTATGAACGCCATGCTCATGGGGGTCTTTGAGCGGATCCCGATGTTCGGGGTGATGAAGGCCATCGGCTTTTCCGGGGTCCGCCTCTTCGGCCTGGTGGTATGGGAAACCCTGCTCCAGATAACGCTGGCCTCGCTGCTTGCCCTGGCCGCGGGCCTGCCCGTCTCTTTCTATTTTGCCAAAAAACCGCTGGATTTCTCCTTCCTGGTCAAGGAGTCCTCCACCATCGCCGGGGTGGCCTTTGAGCCGCAGTGGTATTGCCGGGTCACCCCGGCCTCCGTCCTGTTGCCGATCCTCTTTCTCTATATCGTGGGCCTTGTCGCCATCTGCTATCCGGCGCTGAAGGCGGCCCTGCTCAGCCCGGTCCGGGCCATCCATCACCGGTAGGCCCGACCATGCGACTCAATACCATGGCCTGGCGGAGCTTATCGCGCAATCGACGGCGGACCCTGATCACTTCGCTGTCCGTGGCCCTCGGCATTTTCCTGGCGGTCACCCTCACCGGCTCCGGCGATTATTCCTATACCAATATGATCAACACCAGCACGATCATGGGCCTCGGTCATGTGAGCGTGGCCGAGGAGGGGTACAACGACCGGCCGAGCCTCTCCCGCTGGCTGCGGGATGCCGGTGGGCTGCGGGATACGGCCGCCGGGCTGCCCCGGGTCACCGGCGCCTATCCCCGAATCATGGGCCAGGCCATGTTTGCGGCCGGGGCCAAAAGCGCGGGCGGGATGTTCATGGGCATTGATCCGGCCCTGGAGGGCACGGAGCATAATTTTTTCCTGCGCTCCGTTGTCGCAGGCAGCCTTTTTGCCGAAGCGGACGGCCGCGGCGCGCTGATCGGCGCGGAAATGGCGAAAAAGCTCAATCTGCGGCCGGGCCGGAAGATGGTCATCACCGTCACCGACAAGGACGGCGAGTTGGCCAGCGAGCTGTTGCGGATCAGCGGGGTGTTCCGCACCGGCGACCATGCGGCGGATTCCGGTATTGTCCTTGTGCCACTTAACCGGCTGCGCCAGACCCTGGGCTATGGACCGGGCGGGGCAACGCTTCTGGCAGTGTACACCGATGACCTGCGGCGGGTGGCGGACATCCGCGCGACCCTGGCTGGCAAGCTGAGCAGCGGGCAGGAAATGGAAGTCCTGACCTGGCGCGAAACCCAGGCGGACCTGGCCGGCCTCATCGCCGTGGACCGGCTGTTCAACTACCTGATGCAGCTGCTGGTGGGATTGGTGATTGCCGCCGGGATCATGAACACCATGCTGATGAGCGTGCTGGAGCGGGGCCGGGAGTTCGGGATCATGCTGGCTGTGGGCATGGCGCCGTCCCAGGTGGCGCGGCTGGTCCTGGTGGAATCCCTGTGGCTCGGCTGCCTGGGGGTGGTGCTGGGGATCGTGCTCACCGCGCCCTGGTTCTATTACATGAGCCGGACCGGCATCGATCTCAGCGGTCTGGTGGGCGAGGACTACAGCGCCGGCGGGGTCCTGGTCGACCCGGTGCTTAAACTGCGGCTGTTTCGGGAGAGCGCGCTGGCCATCCTCGCCTCTGTTTTTCTGCTGACCCTGGCCGCGGGCATCTATCCGGCCATCCGCGCCGGGCGGGTCCTGCCGGCCCAGAGCATCAAGGAGAAATGAGATGAACGAGGAGCAGATTGTCCGCCTTGCCGGGGTGAGCAGGGTGTACCGGCAGGGCAATGTCGAGGTCAGGGCGGTGGATCGGCTGGACCTGGATATCCGGGCCGGGGAGTTCAGCGCCCTGTGCGGCCCCTCCGGTTCGGGCAAAACCACCATTCTTAACATGATCGGCGCCCTGGACGCGCCCACCGAGGGCGCGGTGTACCTGGAAGGGCGCAATCTGGCGGAACTGAGCCGGGGAGCGCTGTCCCGTTTCCGCCGGGACCGGGTGGGCTTTGTCTTCCAGTCCTACAACCTGATCCCGGTCCTCACCGCCTACGAGAACGCCGAGTTTGTCCTGGCCCTGCAGAACGTCCCGCTTGCTGAGCGAAAGGAACGGGTCATGGCCGTACTGCGCGAGGTGGGCATGGCCGACTATGCCGACCGTCGGCCCGACGAGCTGTCCGGCGGTCAGCAGCAGCGGGTGGCCATCGCCCGGGCCGTGGTTTCAGAACCCGCCATTGTCCTGGCGGACGAGCCCACCGCCAACGTCGATTCCGAGGCGGCGGCCACCATCCTGGACCTGATGGAGCAGCTCAACCGGGACAAGGGGGTGACCTTTCTCTTTTCCACCCATGACCAGCGGGTCATGGACCGGGCCCGGCGGCTGATCCGTCTGCGGGACGGACGGCTGGCGGCAGACGAGGGCAGGAAGTGAGCAGATTGCCGCGCAGGTCACCGGCCGCGCTCCTCTTCCTTGTCCTGGTCCTCGATCCGGTGCAGGGATTGGCCCTGTATCAGTTCACCGGGGAGGAGTACGGTCTCAGTGTCAGTGGATCGTTCAATGCCGGGCTGGGGGCGGCAGTCAACCCCGGGAATAGCTGGCTGGCTGGTGAGCGCCATGACGTGTTGTGGAGCGGCGACCTGCGCCTTCTTGCCGACGGCTATGCCGGCGAGCGGCTGCGGTGCCGGCTGAATATCCTGCAGAATATCCGGACCGTGCGCTCAGTCTTCCCGACGGGGGGCTTTGCGCCGTCCGATGTCGAGCGCAGCTCCCTGTTTTCCCAGGAGCAGCACGAAAGCGGCAACACCCGGGCCGACCTGGTCCTGGATACCGGCTCCCTGACCTGGGGTACGGAGAGGAGCGCCCTGACCCTGGGCCGGCAGCCGGTGCAGTTCACGGTCACCTCCTCGTTCAGTCCCAATGATTTCTTCGCGCCCTTTGCTCCGCAGCAGTTCTACCGCGTCTACAAACCCGGGGTCGACGCCCTCAGATATGAACACCGGCTGGCCGACCTCACCCAGTTTTCGCTGGTCGGTGTCCTGGGCTATGAGGAGGACCCCGATTCGGCCAACGGCTGGCGCCGGGAGCCGGATTGGCAGCACACCTCGCTCCTGGGCCGTTATGTCCGATCGGCCGGCCGTCTTGAGTGGGGCATGCTGGCGGGCGTGGTCCGGGAAGACAATATTGTCGGTGCCTCCCTGCAGGGCGAGTTGAACGACTGGCTCGGCCTTCGGGCCGAAGGGCACTTTCGCGACAGCCATCAGGACACGGATTCCAGCGGCTCTGTGTTGAGCGTTGGCCTGGAACACCGTTTTGCCAGCAGTCTCACCGTACGCCTGGAGCAGATGTACAATTCCTTCGGCTACGACTCCATTGCGGAGGCGGACCAGGCCCTCGCATCCAGCGCCCTTGCGCCGGGCTACCTGGGCCAACACTACTCGGCCTTTGCCATGGGCTACGAGTTTTCGCCGCTGCTCACCGGCGAGCTGCTCTTTCTGCGCAACTGGTCGGATCATTCCCATTCGGTTTCCTGCTACGCGGTCTATTCCCTGGCCGATGAGGCGGAGCTGGCGTTGCAGGTCACCCTGCCAGCGGGGAAGGAGCCGGACGCCCAGTCCATGGGCTCGGAGCTGGGGATGCAGCCTCTGCGCGTTGCCCTGGAGTACCGGTACTATTTCTGATCCGACAAAATATAAATTTGCTCTTGACAGTTGTTGCCGTTTTGTAGTTATATTTATAATTCTGCCAACAAAGCATATTGACTTGAGCTTGTTCTATATGGAGGACTTCATGTACGCTATCATTCGCACCGGCGGCAAACAGTATCAGGTGGCTCCCGGTGATAAACTGCACGTGGAAAAACTGGCGGGCAATGTCGGTGACACCGTGGAGTTGGCCGACATCCTGATGGTTGTTGACGGCGAGGATGTCAAGATCGGCACCCCGGTGGTTTCCGGTGCCAAGGTTGTTGCCAAGATCGCCGAGCAGGGCAAGGCAAAGAAGGTCGTTGTCTTCAAGAAACGGCGGCGGCAGGGCTATCGTTTGAAGCGCGGCCATCGCCAGCACTTCACCGCCCTGGTTATCGAAGAAATTGCGGCCTGATTTTGAATCGAGAGATAAGAGGATACCAGCATGGCACATAAAAAGGCGGGCGGCAGTTCACGGAACGGCCGCGACAGTAAAGGACAGCGGCGCGGCGTGAAACGGTTCGGCGACCAGGTGGTCAAGGCCGGCAATATTCTGGTGCGCCAGGTAGGCACGAAGATTCATCCCGGCGCCAATGTCGGCTGCGGCAAGGATTATACCCTGTTCGCCAAGATCGACGGCGTGGTCAAATTTGAATCCTTCGGCAGCAACCGCAAACGGGTGAGTGTGTATCCCCCCCAATAAGTTTCGGCCGATCCGAATTTCGGAGAGGATCCTGCTGAAATCAGGTCCCGGTGACCTGATTTGAGAGAGTAGAAAAACTCGACCTCAAGCCTGCTTGATGGTCGAGTTTTTTTTTGGGGGTGGAAACCCTCTCTCCCCCTGGGAGAGGGATGGGGTGAGGGGCTATGGCCTTTATCGACGAAGCGAAATTTTATGTGAAGGGCGGCGACGGCGGCAACGGCTGCGTCAGCTTCCGGCGGGAGAAGTATGTGCCCAAAGGCGGCCCCAACGGTGGCGACGGCGGCGACGGTGGCAGCGTCTGGCTGGAGGCGGACCCGCGCAAGACGTCTCTTATCGATTTTCGCTTTTCCTCGCACTTCAAGGCGGATCGGGGGCAGAACGGCGGCGGCAAGGACATGCACGGCCGCGGCGGCAAGGACTGCATCGTTCAGGTGCCGCTGGGTTCCGTGATCCGCGATGGGGAAACCGGCGAGGTCCTCGTAGATCTGACCGAGCCCGGCACCAGATTTCTTGCCGCGGAGGGCGGCCGGGGCGGGCTCGGCAACAGCCGTTTCGCCACCTCGACCAATCGGGCGCCCCGCAAGGCTACCCCGGGCACCCCGGGCCAGGAGCGCTGGCTGAAGATCGAGCTGAAGCTGCTCGCCGACGTGGGGCTGATCGGTCTGCCCAATGCCGGCAAATCGACCCTGCTGTCCAAGCTCTCGGCGGCCAACCCCAAGGTGGCCTCCTATCCCTTCACTACCCTGGAGCCGCAGCTGGGGGTCCTGGAGTTCAAGTTCCGCGATCCCTGCATCATCGCCGATATTCCCGGCCTCATTGAAGGGGCGCATGAAGGCGTCGGTCTCGGCCACCGCTTCCTCAGGCATATCGAACGCACCTCTATCCTCCTTCATGTCATCGACAGCAGCAGTGAAGGCGATCAGCCCCTGGCTGATTACCGGGTCCTGAAAAACGAGCTGGCCGCCTATAACGAGGAGCTTCTCCTTCGGCGGTATGTTATTCTTTTAAATAAAATCGATCTCATTGATTCCGACAGGCTAAGTGAGCTGACCGGGCTCTTTGCCGGCGAGGGATTGCGGATTTCAGCCATCTCCGCCGAGACCGGCCAGGGGATCGACCAGCTGATTCATCTGCTGGCGGAACTCCTTGACGAGGGGGCGCCGGGTGAGGGCGGACAACACGTTTCCGGCGAAGACGAGGCAGGAGAGCAATGACATTCCAGATCAACAGGGATGACGGACTCTACTACCGGCAGACCCTTTTCGACCAGGCCAAACGGGTCGTGGTCAAGGCGGGCAGCGCCGTGCTCACCGACCGGGACGGCCTGAAATCCGACGTCATCGACAACCTGGCCCGGGAGCTGACCTTTTTGCGCAATACCGGGCGGGAGGTGATCCTGGTCAGTTCCGGGGCGGTGGCCGCCGGGCGGCAGCGCCTGGGGCCGGTCCACAAGCCGGCGCACGGCCTCAAGGTCAAGCAGGCCCTGGCGGCCATGGGCCAGAGTCTCCTGATGCAGGCCTACGAGCAGGCCTTCGGCAGGCAGCAGCAGAAGGTAGCCCAGATCCTGCTGACCCATGCCGACCTTTCCAGCCGGGACCGCTACCTCAACGTACGCAATACCATCCATACCCTGTTCGAGTTCGGGGTCATCCCGATCATCAATGAAAACGACACGGTTTCGGTGGAGGAACTGCGCTTCGGCGACAATGACACTCTCGGGGCGCTCATCGCCAACATGATCGGCGCGGAGATGTTCATCATCCTCACCGATGTGGGCGGGCTCTTCACCGCCAATCCCCAGGAAGACCCCAACGCCCGGCCGGTCTACACCGTGGCCCGGATCGACCATGAAGTGGAGGCCATGGCCGGCAATTCCCACAGCGCGCTCGGCACCGGCGGCATGCAGTCCAAGATCCGCGCGGCGAAAATGGTCGCGGCGAGCGGTGGCAGTTCGTTCATCGGTCCGGGCAACCGCAGGGATATCCTCAGAGATCTCTTCAGCGGCAATCTGGTGGGCACCTTTTTCCTGCCGAGCAAGGACAAACTGCCCAGCCGCAAGCACTGGATCGGCTATGTTCTGAAGCCGCAGGGTTCTCTGGTGCTGGACGAGGGGGCCTGCCGCGCCCTGGTCGAGCGGGGCAAGAGTCTCCTGCCTTCAGGTATCCTCAGGGTCGAAGGCAGTTTCGGGGTCGGCTCGCCCGTCCAGTGCCGTGACGCCGCCGGCCGGGTCATTGGTGCCGGGTTGACCAACTACGGCGCCGCGGATATTGAGAAGATCAAGGGACGGAAGAGTTCCGAAATCAAAGAACTGCTGGGATACAATGACAGCGAGGAGGTCATTCATCGTGACAACCTGGTGCTGCTGGATGCCGGCGGTGGAACGGATACCCCCGGAGAGAGCGGGGGAAAGGAGTAGATGATGGAAAGCAAGGACATCAGGGCATCGGTGATCGAGATGGCGAAAAAAGCCAGGGCTGCATCCCGGCCCCTGGCCGCCGTGCCTTCCCCGGTCAAAGACCGGGTGCTGCTCAGGACCGCCGAGGCGCTCCTCGCCCGCCGCGAGGCGATTGCGGCGGAGAATGAGCTTGATCTTGCCGCCGGCAGAGGCAAGGGGCTGTCCCCGGCCATGCTCGACCGGCTGGCGTTGAGTGAAAAAGTGATCAACTCCATGGTGCAGGGGCTGCGCGAAGTGGCGGCCCTGCCCGACCCGGTCGGCCAGGTCGAACAGATGAAGCGTAGGCCCAGCGGCATCACCGTGGGCCGGATGCGGGTCCCCCTCGGGGTGGTGGGGATGATCTACGAGTCCCGGCCCAACGTGACCATCGACGCGGCGGCCCTGTGCCTCAAGGCCGGCAACGCGGTACTGCTGCGCGGCGGTTCCGAGGCCATTCATTCCAACCTGGCCCTGGCGGGAGTCCTGCAAGAGGCCCTGGCCGCGGAAGGCCTTGATCCGGCCTGCGTGCAGGTGATTCCCTTCACCGATCGCGAGGCGGTGAACGTGCTCCTGGTCCAGGAAGAGTCCATCGACCTCATCATCCCCCGGGGCGGGGAGGGACTGATCCGTTTCGTCGCGGAAAACTCGCGGATCCCGGTACTCAAGCACTACAAGGGGGTCTGCCATGTTTACGTGGATCAGGATGCGGATATCGACATGGCGGTCAGAATCTGCATAAACGGTAAAGTGCAACGGCCCGGGGTCTGCAACGCCCTGGAAGGGCTCCTGGTGCACCGCGGGATTGCCCCGTCGTTGCTGCCGGCAATGGCCGCCGCCCTGCGGGAGGCCGGGGTGGAACTGCGCGGCTGTCCACGGAGCAAGGCCATCGTGCCGGAGATGACCGCGGCCGCCGACGGCGACTGGGGCACCGAATTTCTGGATCTGATCCTGGCGGTCAAGGTGGTGGACAGTATGGACGAGGCCATGCGGTACATAGAGCAATACGGTTCCCAGCATACCGAGGTGATCGTGACTCGCTCCTATGCTAATGCCCAGCGCTTTCTGCGCGAGGTGGACGCTTCGGCGGTGATGGTCAATGCCTCCACCAGGTTCAATGACGGCGGCCAGTTCGGTCTGGGTGCGGAAATCGGCATCTCGACCACCAAGCTGCATGCCTACGGCCCCATGGGCCTTGAGGAACTGACCACCAGGAAATTCATTGTCTACGGTGACGGCGAGGTCCGGGCGTAGCTGTTCCTGATCAGGGTCGGTCTTGGTATCGGCTGGCTGCCGTACGCTCCTTCTTGCGAAGCGTGTTTGTACGACCCCGATGGGTATCAGTCAGGAAGGGGTGTGGCGAATGGATCCTGAAATAGCACAGCAAATCGGCATCCTGGGGGGCACCTTTGATCCGGTGCATGAAGGTCATCTGGCCGTGGCCCGAACCGTTCTCGACCGTTGCAATCTGGATCTGCTGCTCTTTGTTCCCGCGCTCGCACCCCCGCACAAAGATCGCGCCCTGACCCCCTTCGGTCACCGTCTCGCCATGCTGGAGGCCGCGGTGGGTGAAGACCCGAGGTTTTCGGTTTCCGCCCTGGAGGCTGAACGTCCCGCCCCCTCCTATACCGTCGATACTCTTCGGGAACTGCATCGCCGCCTCGGTGCCAGCCAGTTTTTTCTGGTCATCGGCGCCGACATGTTTGCCGAAATCCATCTCTGGTACCACTACTCCGAGCTGTTCACCCTGTCCCACCTTATCGTGGTCGCCCGGCCCGGCTATCCCCTTGCGGACATGGCCGCCCGGGTCGCCGGGCTGCCCGGCGTTTTCCGCCATGATCCCGCCAGGCAGACCTGGCAACGGGAGGACGGATTTCGCATAATCCATTTACCGGATGTGGCGATTCAGGTATCATCTTCCCAGGTGAGGGCATTGCTCGTCCAGGGGAAACCGGTGACCGGGCTCCTGCCGGACAGGGTCATCGGGTATATCCGGGCGCATGGCCTTTACGGGTCATCGGACCATGGCCGCCCAGGTCAATAACATCCTGCCAACCTTGGAGAGGTTGACTTGCGCTATATAGCCGACCTGCATATCCATTCCCTGTTTTCGCGGGCGACGAGCAAGACCAGTCATCTTCAGGGCCTTGCCGCCTGGGCCGCTGTTAAGGGGATTCAGGTGGTGGGTACCGGCGACTTCACCCACCCCGGCTGGCTGCGCCAGATCGCTGAGAATCTGACCGAAGCCGAGCCCGGGTTCCACCGGCTGAAGCCGGAACGGTGCGCCGTACCCGACGGTCTGCTGCCGCCTGGCGTGCAGGTGGATATCAGCACTCTCCGTTTTGTCCTGACCGCGGAAATCAGTTCCATCTACAAGCGGGGCGGGGCAGTGCGCAAGGTGCACAATATTCTCTTTGCCCCGGATCTCGCCTCGGTCAGACGCATCAACTCCGTCCTTGCCGGCATCGGCAACCTTGAGGCCGACGGCCGCCCCATTCTCGGCCTGGACAGCCGGGATCTTCTCGAAATCGTTCTGGAAAACGCCCCGCAGGGTTTTCTGGTCCCGGCTCATATCTGGACGCCGTGGTTTTCCCTGTTCGGTTCCAAGTCCGGCTTTGACGCCATCGAGGAGTGCTTCGGCGACCTCAGCCACGAGATTTTCGCGCTGGAGACAGGCCTGTCCTCAGACCCGGACATGAACCGCCTGATCTCCGCCCTGGACCGATTCACCCTCATCTCCAATTCCGACTGCCACTCGCCGGCCAAGCTCGGCCGGGAGGCCAATATCCTGACCACTGGCTTTGATTTCCCTTCCCTGCGTGAGGCACTGCGCCGGCCGGTGAGCGACAGCGGCGAGCAGCGTTTTGCCGCGACCATCGAATTCTACCCGGAAGAGGGCAAATATCACGCCGACGGCCACCGCAAATGCGGGGTGAGCATGGAGCCGCCTGCAACCCGCCAGGCAGGGGGAATCTGCCCGGTGTGCCGGCGACCCCTTACCGTGGGTGTGCTGAACCGGGTCATGGAACTGGCCGATCGAGACGTCCCGCGCTATCCGCCCGGCGCGCCCAAGGTTCACAGTCTGGTGCCGCTGGCGGAACTCCTCGGCGAGATGCTTGATGCCGGTCCGGCGACCAAGGGCGTTACCGGGGCCTATGGTCGCCTGATCCGGCAGTACGGTTCGGAACTGGCCCTGCTCCTCACCGCCGACATCGGGACCGTTGCCGACGAGACTTCCCCGCATCTGGCCGAAGCCATCGAGCGGGTGCGGAGCGGCCGGGTGATCAGGACCGCTGGCTATGACGGGGAGTACGGAAAAATCAGAGTGTTCAGCGAAGAGGAGCGTAGGTCCTTCGGCGGCCAGCGCCTGCTGTTTGGTGAAATTGCGGCTGCCCGGCCCACAAGGGTCAGGCGGGTTAGGGCGGAGCGGCCCGGCGCGCTCAAGGAGGCCCAGACGGAAGGGGCGGCGAGGGTGCTGAATCCGGAACAGCAGGCAGCGGTGACGAGCCTTGCTTCCCATATCCTGGTCAAGGCCGGACCCGGTACCGGCAAGACCCACACCCTGGTGCAGCGGGTAGTCCGTCTGGTCAGGGAGGGACAGACGCCCTGCACGGTGATCACCTTCACCAACCGGGCGGCGGATGAGCTCCGGGACCGGTTGGTCGCGGAACTGCGACCGGAAACCGCGGTTTTCATCGGCACCCTGCACGGTTATTGCCTGCGCTGGCTGCGCAGGGAGCAGCCCGGACTTCAGGTGGCCGGACCGGAACAGCGCCGCCGGCTCCTGCGCCTGCACGATCCCGGCATGAGCGAGGATGAACTCGCGGACCTGGAACGGCAGCTCCATGATTTTCTGGAGAAGACCGAGGATGCCGCCGTGCCCCCGCCGGCCCTGGTTCCTTATTTCACCCGACTCCGTGGCGATGGCCTCATTGATATCGATCAGGTGGTGCCCGCGGCGCAGGCCCTGCTCCGGGAAGACGGCGCTGCGGCGGCCGCCATGCGCATGGGGACGGGCCATCTGCTGGTGGACGAGTTTCAGGACCTGAGCGAAAGCCAGTACCGGTTGATCCTGACTCTGGCCGCGACCTCGCCGGTCTTTGCCATCGGCGATCCGGATCAGGCGATCTACGGCTTCCGCGGCTCCAGTCCCCGCTGGTTCTTTCAGTTCGCCTCAGACATGGCGGCCGAGCAGCATGTGCTCCGGCGCAATTATCGAAGCGGTGCCGCCATTGTCGCCGCCGCCGGCGCGCTCATCGCCCATAACCGCCGGCCGGAAAGCCGGATCGGCAACGAAGCGGCATCGGCCCCCCCCGGCCGCCTGCATGAAATCTGTGTGGACTCGTCGTCCGACGAAGCCGCTTTTCTTGTCCGGCGGATCGAGTCCCTCATCGGCGGTTCCTCGCACCGCGAGATCGACCGGCTGGGATCGGGTGGGGATGCGTATGCTCTGGGCGATATCGCGGTGCTGTACCGGACCGGCCGCCAGGCGGAACCGCTTGCCCGCGAACTCGCCGAACACGGTTTTCCGGTCCAGGTCGTTGATCTGCGGCCGTTCTATCTCACCGGGCCGACCTTTGAGCTCTATTTATGGGTGCTGCTCGCCGCCGGCCGCCTGGACGGCGCCGGGCTGCTGGCCCTGCTCGGAAAAGAAAAAGGGATCGGCGGAGCAACCCTGTCCAGGGTGGAACAGCTGCTGGCCGGCGGCGGCGAAGATCCCTGGCCGGTTGTCCTTGCCGGCCGGTCAGCATTACCCGCGGGTGCCGTCAGCCGTCTGGCGGAGATGGATGCGCTGCTGGGGAGAATCAGGGAGAGCGCCGCCGGCAAGGGCCTTGTTCCGGCCCTGCGGCTGGCGGTCGCGCACCACAGCCTCTCCGAGGATAACGAAGAAATCGTCCGCCTGTTGCGCATGGCCGAAACCTTCGGCTCATCCCTGTCCGGGTTTGCCGATCATCTCCAGCGCTACAGTGATTCGGTGGTCTATGATCAGCGGGCGGATGCGGTGACCCTGATGACCCTGCATGCCGCCAAGGGTCTGGAGTTCCGGGCGGTTTTTCTGGTGGGGGTCGAGGAAGGACTCTTGCCGCTGGCCCCCCGCGGCCGGCTTAGTCCTGAAGAAGAAGCGGAACACCTGGAGGAGGAGCGGCGATTATTTTACGTCGGCATGACCAGGGCCAGGGAGATACTCTGCCTGAGTCATGCCCGTTCCCGGTTCATGGATGGGCATGCCTCGGCCCGGCAACCCTCAAGGTTTCTCCGGGAAATCCCCGGTTCATATTTTACCTCGCTGGACGGCCCGCCGTCCTCGAGAAGGCGAAAGTCCGCCGGCCGACAACTCTCACTTTTTTGATGGATCATGAGCGAAGAACTGGAAAAACTCCGAAACCAGGTGATCGTTCTGCAGGATGCCCTTGCCGAACTCCGCGATGAAAACGCCAGGCTGCTCAGGGTCTCCAGGCAGTCGGATGCGGCCAACAAAGCCAAAAGCGATTTTTTGGCGATGATCAGCCATGAAATCCGCACCCCGATGAACGGGGTCATCGGCCTCACCGAATTGCTGCTGGATACCGAACTCGACGCCAAACAGAAAAATTTTACCGGGCTTATCCTGGCCTCGGCCCGCAATCTGCTGACCCTGATCAACAGTCTGCTCGATTTCAGTAAGATCGAGGCGGAGATGATGGAGCTGGATGTCGCCGAATTTGATCTGCGCGCCCTGATTGCCGAACTGATGACCATGTACGGCGTGGCCGGTCAGAAGAAAAATGTCCGGGTGTACGCGGAAATCGACGCGGAGGTCGCCCGGCGATATCTGGGCGACAGTTACCGGATCCGGCAGATTCTCCTGAACCTGGTGGGCAACGGCATCAAATTTACCGAAAAAGGGTCTGTGGCGCTCCGGGTGCGCAGTCTCCCCGGGGAGGGCGGCAAGGAAACCCTGCGGATAGAGGTGCGGGACGACGGCCCCGGGATTGCCCCCGATAAGCTGGACCGCCTGTTCAAGCCGTTTTCCCAGGTGGACAGTTCATCCACCCGCCGCTACGGAGGGACCGGCCTCGGCCTTTCCATCTGTCAGAAGTTGATTGAGCTGATGAGCGGCGAGATCGGGGTAACCTCCACCCCTGGCCAGGGCAGCACCTTCTGGTTCACCCTGCCCCTGCCGGTTGTGGCCGGCAGCGATGCCGCCGGGCCGGAAATCGTTACCTTGAGCGAGGGTGCCCGGGAGGAACAGTTTACGGTCGTGGAAGCCGAGTCCCCTGATGCCCAATGCGGGGCGTTGATCCTGATCGTTGAGGATGATCCGACCAATCAGTTCGTGTTGAAGATGATTCTGCAGACCGCGGGCGCCAGGGTGCGCATCGCGAAAAACGGACTGGAAGGGGTGGAGATGGCTCGGGATGAGGAGTTTGACCTTATTTTCATGGACTGCCAGATGCCGATCATGGACGGCTTTGAAGCCACCGGCAGGATCCATGCCCAGGCCGTGGAGTCGGGTCGAAAACATCCGCAGGTCATCGCGCTGACCGCCGACGCAACCCCGGCGACCCGCCAGCACTGCAAGGAGGTGGGCATGATCGACTATCTGGTCAAACCCATTGATTTCAACAAATTACAGAGGGCTCTGGACAGCTGGCTGCCCGGATCAGGTCTCAAGGTGGTGTCGGCACGGCATGAAGCCGGCGGCGGGGAGAACGAAGTCGCGCCAAAGGAGCAGGGCGCGGCGGTCAGGATAAATGCGAAGGTCCTGGCCAAACTTCGGCAGAACATGGGGAACATCAATCCGGTGATCAGGGTTTTTCTCGATTCCCTGCCCCAGCGGATTTACCAGTTGGTAGAGGCGGCCGAAGAGCAGGATCTGGAGCAGGTGCGCCGGGTGGCCCATACCCTGAAAGGCAGCAGCAGTCAGTTTGGCGGGGCATGCCTGGCGGATCTCTGTTATCGAGTGGAGAATCTGGCCAAAAACAGCAGGCTCGACGGTATTGCCCAGCTCCTCGACCAGATCAGAGAAGAAGCGGCCGCATTGGCCGATTTTCTCGAAGAAGAGCTTGCCAAAACATAAGTTTTCCTCCACAATACCAGAAAGAATGTCATAATTGTAACCATTGGCCGAACCCGTCACAACGCAGGAGATCGGACTTTTCCGACGCCATCAAAATTCGATCCAGGAAGCAGTTAAGATGACCTTGTCCAAAACCCGCAGGAAACCGGTCGTATTGATTGTCGATGACGACGAGATCCTGCGGATGCTGCTCAAACAGTTTCTTGAGGGCGAAGAGTACGGGGTGGTCGAAGCAACGAACGGTGCTGAAGCCCTGCAGAGAATGGCCGCTTCCTCCTATGACCTGGTGATCATGGATATCGCCATGCCGGGGATCGACGGCCTTTCGGTCTGCGAACACCTCAAGTCTTCCCTGGACAATCCGCCGCCGGTCCTCATGATCACTGCCCTGGAAGACGATGAATCCATAGATCGCGCCTTCAGCGCCGGGGCGGTGGACCTGATCCGCAAGCCCATCCAGTGGCCGGTGCTGCGCAACCGGATCAGATATATCATCAATGCCCACCACGCCCGGCTGGAAATCGAGGAACTGACCCGTAACTACGAAATGATCCTGGATGCGGCCGCCAATGGTATCTGCGGGGTGGACGGCGGGCAGAAGATCAGTTTTGCCAACCCCGCCGCGTTGAAGATGCTCGGCTACACCCAGGAGGAAATCCTGGATCGTCCGTATCGAGAAGTTTTTAAGGCGTCAAAGCCGGGCACCGATGATTTTGATGTGGACTGCTGCCCGTTTTTCCGGGAAGGGGCGGCCAAAGAGTCCTTTCACTATGACGAGCTCAGGTTTTTGCGCAAGGACGGCAGAAGTTTTCCGGTGGACTGTCGTTCCGACCCGATTCTTGAAAAAAAGCGTCTTGTCGGCGCGGTTCTGGTTTTTCAGGACGTCACCGAACGGCAACAGGCGGCGGAACTGATCAGGTATATGGCCAACCATGATTCCCTGACCAATCTGCCCAACCGGAATTTCTGCAACAAGCGGCTGCCGCAGGCCATCTCCCTGGCCAAGCGCCAGGACCGGATCATCTGCCTGCTCTTCATCGATCTGGACCGGTTTAAGCCGATCAATGACAATTACGGTCATGCCGTGGGCGACAAGGTCCTTCTCGAAGTGGCCCAGCGGCTGAAAAAGATGCTCCGAGCCTCGGACAGCGTGTGCCGGCTGGGCGGGGATGAGTTTGTTATTCTTCTGGAAAGCACCGATTCGGTGGAAGGCGCACGCTATGTGGCCGAGAAGACCATCGAACTCCTCAACGAGCCCATGGTGGTGGACGGGCATGTCTGCTCCATCGGGGCCAGCATCGGCATCAGCATCTATCCCGATGATTGCGCCGATGCAAACACCATGATGCAGCATGCGGATATCGCCATGTACGAGGCCAAGAAAAAGGGGCGCAACCGTTATGAATGCTTTGAGCCGCCGATGACCTCCGCCGCCCGCGAATAAGCTGTTTTCTTTGCCGCCTTTCGCCGGCAGCCGTCAGGAAAGATCGTACTTTTTCAATTTGCGCCAGAGGGAGACCCGGTCGATTCCCAGGTGCTGCGCCGCCAGGGTCTTGTTCCCCTCGGTTTCCTTGAGCACCCACTGGATATAGGCCTTTTCGTGATCCTCGAGGGAGGGAATGCCGCCGCCGTCGGTCCGGCGGAAGGTCTTGAAGATCATGCCCCGCAGATCGTCGGGCAACTGATCCACTTCGATCACTTCCCCGCCGGTCAGCGCCACTCCCCGTTCGATGATGTTTTCCAGCTCGCGGACGTTGCCGGGATAGTCGTAGTCGGTGAGGATATCGGCCACCGCCGGGGAAATGCCGGTCACTTTCTTTTTCATCGACGCGCTGTATTTCTGCAGAAAATGCTGGATCAGGAGCGGAATGTCGTCCTTTCGCGCCGAGAGCGGCGGCAGGGTGAAGGAGACGACGTTGATCCGGAAATAGAGGTCATTGCGGAACCTGCCGCTCTGGACTTCTTCCTGCAGGTTTCGGTTCGTTGCCGCGATGAAGCGGACATCAACCTGTACCGGTCTGGTGGCGCCCAGGGGAAGGACCTCTTTTTCCTGGAGGACCCGCAGCAGCTTGACCTGCATGGACAAGGGCATCTCGGTGATCTCGTCGAGGAAAAGGGTGCCGCCGTTCGCCTGCTCGATGAGTCCGATCTTGTGGGCATTGGCGCCGGTAAACGCCCCTTTTTCATGGCCGAACAGTTCGTTGGTGAGCAGTTCCTCGTTGAAGGCGCCGCAGTTGAGGGAGAGCAGGGGGCCATGGTGGCGCGGGCTGGAGGCGTGAATGAACCGGGCGAGCAGTTCTTTGCCGGTGCCGGATTCCCCGCTGATGACGATGTTGCTGTCGCTGATCGCCGCCTGGGCCGCCATGCTCAGGATCGACTTCATTTTTTTGTTGGCGGTGATGATGCCGGAGGTGTTGGTGAAGGCCTTGAGCTGGGTTTTCAGGGTGATGTTTTCCCGCTTGAGGCTCACCTTTTCCAGGGCCTCCTTGACCACCTTGCGCACCTCCTCCAGCTTGAAGGGCTTGGCGATGTAGTGGTAAGCGCCCCGCTTCATCGCCTCAATGGCCGTCTCCAAGGTGGCGTAGCCGGTAATCATGATCACCTCGGAATCCGGATACAGTTCCTTGGTCCGGGTCAGGATCTGCATGCCGTCGACTTTTTCCATCTTGAGGTCGGTGAGGACCAGGTCAAACCGTTCCCTGACCAGCAACTCCAGTGCCTCGGTGCTGTTCTGGGTGCCGAGGACGGAATATCCTTCCTTTTTCAGAACATGCATGAGGTTCTGCAGGGCAATGGCCTCGTCGTCGATGATCAGGATTTTCTGCTGGGTATTCATGGCGTGGGTGCTTCTCCGGGAAGCCAGATGATAAAGGTGGTCCCCTCATCCACTCTGCTGTCCACGGTAATCGCGCCACCGTGGGACTCAATGATGTCATGGACGATGAACAGCCCGAGTCCCGAGCCTTTGCCGACATCCTTGGAGGTGTAGAAGGGGTCGAATATTTTTTTCTGGTCCTCGGGCGGGATGCCCGGACCGGAATCGGAAACCAGGATCTCTATCTCTTTGTTGCCTTCGCTGAGAAAGTCCCTGGCGCTGATCCATATTTTTCCATGGTTGCCGCAGGCGTCAATCGCGTTTTTGATCAGATTGAGGAATACCTGCTGCATCCGCTGTTTGTCCACCCACACCATCAGATCGGCGGGGATGTCCAGCTCAATGGCCATTTCGGCGGGTATCTCCGAGCGCAGCAAGCGAATGGCGCTGGAAACGACATCGTTTAAGTTGAGTTCCTGCTTTTTGAATTTGCCGGTCCTGGAAAATTCGAGCAGGGTCCGGACGATGTCCCGGGCCTTGTCCGTCTGCTCCTCGATCTGCTTGACCAGGGTGTGGTGAAATTCGCGGTCCGGGTTGTCGATTTCCTCGGAAAGGATCTGGGCGGAAGTGGAAATGTTGGAGAGCGGGTTGTTCAGTTCGTGCGCCACACCGGCCAGGAGTGTCCCTAAGGAGGCAAGTTTTTCCGACTGGACCATCTGGCGCTGCCGGAGATGAAGTTCATTGTTCATCCGGGTAAATGCCTGGAACAGTGAGCGAATTTCTTCTTCCGCCCGCTGTTCGGGAGGGGCCACCATTTCGCCGTGCGCGACTTTTCTGGTATACCCCTCAAGGAGCTTCAGGGAGTTGACGATCTTTTCCCGGAGGAGCATGGCCCCGAGGAAGGAAATAATGATGACCGTGCCGGTGGTGGAAAAGAGGACGGACCAGCTGGTCTGCAGGAGATTCTGAATCGACTCCCGTTCCTTGCCGGCCATCTGTTCGGCGATCAGGGTCAGCTTTTTGCCGCTCTCGCGGATCGCCTCCAGCAAATGTTCCCTTTCCGTGGTCTGGGTCTCCGTGCCCAGCACCAGGATGAGGCTGTGGAGCTGACTCATGTTTTTTCTGTAGGAATACAAGACCTTATCCACCTGGTCGGCCTCCACCTCGGAGGGGGAGGCGGTGAAGACGTCATTGTTTTTCCGGACCGTTTCGTCCAGCCTGTCCAGGTACTGGACGTTGTCGAGGTAGTCCTCCTCAAGGTGATAGAGAAAATAGTTTTTTTCGTAGCGGCGAAGTTCCAGGGTCAGGTTGAGGAAATTGTCTATGATTTCAACCCGGTACAGCTTGCGCTCCACCTGCTGGACCAGCAGGTAGGCGATGATCGCCGTGGCCGACATCATGAGCAACAGCGCGATAAAGCTGAAGGTGATTTTATTTTTTATGTTTATGCGGCTGGGCATAGCTGGGCGCGTTCTGTCGGGGAGCGGGTACGTTTTTTTTCAGATGGTACTCCCGTGTGTTGCACAACGCAACGTCTATTTCGCATTAGCAACACTTTTTTGCGCCGGGAAACCGAGAAGGGCGCACAACGCCCGACATCGAGTATCTGTTGATGTGATTTCAATAGGTTATGAGGTAAATACGCTGCGCTCTAATTGTGCCGGGCTGTTCTTTACAGTGTGGAAATCCGGCATAATGCATGAAGTATTTGACAGCGGCCGGGGCAATTCTGCACAATGACTGTATGGAGAGCCTCTTGCACAATGAACGTCGTCGCGAGATCGAGAGAAAAATATTCTGGGCAAGGATGAGTTGTGAAATCGCCCGGAAGCGGAGCAGCGCTCCGTTGAGGACGATTTCA
>QZIR01000068.1 GCA_003604975.1 Desulforudis sp. | reverse complement strand
CTGGTCAGCTTTGTGGACGACGCCACCCGTTTCGTCGTGCACGGAGAGTTCTATCCCACCCTGGATCAACTCATCGTAGAGGACTGCTTCCGCCAGTCCATCACAAAATACGGCATCCCGGAAACAGTGTACTTTGATTATGTTCCGCGGAACATAATCAAAGTAAGACGGATCTGGACCTGAGGACTCCTGTTCAAAAAGATCATAGCGTTAACTGACCCTCCCCCGCATAGATTTTAGGGGGAGGGTTTTCTAATGGCTTGGAACGAGATTCGCCGGAAGGCACGCCGGGCCGTGGCCGACATCTTTGAGATTCCCGGTGAGGTGGCGCTGGACCTGCCCAAGATCATCCTGCTCGGGAACGTGCAGGTGTTCATTGAGAACCACCGGGGGATTGTGGAGTACACCGGCGAGGTGGTGCGCGTGGTCTTGCCGTCCGGTGAGGTCAGTGTGCGCGGCCGGGACCTGGTGCTCCGTAACATCCAGAAGGACGAGATCTGTGTGGAGGGTGAGATCGAGGGCTTGAGCTTTGCCTGACGAAGGGGTCCAGGATGTGCTGTAACCGGGGCCGTCTGGGCCTTGGCGTGGGACAGGGCTGGCGAGCTCTCTAATTTGATTTTTGCCGGGGGAGGGTGTAAACTTTGTTTGTCCTGAGGATACTGTCTTTTCTGCTTGGTTACGTGACAATGGTGGTGCGGGGTGAGGCGCTCGAACGCTTCATTAACATGGCCACCAGCCGGGGGATCAGGTTCTGGGATATCCGGCGCATCGGACCGGACGAGATCCTGATCCGAACGCGCGTAACCGGAGTCAAGCCGCTGCGGCACATCGCCCGGCGCACGGGCAGCCGTTTCCACGTGTCCGAAAGGATTGGACTGCCCTTCCTGTTATACCGCCTGCGGCGGCGCAAGATGATGACCCTGGGTGCCGTCCTTTTCCTGTTTGCGCTCTACTATTTGTCATCGTTTGTCTGGTTCGTCGAGGTGGACGGGAACACGGTGATCAAGCGTCAGGAGATCATCAGTATAGCCCGCGAGGCCGGTCTTTATCCCGGTGCTTCAAAATGGCGCGTCGAAGTGGGCGAGGTTGAACAGCAGCTTAAAGACGAACTGCCGCGGATCGCGTGGGTCGGTATTGAGGTCCGGGGGACACGGGCGAACATCTCGGTGGCCGAGAAGAAGCTGATGACCGATGACGACGATTCCCCGTCAAACATCATCGCGGCCAAGGCCGGGCTGGTGAAGGAAGTACTGGTTTTAAGCGGTCAGGCGGTGGTGCGTGAGGGGGATACGGTGCTGCCGGGCCAACTCCTGATCACGGGGGAGATCTGGCCGCAGGCGATCCTGGAAGGGGATAACCCCATCCTGGATCTGCAGCCCCGGTACGTCCGCTCCCGCGGTATCGTGCGGGCCCGGGTGTGGTACGAGGAATACGGCGAGGTGCCGTTGAATGAGGAGATCAGGGGGTTAACCGGCCGGGAGGAGCGGCAGACCGCGGTCCGAGTGATGGGCCGGACCATCGTGGTTGCCGGTGCACGCAAGTCACCGTTCAAGGACTTTGACCAGGACGTGGACACGGCACGGCAGCTCGGCTGGAGGAATTTTACGGTTCCTGTCGAAGTGATAACGACTACTTTCCGGGAAGCCAAGACGACCGTCGAACGGCGAAACCGGGCCGAGGCTCTGCAACTGGCCGAAGAGCGTGCCGTACAAAGCCTGACGGAGGGTCTTTCCGAGGATGTCAAGAACCTGAACCGGCGCGTTGAAGTGGTGCGCACCGGCAAGAGTGAGGACTTGGTACGCGTAAAGGTGATCCTGGAGACCCTTGAGGATATCGGGAAAGAAAAACACTTTAATTAATCGTTTTGGAGGAGGCGTTGGCCGGGATTGATCAAACAGGTGGAACTCCGGATGGAGCTGGAAAACCCCAACGTGGCGGCCGCTGTTTTGGGTCAGTATGATGAATATCTGAAGGTAATCGAAGACTACCTTGGCGTGAAGCTGGTTACGCGTAACGGTGATCTGGTGATCATGGGCCTCGAGGAACAGGCGGAATTGGCGAGGAGTGTGATCCAGCACCTGGAATCCTTCTACCGGGAGCGTCAGGAACTGACCATCCGGGATGTGCGCTACATCATCGACACGGTACGGCGGGGTCAGCAGTCGACCTTGAGCGGGCTCGCCCAGGACGTGATCATCGCGACCCCGCGGGGCAAGACGGTGCGTCCTAAAACGGTCGGCCAGCAGCGCTACGTCCAACTCATGCGGGAAAAAGATCTCGTGTTTGCGATTGGGCCGGCGGGTACCGGAAAGACCTACCTGGCCGTGGTGATGGCGGTTCGGGCACTGAAGGCTAAAGAAATCAACCGTCTGGTGTTGACCAGACCGGCCGTGGAGGCCGGCGAGAAGCTTGGTTTCCTGCCAGGTGACCTGCAGGACAAGGTCGACCCCTACCTGCGCCCACTTTACGACAGTCTTTATGATATACTGGGTTTAGAGAATACCCAGCGTTACCTGGACAGGCATATCATTGAGGTGGCGCCTCTGGCCTATATGCGCGGCCGGACGCTGGAAGACGCCTTTATCATCCTGGATGAGGCGCAGAACACGACGCCCGAACAGATGAAGATGTTTCTGACCCGCCTCGGGTTTGGTTCCAAGGCGGTAGTCACTGGTGACATTACGCAGATCGACCTGGCCAAAGGTCAGACTTCGGGACTGATTGAGGCGCAGGGTGTGCTGGCTGGTATTGGGGGCATCGGGTTTGCCTATCTCACCGGGGCGGATACCATCCGCCACCCCCTCGTAACCGAGATTGCCTCCGCCTACGAGCGGGCGGGTAAACTGGAATAGGAGTGACGGAATGGGTCTGCGGGACCTAATCCATAAATCAGGTGTTGGTCTGTCAACAGCGTTCCGCAGAGAGAGGGTCCGCCGGGCAGCTGCGGTTCTGTGTTTCTTTGTCTTTCTAACTTTTCTGCTGTCCGTGGAGCTGTTCCCGCATAATGTGAAGCTGAGTGTGGGTCAGCCTTCGCCGCGCACTATCAAGGCTCCCCATACAGTGACCTTTGAAGACAAGGCCAAGACGGAGGAAGCCCGGCGCCAGGAAGCGGCCAAGGTGCAGCGACAGTACGACTTCGACCCGAAGGTCACGGTGGCGGTGCAGGACGACGTCGCGGAAGTAATCAATACGCTGAGGGCGATCCAGGCCGACGAGACGCTGGAGCGAGCCGAAAAAGTCGAGCAAACCAAGCAGAACCTGCCCTTTGTTCTCCCGGCGGATGTGGTCGGGTCGCTGGCCGACGGTTCCCCCGCAAACCTGGAGATCCTGGGGCGGGAACTGGGTGCCATGATTGAACGGATCATGCAGCGCGAAGGCGGCGTTAAGGCGGAGAACCTGGCCGATGCCAAGAAACAACTGTACGACGACGTCAGGGACGCCGGGTTTACCAGGCCGCACGAATTGCTGGGTCGCGGGTTAGTCAACGAGTTTCTCCGGCCGAATTCCTTCTATAACGCCATACTGACCGAGCAGCTCCAGCGGGCGGCGATGGATCAGGTACCTCCGGTTCAGGTGACTGTGAAAAAGGAAGAGAAGGTCATCGGTGAGGGCGAGATCGTGACCGCCGAACACCTGGCCAAGCTCCAGGCCCTGGGCCTGCTGCAGCAGCCGCTACCCTTCAAGAGCGTGATCGGGGTGGCCCTGATGATCCTGCTGCTCCTCGGTGGGATCCTGTTCTACATTTACCGGCAGCACCGGGAGATATACCGTAATTTTAATTACCTGTACCTGATCGGGATCATCCTGATCACCGTGTTCCTCCTGGGTAAGATCATCATCGCTGTAAACGTAAGCCAGTGGCCGGAGTTCGGGACCTTGATGGGGTATGGCGTGCCCCTGGCAGCGGCTGGAATGCTGATGGCCATCCTGATCGATTCCCGTCTGGCGATTGTGGTCATGGCGGTAATGGCCATCTTGCTCGGGATCATGACCGGCAACGACCTGCGTTTCGCCCTGGTCGGTCTGGTCGGCGGTATCGCCGGTGTCTTCAGCGTGTCCAAACTCAGCCAACGTACCGACCTGGTGCGCGCCGGACTGTTTGTGGCCGTGGCCAATATGGTCGCCATTTTCGCGGTGGGCCTGATCACGAACGTCTCCTGGGGACTCCTGCTCACTTCGAGCCTGGTGCTGGGGGTCGGCAACGGCCTTCTGTCTTCCATCCTGGCCAACGGGGCGCTGCCCTTCCTGGAAAGCACCTTCCGGATCACGTCTACCGTAAAGCTCCTGGAACTGTCCAATCCGTCTCAGCCGCTGCTGCGCCAGCTCCTGCTGGAGGCGCCGGGCACGTATCACCACAGCATCATTGTGGGAAACCTGGCCGAGGCCGCCGCGGACGCGGTGGGCGGCGATTCCGTAGCCGTCCGGGTCGGCGCCTACTACCACGACGTGGGCAAGATCAGGCGCCCGTACTTCTTCATTGAGAATCAGATGAGCGCGGAGAACCCGCACGACAAGATCGCCCCCGGACTCTCCACGCTGATCCTGACCTCGCATGTGAAGGACGGCGTCGAGATGGCGCGGGAACACAAGCTGCCGGGCAAGATCGTGGATATCATCGAGCAGCACCACGGGACAAGCATTATTAACTACTTCTACCACAAGGCCCTGGAACAGGACGAGAAGAATGTTGTGAAGGCCGATGATTTCCGATACGAGGGACCGAAGCCCCAGACCCGCGAGGCGGCGATTGTGATGCTGGCGGACGCCGTGGAAGCAGGGGTGCGGTCGCTGTCCAATCCCACGGAAGGTAAGATCGAAGGCCTGGTCCGCAAGATCGTTAAGGATAAACTTGATGACGGGCAGCTGGAGGAGTGCGACCTCAATTTCCAGGACCTGAACCGGATCAGCTCGGCCTTCGTACGGATCCTGACGGGTATTTTCCACCGTCGAATTGAGTATCCTGATGCCAAGGATGTGGAAAGGAGAAAGGCCCGGAATGAACGTGGTAGTAAGCAACTTACAGGATAGGACCGACGGCATCGATCGCGTGGCTCAGGCCGCCAGTGACGCCGTCCAGGCAGTGCTGGTGAACGAAGAACGCGCCGCTGGGGTCGAGGTGAGCGTGGCGCTGGTCGATGACGAGCGGATCCGGAAACTGAACCGGGAATACCGGGACAAGGACCAGCCTACAGACGTGCTCTCCTTTCCGATGGACGAGGAAGATGTGAATGAAGAGGGTGTACCGACGCTCTTGCTCGGGGACGTGGTGATCTCGGTTCCCACGGCGGCGCGTCAAGCCATGGAATACGGCTGGACGCTGGAGACTGAAGTGGCGAGGCTGGTCGTACACGGTACGCTGCACCTGCTCGGCTATGACCACGAAGTGGACGAAGCCGAGGCTGAACGGATGCGCCTGCGCGAGGATAAGGTACTCAGCGGGATGGGCATTGAACTATGACGAGTGGGCCGTCTGACGCGGAACTGGTCAGGATGGCCCTGGCCGCCCGCGAGCAGGCTTACGCACCCTATTCCAACTTCCACGTTGGCGCGGCCCTGCTAACCCGGGACGGGCGCGTGTTCACCGGGTGTAACGTCGAAAACGCGTCCTATGGGCTCACCGTGTGCGCCGAAAGGGTTGCGCTCTTTAAGGCAGTCTCTGAAGGTTCCCGGACGTTTACGGCTTTGGCAATAGCCGGTCCGAGCGATGACTACTGCCGCCCCTGCGGCGCCTGCCTGCAGGTAATGAGCGAATTCGCCCCCGAATTACGGGTGATCATGGCCGACCGCACGGGTCGTTTCCGTTCCCGCACACTTCTGCAGCTGCTCCCCGAAGCCTTCAGCATGGTGCCAGGCACCTAACTTATTAACTTATGGGGGATTATTGTCTTCATCAGCCGCCTCAACACAAAGCCCACATCCTCCTCAAGCAGAAGTTAATAGGTTAAGTGCACCATTTTTTGTGGCACCTTTTTCAGGGAAAGATATTGGTATGGCGAAGACAGGGGGACATAATGGAAGGGTTGGTGTCCAGGCTCAAGCAAAAGTTAATAAGTTAAGAATAAGTTAAGTGCCTGGCACCCTTTAGAAGGGGTGTGTTGTTGTTTGAAGGAAAAGATGGGATTCAAGTCTGGTTTCGTAAGCATTATCGGTCGTCCGAACGTGGGCAAATCGACGCTCCTGAACAGCCTGGTTGGGCAGAAGGTGGCGATCATCTCCGACAAGCCGCAGACCACCAGGCACCGAATCCGGTCGGTGCTCACCACACCCCAGGCCCAGATCGTCTTTGTGGACACGCCCGGGATTCATAAGCCGAAGCATCGCCTCGGGCAGATGATGGTGGATTCCGCCTTGGGGACCATTGGTGATGTGGACCTGATCCTGATGGTGGTGGATGCCGACAAGGCAAGCGGTCCGGGTGATGAGTTTATCCTGGAGAAACTGAAGGGAACTAAAACCCCGGTCATACTGGTAATCAACAAGGTCGACCGGGTCGAGAAACCACAGCTGCTGCCGCTGATCTCTTTTTTCAGCAAGCAGTTCGACTTTACCGAGATCGTGCCGGTGTCTGCACGTACCGGGGAGAATCTGGACCGGTTGCTGCCCTTAATGATCGGTTATCTTCCGGAAGGACCGCAGTACTACCCCGAGGATGTGGTGACCGACCAGCCGGAGAACCTGATCCTATCGGAACTTGTCCGGGAGAAGGTGCTCTGGCTGACCAGGCAGGAGGTGCCGCACAGCGTGGCGGTGGTCATCGATGAGGTTCGAGACGGCGAGAAGGGGGTCAAGGTGATCAGGGCGACCATCTACGTGGAGCGTGATTCGCAGAAGGTCATCCTGATCGGCCAGGGCGGGGAGATGATGAAACAGATCGGGCAAAAGGCGCGGGTTGAAATCGAGAAAACCCTGGGAATGAAGGTTTTTCTAGAATTGTGGGTAAAGGTCAAACCGGGCTGGAGACAGAACGAACGCGCCCTCCAGGACTTTGGTTTTGACCGGCAGGGTTGATTTGGTGCCGCCCTTCTAATAAATTTGAATATATGGCAGGATTTCCCCAGACAGGGGCGAATTAGATGAATATCGAGAAAGTGGTTTATTACGCGGCGTACCTGTATTCTGGTGCTGGGCCTCAGGCTTCCGGCGGCGGGTCGGCAGTCGGGGAGAAGCCCTGCCCGGTGGCTAACCGGGTTTAGATCCCGTTCGGCAACGTGCGTTGGCACGGCGAGCAGCCGGTTTTCACGGGATTAATACCACCTCCCTCCAGTCCGATCAGACCATCCTACCTGGTAGGGTCCAAGGTACGTTGCGTTTTTTTCTTTTATGTCTGTATATACATGTTAAGTCCCGGGGCAGGAATGGGAGATCATTTGTCGAATAACTAACCGCACGGTACAAGATTGATAGAACGGGAGGCTGAAGGAGACGATGAAGGTAGACGGGGGCCACCTTTGGGCCTTGAACGAGAGTCTGCGCCGTGCTCTGAATGATTTGCACGGCGAGGAACTGAAGAAAGAAGTCAAGAGACACTATGACGAGTTGTGCGCGCGCTTTAGCCTGCCTCCCAGCGTGGATCAGGAGAGCCTTGAGCAGTGGACCGAGGAACAGTGGCGGGAGTGGGCCAAGTGGCTGGCCGATAATAATTCCCTCAAGTAAACCGGTTAACGGGTGAGCATCTTAGATCGGGTCTGGCGACGGGCCTGGTTTTGCTTTGCCCCCGGAAAACCCTACTTTTAGCCGTCCCAGGCGGCGCGCAGGATCGATTTCAGCTCGGAAACCAGCGGCATCCGCGGGTTGGTGATGACGGTTTGGTCCTCAAAGGCCTTCTCCGCCAGGAGAGGCAGCTTGGCAAAGAACTCCTGTTCGTTCACCCCGCAGTCCCGGATGTTCCCGGGCATTCCCATTTCTTGCATCAGACCCCTGACCGCCCCGATCAGGCTTTGCACGGCCTCGTCGTTGTTAGTGGCGGGCAGTCCAAGCTGCCGCGCGATGTCCCGGTATCGCTCGGGGGCCTTGTAGTACTCGTACTTGGGCCAGGCGGTCAGCTTGGTCGGGGGCGAGGCGTTGTAAGCGATCACGTGGGGCATCAGCACGGCGTTGGCCCGGCCGTGGGGCAGGTTGAATTCGCCGCCGAGCTTGTGCCCCAATGCATGGTTGACCCCGAGGAAGGCGTTGGTGAAGGCCATCCCGGCGATGGTTGCGGCGTTGTGCATCTTCTCTCGGGCCAGGCGGTCGCCCGGCTGGCGGACGACCCTGGGCAGGTATTCAAAAACCAGTTCCACGGCCTTCAGGGCCAGCGCGTCAGTGTAGTCGGAGGCCATTACCGAGACGTAGGCCTCGATGGCGTGGGTGAGCACATCCAGACCGGCGTCTACGGTCAGGCCGGGCGGCTGTCCCATGGCCAGGTCTACGTCGATGATCGCCACGTCCGGGGTCAGCTCGTAATCGGCCAGCGGGTACTTGATGTCGCGACCGCGGTCGGTGATCACCGCGAAGGCCGTCACCTCTGAGCCGCTGCCCGAGGTGGTGGGAATGGCCACCAGTTGGGTTCTTCGGCGGGTGCGGGGATACTTGTAGGTACGCTTGCGCATATCCATGAACTTCAGTTTCATGAAATCGAACTCCACTTCCGGATGCTCGTAAAACAGCCACATCCCCTTGGCCGCGTCAATGACTGAACCGCCCCCGAGGGCGATGATGGTGTCAGGCTTAAACCCGGACATAATCGCGACCCCTTTTTGGACGGTCTCCAGGGATGGGTTGGGTTCAACATCCTGGAACACCTCCACGGCCACGCGGTTCCGGCGCTTGTCCAGGTGCCGCAGCACCCGTTCCACATAGCCGAGGTCGGACAGTACGGGGTCGGTGACGATGAAGGCGCGGTTTAGGTCGTTCATCTTGGCGAGGTACTGTAGGGCGCCGCTCTCAAAATAGATCCGGTTGGGCACCTTAAACCACTGCATGTTCACCCGTCGCCGGGCCACCCGCTTTACGGTGACCAGGTTGAGCGCGGTGACGTTGGCCGTGGTGGTGTTGTGTCCGACGTAGCCGCAGCCCAGGGTCAGTGAAGGGGTAAGGTTGTTGTACAGATCCCCGATCGCTCCCTGGCTGGCCGGGGCATTGACGATGATCCGCCCCACCGAAATTCGGCCCGCGAAGTGCTCAATGATCTCCTTGTTTTCTGAATGGATAACGGCGGAGTGTCCAAGACCTCCGAAAGAGACCATCTCTACCGCCCGCTCAGTCCCTTCCCGGTAGTCCCCGACCACGTAATAGGCCAGGATCGGGCTGAGTTTCTCGCGGGAGAGCGGAAACTCCTTGCCTACCCCGCCCTGTTCGGTCACCAAAATTTTGGTGTCGGTCGGAACTTGGATGCCGGACATCTCCGCGATCTGAACCGCGCTCCTCCCGACCACGTCGGGGTTCAGCGAACACACCTCCCCGCAGGTGGCCAGGGCCTCCAGGCACGAGATCTCCTCCGGCTGCGCGAAATAGCAGCCCAGTTTTTCCATCAGGGTACGGACTTCCGCGGCTACGGCACGGTCGACAATCACGGCCTGTTCGGAGGCGCAGATCATTCCGTTGTCGAAGGTCTTGCTGAGTACGAGGTCGTGGACGGCCCGTCTGAGGTTAGCGGATTGTTCTATGTAGCAGGGCACGTTTCCCGGTCCCACCCCTAGGGCCGGGCGACCGGCGCTGTAGGCGGCCCGGACCATCTGCTCCCCTCCCGTAGCCAGGATCAGGGTTACGCCGGGGTGGTGGAGAAGGGTCCGGGAGGCTTCCTTGGTCGGGACCCCAAGCCATTGAATACAGTGGGACGGGGCGCCGGCCGCCACTGCGGCGTCACGCAGCGCCCAGGCGGCGGCTGCGCTGGAGCGGCGGGCGCCGGGGTGAAAACTGAAGATGATCGGGTTGCGCGTTTTGAGCGCAATCAGGCTCTTGAACAGGGTAGTGGAGGTCGGGTTAGTTACCGGGGTCAGGGCGGCGATTACCCCGGCCGGTTCGGCGATCTCAATGTACCCTTCCTCCTCATTGTCCCGAATCACTCCTACCGTCCGGTCGTATTTGATATCGTGGTAAATATATTCGGTGGCAAATAGGTTCTTGATAACCTTATCCTCATAGACTCCGCGTCCGGTTTCCTCCAGCGCCATCCGGGCCAGTTCCATGTGTCGGTCCACCCCGGCCAGGGCAGCGGCCCGTACGATCCGGTCTACAGTGTCCTGGTCCATATCCAGGTACTCCCGGTAGGCGGCCTGCGCATTGTCTACCAAGCGGTCAATGATCTGCGGAATCTCTTTATCCGTGTCGGACATCCTTATCCCCCTTAGAAGGCCAAAGCTTCGACTGCAACGTACCCTCAGGATTCTCGGGCATAGTATTTCCCGCATTACCCGATCGTATCTCCGGCGCCGATCCTTGCCCCCAAAACTTTTGGTACACCAACCGCCGTTTTCCGCGTATGCATAGTTAGAGACTGTGGTTCCATCTATTGGAGCGGACAGGGGGAGGCGGTGGGTCTATGGTGAGACGGTTCACAGTGTTGGCAGTACTGGTGCTTTTTCAGGTTTCGCTGCTTGCTACACAGGCCTGGGGGTCGGTAATGGTTCCGGCCCGGGTGGCCTTCGAGCGACAGGGAATCACCGTGGGTTGGGACGGCCGGCAGGTTACCGGACACTGGCCGGCCGGAACCATTCGGTTTGTACCGGGAGCGGCGTCGGTGTACATCAACGAGGTGGAGCATACCCTGGAGCGTCCCAGTGTGACCCTGCAGGGCACCACCTTCGTGCCGGGCTCGGTGCTGGATCACCTGCCGGCGACACCTGTGGAGCAGCCCGAACCGGTGGAGGAGATCACCGGTACGGTGGTCCAGGTGGGAGACTGGTCTTACCTGGTCCTGGAATGCCCCCCTCCGGGTTACTCCATCCTTGACCTGAGCCTCAGCCAACGTCACTGGTCGCGGCCGGGCAGCGTATGGCTGCTCCCGGACCGGAGCGAGCATACCGTCTCCGCTCTGGTCCATTTTTTTGAGCGGGAAGTACGGGAGGCCGGCGGCGGCAACTTCGCTCTGGTCCCCGAGGCCCCGTGGGCCTTGATCAGCGCGCTTGAGGAGAAACGGCAGATCGTGACACTGCCAGCCCTACAGCTGCTTGGCGAATGCGTGGTGAACTTCAATACTGCGTCGGCCTACAACAACATGCTCAACGCGGTCCAGGCGAGCAAGTACCTGAACGGGACGGTGGTTCCCCCCGGAACGGTGTTCTCCTACAACCAGGCGGTTGGGCGGCGCACCACTGAGCGGGGCTTCGTCAGGGGTTACGCAATCAGCGGCAACCGCTCGGTCCCCACGGTCGGTGGCGGGGTTTGCCGGATGTCGACGGTCATCTACGGCGCCGTTTTAGACGCCGGTCTGCCCGTGGTGGAACGGCACCCGCACAGCCGCCCGGTGGGCTACGTGCCGGTTGGAAAAGACGCGACCGTAACCTGGGGGGTACACGATATGAAGTTCAAGAACGACCGGTCGTACCCGATTCGCGTCGATGCCGGCGGGACGGTGCACCAGCTGTACGTCCGTCTCTGGGAGGTCCGGAGTTAGAAAGGAGGGAGATATCATTATCGACAGGCTTTGGAATATCTCCGGGGGTCTGGTGTTTTTCCACGAGATCCTACGGTACATCGACGAGCGAAAGTGCTTCTACGGTAGGGACTTGGGCCTGGTTAGCAGCGTTTACGATTGCCCGGGCGGCCTGTCCTGGGAAGGCGGGCGCGTTACCATGGCACGGTTCAGCCTGGAGGAGTCGGTCAGGCGGGTCAAAGCTTACAACGAGAGGGGTCTCGGGTTTAACATCGCCTTCAGCAATGTCCTCCTGACGGAACGGGAACTGGGCGACGAGTACTGTAACTGGTTCCTGGAGCAGTGCCAAAGCAAGCAGAACGGGGTCATCGTGGCCTCAGATTTGCTCAGAAACCACATCCGCCAAAATTACCCGCAGTACCGGCTGATCGCCTCCATCTGTTTCTGCCGGACCGACCTGGAATTCTACAAGAAGGCTCTGGATGAGTACGACCTGGTGGTTCTGCACCCCGACCTGAATCGGGACCTCAAATATATCCGCCAGTTGGACATGAGCCGGTTGGAGGTACTGGTAAACGAGGACTGTTTCTACAACTGCCCCAACCGGTTGCAGCACTACAAGAACATTTCCCAGCTCGTCCTCAGCAACCAGCGGGTCTTTTACAGGGATCGGATGGGGTGCCTCTCCGAGGCCATGTTCGAACGGAGCCGGTTCGGGGGGGAACTGCTGCTGAGCCAGGGGGACATTGACTGGCTGTCGGATTTAGGGGTCCGGCATTTCAAGCTGCAGGGCCGGCAGGAATCCTGGGACTATATGCACCGGGAGCTTGGCAAGTACGTTGAACAGACGACCATTCGCACGATCCTGAAGCGCTATACGGAGTTGGTACGGGAGTAACGGAGTCCCGGAATCCCGGAATCCCGGAATCCCGTTTCCTGATCGTCTGGGGCGTTGGTAACGTTCTTCTAAGAATCCGGTTTCTCGGGCTTGCGCAGGCGCCCTTTCCCAGCCTTGGTCACTCGGTCGGCGAGCGGTGCGCGCTGCTTGTCCTCCAAGGCCTGGTCAAAGAGATCCATCACCATTATCTCCCCAGTTGGTACAGCGATTCCCCGTGTGCTTGGTAAAAGTAGCGGGCCTTTTAAGGTCTTGCCCAGGACCAAATCGTGCAGCCGCCCTTGCAGTGCGCGACCTGCCTTAACTGCCAGCGTCTTCTCAGCACCTGGTACCCTCCTTCCAACCGTGGTATCTCAGGCTGTGAATGAAATTCTCCGGAAGCCCACGCTCTATTCTATGACAACAAGATATGAATGGAAACGGTCGGTTATGCGGTACGGTGCCGAATACCAGAGCAGGAAATATCGGGATACGGGTCGAAGCATTTCCGGTATCAGTTTGGGATTCGACCAGGGGGGGGGTTACCTTTTTGGAGCAGGTCAAAGATACTGTCCCCGAACACGAGCCAACTATAGTGAATAGAGCCCAGGCCGGCGATGCCGGAGCGCGGGAAGAACTGATCCAGGAATCCCGTGACTTCATTTTAAACGTTGCCTCCAGACAAGTAAAGCGAGCGGTCGGTCCTTCGGACGACGAGTTTAGCATCGCCCTTCTGGCATTCAACGAGGCCGTCGACAAGTATGACCCGGCACGCAGCGCTGCTTTTCGCACCTTCGCGACCGAGGTGATCCGCCGCCGGCTGATCGACCACTACCGGGGGAAGGGACGCTGGTTGCCCGAGGTGCCGTGGTCGGCTCTCCCGGAGGGTACTGATTTTGCCAGCGCCGATGAGGACGAAAGGCGCAACGTTCGTTATGAAATTGAGGCCTTTGTGTCCCGCCTCAGCGAATTCGGTATCACCCTTGAGGAACTGGTGCGCGTGACCCCAAAGCACCGTGACACGCGTGAGATCACCTTTTCCATCGCCGCCCGGATCGCCGGTGATGCCGCCCTGCGTGGGCAGTTCCTGCAGAAAAAGGCCATCCCTCTAAAAACTTTGTTCTCCCAGATCCTTTTCAGCCCCAAAACCGTGCAAAGACATCGAAAATATATTATAGCAGCCTGTATTGTCCTGACCGGCGATTTTCCGATCATAAGGGAGTACCTGGCCCGGCCGGAGAGAGGAATGGCGCCCGATGAGCAATAAGGGAATCGTGTTCAAACTGAAAAAGCGGACTGCCATCGTAATGACCGGTGAGTTTGAGTTTACCGAAATCATACGCCGTCCGGGAATGGTGACCGGGGAGGAAGTACAGTTCACCCCGGCGGACATCGTCGTGCCGAGGCGCTTCAACGCCGTGGCGATGGTGGCCTCCGTGATCATCCTGGCCCTGATGCTAACGGCGCTGTGGCGACCGTTTTCGCCAGCGCCGGCGGTTTACGCCTATGTCGGGATTGATATCAACCCGAGCGTTGAATTTGCTGTAGACACCCGCGACCGGATTGTGGAGGCCAGTTCGCTAAACGAGGACGGCCGGCTGCTACTGGAACGGTTGGAACTGACAGGCCGCCCGGTAACCGAAGCGATTGAGGCCTATCTGCGGCTTTGTCTGGCGGAGGGCTATCTCTCCCGGGGACAGGTGATCATCGGTGTGACCGCAGCGGATGAGCAAGGTCTGGCGACTGGTTTTGTTGACTCACTGACGGAGCGGGCGCGGGCGGTCGTTGAAAGCGACGCTTCCACTGCCGACCTGTTTGTACTGGAATGCCGGTCCCAGGTGCGCGAGCAGGCCAGGTCCCTGGGGTTGTCGACGGCGGCCCTGGCGATAATGGAAGAGGCCCGCAGGGCGGGCATTTCCGTCGATCCGGAGGACGTACACCGTCATGGATTAGCCGTAGCGCTTCAGCGCAGTGGCGGAAACCTGGGGCAGTCGGCCCACGGACTGGCGGTGGCCGCCCTGGTCCGGGAGAAGAGCCTGCCTCCGCCCGGTGGTTCTATGCGCGACCGGACACCGCCTGGTTTGAAAGACCGGACACCGCCTGGTTTGAAAGACCGGACACCGCCTGGTTTGGAAGACCGGACACCGCCCGGTCTGGAGAAAAAGGATAATCAACCGGGAGGGGACCGGGAGCCTGAGGGTGGTAGGCCGTCTAGCCCGCCGGATCTGGACCCGGGAGAGACGCCTCAGGATCGGGAATTGCCGTCAGGGGCAGGACGGGAGGGTAATCCCGGTCGCCAGATAACCGAAAGTAACGAAAATATCGGCGTCGGAGAAGGGGCCTCCGGGGACGGCAATCCGGGGCCGGTTCCGGCAAACCGTTAAAAAACTCAAAGGAAATACTTCCCTCGTACCCCCAAAAACTGTCCTCTACCACGAAAATGTTAAGTAGAGGACAGTAAGAAGGGGGTGATTCTTTTTACGGGGGGGGGGTTGCCACGATCAATATTTACAGGAGGTGTTCTTCTTTGAAGTTGCGTAAACTCTGTACTTTAGCAACGGCGACGGTTTTTCTCTTTGTGGTGGGGTGCCTGTTTGGTTTCGCTTTCACCGCTCCGGCGGACGCGGCCCCGCCGGAGTGGGCCAAGAAGGCGGATAAAAAGGACCAGTCAGCTGCTGTAACCGGGGCCGTGGATGAGGACGCCGAAGATCAGGACAAGGAAGAAGTAACCAAGGTCAAGCCGAACTGGGTGAACGGACATCCCAGCCTGCGCGGCCTGGAGAGAGCGTACGCCAACGTGGTGCGCAACGGCGCCAGCCCGCGGGCCCAGGAAGTATTGAAGGGCCTGATTGAGGCGCGCAGTGTAGCGGAAGAGGTATACGCCGCCGAGGAACTGACCGAAGACGAAGAGTCGTTCGAAGAGATTGCCGAGGACGAAGAACTGCGGGATGCCCTTCTGGCCCAGCTCCACCAGACTCAGGCTAGAATCAGGGCGGAAATACGGGAGCGGAAAGAACAGGCCTGGGCCCTGCGCAAGCTGGGCGTAGCCCTGAAGAAGCTGGAGAGTGAAGCCGCGGAGGCCCTGCTCCGTGACGCCTTCAAACTGAACCCGACGGACGGGGAAACGGCCCAAGCCCTTAATGAACAGTTTCGGTTGAACGGGAACAAAGCGTTGAAGGTCTTTATCAGGGGCGGTGAAGTTGACTTTGACGTACCGCCCGCTCTGATCAATAACCGGACCATGGTACCGCTACGCAAGCTGGCGGAAAGCCTGGGGAGCAACGTCGATTGGAATGAGGGCACCCAGACGGTGGTCTTTGTCCAGGGAAGCAAGATGGTGTCTCTGAAGGTGGGAGGCCTGGAAGCGATCATTGACGGTGAGAGGGTCACCCTTGATACCCCGGCGCTAATCGTGAACAAACGGGTGTTGGTGCCGCTGCGCTTCATCGGCGAGGCCTTGGACACGGACGTCGAGTTCTATGCTGAGTCGAATACAGTAGCAGTGGTGGAATGGGAAGATTAGAATCAGGAGAATAACCTGGGAACCGGTGTGGATGGCGGCCTCCGGAAAATGGGGGTCGCCTTTTTTTCTCCGGGAGGGAAACAAATTGACCACCCGGGCCTGGTACTGTAGAATCGAAGCAGGGTGGCAGGGACTCAGCAATGACCTCAACAGGGTTAGTGGGATGGTGTTACGAGCTTGTATAGGGAATGGGAGATTGTGAAATGGGACGGGGAAGCGTGCCGTCCGACTGTAGACCGGATTGTTGAGGAGTTCCCGTTGACCGTGGTTTTGGACGGCTGGGAGTTGGCAACCCTGCTCTGCAGTCCGGACGGTCTCGAAGACCTGGTAACCGGCTTTCTGGCTGCGGAGGGTGTTATTAAGTCCTTTGAAGATCTCAAGGCCCTGGACATCGATATGGTCAGGCAGACGGCCACCGTTCAGACCCGGGATGGGTTCGACTCCGGGGCGGCGGAGAGGTTGCTGTACAAGCCTACGATTACCTCGGGCTGTGCCGGGGGGTCGGCCGCGAATATCCGGGACCTTGCCGGCATCCCGCCGGTGACCGGGGAGGCGGCAATCGCCGCGGAGCGGTTGATCGGATTGATGGCACAGTTCCAGAAGAGGGCCGTGACCTTCAGGGAAACCGGGGGCACGCATGCGGCTGGGCTGGTTATCCAGGAGGAGATCTTCGCGTTCTACGAGGATATCGGACGTCACAATGCGGTGGACAAGGTCTTGGGGTGTGGTTTACGCCGCAGCCTGGAGCTCTCCTGCGCCATCGTTCTCTCTAGTGGGCGTCTTTCCTCCGAGGCGGTACTCAAGGCGGCGCGGATGCGGGTACCAATTGTGGTGTCCAAATCGGCTCCCACGGTCTATGCAGTCGAAGTGGCGGTCCGCCTGGGTGTAACCGTGGTTGGTTTTGCGCGCGGCCGGCGGATGAACATCTACAGCCTACCCCATCGGATAAAATGTGCCCGTACAAGGATTCTTCCGTCAATGTGGAAATATAATGTAAGAGCGGACTAGACTGCCTGTGCAACGGCGGTGATTATCGGATATGCGGAGAAAACCATGTGCCTACCTTCTGGTAGGTATTCTTGTCCTCTGCCTGCTGACGCCGGTTCTTCCGGTATCGGTCGGGGCGGCTACGGTTGAGGAACTCAACGCCCAGGAGGAAACGCTGGTCGCCGAACTCCTCTCGATCAACCTGGAGCTGATGCAGCTGCGCCAGGTTCGGGAAGCCCAGGAGCAGAACCTGGCCGAGATCCGGGGGAAGATCAGGACGGAGCAGGCCCAACTGGCACGTTCAGAGGAACGGCTCGCCGAGGCCAGGGTCAGGCTGGCCGTCTGGTTACGGTATCATTACGAAAACGGCCGCTGGTCCTACCTGGAGCTGCTGCTGGACACCCGGAGTTTTGGGGAGTTTGTCAGCCGGATGGAAATGCTCCAGTTCTTGATTGTGCACGAAGCCGTCTTGGTTAACGAAGTCCGCGCCTTGAACGCCGAAATCAAGGAGAAGCTCGCCGGTTTACGGAGATTGTACGCCGAGGCCCGGGCCGAGGAACACCGGATTGCGGCCCAGATGCAAGAGATTGAAAAAACCAAGGCTAAGCGGGTGGCCTTTCTTGACGATATCCGTAAGCAGTCCGCTGAACTGGCGGACCGGATGACCAGGATGGAGGATCAGTGGCAGGCCTCGCTGGCCCCGCTGCAGGATGTCCTCAAACAGCTCAGCCATCTGCTGGTCAGTGAGCTGAAACCGGACCGGATCCGGTTCGAGGGGCGTAATGTGCGCTTGGAGGTCAGTGCCCAGTCGGTGAACAAGGCGATCCGGTCGGCCAACCAGAAACCAGGGGATAAACTCTCGGTATCCCTGGCGCAGGACGCGGTCCTGATCAACGGGGAGAACGCCGCGCAGCAGGCGAAGTTCACCCTCGCCGGCAAACTGGTTCCCACCCGGGACGGAATCACGGTTATTTTCCGTCCCCGGTCGCTGACCATCAACGGTACAGCAATCAAGGCCGAACTGCTGCCGCTTTTGAACCGGGAAGGGAGTCTTTCCTTTTCTCTCGGTCAGAGCTTCCGGGCCTTTGCGATTACCGACATCCGGCACGAGCCGGACAAGGTGGTTGTGATCCTTAGCCGCAGCTGACCGGCAGCCCGGCAGTGATGATCCCGCCTCCGACCACATAGTCGCCATGGTAGAACACGGCGGCCTGTCCCGGGGTCACGGCCCGCTGGGGCCGGTCAAAGACCACGCGGACGGTTTCCTCATCATCCGGAAAAAGACGTGCGGGTACGGCGCCGGCATTGTACCGGATTTGGACCTCCAGTGCGGTGTCGGCCCGGGCATACTCGGGCATGATGAAGTGCGTTTCGGCGGCCAGCAGACCGGCAGCCATCAAGTCGGACTCCTTGCCAAGAACCACCGTATTCGCCGCGGGGTCGAGGCCCACGACGTAGGCCGGGCTGCCCAGGGCCACACCCAGGCCCTTGCGCTGGCCGATGGTATAAAAGGGCAAGCCCCGGTGCCGCCCCAACACCCTCCCCTTCGTGTCGATGAATGACCCCGGTTTGATCTCCGTCCCGTACCGGCGGGTGAGAAACCCGCGGTAGTCGTCCCCGGGAATGAAACAGATTTCCTGGCTCTCCTGTCGGATGTATGGCAGACCGGCCGCCTCGGCCTTTTGTCGGACTTGGTCCTTGGTCATCATTTCGCCCAGGGGCAGTAGCAGGCGTCGCAGGCGTTCCTGGGGCAGGTGGTAAAGGACGTAGCTTTGGTCCTTCCTTGGGTTTACCCCGCGCAGCAGCAGGTGCCGTTGATGCTGTTCGTCCTTGTGCACACGGGCGTAGTGTCCGGTAGCGAAGTAATCAGCGCCGCGGGCCAGGGCAAAGTCGAAAAGCACCCCGTATTTGACGTGGCGGTTACAGGAAATACAGGGGTTGGGCGTCTGCCCGGCCAGGTAGGCACGGCAGAAGTACTCCACCACCCTGGTTTTGAAGATGTCGCCCAGGTCGGCCACCACATGGTCGATACCCAGGAAATCGGCCACCCGGCGGGCCTGCTCTACGGCCAGCTCACTGGTCGGCATCGTTAGACCGAAGACCCGGTAACCCCGCTCCTTCAGAAGCAGGGCTGTGGTTGAACTGTCGACCCCCCCGCTCATCGCCACCGCTGCCGTCTTCACATCCGGTCACGTTCCTTTCTCCCTGACTGAGCCCTTTTCTCCATTTTGCCCGTGTTTCCTCTTTCTCCTTCCGGGTTGACCCGCTCGTCCGCAACCGATAATATAATCGGTATCATTCTGACGTCCAAAGGGCAGGAGCTGCTGGATGATGATGTTCTCATTGGATGACCTCTGGAAATCCCGCTTTGACGGCAAGGAGTGCTTTAACGCCCTGGAAGGCTTATCGGCTTCGGTACACGGCGGAGACATCGTCACCATCGTCGGTCCCTCCGGATCGGGCAAAAGCACGCTGCTGCTGTTGTTAAACCGCCTGGAAGACCCCGACCGGGGCCGGATCACGTACCTGGGCCGGGATCTGCGGAAGTGGAACGTCCTGGACCTGCGGCGGCAGGTGGGGATGGTCTTTCAACAGTCGGTGATGCTCTCCGGTACAGTCCGTGAGAACGTCCTTTACGGCCCGCGCTTGGTAGGCCGGGAGTGCGATGAGGACCCGGAGGCCCTGTTGCGCCAGGTGGGCCTGGATTCGTCCCTTGCCAACCGCGACGCCCGTGACCTTTCGGGCGGGCAGCAGCAGCGGGTTGCCCTGGCGCGGGTACTCGCCAATGACCCGGCAGTACTGTTGCTGGATGAACCGACCTCGGCCCTTGACCAAAACGCGGCACGGGGGATCGAGGAACTTCTCCTCGGAATGCAGCGGGAAAAGGGGCTGACCTGCTTGTGGGTGACACACGACCTGGCTCAGGCTCTGCGTCTGGATGGGGAGACCTGGGTGCTCGATTGCGGGCGGCTGGTGGAAGCGGGACCCACGGTCGAGGTTCTCAACCAGCCCCAGCACCCCGCCGCCAGGGAATACCTGAGATCGAGGCTGGAGAGGGGTGAGGCCCGGTGAGTATTACGGCAACGGTACTGACCCTGGTTTTCATCGGACTCACGATCTTACTTTCCCTCTGGCAGCGACTGGGTCTGGAGCGGGACCTTCTGATTGGGACCATCAGGGCAGCCGTGCAGCTAACCCTGGTCGGCTACGTCCTGTTGGTGGTCTTCGAACTGCGAGACTGGCCTTACATCGTGTTGATGGTAATGGTGATGATCCTGGTGGCGGCTCAGAATGCCGCCCGGCGGGGAAACCAGATCCCCCAGGTTTTCTGGAAGGTACTGGCCGCGATCACCGCGACCGAGGTGATGGCCATGCTGGTCATGCTGGGTTTGGAGATTATTCCGCCGACCCCGCAGTATGTGATTCCGATCAGCGGGATGGTGGTTGGGAACGCGATGATTGTGGCCGGCCTCCTGCTCAACCGGCTGCAGGCTGAGATCGAGGCGGGGCGGCAGCAGATAATGGTGGCCCTGTCACTGGGGGCCACGGCACGTCAGGCCGTGCTGCCCGTCCTGCGCAAGACCGTGAGGGCGGGGACGATACCGATCATCGATAATTTGAAGACGGTTGGGCTGGTGCAGTTGCCGGGGATGATGACCGGGTTGATCATCGCCGGGGTCAGTCCCGAGGTAGCGGTGCGCTGGCAGCTCCTGATCATGTTTTCGTTAACGGCGGTCTCGGCGGTGTGCGCAATCGTGCTGGCCTTTCTGACCTACCCGGCCCTCTTTACCCCGGCGCATCAACTGCGCGAACCGGGGCGGTCGAGGGATCCCGCGAAAAGCTAGGTGGCAAAGCACTTCTTCTGGCTGAACCGAGCCTTGATGTCCTCACGGTCGCCGTTTAGCAGGAGGTACCTAAAGACGGCCGCTACCTTCTGGCGACCGCTCAGCTTAAGGTCGGTGCGGGCATCGAGGAACTGATGCACCTGATCCAGATTGAATTCATCGTTCTCAAGCAGGACTACAAGCATCTCCCCATAGACCCGGGTGAATGCACTCCCGAAGGCGGACGGGCGCGTCTGGTCACTGACCGCGAGGCGCCCCTCCATGGTTACCCCCCCGTCGGAATTTATAAAACCCAAGGTAAGCAGCCCCGAGAGTAGAAGATCGGCATTCTTGGCGGGCAGGCCTACGAATTCGGTCAGGTATGTAAGGTCAACTCTGTTGGGCCTAGCCTCCGCAGCGCTCTTTAGAAAGGTTTCCAGGCTTAAGGTACTAAAAGACGGATAGTCAAAATTCCTGGTCACGGCCACACCCCCGTTCCCTCCTTAACGTACTGAGGAAATGCGGGCCCGCAAGGGGGGGGCCTTCAGCTTGTGCCTCAGCAGGTAGAGGAGAACGGCCATTAGGCCCATCCCCAGATAGCCAAAAACGGCGCCTTCCGTACCGTATGCCGACCCGACCAGCCATGTCGGCCCATCAACCCTGGTAACCAGGAGAACGGCGGTTTCGCCGGTTTGACCGGTAATCCCGAGTATCTTCTCGGTCAGGTTCCAGGCAAAGTGGATGCCGATGGGAAGCCACAGGCTTTGGGATATGTAGTAGGCGGCGGCGAGGATCAGCCCGGCGCTAAACAACCCGCCGAAAAGGAGCATTGGTTGCACGGAGGAAGCCGCAGGCCCACCGAAGTGCAGCAACGCGAAAAGAAGGGAGGTAAGCACCACTGCCAGCGGAAAACTGAAGGTACGGCTCAGGGACTGGAGGAAATAACCGCGAAAAATAACTTCCTCGGTGACGGCCACCACGATACAGACCAGGACTCCACGGTAAATGGCAGCCAGAAACTCCACCGGGGGGACGTGGTGCCAGCAAAATCCCAGTACCACCAGATGGCCAAGGCTGAGGCAGAGCAGAAACACCGCCGTCAGTCCTACCGCTCCGATTACGGTACCGGTCCCGAGGAGCAACCCGGTCCTGTTCGTAAGGGCCAGGCCCAATTCGCCGAGCCCCATATTCAAGGTCCGTCGCACAAATAGATGGGTTACCAAAAGCACCGTGACCAGGGCGGCCAGGCGCGAAACAGTGTTACCCACCAAATCCAAATTATCACCGGCGACCTGGCCCAGGAGAGAGCCGCTAATGCCTGCCGGGAAGACGACCACAAGCCAGGCTGTACAGATGAGGATGAGATATAGCAGAGACCCCGCCAGTTTTCGAGTCAAGTCGACCCCCCCCTGACATTATAACACGTGTTCCTCTCCAGTTGACTAGCTATTCCACATTGCAAGTCTTCTGCCGGGAAAAGGGTTCGGGTTTAAGGCCTCAAGGGCGCAGCAGTCCGGAAAGGGCCACCGAGTCAATGATCACGGCCACGCCCACAGCGATGTTAAACTTTAAACAGGGCTGTTATACGTTTGAGCAGGCGAGCCTTACCAAAAGCGTATTAACCGGGGTATATGTTCCAGCGGAGTTCTAATCAATATCAATTCTTAGCACAACCTGGAATCAATCTTGACGACGCTAACAAAAACGTGTTAGATAGACATTAATGGTCTGATCACACCAATTCACGAAGCGTCACAAGTAACCAGGAAACGGGGGGTAGTATTGGACACAGTATACGAGGTACGCCTGAAGGTACGGGCTAAGGGTTTTGATGCGATGCCCATGCTCTCCAGCCTGAGAAATCTTCCCGGGGTGCAGAAGAACAGCCTGATGGTTTCCCGTGTCTTTCCAATCGAGCGGGATCAGGGGCTGCTGAAGAAGGCCCGTGAAGTTCTCTCCAGAGGGGAAGAGTCCGAATTGATCATGGTCGATCCCCTTGTTGTACAGGCCTGGCGGCGCGTTCGGGACAGCGGAGGTACACGCGATGGTATCCTGAACCCGGTAATCCTTTCGGTGGAAGAACTCCGGGAGCGCATCCTGCAACGCGTAGACATCTTTGAAGCGGCAAAGCCGTTCTTTGATATCCTGGGTGATCTGGTCGGTAACCTGGTACCGGTCTTTGTAATCAGCATCGCTGACGAAGAGGGCTACATCCTTGACGTCCGTACAGATAGTCAGACTGCGTCGGAGGCAGGGGAAAAGTACTTTATAAAAGGGGCCCTGCATTCAGAGACAAACATTGGCAACAACGGTCTCGGAACCGCGCTTGTCACCGGAAAATCGGTGGTTATCGCCGGGGCAGAGCACTACAATGAGATGTTCGACAACTGGACCAGCTTTGGCACACCCATTTTAGGGTTGGTTGGAGAGGTCAAGGGCGCGATAAGCGTGACCGTCCCAAACGACTACGCTGTCAGCCACGTGGTGACGATCCTGCGGGCCATGGCCAACGGGATTGAGGCCCACACCAACAAACTGTCCTTACAGCAGCAGCTGGTGTTGAAGCAGCGTGACTACGACCGCGTTTCCCAGAAGGCGATTGCCGACTATGAGAAGATGGACGTCGGCGTCGTCCTGCTGAACGATGCCCTGACGGTGGTGCTCTGGAACAAGGCGGCCGAGCGGATCACCGGAGTTCGCCGGGAACAGGTCCTGGGCCGGAACATCTACCAGTTACCGGACCTTCCCGAAACGGCGCATCTTGTGGAGCAGTTCCTGAATTCCGAGGCCTCGGAGCTGAACGACCAGATCGTACGGGCCCGTTTTGACGGGCGTGATGTCTTGCTCACCTTGTCGATCAGGGTGGCCAACGACAGGACCGTCGTACTCACCTTCAAGGAAGTTGGGCATTTTGAAAACAAGGAGCAGGCACTGCAACTATTCGACCACCTGCCCTTTGCCATGATCCTCTCCGATCTGAACGACCGGATCGTTTTCGTGAACCGGGCCTGGTGTGATGCCAGCGGCCTGGGACCGGAGTTTGTACTGGGCCGTACGCGCCGGGAGTTGGCCAACCACACCCAGTTGATCGACATTCCGGGGGAGACGGCCGGCGTTCGTCCGAGGATCAGGCTGATCCGGCTAAATATCACCGAGATCCGCCCGTATTTAATTGAACACTTCTTCCTGGAAGGGTCCAACGGCACCAGCACACTCTCTATCTTTGAAGATGCCGAGCGCCTCACAGGCAACTTCTTTAACCAGGGTGAAGTTGGACCGGGAGGCGTGTCCGCTACGGCGCCGAAGGAACAGGTTCCGGTTTCGATTCACTGGCGGGAGATCCGGAAAACCCTTGGGTTTAACCAGTCGGAATTCAGCCAGAGGATGCTCGGCGTTAACCCGGGGCAGTATCTGATGTACGAGAAGGGAGCCAAGTTCCCAAGCCTTCCGAACACGCTGAAGTTCGCCCGGAAGTGCGGGGTGCCGGTAGAATTCATCTATCGGCTGCTGGACGAAGATACGGGCGGCGGCGGTGATTAACACTTTAAGGGGATAGGTGAGAAAGAGGCAGGTCTGTGACCTGCCTTGCCACCTATCCCCGCGGCCCCAGGTCCAGCAGGTCATCCAGACTGATCCGCTCCTTGATCAGACCGGCCTCATAGAGAAACTCGATCTGGTCCTCCATACCCCGCTTGACATCTTCATCAATCATCGGGTCGAAGTTGTACTTCTGCATGAGTTTGGTGACCACGGGCTGCGGCAGGCCGGTTTCCTCCACGGCCAGGACGAGCGTCTCCTCTTTGTTGGCGTCAATATACCCGAGGCTGTCACCGACGGCGGCCAGGTAGGCCTCTATAGCTTCGGGATGGGCGGCCAGGAATTCGGCCCACACGGCAGTAACGGTCATTCCCAGGACCAGACCCTCGCCGTCACGGTAAACACGGATCTTGTTCCCCGTTTCCAGGCGGGAGAGTACCGGATCGACCAGCACCGCGGCGTCCACATTCCCGGAGAGCAGTGCGGCCGCAGCGTCCGGTACCAGCATGTTCACGATCTCTACGTCTGAGAACGACAGTCCCTGTTCGTCCAAGATCCGGCCTAGGAGGTAGTGCGCCTCGGTGCCGATCGGGAGGGCGATCTTCCAACCCCGGATGTCCGCAGGCAGGGCCGTCTCCCCGGCGGGGACGGCCAGGGCAAACGCGGACGGGGCACGGCTGTAGGCCGCCACGATTTTCAGATCGCGCCCGGCAGCCCGAGCCATTACGGCGGATGTAAACCCGGTTACCGTGGCGATGTCCAACTGACCGGTGGCCATCGCCTCACTCATGTTAAACCCGGCCTCGAAGGCCTTGTGCTCGACGGTCACCCCGTCAAACCCTCGCTCGCTTAGTTGCTGATCCAGGAACCCCTCGCTCCGCATCACCATCGAGGGCAGGTTAAAGGGCAGGGGATTATAGGTCAGGCGGAACGCTTCCAGCGGTTCGGAGCCGGGTTTTTCCTTTTCGCCGCAAGCCGTTAGCGCGAGCAGCGAGGCCAGGACAACAAGCATCAAGACCAGGACACGTCTAAGCATAACGCTCATTCCTCCGTTTCCAGGATGTTGTACAGACGGGTACGCACTTCGGCCAGTTCCGGTTCGTTTCCCTGACGCGGGTGGGGCAGCCCGACCGGAACGCTGGTCCGGACCCGTCCGGGGCGTCCGGTAAGCACAACCACCCGGTCCGCCAGCATCAGGGTCTCGTCCACACTGTGGGTCACCAGGATCGTGGTCAGGGCCCGGTTGGCAATGATTCCGGCAAGTTCACGCGCGAGCTTGCGCCTGCTCGTCACGTCGAGTCCGCTGAACGGTTCGTCGAGTAGGAGCGCCGCCGGGTCACGCGCGAGCGCGGCGGCCAGAGCCGCGCGCCTGGCCATTCCCCCGGATAGCTCACGGGGGAAGACGTGGCCGAAGTCGGTCAGGCCGACCGTGGCCAGCAGGCGGGAGACCTGTGTGGTACGTTCATTGCGGGAGATGGTGCGGGCTAGTGCGAGATCGATGTTTCGTTCCACAGTAAACCAGGGAAAGAGCGCCGCTTCCTGGAAGACCAGTGCAATTTGCCGCGACGGGCTGGAGATCGGTTTTGCTCCCAATTGCACCGTTCCGGCCTTGGGGCTGACCAGGCCGGCGGCAGTTTTCAGCAGGGTGCTCTTGCCGCAACCGCTTGGCCCCATAACGGCCAGCACCTCGCCGCCCTGTACCTCCAGGCTGATATCCTGGATGGCGCGCAGGCGCCGAAGCGGGAAGTCCACGGTGACCCCCTGCCAGCGTATTTCTGATTCCCGTACCGTTAGCACTGCCTCTCCTGCCAAACCAGCAACCTCGCTTCCAGACCGACGAGCAGATAGTCCAGGACCAGACCGACCACGCCGATCACCAGGATTCCGGCATACATCTCGGGTGTATCCACGCGCTGCCGTGATTCCACGATGAGGAATCCCAGCCCGTTGGTGGCGGCGATCATCTCCGCCACCACCAGGGCCCGCCAGCTGTTGCCCATTCCCAGGCGAAGCCCGGCAACGATGGAAGGCAGGGCCGCCGGCCAGACGATGTGCCGGAAACTCTCGCTCCACTTGAAGTCGAGCATTCGCCCCATCTGTAGGTAGCCCTGGCTGATACCCCCCACCCCGGCCGCTGTGTTCAGGAAGACCGGGAAGAAAGCGGCGTAGGCGATGACCGCCAGTTTAGACATTTCATCAATGCCCAGCCACAGGATAAAGACCGGAATCCAGGCGATCGGTGGTATCTGCCGTAAGAAGTGCAGAAACGGGGCCAGGAACTCGCGCACCGGCGACCAGTAACCGACGGCAAGGCCGGCGGGCAGTCCGAACAGCAGGGCGAGGGTAAAGCCGCCCGCAACCCGGCGCAGACTGATGTCCAGGTGTCCCCAGAGGCGACCGTCGGCCACCAGGTCTTTTAAGGCCAGGAAAACCTCACCCGGGCCGGGTAGAATCGTTGTGTTAACCAGACCGGTTTCAGCGGCAGCCCACCAGAGGAGTAGAACCCCCAGGGGCAGTGCAAATCCCTGCAGCAAACGCTTCCCCAATAAACCGACCCCCAGCATTCCCACCGGTTTTCTTACTAATACTACTTCTGTCGTCAGGGGGAAAGTCCTGCAAGTCTGATGCGTTTTCGGGTACGCGGCTTTTTTGGGAACCCTTTTGAGATGGTTCCCGTTAGACCTGCATTTCAGGAGGGGGTTTAGAAACGGCCTGGCCTGATGGGCTGTCCGCTTCCTCCGGTTCGGGTGAACCGGTTACCACAGGATCGCTGTTCCCGGGTGCGGCGTAATACGGGCCGGTGACCGTGGCCGTTAGGTTTTCGGCGGACCAATCCACCTGGTATCCCAGGGCCTCCAGCAGGTGGCGCAGCGGGGTATAGAAACTCCCGTTCAGTAACGTGCCGGTTCCTCCGTCGACGGCAAGCGACGCTTCTCTTCCGGTTTCTATAGAGTGTATTGTGATTTCCTTGGTCTCGGGATTCCAACCCAGGTCAATTTCGGGTACCGCGGAAGCAAGGGCCCTTACCGGGACCTCCACCTGCACTGACCGCCGGAGTACGACGGGCTGGTCAGCCAGCACCAGGTTATCACCGTTCCAGTTCAGGTTCACCGCTAGGTCGGGATTGTCTTGATAAGAATAGACCACGCTCGCTAACCGGCGGATGTGGGCAAAAGCAGCTTCCCGCCCGGGGGTGTCCTTGCTGTATATCGCCAGGACGTAAGGCCGGGCGGGATGCTCCACGTAGGCGACATCGTTATAGGTGCCGCTTGCTGGCCAGAAACCGATCTTATTGGCTACCGGGACGGTATCCAGGGCGGCCGCCGGGATACCGTCCCGAAAAACCGAGGTCCTCAGATATTCCAACAGCAGTCCGCCCTCCGCAGGGTGCTCATCCGCAAAAAGGACCAGAGCCTCCATCATAAGGGCCATGTCTTTAGGACAGGTAGTGTTCCGGTCGTTTTCCACCGCTTCGGCGCCCAGGGAACGCATGAAGTCTTTTACCTGCTTCCGTCCGAGGCGAGACAGGATGATGTTGGTAGCCACGTTGTCGCTGTAAACAATGGAGTCCCGGGAGAGCCGTGCGATCTGGTACTTGTTGCCGAAGGAATGGGTATGGAGGTACCCGGTCCCTCCCTCGTAGTGAACTGCTTCGTACGTCAGATACTCTGCCGGGTCGATTTCCCTGTTGGCGAACTTTTGGGCGAGATACAGGTTGATCGGGATCTTAACCGTACTGGCGGCGTGGAAGATCTTCTCCTCGTTGATTCCGAAACGACTCCTGCTTGCCAGATCGATCAGGCAGAGCCCGTACTCTCCAGGGGCTTTTGCTAACTTAGCCTGCAGCTCCGCCTGCAGACGGGTATACTCCGGCTCTCCCACGGCCGCCCAGGCTGTACCGACCTTAGTCAGAGAAAGAAAACAAAGAAGCAACAGGAGAAGGCAACGACGCATCTGACTACCAACCACCCTCGATTTAGTAAGTTGGTTAATAGTTGGACAACATGGTTGCCTGTTCCTCTTTTTACGGTGTTCAGTTATCTCCGGATTGTTCTCAAACAACAGAAGTTAGGACTGGGGTGATCAGGAGGCGCCTTGCGCTTTGATTTCGGCCAGGAAGGCAATGCCTGGTTGAAAAACGCGGGGTTATCCTGGTTGGCGACGTGCGCGGCATCGGGGATCACGACCGTTTTGCTTTAACGGCCCGTTTAAAAAAGGGTTTTATGCTATTACGGTGAAAGAAAAAGCATTTCGGAGCAAGGTGGTGTTCTTTTAGATGCCCACAGACTCGCGGACTACCGAATCTGAACAAACCGGGGGGGCACACCGGCCGGAGACAGGTGGCAGGCGGGGCCTACACTACGGTTACGTTATCCTGGTGATCGGGTTTCTGACGGTGACCGGTGCCCTGGGCTTCGCCCGGTTTGGTTATGCCACCATTTTACCATCGATGAAAGAGGGTCTCCTGTTAAACAATGCCCAGATGGGCATGATCGCTACCGGAAATCTGGTTGGCTATGCAGCCTTTTCGCTTATCGGCGGTTTTCTGGCCGCTAGGTTTGGGTCGCGGCTGGTGATCGGAGGCTCAATGTTTGTGACCGGGGCGACCATGTTCTTTACGGGGATGGCCGGGGGGTTTGGCCAGGCGGTGGCCCTGCGTTTTTTGACCGGTCTGGGGAGTGCCGGAAGCAATATACCTGTCATGGGTCTTGTCTCGGCATGGTTTGCCCCTAAACGCCGTGGCATGGCGGCCGGGATTCTGGTCGGTGGATCAGGACTCGCGTTTTTGGTGACCGGTTCCCTGGTTCCCTGGGTGATCGAGGCCTCACCGGAAAACGGCTGGCGTCTGAGCTGGTTCATCCTGGGGAGTATGGTGGTCGTGTTGGGACTGTTAAGCCTGGCCTTCCTGCGAAACAAGCCTTCGGAAAAAGGGCTTGAACCCGTTGGCTCTGGGTTGGCTCCCCGATCGACGTCGTGCAGCACCTCCGAAGTACAGACTCCCTCGTTACACAGTATCTACACGTCCCCGGCGTTGTGGCACCTGGGAACAGTGTACCTGCTATTCGGCTTTTCCTACATTATTTACGGTACCTTTTTCTCGGCTGCCCTGGTGACCGACAAAGGGTTTACCCAGTCCGAAGCTGGTGCCATATGGTCTTCAATCGGTGTTATCGGTATTTTCAGCGGTATCCTGTGGGGGACGGTCTCTGACTACATCGGTCGCAAGTACGCCCTGGCGGGGGTCTTCGCTATTCAGGTAGTCTGTTACTTTTTGTTTGCAACAGCCAATACTACGGGAACGCTGTACGTCTCAGCGTTCCTCTACGGCCTTACCGCCTTCAGCATCCCCGGCATCGTAGCAGCGGCCTGCGGTGACTACGTGGGGCCGAAGCTGGCACCCGCCGCCCTGGGCATGGTCACCCTCTTTTTTGCGGTCGGACAGGCCTCGGCTCCTTCCGTGGCCGGTTACCTGGCAGACGCAACCGACTCCTTGAGCATGTCCTTCCTCCTGGCCGCGGCCGTCGCCAGCCTCGGTTGCGCCGGCTCTCTCACCTTAAGGTGGCGGTAAACGCCTCGACCAGCCGGGGATCGAACTGCGTGCCCGACCTTCTTCCAGTTCAGCCAAGGCCTTGGTATGGGACATCGCCTTTCGGTACGGCCGGTCGCTGGTCATCGCGTCATAGGCGTCTACGATAACCAGGATGCAGCATTCCAGCGGGAGCTCCTCACACTTCAAACCGAGAGGATACCCTCCACCGTTCCACCATTCGTGGTGCTTCAGGATCCAGTCGGCGAGTTGGGACCAACGGTGCCAACCTGAGAGGTATGTACCAAACTTACAAATGCTCTAGGCCTTGAGATTATCTGGTGGTATGATTCTAACTTTTGTTATGCGATATCCGTACAGTTCAGCTACCTGCAACCTGTAGTCCCCGACCCGGACCTCATCTCCAAGCTTAGGGGTCTTACCCAAGGTATTAAACACGAGCCCACCCAGCGTATCGTACTCCGTCTCTTCAGGAACTGGAATATCGAATCTTTCGGTAGCTTCTTCAATGAGAGTTCGTCCACTAACCAGATACTGGCCTCCCTCTTCCTTCTGAACGTCCGGGGGTTCATTGTCAAACTCATCTTGAATTTGGCCCACCAGTTCTTCGAGAACATTCTCCAGAGTTATTATCCCAACGATTCCACCGTATTCATCAATAACAATGGCCATATGCTGCCGATTGCGTTGAAACTGCCTTAGCAGTCTGTCAAGAGTAATACCTTCCGGCACAGCCATGATCTCGCGTTCAATGGATTCGAGGCTTGTTCCCTGCAAACGTGATAAATCTTTGATGTGAACCAAGCCAAGAATGTGGTCGAGATCCCGATCACAAAGGGGAAACCTGGTATGTCCGGAAAGGTTAGCAGTTGCAAGGTTCTCATCAAGGGAACGCTGGCAGTCTAGAAAAACTACTTCAGGGCGGGGTACCATTACGTCTCGAGCAACCTTCCTCTCAAAAGCAAAGACGTTTTGAAGTAGCTCCTTTTCACTCTTTTTTAGCAGGCCGCTTCGATAGCTCTCTGAGACTAAGAGCCTTAACTCTTCTTCGGTATGGGCCTTCTCATGTTCGCCGGCAGGTTCTACCCCGATTAGACGGACAAAACGGTTAGCCGCTCCATTGAGTAGCCAGATTGCGGGATAAAAGGTGATGAAAAAAAACCTCATGGCCGGTGCAAGTACAAGGGAAAGCCTTTCTGCCCGCTGGATAGCCAGAGACTTGGGAACCAACTCACCAAAAACAACGTGCATAACTGTAATAAAGCTAAAGGCAATAAGAAATGCTACGGTATGCAGTACGGCCGAGGATGTTACATTGAAGACATTTACGAAGATAGGTTCAAGAAGACGAGCAACAGCAGGCTCGCCAAGCCACCCAAGTCCAAGGCTGGAAAGGGTGATGCCCAACTGGGAGACTGAAAGATAAGCGTCGAGATTACTTATGCAATGTTGAGCGTGTCTGGCAAGGGAATTACCGGAAGCCGCCAGACTAGTGATACGGGAAGGCCGTGCTTTCACAAACGCAAATTCTGCAGCAACGAAGAGCGCATTCATAAGGACTAGGATGAAGGCCAGGAACAGGGCTAAGACGCTTAACCCTAATGACAAGGGATCATCCATAAAGGTCATACCACTCTCCTTTTCCCTTTAGTTAACTAACTCAACTGATATTATAGCACACCTAACAGCTTGCGTTAGAGAACCTTGAAAACTCACACTGCATCTTTGCCATCTGCCGAAACTCTCCGGAAGATATAATAAGGATTTATTTCACGTGAAATAAATAGGTCAAGGGGATATTTTTACTAACCAGGGTTATACACCTAATACAGGATTAACCACCTTATACTCAACATTGCTGCCCGTTAGTGACCTTCACTTTGACTACGTACAGTTTTGGCCGTAGACAGGCCAAAGGAAAAACCGCCAGGAATTCAGTCCTGACGGGCCTTTGTCTATGGTGGGCACGGCTGGGATCGAACCAGCGACCTCTTTAGAGCTAGAAATGCCGAAAGTACCAAAGTAGCTGAAATCCTTTATTATCACCTTAAGTGCCTGGTGCTCTAGCCTAAGACCCCTTCACCAGCGCCCGGATGCGCCACTGTTCGGCCTCGGCGGAGTAGTCCAGGATCCGCTTCGTGATCTCCTGTCGCTTACGGTCGATGGCCGTGAAGTCCATCGCCGGGACGTAGAAGCCCTCCAGGTAGTCGTGGGTTAGCTTGGCGTCCCGGATGTACCGGACTGCCCGCTCCAAGGCGGCGGCAAAACGGGCCTTCGCACCCATCAGCTCGACCGCGTACTGTTCCAGCACCGGCCGCCTGACATACGCGTCCAGGCTATGAATCGTAATCCGGAGCCCGGGTACCGTCGCCGGGTCGAACCCGACTTCCGGGACGTCTTTCAATACCGCCGTCTTTACCTCTGGTATCACCACTAAATCCACCTTTTTCGGTTCGAAGGTGCAGTGGTAGACCTCGGTGCCTAGCCCCTTATTGTGAGCGGCACGGGCCACCCTCTCCACCAGCGCGGAGCGGCCGCTGCCCGGTTGGCCTTTGATCAGGTATAGTTTCTTGACGTCCGGCAAGAGGCTTCCGATGTGGTGCATAATGCCTTCCGGTGTAAAGGCCGAGCAGAAGAGGCGCCTGGCCCGGGGTTCGGTTTCGTACTGCCCCCGTATCTGGTCGAGGACGTCGTGGATGAGGTCTGAGGTGAGGCGGTTCACTCCGGCGAAGTTCATACTCTCGGTAACGTAGCCTTCCATCTCATCGCGGATGACCTTGGCCTCCGCCAGCTGGCTGTAGGCAATGAAAAACAGGCGGCTGATCCGGCGGGTGGTAGAGAGGATGTCGGCTTTGTGAGCTCGGATCTTACTTTCGTCCCAGTACTCGCCGAGGTTGATGATCTCGTCCACGGCTCCCGGATGTTTCGGGTCGACGACGTGCGGGGCGGTACCGTCGAGCAGGGCGACCCCAATGTCCGGGATGACCAGGCCGTCCAGGGAGCCGTTGTCCGATGAACAGTGGTGGTGCTCCACGTCAAAACCGCGCTCCAGCATTTCTTCACCGATCTTACGCATGAAACTGGACTTACCGACTCCCGGTCCGCCCTTGAGGACGAAAATACGGGTGGCATCCGGCGCAATTATGTGGTGGTAGTAGGAGTAGAAACCCAACGAGGTATTGCCTCCAGGAAACACGTGCTTCTGTCTGCCTTTACTCAAGAGATAATCCCCCTCACAGATAGTCTCGTAGCCGGTAACACAACAAAGCGCTACAGTGCGAGTTCGCCTTTGAACTCTCACGGTAGCGCTTTTTTTGCGCGACTCACACTCGATACATCTTACGGCAGGTATAACTAAAAGATTACGTCCTTAGCGGATGGCAATACATGTATCCTCGAAGTGTAAGAAATCGGGGGTTGTTGTGGTCAATCGATCAAAGCACCCGATAATTCGATTTTAAGTTACCCTGAGGATCTTGAAATACTCTTAAGCAGACGACCTCCTCTGTGACGTCAAACTTCTGGGAGCCGACATAGACATGGACTCCCGGATGAGCCCGTTCGATTTTAACGAGGTTATGGGCTGCCACCCGGACCAGGGTGGTTACTCCCATTTCCGAACCCGCCTCACCGATGGTAACCGCTCCTCCATCCGAAATAGCGTAACCACCGCGAACCGTTTTGGCAACGGTTATATTCCCTCCCGCATCCACCTGTGTGGCATAGCAGCCCTCACCGGCGATCGTGACTTCTCCAGAGGCCCTCAGCTTGCTATTCATCGCCGACAACAGCAACAGGTTTGACGGTTTAGGGTCTTTTTGGTGGACGCATGTGATGGCGTGACTGAAGTTCTTATACAGTGTCTGCAACTGGTCAAGATTCTTCATGCGCAATAGATTAATCCCGTCGAAATAGTACTCCAAGTCTGCCAGGTTAACCCGCACATTCTCCGGCAACATGTTTATGATGTGCCGCAGGTGGGCCAGCAGACCGGTTACCGAAGAGGGGAGATTCCTGAAACGCATGTCGATTACCCTTTGAAGCAACTGGGCAAAATCGATCGTCACACGGGACATGGAGGGGTTACTATAGATTTGTTGGAGAGTACTTATCAAGGCCCCCATCTCTCTCAATACCTTGTTTAGGTCTTCGGCCACTTCCTGAAAGGCAGTGACGTTTGGGTACCCGGCAGTGATGGTGCCATTGATTACCGCGCCACGGATCCGGATCGACCCAAAGGCGCCGACCTGGGCTTTTTCGATGCTACCGCCGACAAACAAATCGGCGCCGCTGAACACAATCATTCCAGGCTTAACATCGCCGCGTATGTCGATGCTGCCCTCGAACCGCACGTTACTTGATTCCAGGTCAACATTTCCTGCTATATGCAGGACCGGGCTCACCCGGAAAGTATAGGTATGGCTCTGGGCCTCAAAGGAGGGTTGACCCGCTTTAGTGGCAACCACCTCTGACCCTCCGGCCTGCAAAGCGGTACCAGAACCACAGACCAAATAGACCAGCTTTGGCGGAATGGGGAGGATTATCTCTCCAGTCACACCTAACCCCGGGCTCCCCGGCTGCCCCGGAAGCTTGCGGGCCAGGACCGTACCCTTGTCCACCGTGGATAAACGCCGTCTTTCCCGGTAATCCACATTACCATGTTTGTTCTGCTGGACAACGGCCTCGTTTTCGCTAAAAAGGATTTCGACGGTTTCGTCTGTTGACAGTCCCGGCGGGGTTCCACGGGCAATCACAAACCGTCCCTCCCGTAGTTCCCGAGATAACTGGGAGAGGGATGTTTGGTCGATCCCGTGACTCACGCCTGCCCGCTCCAATGCCGCTACTATCTGTGCGAAAGTGGGTGGCTCGGTGGGGTGGGGGATGGCTTTGGTCGCCAGGGTGATGAGTTTCTTTGGTTCCTGATCATCAAGGATATGTTCGATACGTTGCCCATAGGCAATGGTAATGTAAGCGAGTAGATTATTCGGGCTCTTTATGACTTCGACACGGGGTGGGACCAGATCTATGCGTGGTTCGTATGTAATCTGGTCACTCTCGTGTAGATATACGGTTTCTTTAATGACAACGCCGTTAACCAGGATTTTTAACCCGGAAGGGACCAATTTGGCCGGGGATCCGTCATTCCTTGGGTTTTGTACCCAGATCTGCCCGTTCCTCACCCCGACCAAACCGGGAGCATCCTCAGAGACAAGCTTATCCTCCTGTGACTGCCGGTCAGGACGACGATCCTGTGGGGTATCGGTTTTAGGACTGTCATTGAGGACTTCGGCTAAGAGCCGGTCTAACTCCAGGTCGCTCATCTTTACGTAACAACCCCGTTTCCCGAATCTAGATAAGCAGATATTTGTCTGACGGTTGGACCAACGAAGCGGCCTCGTAAATCCGAGACATTTCCGAGGATTTCCTCGCAAACGCTTCCAGCAGTCCGGGATCAAAATGCTCCCGGCGGATCTCGTCATTGCCCTGCAGGATCACAGCTACCGCTTCCTCATGCGTTAATGCATGTCCGCCTGGACGATAGCTGCGTAAAGTGTCGTACACATCGGCGAGGTGGACAATACGAGCAGCCAAGGGGATCTCCTCGCGCCTCAGACCGTATGGGTACCCACTGCCGTCCCAATGTTCATGATGGAATAAGGCAATATCCCGGGCCATATCAAGTAAGGGCCATTCCTCCAGAATATGGGCTCCGTGTATAGTATGGGAACGGATAATAGCTTGCTCTTCCTCGCCAATCACCCGTGCCCGGTGCAGAATCTGCGGTGGTACTAGGGCCTTCCCCACGTCGTGAAGCTGGGCAAAAAGGCGGACGTCTTCCACAAAGGCGGCAGTTGAACCCACTTCTGCGGCTAACAGGGCACTGTAGTCGCCAACCCGTTCGACATGGCGGTCGTCAGCGTCATCGTTAGCCTCAGCAGCTCTGGCCAGGATTCGCACCAGGTATCTGAATGATCGCTGCAACTCCAACTGAACCTGCCGCCGTGCCAGGGCCATCGCCAGGAAAACACTGAGGGACGTGATCGTTTCTTCAAAGCCGTCCCGCGGGTCGGCCCCGAAATAGTTGGCAGCAGCTAAAAGACCTAAGGGCTGATCGTCAGCGATCAGCGGCAGTAGAGCCAGAGTCCCCAGGTTCTCCTGTGCACTGAGCTGCTGCCATACGGCCAGGTGCGTGTGGGTAACGTGGAGAAAAACACCCTGCGTCTGGATGCTACCGTGGAATACGCTGGATGTCAGGGATAGCAAGGCTTCCTCTCCCCCGGGTGGTCCGCAGAAAGACAGGATAGACGGTTTCGACTCTTGAGACTTCTCAACCAATCCCACCAGTGGCAGCTCAAGCCTCGACGATATCTGTTCGCAGCATTGCTGAAAGATGCTCTCCTGGTTCTGGCTGTCAAGGATTATTTGTCCCAATTCGAACATGAGCTGGAGTAAGGACGACTGGCGGCGGGCTTCACGCTCGAATTGTACCTGCTGATTGTTATCAGCCAGGTAGCCCACACGACCGGTCTCACCTCGTACTCCCGTAAATGGGACCGACGTATCCACGATGTGACGGATTTCACCGGTGGAGTCGATAGCCCGGTAGTGTAAAGTCCACGGTTCTCGGGCGACGATTCTCTGCTCGATTTCACGGCATACTTGGTCCAAATCGTCTGGAAAGACGGAGTGTCCCCAACCTTGATCGACCTCATCCCAACTAACCGGATGACCACGCAAAAACCGTGCAGATGGATTAAGTAAAACCATCGTTCCTTTTTCGTTTGCTTTATAGATTCCTAGTGGCGCAAGTTCACAGATTATTTGGTATTCTTCATCGCGGCGACGGTATTTCGAAAGCTGAAGAGCCCTTGTGAACGCTTCCCCAGCCAATCTGCCAAGTGTTTTCAAGATGCCCAGGTCATCTGCAGTGTACGCGTAACCAGGGGTTATGGACACTGCCAGAACGATGCCGTGAATACCGCTGCCGGACTCCAGGGGAACCGCCGCTACGTTACATGCGGCTGTTGCGGGGGACTTCTCAGGGGTCGATTGGGGAGGCCCGTAATCAGCGATTACCACTGAGGAGCCGCTGGCCATTACCTGCTCCACGATTGGCATAAAAGTCCGCTCCGACGCGAGAGCAGGATCCAGCTTTCCGTCACAAATATAGGTAAGTGTGGGGCTGTCAGGGTCGGACCGTAAGCCGATCACAACCTGGTGACATTCCATCAGGTCCAGTACAGCCTTCTTCAATAAATAAACAACCATCTCCTGATCCAGTTCCTGGGCCAGACTAACAGCGATTTCTAACAATTGCTTATGTCGCCGTCCAAAGTCCCCCATCTTTTAATCCCCCGCTCTTGGTTTCTGATGGGTGTTTCTTTTCGTTATTAGTGACCGGTTATCCTTTTTCCCGGCAAGGACTGCACCAAAAGGTGCGCCCTGTACCTTTCGATGTACCTTTTGGCGCAGGGCCCCGGCTTTATAGGAAAGGGGTGATGTTTTTCAAGGCCGTGTACTCCATGTCCAGCATCACAAAGGCCTTCATTTCAACGGCCTTGCGGAAGCGGCCGTAACCGGTTCTTGGCCATCTCGATCGAATGCTCAAACGCCTTGGGGTTCATCTGGGAGTACATTGCCGAGGGTTTGATCGAGACGTTGACTTGGGGGAGTGGCTCCAGTCCAGATCACCTTGTGCGCTGCGCAGGACCGTCCATTGGTGCCGAGCGGTGTTCAGGGTGTTCAGGATCCTCTTTTCGGTGCCACCAAACCTTCTTTTGCTGCCTCCCGTATGCTAAATGCGGTAATTTCTAAACCGGTCTTGACAGGCGAAAAATATAGGAAAATGGACCCAAAAGGGTAGGAATTTTTACCTATGTGTCGTATAATGTAGACACGAATAAAGGCAAACTCGGCGAAAGCCGGGGGCGCAAAGCTACAGGGGCTAAGGTGGTGATGAGCTACTATGCCAGCCAGTTACCGTGCAAACCTCGCACAGGCTGGTGGCGGGGTTTGTTGTTTTGCAGGTGTACGGTACCCAATTTGATCCACAGCAAGTTTATCCAGCTTCTGGTTTTTAATATTTGATTTAAGGAGTTGAGTGTGGTGCTGAAAAATCGTGCCCTCTCCGTTAAGCACAAATTGGGGGCCTTGTTTCTGGGGCTTGTTTTGCTGTTGAGTAGCATCATTTTGTACGTGGTGATCGGGCTGATTACCACTGGGGCCACCGACGCCGCGGTGGAGAAGGCCAAGAGCGATCTGGCCACCGGCCGGCAGATCATTGACGTGACTTACCCTGGTGCCTGGCGGCTGGAAGGAGAGAACCTATTTAAGGGCGATGTGCTGATGAACGACAATTATGGTGTTGTCGACTTGATCGGTGAGCTTACCGGTGACACGGTAACCATCTTCCGGGGCGACACCCGGGTGGCAACCAATGTCAAAACCCCTGACGGTTCCCGTGCGGTAAATACCAAGGTGAGCGATGTCGTTGCTGAGGCCGTCTTGAAAAAGGGTGAGTCTTATTATGGGGAGGCGAACGTAGTCGGCACCATGTACCAGACAGCCTACGAGCCGATCAGGGACGCTGACGGTAGGGTCATTGGTATTTGGTATGTCGGGGCTTCAAAGGAATTTGTAGATACCATGATCCAACAAGCGTATGCCTCGGTGATTACCACAGCGCTTGTGTTGCTGGGACTTGCCTTGCTGCTCTGGATCATGCTGTCGAATCGGATCCTGGTCCGACCTCTGCACCTTTTGACGGAGGCCGCCGCGAAAATGGCTGACGGGGATCTTAAGCAGCGTATCCCGGTACGGGGGCAGGATGAGATTAATCAGCTGGGCGAGGTATTTAACAACCTGGCCGAAAAGCTAGATAACTTAATTGCCAGGGTCCAGGATAACGCCTTACAGCTGGCCTCGCACAGTCAGGAACTTTCGGCTTCCTCTGAACACATCGGGGCAGCCTTAGAAAACCTCACGTCTACAACTGCCGAGATGGCTGCAACTGCGGAGCAAGGATCCGCTACAGCAGCCGAAGCTGCCGATGCGGCCCGAGCTACGGAGAGCGCTGCTGGCTCTGGAAGACAAGCTGCCAAGCAAGCCGTGAGCAGAATCAGCGCCATTCAAAACACCGTCAACTCCAGCGCTAAATCGGTACAGCAATTAAACGAACAGTCAGTAAAAATCGGGCAGATCATCCAAGTTATCAACGATATTGCCGACCAGACTAATCTGCTGGCTTTAAACGCAGCCATTGAAGCAGCCCGAGCCGGCGACCACGGTCGCGGCTTCGCCGTGGTCGCCGAGGAAGTGCGTAAACTCGCGGAGAAATCATCAAAAGCCACCAAGGAAATCGAGCAGATTATCAAAGCTATCCAGAAAGACACCGTCACAGCCGTAGAAGCAATGCAGGTCGGGTCCGGGGAAGTCAACGAGGGAGTCCAGATCATCCAGCAGGCGGGCGAGGCTCTGGAAAACATCGTGAAGAGCGCCGGCACAAGCACGGAACGGGCGGAACAAATTGCGGAAATGACTCAGCAGAATGCCCAGGGCGTTCAAACTCTGGCAGCATCGTCCGAAGAGGTTAATAGCACAGTGCAGGAGATGGCCGCGGCCGCCCATGAGCTGGCAAAGATGGCGGATCAGCTAAACTCCTTAGTTGTCGGTATACGTAAGGCTGATTAGTTGCTTGGGAGAGGGTCTCTTACTCGTCGCCCTCGGCCACCGGCGCAAATCCGCGTCGGACGGTGTTTTCCACAACCACACGTGGAACGGTGAACTGCAGCAGGTAGTCCGGGCCTCCGGCCTTTGAACCGACCCCGGACATCTTGAACCCGCCGAAGGGATGCCGTTCCACGATGGCTCCGGTGCAGCCGCGGTTGATGTAGAGGTTGCCCACCCGGAACTCGCGTCTTGCCCGCGCGATGTTCTGCGGGCTCCGACTGAACAAGCCTCCGGTCAGGGCGTAGCGGGTCCCGTTGGCCACCTGCAGGGCCTCCGTAAAGTCCTTGACCTTGATGATGGAGAATACCGGGCCGAATATCTCATCCTGGGCCAGGACGTGATCCGGCCTGATCCCCTCGAAGACGCAGAGCGGTACGTAATGCCCCTGCATGCCCGGTTGATCCCGGTAGACCACCAGGTTTCCATCCTTCGTCGAAACAACTGCTGAATAGAAGTATATCAAGTCAAATCAGTGGGTCAATGGGAGGATGATGATGATTGGGCGATAAAGGTCTCAATATTCTGCTTATCGAGGACAACCCTGCGGACGCCCGCTTGATACAAGAACAGCTGAAGGATGCCAAAGAAGGCCCCTTTGAGCTGACGTGGACGCGGGATCTCTCATCAGGACTTGAGCGGCTTGGTACGAGTCAGTTTGATATTATCTTGTTAGACCTGGGGCTACCGGACAGTGTGGGATACAACACCTTTGTCAAGGTCCATGGCCAGGCTCCCTGGATACCCATTGTTGTGCTTACCGGTCTGGACGATGAAGAGATGGCCCAAAGGGTGGTACGCGGGGGGGCCCAGGATTACCTGTTCAAGGGTCGGATAGAGAGCAGGCTCCTGGGGCGCTCCATACGTTATGCAATGGAGCGGCAAACCGTAAAGACATTCAGAGATATTTTTGAGAGGACAGCTGCCGTAATCGGGGATGACTTCTTCCGGTCACTTGTGAGTCATCTTGCTTCCGCGCTGCGGGTTCGTTACGCTTTGGTGGCCAGGTTTGTGGATAGACCCCCGCCCCGGGCTCGGACGCTTGCTTTCTGGACAGGCCAGGAACACGGGGAGAACTTTGAGTACCTTCTTGCGGGAACCCCCTGTGAACAGGTAGTCAGCGGCGGGGAACGGCGCCACTACCCGGAAGGTTTGAAAGAGCTTTTCTGCGAGGACACGAAACTGGTGAATCTTGGCGCGGAGAGCTTCCTGGGGACTCCGCTGATCAACTCGCAGGGACATGTGATCGGTCATTTGTGTGTGTTCGACGATAAAGTGATGTACGCTGAATCCTGGAGAAACAGTATCATCAAGATTTTTGCCGCGCGGGCCGGGGCTGAACTGGAACGATTGCTGGCGGAAGAGGCTTTACGTTGGAGTGAAGAGAAATTACGGCAGATGGTGCAAGGGATCATTGGGGCCATAATGTCGATGGTGGAAGTCGGTGATCCATACACCTCCGGACATCAGAAGCGGGTAGCCCTACTGGCAACTGCAATCGGGCAGAGAATCGGTCTCCCCGAGGAACAAGTTCAAGGTTTGCATTATGCTGCTTTGATTCACGACCTGGGAAAGATTTACGTCCCGGCCCAGATCCTCAATAAGCCCGGTCGGTTGAACGATATCGAGTTCAACTTGATAAAGATGCACTCCAAAGTAGGTTATGACATCCTGAAGACCGTGGATTTCCCGTGGCCTGTGGCCGATATTGTAGTGCAGCACCATGAGCGGGTTGACGGGTCAGGGTATCCCAATGGGCTGATTGGGACGGATATTCTCCTTGAGTCACGAATCTTGGCGGTAGCCGATGTCGTTGAGGCGATGACCTCTCACCGCCCCTATAGGCAAGCACTCGGGCTGGATAGAGCCTTACAGGAGATTCAGCAGGGGAGAGGCAACCTGTACGATCCCAAGGCGGTGGACGCCTGCCTGGAACTGATCAGGGAAGGCTATAGGTTTGACATCGTGGCTGATCCGATTCGTAAGGGTAATCGCAGAAAAGGGCTGCAATTGAATAGATGGACGTTGTGATTGGGGGTACCAAGGGGTAGGAAACGTGAGCATGAGCGATAACCCTGTCAGTGTTTTGCTGATTGAGGATAACCCGGCGGATGCACGCCTGATTCGGGAGATACCAGTAAGTAAAGGAGAGAGGCAGGGAGTGCGGCGCGGCCGCCAGGTACTGGCTGAGATTAAGACCGATCCTGATCTACGACGGACTCCGGTCGTCCCACCCAACCAGTAGATTCAGCATATCTTTACGCGGTACTTCCGCAGCCAGGTGTCCACCTGGGCCAGGTAGGCGAAGAGTTGCGGACCGGCCATTAGCTGGCCGAACCAGGCCGGACCGAAGGAAGAGCCGTCGGTACGGACTAGGGCGCTTACCAGGTTGGTATCGATTAGCGGGAGCAGCGGCGAGTTTGGATCATCCAGGATTCGCTGCAGGTTTACCTGTACGGCGGCGAGATAGCCGGGGTTGTGGGTCTTTGGGTAGGGGCTCTTGCGCCGCTCAATGATCTCCCGGGGCAGGACGTCCTGGAGGGCGAGACGCAGGATGCCCTTTTCACGGTCATTGTAGGTCTTCATCTCCCAGGGGATGTTCCAGACGTACTCGACCAGCCAGTGGTCGCAGAAGGGCACCCGGACTTCGAGGCCTGTGGCCATGCTCATGCGGTCCTTGCGGTCCAGCAGGGTCTGCATAAACCAGACCATGTTCAGGTAGAACATCTCGCGTCGGCAGGCTTCTTCGCACGGTTCACCGGTCAGGCGGGGGACCTCGGCCAGCGTGTCGTGGTACCTCTGAGAAACATATTCCTCGGGTTTCAGTCTACCGGCCAGTTCCGGCGACAAAAGGCTCATTCGGGACCGGACCGACTTCGACCATGGAAAGGTGCCGGCGGCCAGGTCCTCTTCCCGGTGGAACCAGGGATAACCGCCGAAGACCTCGTCGGCACACTCGCCCGACAGGGCCACGGTGGACTGCTTCTTGATCTTGCGGCAAAACAGGAGCAGCGAGGAGTCCACGTCCGCCATTCCCGGCAGGTCACGGGCCAGCACCGCCGGGTTGAGCGCCTCCACGAGGTTTGGTGTATCGATTAATACCTGGTGATGGTGGCTTTCCAGCCACCCGGATACGAATTCAACCCAGGTCGCGTCGGAATCCGGCTGGTAGGTATGCGGGTGGAAGTACTTATCATTATCCACATAGTCGATGGAATAGGTGTGTAGCGGCCCTAAACCCCTTTGCTTGTAGATACCGGCGGCATAGGTGGTAATCGCGGTCGAATCGAGCCCGCCGGAAAGCAGGGTGCAGACGGGGACGTCAGCCACCATCTGTCGTTCCACGGAATCCTGAAACAGGGCCCGCACCTTCTCGGCGGTGATTTTGAGATCATCAGTATGGGGCTTGCTCTCCAGGGTCCAGTAGCGGTGGAGGCGAAGCCCCTTGCGGTCATAGAACAGACAGTAACCGGGCCTTAATTCGGAAACACCCCGGAAGACCCCATGACCCGGGGTGCGGGCGGGACCGATCAGGAAGACCTCGGCCAGGCCTTCGGCATCCACCTCGGGCGGGACCAGTGGGTGGGCCAGCAGCGCCTTCAACTCAGAACCAAACAGAAAGGCATTCCCCCGCTCTGTGTAGAACAGGGGCTTAACCCCCATCCGGTCGCGGACCATAAACAGCCTCTGGTCGGCCTCGCTCCAGACGGCGAAGGCGAAGATCCCGTTCAGGCGTTCGAGACAATCCGGTCCCCACTCAATGAAGGCCAGCAAAAGGGCCTCGGTGTCCGAATGACCCTGGAAAGTGTATCCCCGGGCCTTTAGTTCCCGGTGCAGGTCCGGGGTGTTGTACAGTTCACCGTTATAAACCAGGACATACTCGCGCTCCCCGCGACGGCGGACCATGGGCTGGCCCCCTCCCGCGGGATCAACCACCACCAAACGGCGATGGCCCAGGGCGGCGTGCCTGGAAATCCAGGCTCCCGATGCGTCCGGTCCACGTGCGGAGAGCGTTTCGGTCATCGCGTCCAGTATCGGACGCCGCCCGGTAAGGTCGTCATCCCAATCAATCCAGCCGGTTATGCCACACATTCGGCCCCATCCTCTCCTTAAACATAAAAACGGCCACACAGCGAGAGTCATCCTTGAACCCCCACCCGTGGCGCCATTGCCGTGGGTCCGCATATTAAAAGGTATCCGCTTCTGTACATCTTACGGAAAAGGAGCGCCCAGGTTGACAATTAACCAACCCGGTAATGATTGGAAGTCAGTGTATACAGCATTCATCCGAAAAAAACGTTGACACTGCCAAATGGTGTGTATAGAATCCTGACTTTGACAGCAAAAGAACAGAAAAAAGGCTGCAACCCTTGCAAATAAAGGGGTTGCGGCCTTTAGATGTTTTCAGAAATATGTAGGGGAAT
>QZIR01000053.1 GCA_003604975.1 Desulforudis sp. | reverse complement strand
GATGTCGGGAATGTCTTTGAGCAGGGAAAGGCTGCTGCTGCCGATGGCGACCAGAAGATCCGGCCGGGCGTCAACGATCCGCTGCCGCAGTTCCACCTGACTTGCCGCATCGGAGAGGACAAGGGTGGTGATCGTATGGGCCTGGATCGCCTTCTGCCCCCGACTGGGGACCTCCCGGGCGATGACCTCGCTGAAGCCGGCAAGAGCGCTGCTGTAGGGGGGGAGCACCGCGCTCTTCAGCACGGTGATCTCCGCCGCCCGAACCGGCCAGGCCACTGCCATGACCAGAAAAAGGCCTACGGCGATGAAATTGTTCACGACCGCTCTGCCCGGCATTGCATTCCTTAAAAAGATTGGCTATTAATCATAAGTATACGGGATGTTCGAAAAAGTGCAAGAACCGCAAAATGAATTGTAATTACCATCAATCCTCAGCAACTTAGAATCGGTCGGGTCGGCTATCCCGGTTCTTCCTTTAAGAATCGATTCCGATACCGACTCCGACGCCGATCCCGAGAAAACAGCTCTCTCATTCTGCGGGATGTGAGAACGGCAGCCTTGGTGTCCAATGCGAAGACTGAATAAGTAGGAGCAGCAATCGGGGTCGGGTTGGTATCGGGGTCGTAGATCGAAAAAAACTGAGGATTAGTGGTAATCAAAAAATGAATTGCAATGAGAATAAAGGAGGGCATTGCATGACAAAACGTTTTCGAGGCCGTTGGAGAAATTCGCTGCTCGCCGCCGGTACGGCCGGAACCCTGCTGCTGCCCGCGGCCGGAATGACCGCCCAGGTTGAGGCCTCCCCGCAGGTACAGGCCGAGCTGGAGCAGATGTCCCTGTTCCTGGAGGCCGACCAGCTGGTGGAGGTTGCCACCGGCAGCCCCAAACCGATCAGCCAGGTTGCGGAGAACGTTACGGTCATCTCCGCCGCGGAGATCGAAGCGATGAACGCCCATACTCTGGCCGAGGTCCTCAACCGGGTCACCGGCCTGCTCGTGGACGGCAGTCACACCGACTTCGGCAGCAGGTCGTCGATTTTCATCCAGGGCTCGGACTACGACCATGTGCTGGTGCTCCTGGACGGAGTGCGCTGGGGCTTCGTCAGCTACGACTTTCCCGAGACCAACTCCATCCCGGTACAGATCATAGAGCGGATCGAGGTGATCAAAGGTCCGGCCTCCTCCACTTGGGGCTCGGCCCTGGGCGGGGTGGTGAACATCCTCACCAAGAACACCGGCACCACGGCCCGGCCCAAGGGCACCCTCCTGGGCACCTACGGCGAGCACGCCACCTCGGACCTGCGCCTGGACGCGGCGGGACTCGCCGGGCCGGTGGGCTACTACCTCTATGCCGGCCGCCAGGAGTCGGACGGTATCCGCGACGCCCGCTACTTCGACAGCGAGACCTTCTACGGCAAACTCAATCTGCCCCTGGCTTCCGGCATGGAGTTGAAGGGCTCCATGGGCTACAGCCAGCCGGACTACAGGTATGCTGCTCTGCCTGAATGGAATGCCGATTTTGTAGGAAACGACCGGGCCTTCTATGCCAACCTGGACTTCACCGCCCCCTTGAGCAAGGCGTTGACCCTGAATCTGGCCGCCCACTATCTGGAGGACACCTGGACCGACAACGGGCTGTGGCTGTCCACCGGAGAACCTTACCTCAAGCTGGAATACGAAGGCAAGGCCAGCAGCGCCAGCGGCCGCTTGGTCTGGACCGGCGAGGCCCAGACCGTGGTCCTGGGCGCGGAGACCGAGTACCGGGAAAGCAACGATTCCGACCTGATGGCCCCCTATGCCGCCCCGACCCTTGATGAAGAACTGTGGGCCCTGTTCGTCAACGACACCATCCGTTGGGAACGGCTGACCGTCACCCCTGGGCTGCGCTACGACCACCTTGCCGTGGTGAACGAGGACGTGGTCAGCCCGAGCCTGGGACTGACCTACCAACTGAGCGGCGACACCCTGCTCAGGGGAAGTGTAGGTCACGGTTTCCGTAAGCCCTATCCCAGCCTTATTGAGGGTGACCCCTGGTTCCATATCACCAATCCCACCCTGAAGTCAGAGACCATCTGGTCCTACCAGGCCGGGGTGGAGACCACAAAATTCGCCTTTGCCCGGCTCAAAGCCACCCTCTTCGACCACCAGGCCACCGATGTCTGGGTATTAGACCAGGACACCTGGGCCTGGGTCAACGACGGCGATTATGAGCGCCAGGGGCTGGAACTGGAGGCGACGTCCGCGACCTTCCACAACTTTTCGGTCAACGCGGGCTGGATGTACGAACTGCTCAAGCCCGACCAGGGCGAGGACAACAAGCTGTCCACGGTCAAGCTGCTCCTCCAGTACGATGACAGCCGCTGGCGTTTCCAGATATTCGGCAATTACCTGTGGGTGGACGAGGAAGTGGCAGGCATGACCTGGGAGCCCGATACCGGCACCTTCCTCTGGGACGCAGTGGCCGGCTACCGGTTCGCCGCACCGGGCGCGCTTGAGAGCGAGGTCTTCATCGCCCTGCACAATATCTCTGACGAGGATCAATATTACAGTACAAATTTTCCCAATGCCCCACGCTGGGTCGAGGCTGGCCTGCGCTTCAAGTTCTGATCTTTCCCTGTTTCCGGACTGGCGCATCCGCCAGTCCGGAAACAGAATTGACCTTGGTCATTACCAGGTGCAGCCCAATCCTCGTAACCACCTCCTCCTAACCCAACATCCTTGGCTCCCAATGGCCCCGCGAGGCATACTCGAACGCGCGGTCATCGTCGGGTTACGGCCTGCCGGCGTAACCCGATCTCCCCCCTATCGGCTGTTTCCCGGCAGACACATTTTGTCATTTGGGAAACCAAATTGTCACTGCGGGATGACATCAACCTCCCCCGGGCGCCATTCCCCTCTCTCAAAGCTCCATGGCAGCACCTGTTTCCGAATTGTCAAATAATCGGCATGATGGTTGCTTAATTTGCCGTAACATGGCTTCGGATACCGAATCCACCAATCCCAACCAAAGAGGTGCTCCGTGAAGAAACCCACCAAAAAGATCATCGTCCTGGCCAAACCCGTCACTCTGAAAAAGATCGCCGCCGCTGCCGCTTGCTGCAAGACCGGCCCAGCCCGCATGACAACCACCGACGGTAAATGATCGCACGATTAGCCGGGGAGCCCCATCCCCGGCTCTGAAGCCCCCGTGGCCGGCGAACGTGATGACCCTTGTTCCTTCCCGCTACCTGAAAATCTTCCCCTGGCCAGGCGACCCCGGGTATCTGCTTCTCTACTCCACGAAGAACGCGGCCCGGGCCCTGCTCCCGACCGAGGATGGACTGAAGCTGCGCGCCGGAGAAGTGCCGGCAGACCATGCCGAGGAGCTGGCCGGGCTGGGCATGGCGGTGGCCGACCCGGAGGCGGAGCGGGCCGAGGTCTTCGACCTGCTCACCGAGATCAACCGGCAGGACGAGGGGCTGAACGTCTCGGTGATCCTGGGCCTGGCCTGCAACTTTTCCTGCGTCTACTGCTACGAGGGCACCCTCAAACAGGGCCAGGCCATGACCGAGGAGACCTGCGGCCGCCTGGTCACCTTTCTTGCGGAGCGCTATCTGGCGCGGGGCCGGACCCGGCTGCGCCTGGATTTCTACGGTGGCGAGCCGCTGCTCTATATGGACAGGATCAAGGCCATTGCCGGGCCGCTGCAAAACTTTGTCGAGGAGCGCGGCGGCAATTTCAGCTTCTCCCTGGTGACCAACGGCTCGCTCCTGACCAGGGCGGTGGTGAGGGAGCTGCTGCCTTTCGGCCTGCACGCGGCCAAGGTGACCGTGGACGGCCCGCCGGACGAACACAATCGGCTGCGGCCCTTCAGGAACGGCGGCGAAAGCTTCGCGGCGATCATGGCCAATGTCCGCGCCTGCCATGATCTGGTCAGGATCGGCTTCGGCGGCAACTACACCCGGGAGAACTTTGCAAGGGTGGGCGAACTGCTGGATCTCGCCCTGGCCGACGGCCTGGGGCCGGATACGCTGGGCCAGGTCCAGTTCCACCCGGTCATGCAGACCGCTGACTCCTTCGCCAATCCCGAGTTCAGCGGCGGCTGCCGGAGGACGGACGAGCCGTGGCTGGCCGATGCGGCGCTTTCGGTGCGTGAGGAGGCGATACGCCGCGGCTTCCCGGTGCCGCGGCTGATTCCCTCCCCCTGCATGGTGGACCTGGATGAGGCCATGGTCGTCAACCACGACGGCACCCTCTTCAAGTGCGTGGCCATGATCGGCCATCCCGAATACGCGGTGGGGGATCTCTGGCAGGGGCTCGCGGACGCGGCCAGGATTTGCCGCCGAGACCTTTGGCGGGAGAACGAGGAATGCCGGGCGTGCGCGTATCTGCCGCTCTGCTTCGGCGGCTGCCGCTACATGGCCATGCAGCGCACAGACGAAATCGGGTTGGACTGCCGGCGGGAGTTCTACGACCGGACCCTGGAGGGCACAGTGCGGCAGGACGCCATGTCAGAAGCCAGAGGACAGAGGCCAGAGGACAGCGTGCGGATCGATTTGGTAGATGCGCTGCCTTTATCCACCTTGCACTCTTGAAAAACTTGATGAACTTGAAGTAGCTTTTCCGGCAGCGGCCGGAAAAGCTACTTCATCCTCTTCAAAACCTTGTCGCTGATGTCCGGGTACAGGTCGTGGATGCAGTCCGGGCACAGGCCGTGGGAAAACCTGGTGGAGGTGTGGGTCCGGATGTAGGCGTCCAGTTCCTGCCACTGTTCTTCGCTGTCCCGCACCCGCCGGCAGCTGGAGCAGATCACCAGAAAGGACTTGAGGTGCTTGATGGTTTCCTGGGCATGTTGCAGGCTGGCGATCAGCCGTTCCCGCTCCGCCTTCAGTCGCTTCTCCTCAATACAGCGGCGGGCGATGCAGCAGATTTCCACCATGGAAACCGGTTTCTTCAGGAAAAAATCCACTCCCAGGCGATAGCAGCGCTCAATCTCGCGGTCCACCCCGTGACCGGTGATGGCGATCACGGTGAACAGGGCGTCCGGCGTGACGGTGATCGCCTCCAGGAACTGGTAGCCGTCCATGATCGGCATACGCAGGTCCAGAAAAATCAGATCCGGGTTGTACGTCCGGAAAAGCTCCATGCCGTCGCGTCCGTTGCCGGCAAAATAGAGTTCATACCCTTCGTTTTTCAGGGCCAGCTTGATGGCCTGCTGCAAGGCGGGCTCGTCGTCCACCACCAATACCTTGGGGGGCGCCACCTGTGGAGGGGCCACCGGGGAGAGTAGTGTGTCAGCACTGGTCATACTTTACCTGTCGCATGATTTTGAGGAAAAATCTCATTCTTATTTTATAGCAAATTTATACCAGGAAGGAAAGAGTCAGATGTATTTTTACTGTGACGAGGGGGCTGGGAATCCGGAATCAGAACAACCGGAAGAGCGACATCTGTTCCGGAACGAATTGCAGGCAAGCCGGCGCTCCCGGCTTGCGGTCAGTCGAGGTTGGCGGCGGCGGCCCTGCGGTACTGGACGGCCTCGCTCAGATGCCGGGAATCAATGCGTTCGGCCCGGTCCAGGTCGGCGATGGTGCGGGCGATCTTGAGAATCCGGTTGTAGGCACGGGCGGAAAGACCCAGCCGCTCGATGCTCCGGTGCAGGATGGCCGTGGCCGCCGGATCAAGCGCGCAATATTCCTTGAGCAGACGCGAGGACATCTGCGCGTTGCAGTAAACGCCCTGGTGATTGCCGAACCGGCTCTCCTGAACCGCCCGGGCCGCGAACACCCGCTCCCGCATAGCCGCCGACGTACTGCCCGGCGCAAGGTTTCCCAGTTCGCTGACCTTGACCGGCGGTACCTCCACGTGCATGTCGATCCGGTCCAGCAGCGGCCCGGAAAGGCGGGACTGGTAGCGCTGCACCTGGACCGGGGCGCAGGTGCATTCCCGGCTCCGATCACCGAAGTAGCCGCACGGACATAGTTTCATTGCCAAGTTGTTGCCCATACGGAAAACTTCCAACCGCCCCAAAAATCTCAAGTATCCAAAGGAGTTAGTAAGTATAGGTGATCATATCCGGACAAAGCGACTGGATATGGGTCTTGAACAGAAGGATGTTGCTCAGATAATCGAAGTTGATCCCTGCACCATCCTTAATTGGGAGATGAACCGATGCCAGCCTGGAATGCAGCACTATCCAAGGATATTCGATTTCCTGAGATATTGCATCGTCCAGCATCCAAAAACGGAGGGCGAGCGCCTGCGGCTTTTCCGGACACGTAGAGGACTTACAATCAAGGAATTGGCTGCAATGCTTGGGGTTAATCCGACTTCCATTCAAGCCTGGGAAGCGGGCAAAAGAGTTCCTTCGAGAAAAGCCATGGGGAAGATGGAAAAATTGTGGCAAACGAAAGATTGATATTATTAACTAAAGCAAAATTTTCTACACGCCCGATTGTAAATATTTGACGATCGGGCTTTTTTGTTCGATACAAAGCACCCCTACTGTGCAAGTTTTAAACAGGATTGTCCGTCCATCATCTTAAAGGACCAGTCAACTTCACTGGCGCAAATACGATACAGTTTATTCTCAACAATAAACCCGGCAGTTATCTGACAGCATAAATAGTCAGGATAATCAGGAAAATTCAACCACTGACCATATCGCAGCATGCCAATCCATCAGAAATTCACCTTGTATCCACCACAATCCTCAGTTTTATATATCGCAAATAACATATCATACTACATTCTCTTTAATCCAGCCGATAATTGTTTTAGAAAGATCATTTAGTGGAGCTGAACCATTAACAACAAAATCGGCAGATTTTATCAATTCTGAATTAACATCTTTTTCTGTGGGATGTTTTTCGACCAATGACAACTTACTATTATTAACTTCATTCCTTTTGTTAAATCTTTTTTCACGAACTTCTTTAGCCGTATCGGCGAATATCAATATTACTTTAGCGTTCTTATCAAGTTTATCTAACGATCTTAATACGCTTAGGTGCCTGACCCCATCAATTATTATATTTCCACCTGGCTTCCAATGAGCCTGTCGCAATACATCTAGACAGAATTGATCAGTGTCTTTTAATAATTCTAAACCAATATCTTGCAAAACTTCCCTTGCCCCAGGGACTCCCCTTTTCTTTGCTACTTCTCGCACATAATCTCCAAAACTCACACGAGGCCATTTCAAGATATCTGAAACAGCGGATGATAAAGTTGACTTCCCACTCGCTATTCCACCAGCAAAACAAAGAATGATATTCTTTTTTCCTGTATTTGATTTTAACTTCAGCTGGTTATTTCGCTCTTTCATTATCACCCACCCCCGTCGATCAGTTTTAATAAAATTCAGAGCTGGGATTGGGCAAACATGTTTCAAACGAATTAATGTCGCATATTCAGCATTTTTTCTTTGATCCCAGAATGAAGGATCCTGAGCGCAAAGCATTTGGGCAAACTCTCCCCTAATTTCTGACCAAGATTTCGGGTCGAGCTTGTAACTCCAAACATTATCAGCCTGACAAATTCCTACTATTGGACCAGATGACCTCTTGAGAAGAATAACATCATTAGTGAATATCCTATTATATGGAGCTATTCTATTTCGTGAAAATCTTGATTCCACAGTTTTCTTATCTTCAAGTATATATTGCAAATATGGTTCAACAAAAATTGCTAAGTGTATTGCATAAGGAACATTATCGTTGATAATATGTTTAATATATTTAAACCAATATTGATTTGGCTCTAGTGCTAAACAAAGTTCAGTCTTGATAAAATTATGCCAATATTTAGTATTTCTAGTAATTACCATATGAATTTAGCATGTAATAAACAGTATAAAACTGTATATTTGAAAATAATAATATTTAAATGATAGTCGTTATTAGTTAACCAGAAAACACGTTTGATACATATTCACTATACTCACAGTCTATGATTGACTGAACATGACATGAAACTTCTATTATCTGCTGCATTTCTTCTCTCGACAGCTTTTTTCCAATAAAATCTTCAACACATATAATACTTTTATCAATATTACAAATATTATCAATTATATGTTTCAAAATATTTGTCCCCTTACATGAAAATATGCGATTGCCAGAAGTCCAGACATCAGCATATTTTCTTCTTTCATCTTTATTGCTCACAGATGGCAATATATCTCCGGGGACAACTGGTATAAGTTTTGGGCTTATAAAAATATTTTTTTCATTCCTTTTCACCCTAATCCTTACCTTTTTATGAGAATAGTCATCCCAACAAATATCATTATTGGGCGGAAGAGGGCGCGGAATTTTAGTTTCATTGTCATATACATACATGGCTAAATTGCTCCTTCTCCAACAACGATCAACATTATAGAGTTTCTCTGCTTTTAAAGCGTTTCGTTCGAAGGGTGGTGAGACATATGACAGAATACCCATTTCAACATTCATAAGGCTTAACCCTAATTGATCAGCCCAATTTTGAACTAGCTCCCAATCCTTGACTATGCTGGGCCGCGTACCTAATGGAGGAATGCTTAATAGCAAGAACCCATTTGGAACTAGAAGCTGACATGCAGACCAAAGAAAGGAAAGCGTGTAATCATTATACCATGGTGGATCACAAATAATTATCGACGGCCTGATCAAAGGAAGAATGTCTCTTGTTAAATCACACTTAACATACGAATCTTTTGAGACTATCCCATCAAGATGATCTATAACAGCTTGGTTATTTTCAAATAATAACATCTTTCTTGAATAGCTTTCTTTAACTGCCCTGACAAGTACACTTGGAACACCCATTAATCCTATTAAATCCTTCGACGACGTCAGGCCAAGACATTTCCCAAGCAAATAATCCATTGTTTCAGGTGTAAATCTCCACTCGTAATCCAATGGGTGTGGTACTGGCAAGTCAAAGTCGTCTATTACAGAGTTTCCCTGATCCGTTTTAATTGCATCTTGATTGTTGCATGAAGTACATTGAATAGCATTTTCTAGAATATTTGATGATATTTTTCCAGTTTCCTTAAGGCGATGAAGTGCCTTGAAAACTTCGGAGGGATAGATACCAGGGAGAGATAGCAAAATACCGTTAAAAGTTGTTTTGCCATTATAAATGGCTGAAATAACTTGCGTATCAACTAATTCCTGGAATGAATTTTGGGCATGCAAGGCTGGATCCGCTATCAATTATCACGTAAAGGAATGCTTTCTATGCTCTTGTTTATCATTTCGGATGAAAATCGAATTTCAAGTTCTTTTTTCCAAAACTCGATTGCCTCAAACTGATTCTTTATTGCAATTGTCGCTTGATGATCTAATCTATTCACAACCGGTGTAAACGCAATTATCTCTAGAGGAACAGTACGTAAGGGCAAATTAGGATCAAGATCTGCTAACCGATCAACAAAGTGACTAATTTTCTTTTTGATACCAATTGTTGAGTTCGTTGTAAATGTTGCATATGCATAAATATCAATATTTTCTTTGAGCAAACGCCTCATAATTTCAAATTGTCGATCAAAATACTTCGAATCAGCTTTTGTATTGAATGAAAAAGAATCACGATCAAAACCTTTGAAACAGCACACTCTGCTATAATTTTTATAAGAATTTACAAGTTCCCTGTCATCATCAGTCAGGAATTGCCAGAAAAAATCTGTGCTGAGGTTATCATCAGACCATAGATAAACTTTATCATCTAACTTTCGCGCAGTCAGCTCTTTCATCATCCATGGGACCCATTCTGGTGCCAATTCTGGATGCCCCCCTGAAAGATCGATTATAGATGGAGGGTCAGGTTGATCAAGATATAATTCTATAAGTTCACCAGGGCTTAACCAACTTGCATTTTGTTCATTTCCACTGATTAAGCTAAAAGGAACGAAACAATACCAACATCTAAAATTGCATCCTGCTAACTGGAAAACTTGGGCACGTATCATATCTGTCCGGAGGTGCCCAAGTCCCTTACACACAGGATCAATTGGCAGCGGATCTGCTACCCATTCGTCGTTAACATGTCGCCTGAAATGCTTGATCCTGCCATACCCCTTGCAATTCGGTGCTAACAACAAATCTTTTTCTTGTTCAGATCCTTTTAAATTCGATATAAGTAATTTTTTCTTTGAGAGATCAATAATCTTGTTTCTCAATTTTATCGAGCTCGCCTCAATATCCATGTTTATCCTATTTATTTGTTCAACAATTATTGTAGATTGGGGACATACTCTCCATCTTCAGGTAAAGTTGGCATCCTTTCGTCTATATACAACATAACAAGGTCAGTAAAATACTTTAACTGATCTTTTGTTAAGGCTTGCCCCATGGGTATTCCATGCCAGAATTCAATACATTTTCTACAACAACATGCAGTTGCATGTTGCGCATAATATATAATATTTCCAGTTTTTGGAGTTTGCCGTCCATCATATAGTGGATTTGCAGTGCCTATATATTTTTCCAGGCGATGTTCGGCAGCTTCTCTCATGCCTTTTTTTCCTTTTCGATGCGCATGATTAACTGCTCTAATATCTATATCAATATGCCAATAATGATGACGCCATAACTCATGCTTCAATGAATCAAATGTATATTGTATATCTGATAAATCTCTTCTACGTATCCTGTTTGGATCAATTAATTCTGCTCCACAATATTTGCATTTTCCATCATCATCAGGTGTTAACTTTTTTATATTTTGAGTAAAACAGTGCAAATTATTATCGCAATCTGAGCTTGAGCAAGTTACCTCCAACGGGGTAAGTTTTTTTAGGTTTTTTTTCTGCCACATAACCAAACCCTCCTAATCAGTTAGCGCCCTTATCAATAGATTTTGATCCATTTCATTTAACTTTTTAAAATCTAATCGCTCCAGCAGGAAATCCCGAGCAATTGCCCAAGGTGCCATATCGGTTTTTTGAAGATTATTTGCAGCTCCCCACCAATTAATCCCTTGAAAGGACAACCGAAAAGCCATGTAATTTGCTAAAGCATCTATCGCAACTTTTTCTCTTACCGCTACGATAGGAACTGTTTTCTTTAACCATTCAACCTTGCCGTGCGCCTCTTCAACACACTTTTGTGCTAAATCCTCTGCTTTCCCAGCCAAGATTACTTCTCCAGCAAATTGACTAGCATACATTTCTTCGTCAGATTGAAGCCTCTCGGGTGAATCGGGCTCATCCTCAATAATTGCAAGTTGTTCTTCATTTTGTTCTTGAGAAAGATGATAATACTCATGCAGTAGATCAAAAATCCAGCGAGATTCAGACAGAGTACTTTGTTTTAACACCGCTATATTTCTACCATTTATCCTCCAACAAGCACCGTGAAATGCACCAGGATCATTAAGAGGTAATATTGTTATTCCTAATTCCCAAAAATGTTTAAGTAAATCTTTGAGCGAAAACTCATCACCATACTGTTCTACGATTGATTCTCGTAAGCGTAATGGGTCATCAGGAATTTGTGATTTTGCGACCGCCGAAGTTGCATCCAAAACTAATAGTGCCAAATAATGTGCATAGACAATATATGCACTCAGTCTACTCTTTTGGGCTCCTTCCGGAATTTTAAAGTTCGCGTAAGTGGATGCAAGGCTATCTAATTCCAAAGGAGTTTCGCTCAAAATATCTGACTCGCTCCAATTAAAAATATTTCGCAAGCTAGATACAATTTGTAAAATAAAGTTATCCTCTTCTTTATCCTTCCTTAATAAACTCTCATCCTTAAACCTATACCTTGGATGAACCAGCCTATTAAAGACAAAATCCTTATCGATACCGATATCTTTTAATTTCCTCAAAAGATACTCTATAGAATACTTGTCCTCTTTATGGAGAATACCTCTGTCCAATTTTATATTTAAAGCTTTTATTATATTGATTAACCTTTCATAACTTGCAGTTCGATAATCTGTGGCTTCATAACGCTGTATTTGTTGCTCTTTCATTCCAAGTTTATCTGCGAGCTCTTTCTGTGTTAACCCTGCTGATATACGCGCTTTTATCAAGTTCTCTGGCAAGTCCTCTATATTCTTAAAAATATAGTGAAATTTGTATTTACCGGCCTGGAGTTCTTTATATTCCTTTAGCTCTTCCTTAAGCTCGTCCAGTTGACTTGTTAAGGCCTCTTCTTGAGCTCTAATCAAAAGAGGATGAGTCTCCCTTGGCTCAGCATGTAGCATTTGCAATGAGAGCTCCAATTTTTTTGCCTGGGTCTTTGTTATCCGGTATTGCCTGTCGTTCTTAATCATAATCAAAACTCCTTAAATCAAGAGCAACTATACCTTTTTTTCGCCCATCTTTATCTGTAGAAAGAAAATCAAGAAAATGTTTTCCTGAACCTTTTTCAATGTATTGTGCGGGGAAAAACTCCCCATAATATTTAGCTTTTTGAGAAGCCCTTTTTGCGTCAAAGGTCCTGAGGATTGGATCAATTTTATTTATATCGGCACCTGTTATATCCCAGCAGGCATCAAAATCGTTAGGGGATTCTTTATTTGTGACAAAACTTCCATCGATATAAATTGCCCCACATCCGGCATTCATTAAAACTTTAATTCCGGCCAGAATACCTTTTAGCAATCGTCTTCTATGATGAGTTGTTCCGAACCTTTCAGAAAACTCCTTCCAAGAAGTCCAGTGAATGCCAGCGGGCAAATTTCCATGATCATCAAATGAAGGTACCATAACACATCAATAATGTTGTGTTGACGCATTGTCAATATTTTTTCAAAAAAAATTCGAAAAAATAAACAACCTCTTCTCTGGAGAAATACTCAGCGTGGATGGTTTTCCAACAGCTACGGATATCCTTTAATTTTAAGTGATTTTGACACTTTTTCAACTTTCTTTTTATATTGAAAAACCCCGCTAAAATACGGGGTTTAGTACTGTGTTTAATATTCCTCAGGTAGCATCAGCGTGAGCACCCGAGTGGTCTTTTCCGGGTCTGACGGGTCTTCCGATCCATATTCCATCCGGGCGTCATAGTAGTCTATTTTGAAGTAGACTTTCCTGGCCTCGGCCAGCTGGATGACGCCGAAATCATGCTCGCCCCAAGGATCGTTTTCCTGCCCCCAGTCGGCATATCCGCGCAATGCGAGGATGATCTTGATTACCATGTCCTCCCCCAGGTTTGCAACTCCCTGAGTGAGGACGATCTTTCCACCGACTCCGGTCATTCTGAATTGGTCATTGAGCTGGGCAATCCTTTTTCGGCTGTCATTGACGGTTTTCGGTTCTGGGTGCTGGGCAGTTTCCATGATTTTTCCTCCTTCAATTTGTTGAAATATGTGCAGAGAACGGCCTTTCGAGATGATGTAAAGCCATCACCTCGCTTGAAAAACTGAACTGGTATGATTTGCTGGAAAGTCGGACTAAAGAATCCCTTCGTCCGCGAAGCTGAACCATTTCGAGCCTGCGATGATCAGATGATCGAGAAGACGGGTTTCTATGAAGGAAAGAGCATCTTTGACGAGTGAAGTAACTTGCCGATCCTTGTCGCTGGGCGAGGGATCGCCGCTCGGGTGATTATGCGCCAGGATTACGGCGCCGGCGTTGTGATAAAGAACACGTTTTATGATTTCTCTCGGATATACGGGACTGCAATGGATAGTGCCTTGAAACAGCTGTTCATAGGCGATTATCCTGTGCCGCACATCGAGAAATATGACCATGAAGACTTCGCGTTCATCATTTCCGATAAGATGATTCAGGAAGTCTCCGGCCAACTGCGAGGAAGATATCTCCGGCCCGGCCCGGATGAACCGGGATGCCGCGATATCCTTGGCCAGGTGCAGGATTTCCTGCTCCGTGACCGGCCGGTCAAACACAAAGAATTTTTCATTTTCGTTTGTTTTCTCCATGATGGTTTTCTCCTTGTTATTCTTCGAGGTAGTAGTATGTGAGGACCAGAGCGACGGCGTCAAAGATACTCATGCGGCGGTCCTCGCTCATCCAAGGTTTTCTCTTGGGCGGAATGCGGGGCGCGAGTTCTGGAAGCCATTCGCAAATCTTCTCCGCGATCTGGTGCTTCGTGTGGATATCGAAAAAGGAAAAAACTTCCTTGATCCGGCTTGATGAGTATTTCACCACCGGAATTTTTTGGAGTTTGGCGTGATCTGCGATCTGTCCAAGAAGAGCCTTGATTCTTTCGCAGCGGCGGGTTGAATCTTCGGAGCAATCTTCTAGGACCAGGACTTCGGGGTGGTAGAAATCGATTAGCTTCTTGACGCGTTCGAGGGAATTTTCGTTCTGCTCGGAACGAATTTCAGTGGTGCCCCAATCGAGGGGAGTTTGAGGACCTTCAAAAAGAGCGTAGCCAAATCCACGTGATGTGGGATCGATGGCAAGCGCCAATTTATGCACTTCCTCCTTTATTGCGCTGTTCATACCTTTTCGGCATGCGTCCTTCCATAAGCTGGGGAAGTTTTTCAAGGAATCTGAGCCTTGCCAACACCATTTGTGTTGGATGGCGTTTCTTGAGCTTACCAGCCAGGAGAGTTGCGCGAGCACAGGCAGTTTTTTCGATGTCGCGGATCATTCCCGGCACAAGATCTTCTGGCTGCGCCTCAAAGAGGACGCAGTATCCCAAAAGAACAGGCACGGACGGAATACCTGCACCCTTTTCAGCTCTGGAAATCGTGCTCCCGGTTTCCAGGCCCAAAAGCGCAGCTACATCCCTTTGCGTAAGCCCGGTTCTGATCCGGTAAGCACGCAAATAACTTTCCAACTTTGGAGAAAACATATTGCCGTAATTATTAACGAATTAAACAGGGTGGCCACCCTGAGTTTAGGATATACCTAAAATATACCAGGACAAAGAATGGTATATTTGTCAAATTCGCAAACTTTTTACGGTAAAACAGGACTTAGGGACTTTGGGGACTTTACGGGGATAAGACGGTCAAAGAAAACAGGGTGGCGCAATAGCTGAACTGTACGACAAGATCAATCAAGTCGTGATTAAGGAGATATCATCCAAAGGAGGGTTGTTTCTGAGGTAATCCTGCGCTTCACGCAATATCTGGTCAGCAGATTCATTGCGAGGCTTGCACCGATCCGCCCATGAGCGACCTGGATGGAGAACATCCCAACGAGGGCGTAAGCCTGCATGACGCCCCTTCCCAGGATCATGATTGCCGAACCCATCGATGAGCTTGTTCCAGATCGGATTAAATCTGGCTATAAGCAGCGCCTCGCCAAGCGGTATCCAAATATCGTCAACGATCAAATAGCGGCAATGGAAATCGGCCAAATCCAGATTGGAAGCTTCCTCGATATTTTTTGCATGCTGCTTGAGCCTGCTAAAGAGAACCAGGCCAGGAATTGCTTCCATGTCCCCGCCCTTTCTGGCTCCTTTTGGCACGGCCTTGCCAACGTAAATGGGAATATTGAAGCAATTTTGCTGATTCCGGTTGACTATCTCTTCATAAGCTGGAAAATTTCCTGTGTAATAAATTGCATAGATTCCTGCGCCACTGAAAGCCGCCAGGCTTCCCAAGGGAACGACCGGCTGACGTAACATTGCCTGGCCAACGCTTTCCCCCAGGTGCCGCTTGTCGAGAGGATTGTAAGGAATGACTTTGCCCTTTGTCATGCAGCATTCCTCTTCCTGAGGCTGCCAATTTTACGCATTTCAACTTCAACAAGACTTTCCGCCACAGAAGCCGCAACGCGACGGGCCAAGGCAACGGGAACGGCATTGCCAAGCTGCCTCATGGTCTCCGTCCATGATCCATGGAAAACATAGCCGTCGGGGAAAGTCTGGAGACGGGCAGATTCCCGGACGCTGAAATAGCGGACGGCTCCATTTTCCATCACCATCATATTTTCGCCGCCAGGCACGCCGTGATCTCCCGCCTTGAGGGTTTTTGCCGGCAAATCCAAGGGACTGCCTGTGTGGCCCTGATATGTCCGAGCACCATCCTGAAAGTTATGATTATGAAAGGCCCCTGCCCCTTTTCGGGGATCAGGAAGATCGATCAGTGCATCGCGGACCGTTCTCCAGGCATGACCCTTGAGAGGTAGGCTCATCCCTCTAATTTTCTTGATGCGGCCCACAACCTTTTCCGGCGCTTTCGGACGCTTTGATTTAGACACCCGGTGCTTTTCCCAATATTCGTCCGTTACCCACTGTGAATGCAAAAGCCCGTCGCAAGAATGGGTCGGGCGTGGGAAAGACCATTCCGCTCCGAGGTCAGAGCGGAAGCCTACGATGAAAACACGTTCCCGTTTCTGTGGTATGCCGTAATCTGCGGCATTAACAAGAGTCGGGACCACATTATACGTGAGTCCGTTCAAATGAAGAGTACCGGAAGTCTTTTCTTCCTGAAGCCTGCGCAGATGATCCGTCCAAGTTTCACGCGACTTTCGCGTGATTTCCGGGAATTCAAGCTGCAGAAGGATGTATTGATAGTAGTTCGCAAAACTCGAACGGGTAAGCCCCTTTACATTTTCGAAGATGAAGGATTTCGGTTGTAGTGTCCGGACAATCTCCACAGCGGACGGAAACATATCCCTTTTGTCGCCAAAGGCTTTGTGCTTACCTCCCATAGAGAAAGGCTGACATGGCGGACCGCCAGCAAGAAGCTCGATCCCGACAGGAATGGAAGCCCAGTCAAAATTCCTCACGTCGCCTTCCCAAAGGGGCCAATCCTGGACGACCGGATATCCGCGCCTCTGGTTTTCCCGGATGGTGTCGCAGGCCCATTTGTCCCATTCCACCACGGCAAGCGATTCGAATCCCGCCAATGAAATCCCCATGGCAAGACCACCGGCACCCGCAAAAAGCTCAACTGATTTCATCTTTCACCGCCCGATTCACAAAGAAAATTTCTGACGATTGTCGATATGCGTTCTGTATATACCATTTCGCACTCCCATACAACCAGAAGACGCCAGCCCAAATCTCTCAATTGCTGCTGTTGAAGCAAGTCCCGTGCCCTGTTCGTTTCGAGCTTTGGCTTCCAAAAATCAAGCTTGGATTTCGGCAGCCTTGCGAGCTTGCACCCTTCGTGCCGATGCCAAAAGCATCCATGCAGAAAAATGACGGATTTCCGCGATGGGAAAACTAGGTCTGGCGTCCCTGGCAACTCATTTACATGCAGGCGGTAACGGAAACCCATTGAATGGATCAGGCGGCGCAATTTAAGCTCAGGACTCGAATTTTTGCTCCGAATCCTGGACATTCTTTCACTACGTTCGATAGGAGAAAGAGTATCAGCCAATTGATCCCAATTGATTTATTTTAAAAAAATTTATTTGATATTTACGCAAGACATGAAACCACCATCAAAAGTCACTCAATCGGACTTATCAAAGCTACGATTCCATCATTATAGCGCTTTGCCCTTACAGTAATGTTTATATCAGGCAATTTCCTTCCATCACTCGATTCCCATATAGAAAGATTTTCCTCAGCTTCCGCATAATCTTGATATCCATCAAACAGGACATGGATGATGGAAGATTTTGGCACCCTCATATTCTTGTGTATTATGAATGAAGAATCCTTGGCAGATCGATTAGAAGTTGTCTTGGTAGCCCGTAACTCCAAGGTTGGCGCACTATGGAAATCGAATCGTTGTTGGGCCAATAAGGCTTGTTGGTTCTTTTTCAGGGCCAATTTACAAAAGGCAAGGATGCATGGCTCTGGCCATGCCTGAACGAAACCTATCAAAGCAGCTTGCAGACTTGACTCTGGGCAGAGTTCTGCACGCATCGCGTCAATTCGCTCGAAGGTCAACTCGGTATATCGAGCATTTTTTTGAATGAAAGGCGGATAGAAGCCAAATCGCCCAGCAATTATATCAACCATGGATTCTTCCGGGTCCATCTTCGACGCTGCAAGATTCGTCCGCATGAATTTTAGTCTTTGCTGATCAGTCAGTACGAGCAAATGCGCTATCTCGTGCCATTTGGTAAAGTAAGCCCGGAATCCCTTTTCACCCCTACAATCAATGACCGATACAAATTCACGCTCCCATGATTCACAGTTTCTAATCTTGAATGTGATCCCTAATACCTGATCATTCAATTCATTTTCAAGATTGGAAAATATTTTTTCTCCTTTACCAACAAAATGCTCTTTAATGCTAAACAAGTCTTCTTCATCAAAAATTTCACGAAATTCAGTGTTTAATTTTGCTGCCGCTATATCAAGCAATCCATTTAATGTTTTGCAATCTGGAAATTCCTTGAGAATCTTCTTTATCCTCTTCTCGCAAAATTTCAAAATATCCTCGACAGGATTACTTACTTTTTTAATTCCAAGATCTTTTGCCAGCCTCAGAATTACCATGGAATTATTGAGTTTTGGTGTGGTCATCAACCGAATACTCCTGTAATTACTTTAAAAAGCTGTTTCCACTCGTCAACCGAAAGATCCTTTTTGCGGCTCGTGCTCCTGCGGGCAACAATTGACCGATGGGCTTCAAGAACGTCTAATGTGTCGGTATACGTCGCTCTAAGCTGTTCCGCTGCTTCGGACAACTCCGGAGGAATGGTGACAGGGGTATTTTTTGCTTCTTTCTTCATCCCACCTTTCAACAAATAGTCAATTGAAGCCCCCAAAACGTTGGCCACTTCTAATAATTTCTGCGAACTAATATTTCTTTTGCCATTTTCAACATCGCTTAAAAAACCCTTGCTGATATTAGCTTTCTGGCAAAGCTGATCCTGGGTAAGACCGCGCTTGTCCCTAATTTCTCTTATTCTTTCACCTACTGTGGCCACTTTACACCTCCTCCTGTGTTGGTTATTATACGATACAATAACAAATTCAACCATGCAAAGTTTTTTTCATTGACACTCGCTATAATGTTCGTTATACGGGAAGCAGATACGATATTGCGAACATGCAATATCAACACTCACCCTAATTTGAGGAGTTAGTAATGGCAAAAAATCCACCCACTGGCGACGGACACAGGCATGGAGCGGTTCGGAACCGCTCACAGGTTCATAACCCCCAAAATGACCGCTGGACTAAAAGAGATCCTGACACGGGGAAATTTATTGACCAAAAAAGCGACAAAAATCCTTTCAAGGGAGTGAGAAAAGAGAAATAATCTGTATTAATAACCTGTTAAGACAAATTACGGAGGCTTAAAATGTCTAAAAAGTACAAATTCAAGATCGAGAACACCGTTTATGAGTGGCACAACCAATTTATCACAGGAGCAGAAGTAAGGAGTGTGGGTGCCGGTATTCCCGAAAGCATGGACCTGTATCTCAAGCTAACAGGCAAGGTTGGGCGCCTTATTACAAATGATGAGAAAATTGACCTGGCACAAGAAGGTATTGAAAAATTCTACTGCCAGGAATCCAGTTCTACGGCCGGGTGCAACTAATGGCCTTGCTTAACGAGGAGGATTACAAAATTCTCCAGGAGGCTGGCTTGAACCATGAAGAGGACCAGGCACAACGATTTCTGATACTAAAAAATTTTCCTCTTTCTGGCGGACTATATTCACATAACGGCCAAATTCTCTATCAGGTTGAGGTGCTCTGGATAGCGCCGACTGATTACAATACAAGTGGCGGAGATATGTTTTGGGTTCATCCCGCGCTAGTGCGTACTGATGGTAAAACCATCCCTAACATATCTGTGCCTGGTGGCGCTGACCCACGTCATTATAACAGCAAGGAATATTGTCGATGGTCACGTCACTGGGCACCCACTAGCTGGAAGCCAAAAATTGATAATATTCAAAAAGTCCTTGATCGTATTGAATGGGCTTTAAAAAAACCGGACGCAAGATAATGACTGGACACCGTATCACATTATTGGGCAGTCACGATAGAGAGCTTAAGGAATGGCTCTTAGGGGATCCAAGTGGTTACGAACGTGGAGCAATTATACTGTTTCGTCGCCTAGCCAGAAAGGTTCATGGACAACCATCATCTGACCGTTTTCTTGCCGTGGAAGTGATCAAAATGTCCGAGGACTGGATATTAGAAAGCTCACCAACGCACCTCAAGATCAACTTACGAAAATTACCTGAACTTTACCTTCGGTGCGAAACTGAAAGGTTAGAACTTGGCTTCGCACACAGCCATCCGCGTGGACATGATGCATTTTCACATCTCGACACAGACAATGAGAAAAATATTTTACATGGCCTTTCCGGTTGCAATGGAAATAATTCATTTTTTGTCGCAATGATACTCGCTGATGGCAAATGGCACACAAGAATTCGCCACGGAAGCAATTTTGATAAACTGTTGTATGTTCGCCACACTTGCGTAGTTAGCGACAAAATTGAATTGCACGGTATTGCTATCCCTCATAAATCAGCTGGGGACCTAATCCGCCAGGAAGCTGCTTTCGGAAAGCCATTCAATGCTAAACTGCAGTCATTACGAGCCGTAGTTGTTGGGGTGGGGGGAACCGGGTCGCCACTTGCAACATTATTAGCTCGTGCTGGCGTTGGAGAAATAATTCTAATTGATGGCGATATTCTTGAAGAGAGTAACATGAACCGCGTGCGAGGTTATCGCGCCAAGGACATAACCAAAAGCAAGGCGCAATCTTTGACAGATTTCATTGCATGCGTTAGGCCGGGCATTTCGATATCTGCCATCAACGCCTATCTAAATGAATCTGGGGAAGCCATTGACGCGCTTTCAAGCGCAGATATCATTTTTGGCTGCACGGATGACCAGGCAGGCAGGAATATCATGAATCAGGCTATGTATTATTACGCTCAAGTCTATATTGATGTCGGATTAACAGGTAAAATCGATACTGACCCGGAAGGGCATCCCTACTTAAGAGATCACCGTGGTCGAGTCAGTTGCATTCTCCCTGAATTCGGCTCCTGTCTACGTTGTCAACGGGTTGTTACCGATCAAAGACTGAGGTATGAACAAGCCATCAGGGACAATCCTGCCTTGGCAAAACTTGACCCCATTACGCTTGAACGAGATTATTATTTAATAGGTGGCGGGGAGCAGGCTCCCGGAGTAGGCCCCTTTACAAGTTCCACTGCCGACAATGCAGTTGCAACATTTATGGATCTAGTGAGGCCTTACAGGATCCTTCCTCCAGATTTGCAACAGGATAATATTTGGACTGATTTTGTTAATTTGAGAATTTATAGTAATGCACCAATTGATGATCAAGATTGTATATATTGCCGCACTCATGCAATATTGTTAAAAAATGAAGGTAAATATAGATTAGAGATGCCTCAACTAGGAGAAATACATAGAAATGAATAAATGGTTTCAAAGAATTATTAAATTATTATGGAAATACCAATCCGGGCAAGAGCCGGAAGAAACCATAGATTCTACAATTCAAAAAAAATCACCTGTACCTGATATTCATTTCGATTCACTGTTAATAGTTAACAAAACACCGAGTAACGATACCGTTGGTAAGAGAGATTTTATAGAAGTTATATATAAAGGAAAACCCCATTGGGCACTATTTCAATGTCCTTGCGGATGTGGCAAGGTTATTTCATTATCACTCCAAAAAGTTCATACTCCAAATTGGAAAGTAAAGAAAAACACATCGGGGAGACCAACTCTTTATCCTTCTGTTTGGCAAAACCAAGGATGCTGTAGCCATTTCTGGATTAAAGATGGAATGGTTTACTGGTGTTATAATACAGGAATTAAACCATGGATTGCAGAGCCTAAATACCATTCTGAAAAAACAGATGTTTGTAATATATACACCTAATATTTCATTGAAAAATTAATTTATTCTCCCTCCATAAAGTCCCCAAAGTCCCTAAGTCCGCAAAACTATAGATTATATTTCTTGAAAAGCCGCTTGAGCTTCGTTTTTTGGTTCTCCGCCAGGACATAAATCCCATTCTTCTTCCGCGTCCGGAGACGGAGCTTTTTCCTGATGATCAATCCGATCCATTTTGGTGTTATTTGCCTTTCATAAGCCCCTCCAGACTGCTTTATGAAAGCCTGGGTGATCGCTGAGATTGCGGGAGCTTCTTCCACCAGGCATGCCCGGATTGCCGAAAGGACATCCGCTTCGAGCTGAAAACCGCGGTCACTCCTGATCTCATCATTTTTTTCACGCGCAAGTCCCGAAATGCGTTCCCGAATGTCCTTGTCGGCAACAAGACTGAGGAGCGGCGCAAACACCTGACTGATCCTTTTATCGAGCTTTTGATCTACATGGGCTTCTGGGTAGCGGGGCCTAGCAAAGTTCCGAAAGCGCCATAAAAGCAGCTTGTTTCTCAGTTCCAGGGCTTCTTGGTGAAATTTATCCGGCAATGTGATCGGGATATCATCCCGTACCGGACCAAGACCAAAATCCTCTGTAATGAACCGGCTCTCCAGAGCAAAATCATCGTAATCGTTTCTGGCGGCCACAATTTTTGGGCCATAGATGGTATACGCCCGCGGAGAGAATTCCCTCTGGTTGATTTTCTCGCACCGCAGAACCGGGAATCCCTTGGCATTTCCATTATTGAGGATTTTGGCGATATCCGCCCTTTCATCACTAAAGCGGAAATCCGCTTCATCCAAAACAAGCGTCCCGCCTACCTGATCCAGAATATGGAAAAGCGGCGCGACAGTCGATGCGCCGGATGCAAAAATCGGCTTGTAACAAATACTGCCGACTGTGAGCAGGAAGCGAGTCTTGCCGCTTCCATAGTCTCCCCTCACCCGCAGATACGGAATTTCATTAAAAGTGTCATAAATCCAGGTCAACAAGACGTAATAAACGGAAACTAGCTCGAAAGTCTCGGAGATATCCACGTACCGGTGGATGAAGGATCTGATTTGCCGAATAAGAGTTTCGTCATCTTGATATTCCTGTACTCCCATAGGAAAAAGAATGATGCGCTGATGCAGGAGTGGGTTTTCTGGCCGGTATGGCAGAACCTCCCAATTTTTTTCCAGCTTGAAGGATAGAGCTGTTTCGATTTCTCCATCCTGCCATTTAAGCAGATTTGTCTTTCGGTTATCCGGATCATAGACCATTTCGATCAGTGTCCGGTCAGGCAGAACCAATGAGGTTATCGGAAAAATATTGCTGGTTGCTTTTTGTTTATTTTGATTGTTGCTCATTCCAACAGGATATACCTGAACAGCATGAATTTATAGAATGGTGATTTCCATTTTCTGATAAATTTTCAATCCTGTTTTTCCTGTGATCATGAGTGTAATCTGTACAAATGGGAAAATATAACAAAATTGATTTCAGCAAAGAAATACCCTTCATCCGTAAACGATGCCCTCATCTCAATGAACAAGAATTGAGAGAGGCGGAGGAATTATTTCGAGAATACATCCGGCTTTGCTTTGAGATTTATGAAGAAAGAGAAATAATGCAGAAAAATGATGATTTGACAGAAAACTGATCTGTTTTTAGACTGTAACAGAAAGGTAATCATAAATTGATCAAAACATATGCAAAAAGTTTATGGATATATCCGAGTGTCCACCATTCGCCAGGGAACACAGGGCGTGTCGCTGCAGGAGCAGAAAGCCGCTATTGAGCAGTATGCAAGAAACAATGATCTTCAGATCATCGAATGGTTTGAAGAGCGGGAAACGGCGGCAAAGTCCGGCCGGCCGATATTCTCGCGCATGATGAAAAATCTTCATCAGAAAAAAGCTTCCGGAGTCATCATCCACAAGATCGACAGAAGCGCCAGGAACCTCAAAGACTGGGCTGCCCTAGGAGAACTGCTGGATGCCGGCGTTGATGTCCGTTTCGCTCATGACAGCATGGACCTTCATGCCCGCGGAGGAAGGCTATCCGCCGACATCCAAGCGGTCATCGCGGCCGACTACATCCGGAACCTTCGCGAGGAAACCAAAAAAGGTTTCTATGGGCGCCTCAAACAGGGTATTTACCCGCTGCCAGCACCGATTGGATATCTCGACCAGGGGGCGGGAAAGCCTAAAATACCTGAACCTGCCAAAGCATTCATGGTAAGGGAGATCTTCAGGCTATATGCAACAGGAAATTATTCGCTGGATCAGCTTGTTTCATATCTTGAATGCAAGGGATACAAGAATAATGGCAGTGGCAAGATAACTCGTAATGGGCTCGCGACAATCCTCCACAATCCTTTCTATATCGGGCTCATCCGTATCAGGCGCACCGGCGAGACATTTGCCGGCATTCACGAACCTTTGATCAGCAAGAAAACCTTTGATACTGTCCAGGACATTCTCAAAGGAAAAAGGAAGATGGGACCGGGACGGCACGATTTTCTGTACCGCCGCATGTTCATATGCAAGACATGCAATCGATCATATATCGGGGAAAAACAAAAAGGGCTCAGTTATTACCGCTGCCATCACTGCAAAGGGAGCTGTGTCCGAGAAGAGGTCTTCAAAGACGAGGTGCGATGGACACTTCAACCGCTTCAACTATTCCCGGAAGAAATTGAACAAATTTCACTGGTTGTTGACAGTATGAAAATTACCCGGAAATCAGAAGCTGAAAAAAAGAAAGAGGAATACCTCCTCCTTAAAGAAAAAACAAAATCAAGACTGGATCGACTTACCGACGCATATGTCGATGACACCATCGAGAAAGACGTTTATCTGGAAAGGAAGGAATCTCTGCTAAATGAATCAAAGAAGATTGATGAAGAATTGGAAGCAATTGACTCCATAGATGATTCTTTGGGAAAAAAAATCACTGAACAACTCGAACTCCTAAAATCGCTTTATTTGAGCTACAATATGGGATCAGATGACAAAAAAAGGGATATGGTCAAAAAGATAAGCTCGAACTGTAGCGTTTTCGGGAAAAATGTTGAATTAGAGCTAAAAAGTCCGTTCAAAGAACTCTCAAATTACCTTGTTAATTCTTATGGTAGCCCTTATCGGACAACAAATCGAAGCCTGGAACAATTGCCGGACACGCAAACTATCAGAAAAAAGAAGCTAAATAAAAGGGAAATTCGCAGGGTGTATAAAATAATATCAACAATCGATTAGACAGTTAAGGCTGGATAAGTTGCCTATAATTGTAAAGTCACCACCCTCTCCTTCTATTTCGTCTGCTTGCGCATATTTCTACGCCTTACTACGATTCGTTTTCTAGAAAGCGAGGTGAGAATTTATGACAGAAGAAAAAAATGAGTCGTCAGGATTCCGCTACCATGAAAAGCTGCCGTTCCTTCGGAAGCGCTGTCCTAATCTGAGTGAGGAGGAACTGAGGGAGGCAGAAGAATTATTCTTGTGGTATATCGAATTCGTATTAGAGATTTATGATGAAAGAATAAGAGAGGGAGGACCTTTCCTTACTCCTGAAAACGAGGAGATATATCTTGAAGATATGGAAAGATTGAATAACAACCAGATCATGATGAAAAAGTTCGAGTCCCCTCGGGGGTCATCAAATATTGAAAATTGAAAAACAAGACTAAAACTAAGAAAAAACGCTTTTGATAAGCGTTTTTTCTTTGTTTGCCGATCTGGCAATAATACCAGTCTTGACAGTAGCCCTTATCGGACAACAAATCGAAGCCTGGGACAATTGCCTAATACTCAAACTATCAAAAGAAAGAGGCTGAATAAGGGGGCAATTCATGATGTGTATAAAATAATATCGGGATACAGTTAATTGAGCAAACATGGCTATGTTGCCAATTAAGAAAAAAGTTGCTCCTCTTTCCTAAGGAATATGCGAAAGATATATGAAAATCCTAATTCTTATATTCAGGAAGATCAATTACAAGTGACTCGTCAATATGTTGGTGTGCGTAATATTTTTTTACTGCCAACTTCAGGTATGCTAATTTCTTAATATTTTGTAAAAATATACATATGCCCTAATATTACTCCATCTTTGTCAATAAACATTCCCTTTACTGGATGAAGTGGAATTCTAATGTTTATTCCTGTTATAAGGTCGGTTAGATAAAATTCTTCACCAACGGCAGTCGGAGCAAGTTTTACATCTCCATTTTTTTTGACAAAATTTTCCAGTAGCTCCAACCATTCCATATTTACCCAACCAGCACCAAAAATATTATCACCATTTGGCATAAATATAAATGCACAACTCTTTAAATCACCAATAAACCGATGACCATAACATAAAATTTCGCTAATCTTCTGAATCCGTTCATCAGCACTTAACTTTTTCATTTTTGGCTGCTTCTTTTTATAAGCCGCAGCTACGCCCCAAATACCAAATATTGCTGTAACAATTATACCTACTATCCAATAAACAAAATTCTTATCCATCAGTATCTTCCCGGCGTTAAGTTACACGGAATTTCTCAATGCTTGATTAAAATCATTTGTAAATGAATGACGGAGGATAATTTTATTGCGGTCCAAGATGAGCTCATTGCCGGAATTATGGCTTGGGTCAGTCTAATTTACTCGTTAGGTGCTGCATGTCCAAATATCTGCCTAATGTCGTAGACTTCGAATGACGCGCTTTCACTACGAATATGTTCAAAAGCGTCATTAATACCTGAAAAGTGCAACAGAGGAAAAGTTTCATTGTTGCTGATATCGGGGCTGCACCACGTGTTTGTGCTTGTAAGCGCGACATGCTTTCGGCATACGAATGGCCGGGCTTCATAAATTGAGCAAACGCCTTGCTTAAGGAAAGGGCATTGTAAACCATGGAAGTCCTGTCTAGGTGATATCGATCTATTTCTCTTTATCTTGGCGTTCTTTTCGATATGTACGATCTCAACTTTACTCACTGTAACTGAATAGTGACAACAGCCTGAACATCCTTTCTTGCAGGGAGTGTACTTCGATACGAACTCATAAAGTTCGGTCATGAACGAATACAATGATTCGAGTTTTTTTGCTGGATTAGTCTTTGTTCGTTCAATCATACTCGCAAATCGATCCTCTCTTTCGGAGAGCCGAACAGGTATTTCTGCTACTAAACGATTAAAATTATTTTGAGCAGAAACTTTTTCTTCGTCAAGATTCATGGCGTATGGAATTCTCACCAAGACAGATTTGTACCATCAGGTATTAGCAACCGAAGACTATCTCCTTCCCTTGTTGCGAAGAATCTTGGCAAGAATAGCTTTGGAATTGGATAAAGGTAATCTTCACCTTTTGATAAATGATAAAGTAGCAAAAAAATCAACAGACCAGCTGTGCTATTGAGAACATTCTTTAAATTAGCTTTTTTAAAATTATCTGTTCTATGATGTTTTACTTTATTATTACCAGTCCACCATTCTGGAGGATTATTTTGGTTTTTCCAATTAATCCAGGGAGTAAATGATATGCCAAACCTAGGCATCTCGACTATTGCATCTGGAAGAATAGGAATTGCTTCAACTAATATTTCCTGATAGGCATTTATTGTTTTTGCTTTTGATTGATTATTAATTGATTTGCATAAATGCTTAGCGATAACATCGACTTCGGCAGATGCTGTCATTAATAATCTTGCAAGTTCAACTGAATACGTTTTTTCATTTTCAACTGAAAGTTCAATCCACCTAGACAAATTTTCAATGTCATCTTCCAAACACAAAAAATAATTTAAATGCGGATGAATATTTTGATGTATAATTGCCATTTATTCATATCCTTTCGACCATGCGAGGACAAACCAATTAGAGTTAATTTTCTAAGTACATTACATCTATTAAGGGAAATATTTACTTAGGAACTGAAATTGCGGCATACAAGTTGACCGGATTGTTTCGGCAATATTTTCATCGCCTGAATCATGCTTCCATATTCCTAAGTAATAGTTGTATTTATTCTCTTTTGCATACACGATCCATTCACCTGTCAATTTTTCCTTTTCTGCTCTTTCTTCCATAGAGCCAACAATAAGTTGGTGAGATAATTCTTCTATCATTTCTTTAGTTATTATCGGACTTTTTTTAGGATCAAATATTTTTTCTACCAGATTACTGATGCCGTGCTTACCAAGATTATTTGTTATATTATATGCTATTGTACTTGGAAGCGATGGCATGAAATGCTTGTGCCAGAGCCCTTTAAGTAGCCCTCCCCTGAATTCTGATTCGGTTTTTGTCTGCGACGAATGTCTCATCCCTTCTAACACCATTATTTCTTCAACTACTTCCATTGGATCGATTTTAGTCACTTTTTCTAATAACATTAAATTGATGACAAAGAGAGAGCTGAAACGATCCTTTGAAATTCTATTTAGTTTATATAATTCCGCATATTCATTTATATCATTTTGACTTAATTTTATCACATTTTGACCGTAGTGGATGCTGAAATTGGATTCCAATTTTCCTCCTAATCTTAAATGAAACTTGCTATAATTGCACTAAAACCGGCAAAAATGAGAAATAATGGCACACAGCAGCCCATGGCCTTTCCTATTTTACGCTGCCGTCCTGACCGGGTTAATGGTATGCCTATTTGCCTCGATAATTTCCCTTTTGCAGCAGAAATCCCTAAAGCCCGTTTCCAGGAAAATGATAAGCCGGGAATGCCTTTCTTTTTCCGTCCCATTACCCACCTCAAAGTTTATGCCAAGGGTTGCCCCACTCCCAGGGTGGAGTTGGGTTTTTGCCATGCAAGAGACCTATACCTTTTTTACTCTAGTCATCTTCCAGAATCAACCATTCCGAACAGAAACGCACCTAACATTACTTCCCTTCTGCCAACCCAATCTCCGCAGCAATTTCTCCTTGTAATTTCCTGCTCGCAAACATAACACTACTAAACCAAGCGTGGACGCATTACTCGGAGGAGCATAAACATTGCCAAGAAAACCATTATTTCTGACCGCCCTCCTTTTCCTGTCCCTTCTACTGGGATCGCCAGGGATTTGCCCTTGCCAGACTATTGCCGGCCGGGTTGTTTCCGTTGCTGATGGCGACACCATCACCATCCTCACAACTGCTAAGCAGATCAAAATACGTCTCTACGGCATTGATACGCCCGAGGGCGGGCAAGAGTTCGGACAGAAGGCGAAACAATTCACTTCATCCCTGGTTTATGGTAAGCAGGCTGAAGTCAAAGTCTACGACACCGACAGGTACGGCAGAACAGTTGGGGTAGTCCTGGTCGAAGGAAAAAACGTCAATGAAGAAATAATCCGTGCTGGCTATGCCTGGCAGTTTCAAAAATATTGCTCCGAATCGTTCTGTCAGTCATGGCGTAAATTGGCGGAAGGCGCACGAACTCAACGAATAGGACTTTGGCGCGACAAGAATCCAACACCGCCCTGGGAATGGAGAAGATCAGGCCAGGGAGATACAGTATCATCCTCAACGCCTTCCCTGCCCCGCGTTGACAAAGGAGAATATCATGGCAACATAAAATCTCAAGCCCTGCATGCCCCAGGGTGTCAGCATTATAACTGCAAAAATTGTACGGCCATGTTTTCATCTGTGGCCGATGCATTGAAAGCAGGATACCGGACTCATGATCAGTGTACGAAATAAAAAAATACGTGCGACCTTAATCCAAATTTTCCAACTTCCTGCACAACCTCACTAGGTCATCCCGCTCCTCCGGGGTCAGTCTCCCCAAAACCTTCTCTACCTGCTTCTCATAGGTCGGCAAAACCTTTTTGATGAACCGACTTCCTTCCGGGGTGAGAAGTATCTGGAAGTAACGCCGATCCTCCTTGCCCCTTTCCCGGACTACCAACCCCCGCTTCTCAAGGTTATCAATAACGGTGGTGACATTGCCCGTTGTCTTGTAGATATGGCGGGCAATTTCCACTTGATGGAGGGGGCCTTTTTTATGAATAGCTTCGAGGACTCCAAACTGACTGACGGTAAGCTGAGACTGAAGCGATTTGTATACTTCAGCTGCTATTTTCAACGAAGCCAGCTGAATCGCATCGAAAGCCAGCGAGTTTGGGGATGCCTTAGCCACCTTCTTACCTTTCCGCATATTGCCACCCTATATATGTTCATATTATTTAATATAAACTATATGGCGGGTTGAAGGTCAATAAAAAGAGCTCTGAAGCGAATTTTTTAGCTAAATTTTAATAATGAAGAGCGTCTCTTGGTTTTCTTCACAGATGGCATCCTTGGCGGTCTGGCAGGCCTGACGCTCAATGTGATTTTTCATAGCCAATTTTCTTGTTCGCCCCAGCCTTTGGCGGAACATTCACGTTTGTTTCTTACTCATGACAATGATTATGGAGTCCCGGTATATATACAGTTTTTCCACAAGGAATACCATCCCTGGTGTGTTGCGACCAAAATCAAAGTTACCACAAAAAGCTCTTGAGAAGTGTTGAAAATGGTAATTTATCGAACGTTTAGAGGGATACCCTAACCATTAATTCCCCCACATCTTGTTGGAAACCGTACATTGCGTGAAACTTAATTCAGGCTTTTAGCACTTTAACTTGATTATTGGCTAGGATTTCGGCATTACTAGGAATGAAAAATGCGAGATAACCATACGCTGTAAATACAAGTCGATTAAAGGGAAAAAATAATGGCAAATACACTCTTAGTCGGCATTGATTTGGGTACCACATATACGGCATGCACCGTAGGGATTATCCAAGATAATGGGGAGTTACATCGAAAACGTCTACCTATTCGGCAGCTTTTTAAATCCCCGCAAGAAAGTAGCCCCTTTGAGTCCAAAGAACTACTACCCTCGGTAGTCTGTTTCACTCAAGGGCAGGTATACACAGGTGACTACTGTAGATACATTTATCCCACTGATAACCAAACAAAGGTTATCCATTCAATTAAACGGCAAATGGGAAATACTCGCTGGTATACGAAGGTTGAGGAAAGTGTATATCGGCCTCGACATATAGCAGCCTTTATATTAAAGACCGTCTACCTAAGCCTTCAAAAAAACTATCCGGGCTTGCAAATCGAATCAGTTACAATTACTATCCCTGCCTCGTTTTCATCAAAAATGAGAATTGAAACCATCGAAGCAGCCCGGATTTCAGGATTTGAAACCGACAAATTACATCTCCTTGATGAGCCAGTTGCAGCCATTTTTAGCAAGTGGGATAATGAGGCTGATTGTTTTAACGAAATTCCTAACGACTCGAACATCCTTGTGTTCGATATGGGTGGCGGAACCCTCGACGCGAGTATAATTAACATTTCTACCAATAACCATATTATACGGGTTCTTAGTACATCACGATACAATGAACTAGCTGGAAATGATATTGACATTGAAATCGCAGCATTAATGTTGCAAAAAATATGGATAGCTATGGGTTATTCATCTTTATCAGATTTCTTGGAAAAAGAAATAAAGATTGAGGATAGATTGCATTTCTCATATAAAATTATGGAGCATGCTGGCGCTTTTAAGATGCAGCTCTCAGACGCGTTAAGAAATGGACCTGCAATTCCTCTTAGAGATAGACTTGAGGATTATTGTTCCAATAAAGAATCATTGGATTTTCAGATTTTACCTCATATTGAATTTAAATCAAATATTTTGAATCACATAAACATACCGATTCATGAAGTCCTTAAGGTTATTGAGCCACTCATTTCATTTCAAAAACAATATCGTGGAAAAGATAAGATTAATATTTTTAATCCAATCGACCAGGCAATTGAAAGAGCAAAATTCAACTATAAAGATATTTCAGCAATAGGAATAACTGGAGGGTCATCTTATTTCACACCAGTAACTAATGAGGTTTTTGGTTACTTCAATACGAAAAAACAAGTTCTCCTTGATGCCTTTTTTGCCGTAGCCGACGGGGCGGTAAACTGGAGCTATCTGAAACGGAGCAATCTTTGGACTATCAATGAAATATTTGGGGATCGTATTTTTTTGAAACGTGAAGGGATGCCTTTTTTGGAGATTATGACTAATCTAACAGTACCTTCAGATCCAGTTGAAAGAATTTTCGATGACGAAATTTGCTTCTACACTTCACAAAAATCTCGCGGAGTAACGCTTGAATTCTTCCAAGGAGATTCACCAGAAGATCATCTAATGGTTTGCACTCATATCGAACGTCAAATATTTCCACGGGAATTAAGTGGAGATATTCGTCTTAATAAAGTGATAGGACAAATAGATAAAAATAAAGTATTTCAATTTGAAATGGTATTTAAAGACGAAATTGGAGATATCAAGACTAAACTAGATTTTGAGCTTGATTCTTTTGACAACAGCAATAAAAGTTCTATCTCAAACCTTTCTGGAATTATCCTTAACGGGGAAGTTTTATGATTTCCGAACTAATTCGCAATGAACGACTTTTTCTCTTAAAAAATTTTTGTTCAGGATTTGAAGATCAACTAACTCACGAGCCAATACTTAGCCTTAAAGTTAGAAACACTTTAAGTGAACTAGAACGATGCTCGAATGATTTAGAAGAACGACGCTGCAAGGTCAAAGAATTAACCGGTCTCTACGATATGTCCGGCCCCCCTTTACTTAAGTGCCTATTGGAGTATATATATTTGCTCCATTCAGAACATGAGCTTGATGAACTTATATCGCCTATTCTCGACAAATTTGAGTATGACCTTAGAGAAAACCACTCATTGGCTGATGATTTTATACGGGTACTCGCTGACTTTTTTTGTTCTCCTTATCAAATTACAAGAAATACAGCTTTATTAATCCTTAAACGTATTCTTGATTGCGGAGGAACAGTTGAGAACCTTTTGGATAATGTTGGCCTTAACTTCGAACTCTCCTTTGCAGCGGTTCAGTACATTGTCTCAAATGGTCGCGAAGATCTTTACCCCCAGGTAATCGACATTATCAAGGAACTTTCTCAAGGTAATTCAAGCGAAGATTTCCTTAGGAAAACTCGTCCACTGATTGCTTTGTTTGTTCAAAATACAGGTGAAACCGGCTTGAAGACAGTGGTTAACCTTTTCATGAAAGGTAAGCTTGATTTCCCTGCAAAGCATTACCTCATTGCCTCATTTGGCATGACTTTTTACCAATGGTTTATCACTAATCCTCCTGCCCCCTCGAAGGATTGGGCAAGCGTGATTGTACTCGCACCAGGAGAAATTGGAGATATTGAAGCGCGAGATAACTTGATGAATCTTCTTCTAGATAAATGGACGCAAGAGCCTCACCTTGCCCGCAATATTCGAAGGTTACTCGTTAAACGTATGATGAAAAATAAATACTACCCGGAGTATTTTAGCGATCGCGTAAAAAATAAACTAATTAAATTTGAAAATTACGACTGGAAACTAACTAAATGCGTAAAGAAAATATCGGATAACCTTACAAAAAATGAAGCGTGTTGGAATAAATTCAGTGTAATGCTCTATAAAGGTGAACTTGAAGGGAAAGCAGTTGCTATTGCGATACTTAAGTCTAACTATAATGACCAGTTGAAGCTAATCTCTTTGTTGGAAAATTCACATAGTTGTAAAGGATTTCTTGGCACAGCACTTAATACATTGCTTAAGATCTCTAATTTTGAAAAATTTTCTACTCAGATTCAGTCGAAGTTACTTCAGAGTGAATTTTTTATAGAATTCATCACCTCTCCTACACTATTATTGTTGCTCAATCATTGTGAGTCAATGGATGTGACTATAAAAGATCGAATCCAAACCATGCTTAGGGATTTAACGATAAAATACGGAACAATTAATTTCTCAAAAAACAAATTTGAATCAAGATGATTGCGACGCCTGAAATCCTGCGCGATAATATTAAGAAACTTGAGGACGAGCTACAAAAACTGCAAAATGAGCAGCAATTTGTCGCGGACCCAACAAATAATATTATTCGTCAAAAGCAGCTAATACATGAAATATCTATTTCAAACACGCGTCTTTTACAGTTCGAGCCGCAAAAAAATTCCCCGACAAATGTAAACGGAGAGCTCACATCATTTATTGAACCACCTTTTTCCACCAAGCCTACTTCAGAGGATGTTCAAGTAGCTGCTGGGCGCGGAAGGACAGAGAAGTTTGGAGTACCAACTGGATTGCATATGCTATTTTCAGAAAAAAAATCTAATTTAGAATCCCACAATAAAGAAAAAAGTATTAATGAACCTGGAGAATCTAGCTTAAAAATGACTGATGAGTCAAAGGAAGAATTATTGATGTTGGATGTTGACGATGTGCAACCTCCAACCACAGTTGATACTTTAAGTGCCGATATTATCTCTGAGCAAAGAATTTTACATGATAATGTCTATTCAGATTCTGATCAGAATCATCAAAATATAGTGCCAATTGAAAACAAAGAACCTATTGCAGACAATGTTATTACTAGCAAGCGTTTTCGTGCATTGATAGTATGCGTAACCAGTAATGAAAGGATCGCCATCCGCCAAGCGATAAATGAAAAAGGAATAGAGCTCACCGAAGAGGAGGATCAAGGTAATTTTGTTGATTATTTCAAATGGCCTTCAGGATGGGATATAACTTTGTGTCGAACTTTACATCAGCGAGGCGAGGCAGCTGCATCGTTCGTCACCGATCGAATCAGTAAAACAAAATATGATGCAGTATTTATGGTGGGGATGTGCATGGGCATAAAAGACAGGATAAAATCTAGCGAAGTTTTGGTACCCAATACTGTCTTCAGTCTCGCACACCGAAGAGATACTAAAGGCGGACTCAAATGCATACTTCATCCACACGGTCCGCCGGCAAAAAGCATTAGACGATTGCAAAGTATCCTGGACTCCGGTCCTGAATTCACATTTAAAGTCGAAATTAAACAATCTGCCTGCGGCCCTTGGAAGTTTGAAGACATTGATTCGGTATATTTACATGAAATGAAGAATCATTCGACGGATATTTACGGTTATGAAATGGAAGCGGAGGGATTCTTTAGCGCTGTTCTCGATCGGGGTTTTGATGCTCTCCTAGTCAAAGGCGTATCAGACTTTGGTGACGCCCCAGGTGGTTCATCCGGTTCTTCGCAAAGTAAAAAGGAGAGCCAGCTAATAGCGACTAAACACGCCCTTGATGTAGTGCTGGCTTGGCTTGATCACTACAGTCGCGTCCCTCCAAAATAGAAATGATAAAAAGGTAATGCTAATTTAATTTCAATGTGTTGTTGTCTAATGGCAATTGTGCTTGTTTACCTACAAAGAATTTAATGATAGTATTAATTTATACTGTACCCATTGAAGTTTATTTTTCATATCGAAAAAGAAAAATCACTGTGAAAAGAAGAATATTTAACACTAATTGTAACATTTACTTAATTTGTTAATTACAACAAAAACTAGCTTATTGATCAGCGTTTTTAACGTTGAGAATCTATCCTAGTAATAAAGGAATATATTATGAGATGGGAAAATAAGGAAAGAAACCTTCGTAGGCTCTACGATTATTTAAGGGACAATCAAGATGAAAAAGTAGCTCTCTTCGACATTGGAACAAGAGCAGTTCGTGTCCTTGTGGCTCCCAAAAAGGTCCCGGATTACTGGGACGGCCGGACTTTTTTTAACGATGGCCAGGTGTTCGAACTGGGAGCAGATGTTGGCAAATTTGATCAAAAGTTGAGGATAAAACAGAGTAGAGCACTCAGAGATATAATTGCATTCATTTCGACTTACTTAGATATTCTTCATAGATCAGGGATTCTAATCGAAGACGTTTCGGCTTTTGGAACCGCTGTCTTTCGCTGGCTTGAGAACCGAGAGGAAGTTATAGATTACATTAAGAATGAAACAGGAATTGCGGTTTACGTAATCCCTGAAGCTCAAGAGGCACAGTTTTCCCTTTTCGCAATCGGCCACACCTTCAAATCAACGCAGAATGAAACACACAATGTGACGATTGGGGAAAATGACGCACTGCTTCTCATCGACCAAGGGGGAGGATCGACTGAAATCTCCTACCTATATCCAAATAAATTTAAAGGAAACGTGCACTCAATCGATAGTTTGGGAACCACAGCCCTTCGGGAGGAATTTTTTCGTCTTGGACCAGATGGTTGGGTTGATCCCAATAAAAACTTAAGACGTATTTCAACACAGAATGAGCGTATCATTAAGCTTATTCAGAAAAGAATCGATTCATGGAAAGGATATCCAGAACTTAAGCAGTCTCGGATATTTGCCTACGCAATGGGAACAGCTATTCAAAAGTGTGCTCGTGGGAGTACTTATAATGCGCATAATCAGTTATTTTCGGTTGATGACCTGATGAGTCGCCTGAAAATAAGCTGCTCAGAACTTGAACAATCTACACAACAAGTTCGCACATTATACGGACTGATACAAGATGAAAGTTCAATAGGTGGAAAAAGATTAAATGATTTACTTGTCCGCTTATATGGTTTACCGGTTTACTTTTTTATCTTAAAAAAATTTGGCATAACAGAGGTTCGTTATGCAGCTTACGGACTACGCTATGGGGCTTACGTCGCAAAATACAAGTTCGGGGTCCCCTTTTAAAATTAAAAAATTGATTAAATATATTTTCGCTTACGAAATAGTCGTTTTCTGGGACACTCTAATAACTGATCCCTCTTAATAAACTTTTCTACGAATGCATACACTAAATAACAGCAGATACACTAGGCCACATCTATTTGGCTGGATTCATGAATTGTTCGGAGAGATCTACGTTACTTTCCGAACAGTTCATTCAATAACTTGAAAAATTTAGTGTAGTTGTTAAATTTTTTTTATTACCGAAAAAATGATAATAAAAAACACATTGGTCTCTTCCACAATAATGTAGGATTACCAGCCTTTTGCTTCCGCTTTCACCCGATTATCATTGAGGTATGCAAAAACAATCATGCCTCATCGGAAAAACCAATTTTCGAGGAATAGAAAAACCCTTCCACATCAAAAACAAGGATAGATTTTCCCATATTTACATAATCGGCAAAACCGGCACCGGAAAATCCACTCTCCTCGAAAACCTAATACTGCAGGACATTTCCTCCAACCGAGGCTTAACTTTCCTCGATCCTCACGGCGATTCCTCAAAAAAAATCTTCGCGGCTATCAAAAACAAATCAAGAATAATCTATTGGGATGTCTCAGAAAACCCTCAAGGGCTTGGATATAATCCGATCCGTCATGTTACACCTAAGCGCCGCCCGCTTCTTGCCTCCGGAATCCTCGAAATCTTTAAAAAGCAATGGGACGAAGCCTGGGGCGTACGAATGGAACATATTTTCCGCAATTGCCTGCTCACCCTGCTTGACCAACCCCAAGCCACCCTTGCCGATATCCTTCATCTGCTCAATAGCCCAACATACCGGCAACAGGCTCTAAAAAATGTAAAAAATGAGCAAGTAAATAAATTCTGGACTCAGGAATACGCTAAATATTCCTACCGGATGCGCGCCGAAGCCATCGCGCCTATCCAGAACAAGATCGGAGCCTTCCTTGCCAACCCTATCCTCCGGCAAGCTCTCACCGAGCCGAAAGAGAACTTGAGCCTCCGCAGAATCATGGATCAAGGCCAGGTCCTCATCATCAACCTATCCAAAGGAAAGCTGGGGGAAGACGCCTCGCTTCTTCTGGGCGGCCTCCTCATGACTTCCTTTGGACTCGCCGCCTTCAGCCGTTCGGATATCCCAGAGAACGAAAGACGAGATTTCTTCCTTTATGCTGACGAGTTCCAATCCTTCACGACCCTTTCTCTTGTAAACATGGCCTCGGAACTTAGGAAATACCAGGTCGGTATGATCCTCGCCCACCAATATCTCCACCAGCTGGACGAAAAAATCCGGAATGCCGTGATCGGGAACTTTGGAACGCTCATCAGCTTCCGCCTGGGAGCTTACGACGCCACCTCCCTTGAGAAGGAATTCCAAGGAGTCTTCACAGCCCGCGACCTCATGGCTCTTCCCAATTACCATATATACCTGAAACTGATGATCGACGGGAAACCCTCCCTGCCTTTCAGTGCCACAACCTTCCCGCCTACCCAAGAATAGAAAAATAATAATCCGCAATTTTTTCCTTGAGTTGCCCGGTATATTCTGCAACAATTCAGCTGCTATCCAGTCCATATTGTTCTTCTTAACCTTTCAAAAAGGAGACGCCTTATGCCCAAAGCACCCGCAACCATGGTTATTTCCCACTGGAACACGCTAATTGAAGGTCTGGCAGTTTCTCCAAAGGATTTTTTTGCTTCGGTGGAACGCGCCATCGAAACAAAGTTGGTTCCCGACACCAGGCGTTCCCGAGTCGATTGGAAAGAAGGCGGAATCCTTTCTGCCAAGCGTGAATATTTGCGGGTTCTCAGAAAAAAACATGCCTTTGATATTTGCGGAGCACCTTTCGGCAACGGGTTTTTCATTTCCTGGTGGCTGGGCGAACTCCCATCCGTTTTTTGGCAATTCATGCTGATGATTCCGTTTGTCGGCCCTATTATGGAAAAATGGTTCCGCCCCACCACCTACTACAACGTCGATACCGCCATCATGTTCCAATCTCTGGTCCATAGCGCCGTTTTGGAGGTGGTAGATAGTCTGACCCATACTAATGGCCTCAAGGCCCTCTCAGAGGCAGACAGGAAGCCCAAGATGCGAGATTTTTTTAATCTCTAGGTCTGACCTCAAGACATGCATGATTCACTCGTCCCATATGGCCAGATCGGGCAAAGCCAGATTGCTATTCTCACCAAGCGCTTTTACGATTGGGAATACCGGACCCGCGGGTATCTGACCTGGCCATACCCTGTCTCTCCTGAACCTCCATTCAAACCCTTCTACGGCCATTTCCTTCCGCCGGCCGAGGTCATAGACGATACCCGGAAACCCACTTTTCTCAGTTCCCTGGCAGATGCTGTAAAAAATACTTTCTCGCCAAAGACTGAGAAAGCGCCCTGCCCTTCAGAATATTTCGACGAAGAGGATGAAGAACCCCTCGATCTTTATGTTCCGGAGGGTGAAATATGCGAACTGCAGATCATCCTTCCACCATCGTATGAATGCAAAAAGCGTCTTGCCGACCAGTTTCTGCAATCCTTGAGCTATTCACGTTTCCCGATCTGTTTTGAAATCATTGCCAGTGCCGATCAAATTTGGATTCAGCTGGCGGTCCGGAAATGCGACCGTCAAGGCATCCTGACGCAACTTGAGGCCTACGTTCCGGAAGCGGTGATTACCGAAGAGAAAGGGATTTTCTCCGCCCTTTGGGAAGACCCTCACAACGACCAGGCAGCCGTCTTTGATTTCGGCCTGGACCAGGAATCCATGCTCCCCCTGGAACGGACAGACCGTTTTGACGTTGATCCGCTCATCGGGATCATCGGGGCCTTGGCTCTGTGTCAGGAAAGCGATATCGCCATCTTCCAGGTTCTTTTCTTGCCGGTACGCTGCCCCTGGGCGGAAAGCCTTCAGTTCGCGGCAGTAGACTGGAATGGCAAGCCGTTTCTGGCTGACGCCCCCGAACTGGCAAAAAGCGTCAAAGCCAAGGTTGAAAAACCGCTCTACGGGGCGGTGGTCAGGATCGGTGCCAAAAGCCCTTCGCAGCATCGGGCCAATTCCATCGTCAAAAGCCTGGGCGGGGCCTTGGTCCAGTTCAATTCGCCCGGAAGCAATAGCCTCATTCCGCTTCACAATGAGGACTATCCGGATGAAATACACGCCCAGAATGTGGCCGACCGACTAACCAACCGGAGCGGCATCATCCTTAATCTGGACGAATTGGTCAATTTCGTCCACTTCCCGTCTTCATCGGTCAGGAACGCAAAATTCTTGCGCAACGCGAAGAAGACCAAGGAAGCTCCGACTCTCTCAGAAAATCATCAACTCATTCTCGGAGAAAACACGCATCACGGCCGGGCAAAACTTGTCACCCTGGACACTGAACAGCGGCTGCGGCATATGTATATTGTCGGCGCTTCGGGCACCGGCAAGTCCACCCTGCTTCTTAACCTGATCATCCAGGACGTTCGTAACGGGCAAGGAATCGCGGTCCTAGACCCGCATGGCGACTTGATAGACCAAATCCTGGAATTTGTCCCGAAGGAGCGCATTGATGATGTAATCCTCTTTGATCCGGCTGACGAAGAATATCCCATCGGCTTCAATATCTTCGGGGCTCACTCGGAAACTGAAAAGACTCTCTTGGCTTCGGATCTGGTCGGGGTCTTCCGCCGCCTTTCCAGTAGTTGGGGCGACCAGATGAATTCAGTTCTGGCCAATGGAATATTGGCAATGCTCGAAAGCAGCGAAGGCGGCACCCTCATGACACTCCGGCGGTTCTTGATCGAGCCCGATTTCCGTCGGAAATTCCTGAAAACTGTCCAAGACCCGGAGATTGTTTACTACTGGGAGAAAGAGTTCCCGCTTCTTTCTGGCAAGCCTCAAGGGCCGGTTCTGACCCGCCTGGATACTTTTCTCCGACCGAAGCTCATCCGCTATATGGTCTCGCAGAAACAGAACCGGATCGACTTCGGCCAGATCATGAATGAAAGAAAAATTTTCCTGGCCAAGCTGTCACATGGCGGCATCGGCGAAGAAAATTCCTATCTCCTGGGCGCTCTCATCGTGGCCAAATTCCACCAATTGGCGCTCAGCCGGCAAGCCATCCAGAAAGAAAAAAGGCAACCCTTTTACCTTTACCTCGATGAGTTCCAGAACTTCATTACCCCCTCAATGGAAGCTATCCTTTCCGGAGCCAGGAAATACGGGCTGGGACTCATTCTGGCCCACCAGGAACTGCGACAATTGGAATCGAAGGATCGCGAGGTGGCCAGTTCGGTCCTTTCCAATCCATATACGCGCATTTGTTTCCGCATGGGAGATCATGACGCCGCAAAACTGGCAAGCGGTTTCTCGCTCTTCGATGCCAAAGACCTGCAAAGCCTGGCTATTGGCCAAGCGATAGGAAGAATCGAACAGGCGGAATACGATTTCAACCTGAAGACTTTTTCGCTGCCGGAAAAAAGCGAAGATGCCGAAGCCCGCTTGGCGATTATATCCCGCTCCAGGGAGAGATACGGAACTCCCAAAAAGGAAGTGATTGAAAAGCTGGAAGCGGAAAATCCGACCCAGGCCCTCGACAAGGCACAAGAATCCGAAAGAGACCCCGAGCCCAAAATACCAACGGTCAGCGCCGAACAATCCTCACAAGAAGAACCGACGAAAAAGAGTGCCGGAAAGAAAAAGCCAGTCCTTCCGGATCAACCTGTTTCCGGGCGCGGCGGAGTTCAGCACAGATACCTTCAACAGCTCATAAAGCGGCTGGCGGAAGAGCGCGGATACAAGGCAGCAATCGAAGAGAGTGTCTTGGGTGGCACGGGAATAGTGGATGTTTCATTGCAGAAGGAAAAAGAAAAAATCGCTTGCGAGATCACCGTCACTACCTCTCCATCCCATGAACTGGAAAATATCCAGAAATGTTTGGCGGCCGGATATGAAATGGTCCTGGTCCTTTCCCATGAAAAATCCCAGCTCAACAAAATCCGTCAACTGGCGATTGAAGCATTGGATACGGCCATGCAAGAAAAAATCTGCTACTTTACGCCGGAAGAGCTAATCGTGTTTCTTGATGAAAGGCAATCGCCGAAAAGGGAACAGCAAAAAACCATCCGAGGCTACAAGGTGAGAGTAAATTACACGGAAAGCGAACGCGCCCAGCAGAAGCAACGACAAGATGCAATCGCCAAACTTATCGTCAACTCCATGAAAAAGATGAAAAACTGACAAAGAATGACGCCTATCCAAGGCTGACCAATGAAAATACAATTCCAACTGATAGCTGGGGAAGCGGTTTTACCGGCACCTTAACAATTCAGTGGAGAGAAACATGGAAGAATCAAAAAGATGCAAGCGTGTCGGTATCTGGGTTCGGGTATCCACCGAAGACCAGGCCAGGGGCGAAAGCCCGGAACATCATGAACAACGAGCCCGCTATTATGCCCAGTCCAAGAACTGGAAAGTGGTCGAGCACTACAACCTTTCAGGAGTGAGCGGTAAATCCGTCCTGGAACATCCCGAAGCCAAACGAATGATTGCGGACATCCAGTCCGGGCATATCTCGGGACTCATCTTCTCGAAGCTCGCGCGTATTGCACGGAATACCCGCGAACTTCTGGACATTGCGGATATTTTCCGTTCTTCGGAGGCTGGCCTCATCTCACTTCAGGAAGCCATCGACACCACCACCCCGGCCGGACGGCTATTTTACACGATGATTGCCGCCATGGCCCAATGGGAGCGGGAAGAGATCAGCGAACGAGTTGCCGCTTCAGTACCGATCCGGGCGCAACTGGGAAAGCCTCTCGGAGGAGCTGCCCCTTTCGGCTACCAATGGGAAGGAAAAAGTCTAATCGTGAATCCTGACGAGTCTCCCATCCGCAAGCTTATGTTTGAGCTGTTTCTGGAACACAAGCGCAAGAAGACCGTGGCCAGACTCTTGAACCAAAGAGGATTTAGGACACGGAGCGGATCGGAATTCTCCGATACTACCGTGGAAAGGCTCCTTACCGATCCCATTGCCAAAGGGCTGCGCCGGGCCAATTACACCAAAAGCACCGGCGACAACAAGCACTGGAAATTCAAACCTGAAGATCAATGGGTCTATTCCAGCATCGAGCCGATAGTTTCCGAGGAGTTGTGGGAAAAATGCAACGCCATTCTGGCAGCTCAAAAAGAATCAGGCAAAAGAATAGCGAGAAAAACGGCCACTCACCTTTTCGCCGGTCTCACCTTCTGCCACTGCGGCGGGAAGATGTATGTCCCTTCCAACAGCAAGAAATACACATGTCTTAAGTGCCGCAACAAAATTCCGGCAGAAGACCTGGAGGCCATCTACCAAGAACAGCTCAAAGATTTCCTGATTTCCGAGGAAAACCTGGCCACCTACATCCACCAAGCCGATGATGCAATCCAGGAAAAGACTCAGCAACTGGAGGTTCTGAAGAAAGAAAAGACCGATCTAGCCCGCGAGATGGACAAGCTCTACGATCTCTATATGGACGGGCAGATTTCCAAGGAAGGGTTCGGAAGGAAGCACAAGCCTCTTGAAGAACGCTTCACGCAGCTGGAAAACCAGCTGCCAAAGCTCCAGAGCGAGATCGATTTCCTCAAGATCCAAAACCTGTCCTCCGAACAAATCTTGTCCGAAACCCGCGACCTTCATTCCCGCTGGTCAATCCTGTCACGGGACGAACAAAGTCAGATCGTGGAAACCATCACAGAAAGCATCATCATCCACAAAGACGAAGTGGCCGTCAATCTGCACTATCTACCTTTTTTTTTAAATGATGATAACAGGGCAACGAATGGTCAGGGGTTCATCGCCGCCACCAGCATGAAACGGGCGGGAAAGCGCAGACTGGTCGCGGCGCGGGAGATGGTCACCACCCCGTCCTCCAGGGGCTGGCGCATCACCTCCAGGACGTTTTTGCGGAACTCGGGCAGCTCGTCGAGAAAAAGTACGCCGTTGTGGGCCAGGGATACCTCGCCGGGCCTGGGGATGTGGCCGCCGCCGATCAGGCCGGCATCGGAGATGGTGTGGTGCGGGGAGCGGAAAGGCCGGATCACCAGAAGAGGCGTCTCGCTCGGCAGCATGCCGGCGGTGGAATAGACCTTGGTGGTCTCGATGGCTTCCTCCAGACTCAGGCCGGGCAGGATGGTGGGCAGGCGGCGGGCCATCATTGTCTTGCCGCTGCCGGGAACACCGGAAAGCAGGAGATTGTGGCCGCCGGCCGCGGCGATCTCCATGGCCCGCTTGGCCGACTCCTGGCCACGGACCTCGGCAAAATCCACTGGATAGCGGCAATGGTCGTGGAAAATTGCCTCGATGTCGGTGACCGCCGGTTCAAGATGCGTGAGCCCAGCGAGACACTCCACCGCCTCGTGCAGACGGCGCACCGGGATGATATCGATGCCCCGGATCACCGCCGCTTCCCGTGCATTGGCGGCGGGTACCAGAAAGCGGCCGATACCGTATTCGCGGGCGGCGAGGATCATCGGCAGGATGCCCGGCACCGGCCGCACCGCGCCGTCCAGGGACAGCTCGCCGATGGCGCCGGTGCGCTCCAGGTCCGGGGCCTTGAGGGTGGCGGTGGCGGCCAGGATGCCCAGGGCCATGGGCAGATCATAGCCGGCCCCCTCCTTCTTCACCGAGGCCGGCGCCAGGTTGACGGTGATCCGCTGGGCCGGGAACTCGTAGCCGCTGTTCTTGATCGCCGACCTGACCCGGTCCTTGCTCTCCCGGACCGCGCCCTCGGCAAGGCCGACGGTGGAAAAGGCGGGCAGCCCCATGGCCAGGTCCACCTCGACCCGGACCAGGTAGCCGTCAACGCCGATGACCGCCGTGCTCAGGACCTTGGCCAGCATGAGAGCTCACTCGTAGAGGGCCTGAATGGCAGGCGAAAAAGAACCATGGTGCTCCGTATGGGTATAGAACGGTGCAAGCAGGGCCACCTCCCCCCCGCCGTTTTTCAGGGCCTCGACCAGAACCAGGGAAGCCTCGGGGCTGCCGGGCCGGCCGTACACCGGTTGCAGACGCTTGGGTTCCAGGCGCGCTTCCATGAGGGCTGCCACCAGGGCCATGCTCCGTGCCGCCGGATAGACGAACACGACCTGACCGCGGTTCTTCACCGCAAAGGCGGCGGCGGCCGCCACTTCGGAAATGTTTGCGTCGAGTTCGTGACGGGCCCTGGCCCGCTGGTCGCCACGG
>QZIR01000005.1 GCA_003604975.1 Desulforudis sp. | reverse complement strand
CACCCGACCCGAAGGCCGGGCGCTATTCTCTCCGAATTATTGAGGGAAGCGGATAATATAGTTTCAATCCTCACCCGACCCGAAGGCCGGGCGCTATTCCGGTCGCCGAGGAAAACCGCAACGGCACCCTGGTTTCAATCCTCACCCGACCCGAAGGCCGGGCGCTATTGGAGGGATAAACACTGCGGTTATTCCTTTGTGGTTTCAATCCTCACCCGACCCGAAGGCCGGGCGCTATCGACAGGCCGTGCAACAGGTCCCCATTTGCACTATGTTTCAATCCTCACCCGACCCGAAGGCCGGGCGCTATTGGGTATACAGGATCTGCAGTATGACCCGAAAGAGTTTCAATCCTCACCCGACCCGAAGGCCGGGCGCTATGGCCGTCAATCGTAAAATCAAGATCGGGTTTATATGTTTCAATCCTCACCCGACCCGAAGGCCGGGCGCTATGGGCGGGTAACCGAGATAATAGGCGGCGGCTGGTTGTTTCAATCCTCACCCGACCCGAAGGCCGGGCGCTATGTGGTGCGTTTTCTCGACACGGGCAACCTTCGATGGTTTCAATCCTCACCCGACCCGAAGGCCGGGCGCTATGCTCAAAGAGCTTCCCGCTTACCTCCTCATGCCGGGTTTCAATCCTCACCCGACCCGAAGGCCGGGCGCTATCTCCGAGGTTCGCCGCCTTTACGATTGCGTCCTCGTTTCAATCCTCACCCGACCCGAAGGCCGGGCGCTATGGAGGTGGGAGCCACGAACATCAAGTACCACTGGGGTTTCAATCCTCACCCGACCCGAAGGCCGGGCGCTATTCGGCTTTTATGCTGTTACTCCCACTCGATAATGGTTTCAATCCTCACCCGACCCGAAGGCCGGGCGCTATGGAGGCGGCAGGGTTGCGAGCTTCAGTTGTCAAAGTTTCAATCCTCACCCGACCCGAAGGCCGGGCGCTATAGCATAGCGGACGAGCTCGGGGACGACATCCTCCAGTTTCAATCCTCACCCGACCCGAAGGCCGGGCGCTATTGCGGTCTCTACCGCCATCAGGCGGCTCGAATAATGTTTCAATCCTCACCCGACCCGAAGGCCGGGCGCTATTTGTAGCGTCTCTGCGTCAATCTCTCCGCGCTCGTTTCAATCCTCACCCGACCCGAAGGCCGGGCGCTATATGGTGGCCGGAGCAGAGATTAACGATGGAGTGACACGTTTCAATCCTCACCCGACCCGAAGGCCGGGCGCTATTCCTGACGGCTCCGGACATCGTCCAGCTGGTCACGGTTTCAATCCTCACCCGACCCGAAGGCCGGGCGCTATCCAGTCAGGCCCAGCAGCCTGGCCAGTTCCTCCAGTTTCAATCCTCACCCGACCCGAAGGCCGGGCGCTATGATAATCCATGAATATCACGCAAAGGCCATCACCGTTTCAATCCTCACCCGACCCGAAGGCCGGGCGCTATGTGATTAGCACTTATGCCCGGGCCATGATGATTGAGGTTTCAATCCTCACCCGACCCGAAGGCCGGGCGCTATGAGGGGAAGAATCTCGAAGCCGGCGTCACTCTTGTTTCAATCCTCACCCGACCCGAAGGCCGGGCGCTATCAGGCAGCGGACACTTGATACCCTGGCCAAGAAGGTTTCAATCCTCACCCGACCCGAAGGCCGGGCGCTATCGGCAAAACCATACAGCGAATAAGCGCTCTGGTTTCAATCCTCACCCGACCCGAAGGCCGGGCGCTATCGCCGTCCGCTCCCTTTCCGCATTCGCAGACAGAAGTTTCAATCCTCACCCGACCCGAAGGCCGGGCGCTATGCTCCGCAGCCCGGGCAGACTCGATCTTGTCTCCGTTTCAATCCTCACCCGACCCGAAGGCCGGGCGCTATTGACTTCACTTGCCTCATAGCCGGCCATGGCCAGGTTTCAATCCTCACCCGACCCGAAGGCCGGGCGCTATCGGGACGAAAAAACTGGGGGAGCAGGCCTTCCTTGTTTCAATCCTCACCCGACCCGAAGGCCGGGCGCTATGGGTCAGCGCGGTTACCGGTATTGCATTGCCAGGGTTTCAATCCTCACCCGACCCGAAGGCCGGGCGCTATGCCACCCGTTCGTCTCCAGCCGTGATCCAGGCATCGTTTCAATCCTCACCCGACCCGAAGGCCGGGCGCTATCGTTGAAACGCGCGACCAGGTGGACGGTTATTTGTTTCAATCCTCACCCGACCCGAAGGCCGGGCGCTATTCAGCTGAGATATTGTTGCCACGAAATCAACCCATGTTTCAATCCTCACCCGACCCGAAGGCCGGGCGCTATTCTGATCGGCAGTCCATTCCGCCGGCGGGCCCGGGTTTCAATCCTCACCCGACCCGAAGGCCGGGCGCTATCAGCAGGGCGGCACGGATTGACATTCAGGTTATAGTTTCAATCCTCACCCGACCCGAAGGCCGGGCGCTATGAGCGCTCACCGGGGCACCACAAAGGCGCTGGAAGTTTCAATCCTCACCCGACCCGAAGGCCGGGCGCTATTGGTTGCCGTCGAAACGCCAATAAGGATTAATTTGGTTTCAATCCTCACCCGACCCGAAGGCCGGGCGCTATGCTTCTGGTCTTCCCGGCTCCACTCGTCCTGTTGGTTTCAATCCTCACCCGACCCGAAGGCCGGGCGCTATCTTCTCCGCCCGGACCCCGCTGAAGCACTCCCTTGTTTCAATCCTCACCCGACCCGAAGGCCGGGCGCTATTTGGTTAATCCGGCGCATAAGACTGGCTTCATCAGGGTTTCAATCCTCACCCGACCCGAAGGCCGGGCGCTATCTGTTCTTACCGCCAAAGCCGAAAAAGCCCACCCGTTTCAATCCTCACCCGACCCGAAGGCCGGGCGCTATCGCCCTGGGCCTTAACAGCCAGGTCCTCATAACCGGTTTCAATCCTCACCCGACCCGAAGGCCGGGCGCTATTTAAATATTGCCTCATTTTTAATGGTTGGACAGTGGTTTCAATCCTCACCCGACCCGAAGGCCGGGCGCTATAGCGCTTCGCAGAATCCTTGATATGCCTGGTCTTGGTAGCGCACCTGCGCGAACCAATTTGATTCCAGAGATCCTATCTGGCATATGCAAATAAACAACGGATTACCTCTTTCGTAGCAAGGTGTTCGGCGTTCGTGAACCCTCCGGCAGATACGCAACGGCTACAGGTTCGCGCTACGCCATTAGTAGATCATGGTCATAGTCCACAGAGACATTAACCCCGTATTCTTTGAGATACCGCTCCTTGGGTTCACGAAGGCGGTACACCCTTAAACTGTCTTCCTCCTGATCAATGAATTCTAGTAAACGGTGCAACATCTGCTCATATTGAACCTGATTCACCGAGATTTCGAACACCGATTTTTGTACCCGCTGGCCGTGGTCAACGCAGACTCTAGCGACTTTTCGCAACCGTTTGCGACCCGCCGCAGTGTCCGTGGCCACATCATAGCAAACAAGTATCTGCACGTCATCACATCCTGCTACCGATAGATAAAGGGAACGTAGGTTTCGACGTCGTTTCTCAGGTATCGCGCGAGCAACCTGGCCTGGACGTGTGGTACCAGGCCGAAAGGAACCTTGCGGTCGAGGAGAGGATGAACAATTTCCTCCTGCTTTCTCTTTTGATAAGCGACCAGTACTTCTTTGCGGCCATCGTCTCCAAGAAACACCGCGCCACCCGGCCGTATAACGAAGTCTCCTGCGGTTACCTGACGGCGGTTAATCAATGTCAACGCCAGCCTGTCCGCTAAAACAGCACGAAATTCCTCTATGAGGTCCAGGGCGAGAGAAGGACGACCGGGCCTAAGGCAATGTAGATATCCAACCTGTGGATCCAGTCCGACACCCTCCAGTGCTCCCGCACAATCGTTTAACAGCAAGGTATAGAGGAATGAGATTAGTGCGTTTATAGGGTCGCGAGGAGGTCGACGGTTGCGACCGTCCATTTTGAAATGCTCACGGTTCTGGCGCACCATACACTGAAAGGAACCGAAATAGCATCGAGCTGATTCGCCCTCCATGCCCCTAATTTCGTCCAAGTCGCCGGCAGAAGCTAACCGTGAGCCCGCGTTGGAGAGAGTTTTGGCCGTGTTTCTCAGGCTTTGTTCATCTTCTTCGTTTTCCGCCTCCCGGGCAGCCCTAAGTACGACTGTACGTGTATTCCTGATCTTTCCCGCTACAATGCTGCGTGCAATGCCCACTGTGGTCACGGGATTGGCCAATGCTTCGTGCTGAGCCCGACGAAGCATTACATTGCCCGATACAGGCCCTTCGAGCCTGGCCTTGAAACGACCATCCCGTCCCAGGAGCACCATTGTCCGACCATCCTCTGCACATCTAGCCATTAGTGCCGGGCTTATGAGAACATTGCCAAAACACACTACGGCACCCAGGTGATGTAACGGTATACTGAAACGGTTCACACCCTCAACATCGATCCTTACCGTTTCGTGATCGAGACGCAAATAGGAATGCTCGGTAGTGACATAAAGAGTGTTAAGTAGTGTCCGGATCCCGTACACCCCCAATCAGTTGCACTCCTGACAGGACTTCCTGGCTGAGGTTCTTCAATCGCCCCTTTTCACCCACCACCTGGGGCATACATGAATCAGCGAGGGAACAATGACGGCATCGCTCGTCATTTGCCGGAGGCGGCAAGGTGTGGACTTGAAGCATTCCCCGGATGGCCTCGGTAATGCGGGCCACTTCACGGCGTAGTTCGTCCGTGAACACCACTTCACGTCGGCGCCTAGATGAATGATGAAACACAGCACCCCTGGGCACGGGCTCCCCGGTCATTTCTTCAAGACAGATCGCCTGGGCGCAAAGCTGCAGGTCGTCGTGGGAACGTGGCCGCTTAGATCCGTGTTTATACTCAACGGGGTACGGCACCTCGTCGTGAAACTCAACCACATCCGCCTTGCCGATCAACCCCAACTTTTCCGACCACAGGGGTAGAGCACGCTCTACGCGCACTCCACCCTCGATGGTCGTATCGGGCTCGTCAACCCTTTCGTGGACCCTCCTACCTCGCATGGTGTAAAGGTTCTCCTCAAAGGTCTGTTCCACGTGGATCAGGGCACACTGCCGGGGGCAATAACTGTAGTGCTGGATGGCAGAGATAGCCACCAGCTCGGTATCTGACCAGTCTCCCAATCCTGCGGCAGCCACCAGGCCTATCCTACAAGCCTTGTAAGGGATACGCCTTCGGGCAAATCGGCGTCGTCTACCGCTATCGTGTAGTCGTCGAACCGACGCGGGGTCTGTACGTCATCTTTCATCCTGGGTTGGATTCGATCTAAGAGCGTATGGGCTGGCGCATTCCCCAAACCATTCTCATGGGAGAACACGTACAATCCTCGACACGCCATGAATCCACGGCTCGCTGACCGATCCAGATCCCACATCTGCTGGAGTGCTTGCCAAAAGACACCGAGGTCTTCTTCTGTGAGACCAGTATCCTCGCCCAGGGCAGAGCTGACAAAGCCGTACCCACGGTAAAGACCATAGGGAATAATCGATTTCCGTCCCATCTGGCCGGAGGCAGCTTGCTGGTCATCCACCTCGCCGCGACCGGTATCATCCGGGTTGGTCAGGGCCACCCTGGTTATTGAAAGGTCTAGCGGCACGACCTGATCGATCGAGCGGGCGAAGGTCATTTGGATCGGTCCCCGTACTTGTCCACAATTCCAGTGTAGCTGCTTGCCGTCCTTTTCATCCTTGGTCCGACCGACCGTCATGACGGCACCAAACACCCGTACGTCAAAGAAGTTGTCACACATCCATTTGCGCGCCAAAGCGTTCGCGCTCTTTCCCGGTTCCACACCTAAGGCCTGATACGCCCGTTTCTGCTGGTTAGCCAAGATGCCACGGTTCTGTACGTATATTTTGTACCGCTCATCAGCCCCACGCACGGCCTCTACGTAGTTGCGCACCTTGCGCTTCAGACACACATCCGTAACCAGACCATGCATCGTCTCGGGATCCACCCGAGGAAGGTTACCTGCGTCGGGGTCGCCGTTGGGGTTGCCATCCATCACATCAAACAGCAGTACAAAGTCGTGACGCCGGTTGGGATCGACAATAACACTGTTACTCATTTTCAAAATCCTCCTCAATCATTATGGGAATTATTCCTGTACCTGTGTCTTGTCTTTCGCTGCCTTCGCGCCAGCCCGGTCTGAGGCCCTCTGGTGATAGTAGCCGAGGGCAAACATCCCTTGATCCTTTAGAGGTAGGGCTGTGGGGAACACACTTAATTTTGACTGAATCTCTTCAAGGCGTTGCTGCAAAGCGTGGTAGGTTCCAGGCCTTTCCCGGCGTAGCTTGCCCAGGTGGTTCTGTGCCCCGCGCAACAGGCGACCAAATACGGAAGCCGGTGCGGAAGAAGCGGTACCAAAAAACCGATCCGCAATAGTGGTGTTCACGTTTGGCATGGCTGCCCTCTGAACCGCTTCCAATTCCGCGAATAGACGGCCGCAGAGGTATGCGGGGTTTGTGTTCTCGATTTCCAGTTCCTTCATCGTATCCTCCTTCCCCTCCACTCCGGAGAGTAAAACCATCTTGATGAGGGCTATTCTGGGTCGGGTTACTCCCTGTTCTGCCCGATTGCGGCGTACGGCCTGATAGAGTAACCACATAGGAAGTGGTCCACCGTGCAACGCCGCCCGGAGTACAGTTTTGGGAACATTGGGGACCATGTCACGATTGGCGTCCCGATACAGAGAGGCACAGAGCGGGTAGAGCCCGTAGGGATGCCCCTCTCCTCCCCATGAGTCAACGATCTGTTGCAGCACAAACCACCGAGCCAGGTTCTTTCGAACACTGCCCAAGGTGGTCTCCAGCCAGTCACGTACAGCAACCCGCGCCCCGCTAGCCGAGAAAGCAGTAGCATAGAAGGCGGTCTCGTCAACGGCCGAGTATTCACGCCCCTTCCATGCGGATTCAATCAGGGCCTTTACGTCATCCGGCTCCGGTTTCGATAGCAGGGTAACCGAAAAGCCTGTGTCTTCCCTCGTCCAGAAGAGGTAAATCAGAGGCCCCACTCGTAAGTGGGTGTGCTCGTCTTTGATAAGGGTGTTGGCAGCGATGACGTATTTTTCGGCACAGGTGCCACAGGTGGGGGCAATTACGGAGCGTTCGAGCCCGTACGACTCAAAGGCTTTGCTGTTGGCCGAGATCAGAGCCATACCCGATGTCTGCCCATTGGGAATTCCCTTGATGTTGCCGGGATGTGGACTGACTGGAACGCAGCCTGCACCACAGACGATGCAGTTCATCTTGTCCTGCTCCTTAGCAGCACCAGCCTCTTTAAACCGTGAAGCCCAATAGTCCTGAACCGAAGGTAGGTCAGTCGGGAAGCTCCCAGCCACGCGAAAAGTGATCCAGAGATCGGGTGTAAGCTCAGCAGGAAGATCAACGGTAGTAAGGTCCAGGGTTTCAAGGAAGTGGAGCACGGCCTGGACATCCCGTTCCCCTGTTGATTCGGCACATTCCCGCACTAGCCCCAAAAAAGCCTCGTGGCGGCTGACAGACTTGTTGTCACGTTCCAGACCTAATACGTATTCGGCCTTGTCAACGAGCAAGTTTGCTTTGATACCCGCGGTACGAGTACCGGGATAGGGCACGGTCAGTAGCTTGCCCTGGTCTCGTTTAGCCTCTCCGGTTGTACGAACCAAACCAAGAAGCTGCCCAGTAGCATCCAGATCAATAACCCAGGGTACAGCTGTGGACTTGTACATTGCAGGAGGTACGTCCAGCCGCTCGGCATACTCATTTAATCGTTGCAGTAAGATGATGCACCCCTCCTTTCATAGAGTTCCGGGGGAACTCTGAGTTTGCCGTTTTCCAGGCGCGCATTGAAAAACCGGGGTACGGCACTACCCGAGCGATCTGGGGCAAACTCCAGGTCAAAAAGAATCCGGCCCAGGTCATCAGTGTGAGTGATCGGCCTTTCATCCCCTGAAGGAGGTGAGAAGAATCCAGTGAACTCACGGCAGCCGAGATACGGCTGGTGATGACACTGGCCGCGCTGCACACGTCTCCGAAACATATCGCGGTACTTGGCAACATGGGCATCGGCGTGCTGCTGCAAGTGGACATCCGCCTTGATCAGGTAGGCCACATCCCGGAGAGCCAACGTGTGGCGCTGGGCACGATCTTCCTCGGCGTAGTAGCCACCGCCGCTCGTTGCCCATTTGCGGGCAGTTGATACCACCGCGGTACTGTTTACCTCGTTGCGCAGCCAGGAGATGTGGCGAATCTCTGACAATACCCAGATCTCACGGATTAGCCAAGAGAACTCCGGACGCCAGAATATCGCCTCAAGCACGCCACGGGCGGCGGATGGCGTCATTACCGGGTACGTAACGCGCTCCGCCTTCATTTCGGGCCGGGTAAAACAGGCAAAATCACCCCACACCTTGATTTCCAATGGTATCGAGTTCTTCAATAAGAACACCTCCTTTCTATTTACAGCTTAAAAAACAAGTGATTCGGGATCCCGTGCCCGTTCACTTATACCCAATACCGGATCGTAAAGTCCCAGCCACTCATATAGCCCGGGAGCAATTTCCTCAATCAACCCCTGGTCTCTCAATCGGAGAAGCTGGTGTTCATAGATGTTGACTAAGTAGGGTTGTAGCCGCCGTACGATTCCCCGAGAGACCCCACCAGCCCGGACAGTGGCAACAAGCCCGTCCACTTCGGCTGCATAGCGCACGATAACTGGAACAGTATTGTCCTTGATCATGCGGAACCGTTCAGCAACCTGGGCGAACTGTAGGGCTTCCCGTGCGGACTGGACATCCCGGCCTCCAGTCTCAACAACCTGATAGAGCATCTGAAAGTACCTTGTGTATAAACCCGGGTCGTGCAAATCGAGACCTTCCCGACTTAACAAGCTGACGGCCTGACTGGTTGCGCTCTTATAACCACCAGGAGGCATACCACCTTCCTCTGGGCAGAACACAATCACTCTGCCCATCGCCGGCTGGCCAAGGTCATCCGTAAGCTGGCCCTCACGGTTACAGCGTCCTGCTGCCTGCACTATACGATCCAACGGACCAACTGTCCTAAGTACCATTGGGAAATCCAGGTCTACACCGGCCTCAATCACTTGCGTGGACACCAACCGGCAGGGCTCACCCAAGGACAGCCTTCGCTTTACTTCGGCGATCACTTCCCGCCTGTGGGCACCGCAAAGGAGGGTCGACAAGTGCAACGCATCAGGGTCTTCCAGGACACTCATCAAGGCCAGAGCATCCTTTTTTGTGTTTACAACGGTAAGGCACTGCCGGTTCTCACGCATCACCGATGCCACCCGGCTCCACGACCATTTTTCAGTGCTGACGGGAATCTCGTAGTTAACCCGTTTAAGTAGGGCAAAGTATCTCTCCGGATTAGGTACGATTTCCCGTACATTACGAAAACCCCGCAGGTATGGGCTGTCATCCAGAGCTGGCTGGGTAGCTGTACAAAGGACGACCGAGACACCGTAATGAGTGGTTAGTTCACGAAGGACATCCAGGATGGGGGTGAGTAGCTCGATGGGGAGGGTTTGCACCTCATCCAGGATGATTACACTCCGGACGATGTTGTGGAGTTTGCGGCATCGGGAAGGACGATTGGCAAAGAAGCTCTCAAAAAGCTGTACCGTGGTGGTCACCACAATTGGGGCATCCCAGTTCTCGGAGGCCAGACGCATCTTCACTCTGTCGGACGACACTTCGTCGCCGTCGTCCAACGATTCAACGGCACTGTGGTGTTCAAGAACTGCCTCCTGGCCGAAAATCTTCCGATACTCGTCCGCATTCTGCTCGATAATCGAAGTGTATGGAATAGCCACAATAACCCTGTCCAGTCTGTGTTGAAGCGCATGCCGCAGGGCAAAAGCCATCCCCGAACGGGTTTTACCGCCTCCGGTTGGTACGGTCAGGCGGAACACACCAGGCGGTTGGTCAGCCGCAGTGCAACAGGCGTCGAATATCTCTTGCCGGAGGGAATTGAGTAAGCTGTGGGAGGCATTGGCAGTCAGGGACTCGTGATTTACCTGCAGTCGATGCCAAAGATCCGAGAGGCTTGAGGATGCGCCCCGGAGTTCTGATAACTCATTATTGAAGTACGCTTCGGTATCGAGGAAGTCGGCGTCCACCAAGGCCGAAAAGAGGAGCCGGATGAAGAGTTCGGTCTCTGGTACACTTCTTAAATGCGTGGGTAATGTACTGGCTAGAGCGGGGATTGTCTTTAGCTCGGGCAATAGCTCTTCAGCAGCTGCGATGCTCTCTCGGATCCTGGGATCAGCGCCCTTTGTTTCTAGCCGGTGCTTAAGATCGGTCATGTCGGCTAAACCGCCGTGATGTCCGGCAACCAGGAAAGCCAATCCCAGCCAAATGGGACTCACCAAGACAGCTCCTGCACTAGAATGGTCTACTCTTCGTTGGGGATCTGGATTTCTTATATACTCTTGGAATAATTTACCGGACTTGCCGCTATCATGTAGACGCCCGGCCCAGTAGGCAAGTTCCCTGGCACCGATCTTATCTCCAAAAACTGCTGATAGGCGGGCAACACCCTCTAGGTGTTCAACCAGTCCATGTTCCCGTCCATCTGGGTTGCCTGAATGCGCAATATGCATTAGGAAACACCTCTTCTTCAATAGTAAAGGTGCTTACAAGTATCTTAAGTCTAGTGTTGGTGTTTGTCAATACTTGCCTTGGAAGTATTGTACCAAAAGCAGATGACCCCTGTTTGTCACAGGGGTCATCCTTCCCTTTAAGAACCTTAACTATGTTTCAATCCTCGTCCGGTTCAAACCGGACGCACAGGTCGACGGGTTCTGTACTGCTCAAAAAGCTTACCATAGTGGTCATCTGCAGAGCAAATCAAATGGCAAACTGAAGCCCGGATTGCTCCGGGCTTTGCAGTCTTTATTTTGTGGAGGGGGATTTGTTTGGACTATCCTTAGAACTTCTTGGTCTTTCTCTTTCGCGCTGCTTCCGACTTCTTCTTACGCTTCACGCTTGGTTTTTCATAGTGTTCGTGCTTCCTGGCTTCGGCAAAAACGCCTGCCTTCTGGCAGGTGCGCTTAAAGCGACGCAAGGCGCTGTCCAGCGTTTCGTGCTTACCAACTTTGACTTCCGCCACCCTGTATCCCTCCCTCCACCAGTCCACGTCTCAGGCAAAACATGCTGTAAAGTATAGCACCCCTAATAATAGATGTCAATTAGCCAGGAGGCCAGTTTAGCTCGCGTCCGGCGAGCAGATGATAGTGAATGTGGAACACTACCTGACCGGCGCCTGCCCGGCAATTGGAAACCAGACGGAAACCCGACTCGGTTAAACCGAAATCGCGTGCAACCTGCACTGCCGCCTCGTGTAGTTTCCCAAGGATCTGTCCGTCTCCCTCTTCCATATCAAAGAAAGTGGGAATGTGCTTCTTCGGAATCAGCAGAATATGAAACGGCGCCTGTGGATTGATGTCCTTAAAGGCCAGAATGTCCCCATCCTCATACACCACATCTGCCGGAACTTCCTTGTTCACTATCTTGCAGAAGATACAGTCCTGCACGCGACCACCCCCCCTTGGGTTTTCCGCCTAAATTCTATTTGACACAGACGGGGATAATTCCTTCTTAATCATAAATTATTCCCTTCAAATCACCCTGTTCAACACGTTTAACGGCTACTTTTATGATTTTGCCTTCATATTCACCCCGTCCGCTCCCCACGGTCCGCAAGTAATTCGGCGTATATCCGGTCCAGAGTCCTTCCCCGACGGTCTCTTCTGCCATTATTTCCACGGTCTCTCCGATGTAACGGCTCGCAAACGCGGTGCGTAGTCTCTTGCCAAGTGCAATCATCTTCCGGCTGCGGGCTTCCTTTTCGTTACCCGGGATCTGGTCCGGATAGTCAGCGGCCGGGGTGCCCTTGCGCGGAGAGTACTTGAAGACGTGCAACCCGGCAAACCCGGTCTCCTCCACAAAGGCCAGGCTTTCGGCAAACTCCTCCGGGGTCTCGCCCGGGAAGCCCACCATCACGTCCGTGGTCACGGATACATCGGGAACACTGCGCCTGATCGCGTCCACGAGGACGGCGAACCCGGCGGTGTCATAGCGACGGCCCATCCGTTCCAGCACCGTGTCGCTGCCGCTCTGCAGCGGGATATGCAAGTGTGGGCAGACGGTATCGTAATTGGACAGGACTTCGATCAGTTCCGGCTCGATGTCCGCGGGTTCCACGGAACTGAGACGGAGACGGACCAGGCCGGGTATCACGGCGAGCCCCGCGACCAGGTCGGCCAGTGTACCTTCCGCCGGACAGTCACGGCCGTAGACGCCGAGGTGGGTTCCGGTCAGGATGAGCTCGCGAAAACCGGTGTCAATGAGGCGGCGGGCCTGTTCAATTACGCCGGCGGCCGGACGTGATCGCAGGGGACCACGGGCGTAGGGCACGATACAGTACGTGCAGAAATCGCGGCAGCCCTCCTGCACCTTGATGTAGGCGCGGGTGCGGCCCTGCCCCGAAGCGGGGATCTCCTCAAAGTGGTTTACCTCTTCGATGTTGCCGACCATGGTCCGCAGCCCGCGTTCGGCAGCCAGGTCTTCCACCATATCGACCAGACGTTCACGCCCGGCCGTTCCGACCACCAGGTCCACGCCCTCAATCGCTGAGACTTCTTCACAGGCGACCTGGGCGTAGCAGCCGGTAACCACCACGATCCCGTCTGGGTTGGTCCGGACCGCCCGGCGGATCATCTGACGCGATTTCCGGTCGCCGATGTTGGTTACGGTGCAGGTATTGACCACGTAGACGTCGGCCGGATCTTCAAAAGGCACGACCTGGTAACCCCGGTCGAGAAACATCCCGGCCAGGCTCTGCGAGTCGTACTGGTTCACCTTGCACCCGAGGGTGTGAAAAGCTACCGTCTTCAACTGTGGTCGCCCCATTCATATAGCACCAGCGCCGTCACCAGCGGGCCGGCGGTCTCGGTACGCAGGATGCGCGGTCCGAGGGTAACCCGGTGGGCGCCACGGTCGGCCGCGGCACGGGCCTCGGCCTCGGTGAAGCCTCCCTCCGGTCCAATGAAGATGTAAATGTCCTGTGCCGCCGGGTGGCTGCGCAGCACCGCTTTAAGCGGGTTCTCCCGCTCTTCTTCCCAGGGGAAGAGGATAAACGCCTCGGGCGGAGTGAAGTCCAGAACCCGGGGCAGGGTCATTACCGGCAGGATCTCCGGCACCACCAGGCGGAAGGCCTGCTCGGCGGCGGAAGTGGCGATTCTCTTCCAGCGCTCCCGTTTCTTGTCCGTCCGTTCCTCACGAGCGCGTACCACGGCCCGCTCCGAGGCGAGGGGGATGATCCGGGAAACCCCGACCTCGGTCGCTTTCTGGACGACATAATCCATTTTGTCGCCCTTGGGCAGACCCTGGATCAGGGTAATCGCCAAGTCAGGTTCACCGGTCACGCTTGCCGTCCCGGTGATCGCCGCTGTGAACCCGTCACGGGTCAGCTCCCGGATCTCGGCCCGGTAGGCGCCGCCTTCCCCGTCCAGTACCACCAGCTCCGCTCCCGCTCCCAGGCGTAGTACACGGGTGATATGCTGGGCGCTTGTCCCGGTTACCCGGACGGTTTCCCGGCCCTGCCATTCCTCCGGCCTGACGAATATGCGCGGTACTCTCACCGTTTTACCCCCACGATGGAGACCCAATCGTCAACGTTTGTCAGATCAACCTCTTCAAAGCCTTCCCGTTTCATGGCCTCTAAAACCCCGGCCGCTTTCGGCGCGCTGATACCGCCGGCGATGAGCAGGCCCCCCGGCACCAGCCTGGCGTTGGCCATCGGCAGTAACCGGATCACCACCTCGGCCAGGATGTTTGCCACAATGATGTCGGCCGGCTGTTCCAACCGGTCCAGGAGATCCCCCAGTCCGACCTGAATCTGATCCTCCAGACCGTTCTGCGCAATGTTCTCGCGGGCCACGCGTACCGCCATCGGGTCCTCGTCCACGGCGTAAACGGCGGCCGCACCGAGGCGGGACGCAGTGATCGCCAGGATCCCGGAGCCCGTCCCGACGTCGTAGACCCGCATCCCGGGACGCAGGTACTTTTCCAGGAAGACCATACAGGTCGCCGTGGTCGGGTGGGTACCGCAACCGAAAGCCATCCCCGGGTCCAGTTCGATAATCAGGTCGTCCGGGGCGGTCTTGACCTGCTCCCAGCTGGGCTTGACCAGCAGACGCCGACCCACGCGGAAGGGCTTGTAGCTCTCCCGCCAGGAAACGGCCCAGTCCTCGTTTTCAATCTCGTCGAGTTCCAGGTCCACCAGGCTGCCGACAGTGGCGGCCATCCGCCGGCGAATGGTCTCAATTGTCTGTTGGTAGTCGCCTTCCTGCGCCAGGTAACCCTTGACGGTTACGTTCACAGAATGCGAAGAAGCGGGTTCGTCTAACTGGACGCCGCTCCCCGCTTCAAAAAATACATTACTTACGGCATCGGCGTGTTCAGCCGGCACGCGGACGCTGATCGTTGTCCACCGCAAAGACAATCACTCTTTTCTCTCCGAATCAACAAAAACTTGGTCGCTGTAGTATCGGCGTAGTCGATACATCCGACCGTTCCGACGACCGACGACTGCTTTATCCGATAATCTGGTCTTTGACCTTCTTTACCTTACCCAAAAAGCCCTTTTCTTCCTTCTTGCCCCGCTCAATACCGGCAACTTTCTTACCCTTGGTCGCCTGGTCGAAGGCGCGCAGGAGCTCCTTCTGCTGCTCGTTCAGCTTGGTGGGTGTGACCACGTTTACCCGTACCATCTGATCCCCGCGGCCGCGGCCGTTGAGGTATGGGACACCCCGCCCGCGCATGCGGAATACGGTGTCGGTCTGGGTTCCCTCCGGAACCTTGAAACTGGCCTTACCCTCCAAGGTGGGAACCTCGACCTCGTCACCCAGAGCGGCCTGCACAAAAGTGATCGGCAGGTCCATAATAATATTGTTGCCTTCCCGCTGGAAAACGTCGTGGGCCCGTACGGAAATGTAAACGTACAGGTCTCCCGGCGGGCCGCCCCGTGTTCCCGGTTCACCCTCACCGACCAGCCGCAGGCGGAAATCGTTGTCCACCCCCGCAGGCACCTTCACGGTCACGTCGCGCACGCGGCGCACCCGCCCCGCACCGCGGCATTCCGGGCACGGTTTTTCAATGATCCTGCCTTGTCCCCGGCAGCGGTCACAGGTCCGGGTCTGGACGATCCGGCCAAAGGGGGTTGACTGGGCATAACTAATCTGTCCCTGCCCCTGGCACTGCGGGCAGGTGACCGGAGAGGTTCCCGGTGCGGCACCGGAACCGTTACACTCCTCGCAGTTCTCGCTGCGCGGGATACGGATCACCTTCTCGACCCCGAAGACGGCCTCGTTGAACTCCAGTTCCATATTATACCGCTGGTCCTGGCCGCGCTCCGGGCTGTGGCGGGTACGCCCCCCGCCCCCGAAGAACATTTCAAACAGATCACCGAAACCGCCCACATCAAATCCGGCATTCCGAAAATCGAAATCACCGAAGTCAAAACCCTGCCCATTCTGCCCGGCGTGACCGAAACGGTCGTACTGAGCACGGCGGTTGGTATCGCTGAGCACGGCGTAGGCCTCGGCTACTTCCTTAAACTTGTCGGCGGCGTTGGGGTCTTCACGGTTAGCGTCGGGGTGATGTTTACGCGCCATGGCGCGATAGGCCTTCTTTATTTCTTCCGCAGAGGCGTCCCGAGACACTCCGAGAACCTCGTAGTAGTCCCGCTTGCTCATGAACAAATCACCTTATCCATATTATGAAGTGGCAGGGGAGGCGCGCCTCCCCTGCTACATTTTACTTTACTTCGAAATCGGCGTCCACCGTTTTGTCTTTGTTATCCGGGCCGGCGTCCGCGCCTTCGGTCGGTCCTTCCGGTCCGGGCTGACCCTGCTGGCCTTGGGCCTGCTGGGCCTGCTGCTGGTACATCGCCACGGTGATCGCGTGCAGAGGCTTGGTCATTTCTTCGCTCTTCTGCTTGATCTTCTCGATATCATCGCCCTTGAGCGCCTCACGCAACTCCTCCATGGCCTTCTCCAGTTCCTGCACCTGGCCGGGATCAGCCTTCTCACGGAACTCCCGGAGGGTCTTCTCAGCCTGGTAGAGCATGGAGTCCGCGTTATTGCGGGTTTCGACCTGTTCCTTCTGCTTCCGGTCCTCCTCGGCGAACTTCTCAGCGTCTTTGATCAACCGGTTGATCTCGTCTTCCTTGAGCCCGGTGGAATCAGTCAGGGTGATGCTCTGGGCCTTGCTCGTGCTCAGATCCTTGGCCGATACGTTCACGATGCCGTTAACGTCGATGTCGAAGGTGACCTGGATCTGCGGGATACCGCGCGGCGCCGGGGGAATATCGGTCAGGTGGAAACGTCCCATGGAACGGTTGCCTGCGGCCATCTGGCGCTCACCCTGCAGGACGTGTACCTCCACCGACGGCTGATTGTCGGCCGCCGTGGTGAAGATCTGGCTCTTCGAGGTGGGAATAGTGGTGTTCCGCTCAATAATTTTGGTAAACACCCCGCCCAGGGTCTCAATCCCCAGTGAGAGCGGCGTAACGTCCAGCAACACCACGTCGCTGACCTCGCCGGCCAGCACGCCCGCCTGGATGGCGGCGCCGATGGCCACGCATTCGTCGGGGTTGATACCCTTGTGCGGCTCCTTACCAAAGAACCGCTTCACGGCTTCCTGGACGCTGGGCATGCGGGTCGCGCCGCCCACCAGCAGGATCTTGTGAATATCCTTCGGATCGAGGCCGGCATCCGACATCGCCTGACGCGTCGGTCCCATGGTCATCTCGATCAGGTCGGACGTAAGCTCGTCGAATTTCGCCCGGGACAGGGTGATGTCCAGGTGCTTCGGCCCCTCGGCGTCCGCCGTGATGAAGGGCAGGTTCACATTTGTAGTCAGCACCGAGGAGAGCTCGACCTTGGCCTTCTCGGCGGCCTCCTTCAGGCGCTGCATCGCCATTTTGTCCTTACGCAGGTCGATGCCCGAATCCCTTTTGAACTCGTCGGCCAGCCAGTCCATCACCCGCTGGTCGAAGTCGTCACCGCCCAGGCGGTTGTTGCCGCTGGTGGCCTTGACCTCGAAAACGCCCCCGCCCAGTTCCAGAATGGAGACGTCAAAGGTGCCGCCGCCCAGGTCGAAGACGAGGACGGTCTGGTCGTTGTCCTTATCCAGACCGTAGGCGAGCGCCGCCGCGGTCGGCTCGTTGATAATCCGCTGCACTTCCAGCCCGGCGATCTTACCGGCGTCCTTGGTGGCCTGGCGCTGGGCGTCACTGAAGTAGGCCGGCACGGTAATGACCGCCTTTTCCACCTTGCCGCCCAGGTAGCTCTCGGCGTCTGATTTCAGCTTGCCGAGGATCATCGCCGAGATTTCCTGCGGTGAGTAGTTCTTGCCGTCAATGGTCTCCTTGTGGTCGCTACCCATGTAACGCTTGATTGAGGTCACCGTCCGGTCGGGGTTTGAGACGGCCTGGCGCTTGGCAATCTGGCCCACCAGCCGCTCACCCGTCTTGGAAAAGCCAACCACCGAAGGTGTGGTCCGGCCACCCTCGGCATTTGGAATGACCACGGCCTCGCCACCCTCCATCACGGCCACACAGGAGTTGGTGGTTCCCAAATCAATACCGATTACCTTACTCATTGCTTTTGTTACCTCCCGCTTATCTATACTTAATTGGTTTGATTAACGCGCACCATTGCTGGGCGCAAAACCTTGCCCCTGTAATAGTAACCCCGCCGCAGTTCTTCGACCACCGCGTTGTCGGACTGGTCCGGGGCCGTCACCCGTTCCACGCACTCGTGGCACTCGGGGTCAAAATCAGCTCCCTCGCTGACCATCGGCTCCAGCCCGTGTTCGGCCAGGACCTCATCCAGTTGCCGCCGGATCATCTGGACACCGGTGGTGAAGTTCTGCAGGTCGCCGCCGGGAGCCTTGATCGCCCGCTCAAAGTTATCCAGCACGGGCAGAAGCGCATTCACCAGGTCCTCGGACGCCTGCCGGAACCACTGTTCCTTCTCCTGCCGGGTGCGCCGGCGGAAGTTGTCAAAGTCGGCCTGCAGGCGCACCAGGCGCCCGCGACATTCCTCCAGTTGCTCCTGCTCCCGGGCCAGCATCTCCCGCAGGGTCGGTTCATCCTCCACAAGGGGCTCCGGCTGGTTGGATGGGTTCTCCGTCTCCCTTTCCCCGGCTGCCGGAAACTCTTCGTTAACGTTTACGCCAGCCGGATCTTCAGTCTGTCCGGTGTCCGGCCAATGTTTCTTATTCTTACCCATTGTCCATCATCCCCTTGTCATTCTGAGAATCCTCACGTTTCTTGATAATCGTATCGATTCGCAGGATGGCCTCGGCGATCTCTCCTGCCGCCCGCAGGGCGTGCGTCTTGACCAGGGTCGGATCGATCACTCCCGCTTCTAACATATCGACCACCTGTCCGGTGTCGGTATCGATGCCCAGCGACGGGCGTCCGCTTTCCGACTGGGCGGAGACGGCATCGCCGATCTTTTCCAGGGGATTGAATCCAGCGTTGGCCACAATCTGCGCCAGCGGCCGCTTCAGGGCCTCGACAACGCAATCCACACCGTGGGCGGCCATCCCTTTGACGCTGGGACGCATCCGTTCCACCTGCTGGGCTACCCAGAGTTCCGTGGCGCCCCCGCCCGGAACCACGCCGCCCCTGATCGCCGCCTGGACCGCTCCCGCGGCATCCTTGGCAATGCGTTCACGCTCACCGACCACCTCCTCGGTAGCCGCGCCAACCACAATCGTGGCCATCGGTTTGCCCGTGCCGTCTCGGAGCCAGACCTGCTCCAGCTTCTCATCGTCCTCAACCAGGTGCACCCGGCCCAGACAGGCGGCCAATTCCTCAGTTGGCTTCTTCAGGCCGGTACGCTTGATCATCCGTGCCCCGGTGTGCTCGGCCGCCCGGCGCAGTTCCTTGTTCAGGACCCGCTGGACCACCATTACCCCGGCGTCGGTCAGGATCTCCTCTGCCATATCGGAGACCCCGCGATCGACCAATACCAGACTTACCCTCAGGTCAACCAGTTTGCGGAGGTTGGACCGGAATTCGTCCTGCAGCTCAATGTAGCGGGCAAAGCCCAATTCCGTGCCCAGGGCCTCATCTTCGACCTCTTCGGGCTCCAGGGCATCGTCCACAACAAGGACCGACGCCTCTTCCAAGCGGTCCGGCATCTGCCGGTTCATGCGCTGCTTGTTGACGATGACGCCCTGGAATACTTCGTTCTCGGCGCCTTCCTGCGCCGTGACGATATCCGCCAGCTTGAAGTTGCGTTCCGCCAGCTTTTCCTCGCCCACCAGAGTGGCGGCTTTCGCCACCAGGTCGGCGATGTCACCGTGCTCACGCCCGGCCACCAGGGCGACCTGGCCCACCTTGGGGTCGTCCAGACCATCCACGGGCAGGGCCGCGTCCCGCATCGACTGCAGGGCGTGGCGCAACCCGATGCGCAGCCCCTCGATGACCCGCGACACCGGAACCCCACGGGCAACCAGTTCCACTCCGGTACCGACCATCTGCCCGGCCATGATCGTGGCCGTGGTCGTGCCGTCACCGACTTCCTCTTCCTGCGCCTTGGCGATGTTAATGACCATGCGGGCCGCCGGGTGGGTGGCCTCCATTCGCGTCAGGATGGTCACCCCGTCGTTCGTGATGATCACGTCCCCGAACCGGTCCACCAACATGGTGTCGAGCCCCTTGGGGCCAAGGGTACCCTCCACCGCTGAGGCGATCGCCCGTACGGCGGCGGCGTTGGTCACCAGCGCCCCCATCTGCTCGTTGACATCCGACCCGTGCGCAGCCTGTTGTTTCAGACTCAAAATCGGTAGCCTCCTGTTTTTTCGATCCTTACCCGACCCGGAAGCCGGGGCTGCTATCATATAATCCCTTTAGGAACGGTACATCTTCGCCAGGACCTCGGACAGATTCGCAGTCAGGTATTCTACCACGCTGATCGCCTTGGCGTACTGCATCCGCGTCGGTCCCAGTACCGCAACCGAACCGATCCGCTGTCCGTCGATCTCGTAGTTGGCGCTGATCATGCTGCAGTCCTTGATGTCGTCACAACTATTCTCCGAACCGATCCGGACGTTCACCCCCGGCTGGTCCTGCTCGGACAGGATGCCACAGATCAGCTCTTCCTGTTCCAGGAGCCCGAGCAAGGTCTTGACCTTCTCCACGTTGTTAAATTCCGGTTCATTTAGAATATTAAAGATGCCCCCCAGGTAAATTCTGTCCTCTTTGGACCGGCTGCTATCCTCAATGAGGTCCATAATCATGGCCACGAGGCTCTTGTGGCGCAGCAATTCCGCGTATATCTCCCGGATGATCGTCAGCTTCAGTTCGGACATCTGCGAGCCCGAGATCTTTGCGTTTACCACCTGAGAGATGGTCTCCAGGTCTGCCGACGTCAGATCGGGCGGTAATTCCATCATCCGGTGCTGGACGATTCCGGGCTCCAGCACGACCAGCAGCATCGCCTGCCCCCGGCCCATCGACACCAGCTGGATGTGGCGCAACCGTGTACGGTTGGCACAGGGTGACACCACCATGGCCGCATAGCTGGACAACTGGGAGAGCAGCTGGCCGGTCCGCTGGATGACCTCGGAGATCATCTTGACCTTGGTCTCAAAGCTGACCCTGACCAGTTCCTTCTCGCTTTCGGCCAGTTCGGTGGGCTGCATCAGGTGGTCCACATAGTAGCGATACCCGTGGTGAGAGGGTACGCGCCCCGCCGAAGTGTGGGGCTGCTCCAGAAAACCCATCTCCTCAAGGTCGGCCATTTCGTTCCGGACCGTCGCCGGACTCACGCCCAGGTTATACTTACGGGCCAGCGTGCGCGACCCAACCGGCTCCGCGGTGGCGATGAAATCCTGGATAATGGCCCATAGAATCCGCTTCTTGCGTTCATCTAGAGTCACAGGGTCTCGCCCCCCTTATTAGCACTCTCCTCAAGTGAGTGCTAACCTAAAAAATACGATAGCACCGCACCCTGTATTTGTCAACATTGATCTTGGTTATGAACTGGAAACCGCCGCACGGGTCTCACCGTCTACGGTAACAGTATTCCCCGTATTTACGTCCGGAGTAGTATCCGGTGATAAAACCCGGTTAGTGTTTTGGGAGTTAGAGAAACTCGATGAACACAAGGTTCGCTACGGGGAGGCCGGTTTCGGTCAGGCGTAGGTAAGGTCCGGCGAGTTCAACCAGGCCCCGCTCCGAAAGGCGCCTGATTTCGTCCCGGTAGGCTACCCTGGCGTCCGTGCCGAAACGTTCCCGAAAGGCCGGAAGGTAAACACCCCAGCGCATCCGCAGCCCCATGAACATCGTCTCCCCCATCTGGGTGCGCCGGTCCAGCTGCTCGTCTTCGGCCAGGGGGAGCTCGCCGGCCTCCAGAGCGGCCGCATAGCGTTCAATCCGGCAACAGTTGGACCAGCGGCGTCCGTTGAAGTGGGAATGGGCGGCCGGTCCCAATCCGAGGTAGTTCCCGTTCTGCCAATAGCGGATGTTGTGCCGGCACTCAAAGCCGGCCCGCGCAAAGTTGGAGATCTCGTACTGTCGGTAACCGTGCCGGGCCAAGTTTTGCCGAAGCAACTGGTACATCTCCAACTCCCTTTCCTCCGGGCAAGGCTCCAGCTCGTTTCGTTCCACCAGTCGAAAAAGCCTGGTTCCCTCCGGGATTTCCAGGCTGTAAGCGGCAATATGCTCGGGCTCCAGGGAACAGGCCAGGGCGATCGTGGCCCGCCATTCGTCCACCGTCTGGCCGGGCATGCCGAAGATCAGGTCCAGGTTGAGGTTCGTAAAACCGGTGTCCCGGGCGGCCTGTACGGCCTCGACCACGTCTTCGTAAGTGTGGCGGCGCCCCAGGGTGGACAGATTTTTCGGATGCGCGGCCTGCATCCCGATGCTGAGCCGGTTCACCCCGGCCTTGCGCAACCCGGCAAGCTTGCGCCGGTCGATGGTTCCGGGGTTAGCCTCGACGGTGACCTCGGCCCACTCCGGCCAGCGGAACCGTACCGCCAACTCGCGAACCAGGTCGGTCAGTTGTCGGTCGGGCAGGATGGTGGGAGTTCCCCCGCCGATGAAGACGGTATCCGGAGTCGTTTGCGGCAACTCCCCAGCGGCCAGGTGCAGTAGTATCTCCCGCCGCAGCGCCCACAGGTAGCGTCCGGCCTCCACCTGTGTATAGGGGTAGGAGACAAAATCGCAGTAGGCGCATTTGGCCAGACAGAAGGGAACATGCAGGTACAGGCCCCAGCTCACTATTTCTCGTCTCCGATACTAAGTACGCTCATAAAGGCTTCCTGCGGGATCTCCACGTTTCCGACCTGTTTCATCCGCCGCTTGCCTTCCTTTTGCTTCTCCAACAGCTTCCGTTTGCGGGTGACGTCGCCGCCGTAGCATTTCGCCAGAACGTTCTTACGCAGGGCCTTGATGCTTTCCCGGGCGATGATACGCTGGCCGATGGCGGCCTGGATCGGGATCTCGAACATGTGCCGGGGGATCAGCCCGCGCAGGCGCTCGACAATCGCCCGCCCGCGGTGGTAGGCGCGGTCCTTGTGCACGATGAGCGAAAGGGCGTCCATGGCCTCGTCGGCGACCAGGATGTCCACCCGCACCAGGTCGGCCTGGCGGTTCCCGACCAGCTCGTAATCCAGGGAGGCGTACCCCCGCGTGGACGACTTCAGCCGGTCGAAGAAGTCGAAGATGATCTCGGACAGCGGCATCTCGTAGGTGAGCAGTACCCGCTGCGTGCTGATATACTCCATATTAATGAAGACACCGCGCCGGTCCTGACAGAGTTCCATGACCGGCCCGACAAAGTCCTTGGGCATCATTATCGAGGCCTTTACGAACGGCTCCTCCATCTGTTCAATCAGTCCGGAGCTCGGCATCTGGGAGGGGTTCTGAATCTCTACAATTTCACCATCGGTCTTGGTCACACGGTACAGCACGCTGGGGGCGGTGGTCACCAGTTCCAGCCCGTATTCCCGCTCCAACCGTTCCTGAACAATTTCCATATGTAATAGCCCGAGAAAGCCGCACCGGAAACCGAACCCCAAGGCAATCGAGGTCTCCGGCTCCCAGACCAGGGAGGCGTCGTTCAGCGAAAGCTTGTCCAGAGCCTCCCGCAGGCGGTCAAAATCGCCCGGTTCCACCGGGTAGAGGCCGCAGTATACCATCGGCTTCGCCTTGCGGTAGCCGGGCAGGGGCTCTGCTGCTGACCTTCTGGCGTCGGTGATGGTGTCACCCACCCGGCAGTCCTTAACGTTCTTGACCGCCGCCGCGACAAAACCGACCTCGCCAGCCCTTAGTTCCTTGACGGCGGTCGGTGCCGGGCGGAAGATGCCCAGGTCGCTGACCTCAAACTCCTTGGAACCGGCCATCATCCGGATCGGCATGCCTTCGCGGATACTTCCTTCCATAACCCGGACATAGGCGATGACGCCGCGGTACGAATCATAGTGTGAATCGAAAATTAGGGCGCGTAGTGGGGCTTCGGGATCTCCGGCGGGCGCCGGGATATCCGAGACGATGCGGTCCAAAATGGCCTCAATACCCTCGCCGGTCTTGGCCGAGGCCCGGATGGCCGTAGAACCGTCCAGTCCAATGACGTCCTCCAGTTCCGCGCAAACCCGGTCGGGCTCGGCGGACGGCAGGTCGATCTTGTTGATTACCGGAATGATCTCCAGGTTGTGGTCCAGGGCCAAATAGACGTTGGCCAGGGTCTGAGCCTCGATGCCCTGACTGGCGTCGATCACGAGCAGCGCGCCCTCACAGGCGGCGAGGCTCCGCGAGACCTCGTAGGAAAAGTCAACGTGGCCGGGGGTGTCGATCAGGTTTAACTGGTACTCCTGACCGTCCCGGGCCTTATAAAGAATCCGGACCGCCTGCAGCTTGATTGTGATCCCGCGTTCGCGTTCCAGGTCCATGGTGTCCAGCACCTGGTCCTGCATCTCGCGTGCGGAAAGCGCACCGGTGTGCTCAAGCAACCGGTCGGCCAGGGTTGACTTACCGTGGTCGATGTGCGCAATGATACAAAAGTTCCGGATCCGATCCTGCTCCCTGCTCATCTGCATAACACCCCACGTTATTATAGCAGGGACTGGTTACCGGCGCAAAGCATTTTCGAGTTCCCCGGAATGTACAAGGCCTCTCTTTCTAACGCGGGGCAATACCTTCCAGTATCTCGTCTATCCTCTTGTAGCGGTTTTCCCAGGTGTGCAAGCGAAGCCAGCGGTTCACCTCGTCCGCGTCGAACGCTATCAACGACGACAGGATCCGCCCGACGCAGGAGACAAAAGAATCCCGATCCTTTCCGATGTTTACTCCCGGGGCATTCCGTGCCTCAGGCAAATCCGTGGTCACGACGGGTCTCCCCGCCGCCAGGTACTCATACATCTTGACCGGGTTGGTGGCCAGGGTTATTTGGTTCAGCCGGAAGGGGATCAGGCAAACATCTGTATAATACAGGTAGCGCGGCAGCACCTCGTGAAACTTATAGCCCAGGTACTTCAGGTTGGGTACGGACTGGCTGACCTTCGCCCCGTACTCCACCCCAATGATGGAGACCAAGGCCTCCGGAAACGCCGCAGCCACCTGCTCCACAAGGTCGTGGTCCACCCAGTGGGCCCAGGCGCCGATGTACGTAATGATCGGGCCATCGTGGTCCTGGTACTCGACGGGCCTTTCCGGTGGTGCGTGCTTGTATTGTTGAAAGTGGTCCAAATCGCATCCGTTTGGGATCAAGTAGCACGGTTTGCCTGAAAAATCCCGCTCGATGTGCTGCTTTAGCGAGGAAGCCGTGGTACAGACCACATCCGCCATATGGACCATTTTCTCTAGATACGGTACCCAGGCCGGAAAATCGTCAACATAGTCGTACACGAGGATGTCAGGAGCATACTGGTCCAGGAACAAATGCAGCTTCGACCACGAACTCCACACCAGGATCCTCTTGCCCTGGCGCTTCAAGAACGGGATGGCTTCGCGGATAAACGCCTTGTTGTCGTGAACAACAGTCAGGTTTGGAATTACCTGTGTGTACTTCCGATCCTTGGACTGCATCTTGTTGCAGTAGTATACCTGATGCCCGTGTAAAGCAAACTGCTGCATCAACTGCTGGGGCCGCTGCTTCATAAAATGCCAGTCAATGGTTGGAGGGTATACAATGACCGTATCGCCTGTGTCACCACGGGTCAAACTACGGTTGATACCCAGCATATCAAGGCGAGATTTGCCGGCATCCACTTCAACTGGTGCGACCTCCGCGGGAGACCAGAACAGGTGCCTGATGTCGTTGTACTCCCGGGAAAGACCTTGTTCATTCTGTTTGGTCACGCTATCGCTCCTCTCCGGCACAATCCCTTGCTAACTCTGTTAAAGATACTGTTCATACATTCTCTCCAGTTGATCAACGCTTTGCGTAAGGTCATAGTGGTGGCCGATTATCCTACAGCCGCCAGCGGTCAAGCCTGCTCCCCCAGTCACAGGTCCAACGCCTGCAAAATATCGGCCACTCGGTGTTGGTAGGTGTGTTTTTCCAGCACCAATTTTTGTCCCGCCAGCGCTACCCTTTCCCTGGCTGCCTGATTGTTTAAATAGAAGTCCATGATCTCGACTGTTTCCTCGTAACTACTGGACCAAGCCAGATGCTTGTGGTTTTCAAACATGGATTCAACGGCCTTGGTGTGCTGGGTCAGGAAAAACCCGGCGCAACCTAGCACCTCAAAGGTACGCATGGACTGCATGGTTTCGGAATCCACGATTGAGTGGACGCCGAGTACGATTTTCGCCGACGAGTAAGCGACCACGCTTTCCTCATGGGCCATGTATCCTTTCACATGTTTTTGGTCGACGTTAAACTGGTGTCTCGGGTTCGTCCAGTCCCACCCGTAGATCTCAATGCGTTTCCCCATATCTATGAAGGGCTGGATAATGTATTGGTAGGCCTCGCAACGTTTGGGGAAAACATTGTAGTTGTTGCCGATGTGAATGGCATCCAGCTCCCGGTATTTGTCGGACGGAGACCTCTTGTAGTAGTAGTCCGGGTCCATGGCAAACGGAACACAGAGCACCTTGTGCTTGCTTTTCTCGTAGACTGGAATCATCTCTATACACGGGGTAAGGGTAAGCACGGACCTGGCGGCCCATTCCATCCCCAGGCCGCTGGCAATGGGATCTTCAATCGCCCAGAAGATATGCGGGATCCCCGTCTTTTCCAAAACCGGGAATACAAATCTCTTAGTCTCCACACCGCCTTCGGTGAAAAGGTAATCGGGTTTGAACTCTTCCACTTTCTTTAGAACGGCCTGTTCATTCTGCTCCGGGATTTCAATCCTGGCGGTTTCCCAGCCGTGCTTTTGGAAACCCAGTTCCATACCGTATTTGATAATAGGGGGAGGATTGGTAAAAAGAATGCGCATGTGACAGCACCCCGCAGGCCAGATTCAGCTGGTTCCAGTGGAAGGAATATCAGCTTATTCCATCATATGTCTACCGGGTTCTGCCTGTGATGGTATGTGGCTTTTTGAGCTTACTCAAGTTCGGTCCACAGGTTGTCCAGGTTTTCCGGAACGGCCAGAGTGAGGCTGGCCCCCAGGATGTCACAGCGCACCAGCTGGTCATCCAGGCGCTCGACCACCACGGCCCGCAGCGGTTCACGCGGGAGCACCGCCCGGTTGAAATGGTCTAAGACGATTTGGGTTCCAAACACGACACTGGCTCCAAGCATGGTCAGGGCCAGCAAAGGATAGACACGCATTGTATGAATACTCCTTAGTCATTCAGATTCCCTGTTATCCAGTACTTCGGCAATAACGTCGGCCAGCAGTTCCGCCGAACGGAGCGCCTCCCCGGTATGGTTGTTGACGGCGCCGACCTCCAACAGCAAGGCCCCCGGGTGCAGGTACTGGTTGTAGCGTCCTTCCTGTACCCGGACTCCGCTGACTAGCCCGGGATACATGCGCTGGGCCACGGCCGACACCTTTTTTGCCACCGCCAGGTTATCCTGCCAGCCGGGGAAAAACTGCCGGGCGTCCGAACCCACGATGATCAGAACCGTGGCGTATTCCTGCCCGTCGATCTCCACCGTGTTGTGTTCTCGCGCCTTTTTACTGTCCCGGTGGATGTCCATCAGGATGCGGATGGAACGGTGCTCATCCAGCAATCCCTGCGCCGTCTTGAAGGATTCCAAGTAAGATGTGGCATAAGGCACGTCGTGGATCTTCTCGGTGTGGGCCACGGCGACACCGTGACGCTCACGCAGGGTCTGTTCCAAGACCCGGCCCACTTCAACGACCCCACCGGGACAACCATCATAACGCTCCACCCCGTCGGTCAGGCTGTATGTCTCTCCGGTGTGGGTGTGGTAGATCCCGACCAGGACCCGCCCTTCCCGCCGGTCGTCCAGCACATCCGCAATCTGCGGCTCGTAGCGGACGGCGGGCAGCGTCACCACGGGGTCACACGGACGAACCGGCAGCTGGGAGACCACCATGCGGTGGTTGTCCCCAATATCCACACCCGTGGCCCGACTTACCGTCCTCACCAGGAGTTCACCCGGACGCAGTTCCCGTTCACTCACCCTGGGCAGGGCCAGGTCCACAATCCGGTGGAGATCCCGGACACCCCATTCCAGAGCGACGCTTGTCCCCGCCCTAGCGAGTTCCGGCGAAACCGGCAAAAAAACCCCCGCTGAGAGAATTACGGTTAGGAGCACGGCAACGGCCACTGTCAAACGCAAAGACAAACCCCCCTCGGGCATTATTACGCACAGAGGGGGGTTGTTTAGACCTAGCGCAGGACGGTAGGCACGAAAGCATCAATAAGACCAATAATAAAGGCCGCGATGAGAGCACCAATGATGCTTACCGTTAACAGTCCCGGAATGATAAACTGCGCCAGGTAGATGACGACGGCGGCGGTAATGAAACCGACCAGGCCGCGACTCTGGGGCGAAATCCGGTCACCCAGCAGGGCTTCTACCAGATAGCCCAGGATAGCAATAACGGCGGCCGCAATCAGCGCACCGATAAACCCACCCTGGACGACGAAACCGGGCGAGAGGAAACTGACCACCATCAGGACGATGGCGGAGACCACAAACCGGATGATTACCCCAATCCACTGCTGTCTAACGTTAGCGTCAGCCATAGCATATACACCTCCTTTTCTCAAATTCTACCTATAAGCTTTTGCCAAAAACGCCTCGGCTATACCATCCGTTAACAGATAACCGAAGTTGGACTCAGCGAAGCCTATTTCCAACGGGTTTTTGAGTAATGTAGTACTCTTTGCGGCAGTTTTGCTAGCTTTTGCTTGCATCTTACAGACTGGAATGGTAAAATGCCCTGTGGGAGGTGATTAAGCTTGGCACACAGTCGCTCTGCTTTGAAGCGCATCGAGACCGCCCGGAAGCGTACGGAACGTAATCGGCGGATTAAGTCGGCGCTGAAAACAACGATCAAGAAGTACGAGACAGCGCTGGCCACCGGGGAGGACACCCAGGACAAACTCCGCACCGCGCTGATCAAGATCGATAAAGCCGTAACCAAGGGTATTATGCATAAGAAAACAGCCGCCCGTAAGAAGTCACGGCTGACGAAAAGAATGAACGCGAGCACATAAGGTGCATCGCGTTTTTCTCGTTCTTATAGAAGTTCCTTGTCCGGCCCTTTTCGAAAGGGCTTTTTATTTGGAAAGGCAGACCCGGAGGAGCAGGTCGGACACCGCGGGCAGAAATTCCCGGCGGCCTGATTTAATGTCGCTGTCGATCTCGAGGCACCCTTCCAGCGCATAAAGCGCCTGGGCTCGGGTGAACATGCCGGACTGTTCCCGGATCTTACGGACCACGAAAGGCCTGGTCTGCAGCGCGGAGGCAATCTCGGTCTCGCGCAGGCCGGACGCGGCCAGTTCCTGCACACAAAGGGTTAACCGGAACTGCCTGGCGAGCATCGCCAAAATCTTCAGCGGGGGCTCCTTGGCGGCCAATAGGCTCCGAATCCCCTCCAGAGCCCCCGAACCGTTCTTCACGCCGATCGCGTCAACGACTTGGAAGATGGTCTCTTCCCGGGTGGGGACGACCACCGCTTCCACGTCGGACAACTGCACCACGTGGGAATCCCCGGCGTGCAGAAGGACCTTTTCCAGTTCCCGGGACAGCCCGTCCAGGCCTGGCAGCGCCCAATCCTGCAGTCTGTCCAGCGCCGCCGGCGTAAACTGCTTCCCAGCGCGGCGCACCTCCCGCTGGAGCCACTTCGCCGTATCCGGCCGCTTGAGCAACTCAAAATCGATCGCGACCCCGTGATCAGCAATCAGCTTATAAGCCTTGCGCCGGCGGTCAACCGGCCCAGGATTACAGAAGACCAGGCACGTGGAAGACAGCGGCGCCTCCAGGTAGCGTACCAGCGGTGCCTGACCCTTTGGTTCGGTGTCCGTTTCCCGGCGGTCTTCCTCTGTGTTCCGCTTCTTCCCGGCACTGGCCAGGAACGGCGCCGGGCGCACGATCACCAGGCGTACCGGATTCAGTACCGGAGTGGTCTGGGCGGCCCGCACAATGTCGGGCAGCGCCACCTCTTCCCCGTCCAGTATAGTCATATCAAAGTCAGCCGTACCCGGAGCCAGGAGCTTGTCTTTCAAGCGCTCCAGCGCCTTACGGTGCAGAAAAACCTCGTCCCCGTAAAACAGGTAGACCGGAGCCACCCGATCCCGGGACAAGGCATCCACGAAATCCTGGTAGTACTTCAACGGTTTCCTCCGAAGTGCTTCTTAGTTTTTATTGCTGGCCGGTCTGGGTTTATAACCCGGCGAATAACCAATTATATCACGGATCACCTTACCATCCGGAGATGGGTTTGATGTAGCCTTCGCAGAATGAACCCGGGTCCAGCTTCAACTGCTCGTAACGTTCCACACCGTCGTACCCGCGCCAGGCGATGGTCACTTCGGTGGTCGCCAGCGCCTCCCGCAGTTCCTTAAACGTCAAGCGGCGAGAAGACACGTCCGCCTGGTCGGAGCGGATCGGTTCCAAGACCTTTACCGCACCGTCCGCCGTGAACTGTCCGGACGCACTGGACAGCACCGACGTTCCCCGCCACGAATAGCTGAGAATGCTCCCTTCCAGGCTTGAGATACGGTACACTGTCCCCAGTTCGGTAAGCCGGTGGTTCTCCACCCACGGTCTGATGTGGTAGGAAACCTCAATATGCCAAAACTGGCCGTAACCCTGGCCGGTAACCCCGTTCGGTTCCTTACCCCGGATCTCTGGGAAGCCGGAGCGGAGACTCCAGTATCCCATCCGGTCATCCAGGACGAAACTTCCTTCATACTCACGCCCGTCGGCCAGCCTGAAAAATGCCGGTACCTCTACCTGGTTCCCCCGGATGATCGTCCGGCCCAACTTCACCCGGCCCCGGAAGAGTTCATCCAGACCGATGCTTTTTACGGCCAACACGTATCCGTCCAGGTTGGGATACATCCCGGGGGCACTGCCCGTGTACGCCCGTTCGTAGGCCTTCTCCCAGTCGCCGGCGGCGACCGCCTGAATGTATTCTTGCACAATCGCCCTTTGGGCGGACTGGTAACCGCATCCGGCAATCGTTACCACCGCCGCCAGGAGTCCAACGACCGCCACCCTTCGCAACACCCCGGACATAGACACCACCTGCCAGGCCTGCTTTATTACAAACCTATGGCGGTAGACGGCATTTTTTTCCGGCGGTTAGCAAAAACCACATAGTAAATTTTAGGAGGAAGCCTCGTCTTCCCGGTTTACACGCCCCCACCGACGCCGGACGAGCCAAAGGGTCACGTTTTCAGGCGGCCGGTTTTTGGGCGTCCCCGTTCAGGCGGCCCGTCCGGGCCTCCAATTTCGACCCGTCACTACGGATAATCACTGCCCCGTCTAGGTCGGTACGGTAAACACGGGAACCGAGGGCTTCGAGCTTTTCCAGGGTGGCTTCCTTAGGCAGACCGAAGCGGTTTTTCGCCCCGACCGGAATTACTGCAATATCGGGATCAACCGCTTCGAAAAAGGCAGGAACAAACGCAGCGCTGCCGTGATGGGGAACCTTCAGGATGTGCGCGCGCAGGTCCGCCCCCGACATAATCAGCCGGGCCTGGGCCTCCTGTTCGATATCGCCCGTAAAGAGGAAGGTATGCTGTCCGTACGTCAACCGTAGGACCAGGGAGTTGTTGTTGAGGTCGGCACGCCCCCCTATAATGGGTGGCAGGATCGGGCCGAGGACATCGATCCGGATCCGAGGATCTAGTCGGACCCGGTCTCCGGCCGAGATCCCGTGCAGGGCGATGTCCCGGTCCTGCATCTCCTTCAGCAGCGTCACGTAGTAATCCGGCAGTTCCCCGTAGGAGCGGGTATCGAGGGCCGGGAAGACCGCCATGGTCACCGGTAAGGCTTCCGTGACCGCCCGTACCCCGCCGATATGGTCTTCGTGCGGATGGGTCATAACCAGCACGTCGATTTTTTTTACCCCGAGCCGGTGCAGGTAAGGTACCACCACCTTTTTCCCCACCCCCGAGTCCGCGTTTTCCAGTTCACCCGCCCGGCCCCCGGCGTCGATCAGCAGGGTCTTCCCCGACGGTGTTCGGATCAGGCAGCTGTCTCCCTGTCCAACATCAATGAAGTGGACCTCAAGGTCGCCCCCGCTTGGCATCATCACCCAGACGAAGACCGCCCCCACTACCAGCATTGCGACAATAAGCATAACTGTGTGCCTGGACAGTCTCACGGTCTCCTTCAGGTCGGCCAGTCTCGCGCGCCAGCCGCTTTCGGTGCAAGCCTGTCCGAGGGCAAACAGAAGCAGGAAATATGCTACGATCGAGCCAGCAGCAGGGGTGCCTACGTGAAAGTAAGCCCCCGGAAGGCTCGCGAATAGGTTTACCAGCCAGAGAAAGAGGTCAACCAGAGCACCGGTGGCACTGCCGGTAAGCCAGCCGAACGCCGGAACGACCGCCCCCATCAGGGCCGTCACCAGACCCAGAACAAAGATCAGGGCTACGACCGGCACGGCAACCAGGTTGGCCAAAAGGGCCACCGGGGAAACCAGGTTGTAGTAGTAGACGACAAGCGCCGCGGTCCCGATCTGGGCGGCCAGCGGGACGGCCACTGCCCAACTGAACGATGTGCGCCAGAAACCCAGTCCGGTCTTCTCCGCCGCCGCGTCGAGGGCTTTTACTACCAGCGGACCGAGGTACAGAATAGCCCAGGTGGCCGCGAAAGACAGCTGGAATCCAGGGTCGTGGATCAACAGGGGATTAGCGAGCAGGATGGCGAAAGCAGCCACCGCCAGGACGGTTGGCCAGTCACGGGGACGCCCGATCTGGTAGGCGACCAGGAGCATGACCGCCATAGTGGAGGCCCGCACTACGGAAGGCTTGAAGCCCACCATCAGCATGTAGGCGAACAGCACCAGTGCCCCCACAGCGATAATCCAGGCCGGTTTGAGACGGAAGGCGTTCAGGAGCAACACGACCGGCCCCAGGAGGAAGCCGACGTGCAGGCCGCTGACGGCCAGGATGTGTACAACCCCGGTTGCGGTGAATACTTCCCGAACCTGCGGGTCGATACCGCTGCGCATACCCAGAGTGATGCCCTTAACTATTTCCGCGGCAGCCGGTTCAAGCGCCCAGTCGAGCCCGCTGCACAAGCGCCCTTTAACCCACAGGGCCTGGGCCACCAGGCGGTTTCCACCGACCCCGGTCTTGACCACCGCCTCATCCCCGCTGACCGTTACGACCAGGGCAATACCCATCCGTTCCAGATAGGCTCGGTAGTCGAAGGCGCCGGGGTTTCCAGGCCCGGAGGGTATTTGCAGTAGTCCGCGGACCTCCAGGACGTCCCCATAGCCGTACACCGTACCCGGTTGGTAGTGGGTGACCAGAACCCGCCCCCCCGGCTCATCCAGTGTTTCCGGCCCAATGGTGGCCCTCTCCACCGCCAGAGTATAGATCGCCCGGTCTTCCCTGACCTCAGGGTCACGGTCAACCGTCCCCTCCACGACCACGGGTTGGCCAACCCAGCGCTCGAGGGGCGAAACCGCCGCTTTGAGGTCCAGCTGGGCGGTGATCACGCCCAGCAATACAAAAAGGGCGTAGAAAAGAAGGCGGGTGGACTTATTCGACCAGAGGTAGAACAGACCGGCCACAACCAGGGCCGTCATCGAGGCCAAAAGCGTCGACCCCACGGGTAGGGTTATGTACGGGGCCAGGAGGATACCCAGCGCGAAAAGAAAGATGAACAGCACGAGCGGTCTCGACAACATCAGATACTCCTTTTACCCAAACGGCAAATACGCATAAGGAAACGCTAAGCTCGGTAGTATCCCGCCTCTCGCCTCTCACTTCCCACCTCTCAATACGTGGTGGCGTAGTCCTGTAACCCCTCCAGCTTTTTTTCCCCGATCCCGGACACATTCACGATCTCCTCGACCGACGAAAACGGGCCGTGTTCCTGGCGATAGCGTACAATACGGTCGGCCAGAGCCGGACCGATCCCGGGCAGGTGCTGGAGTTGGCCAACGTCCGCGGTATTAATGTTGATCTTGCCGCCGACGCCCGTGCCCGGTGGGGCAGGTGGCGCCATATCGGCTTCATTTCCGGTACCGGCAGGCAGCGGCGGTTTTTCCGGTACAAAGACCTTCTGCCCGTCCTGAAGGACAGCCGCCAGATTCAGGGCATTTAGTTCAGACGTGGGCAGCGGATCGGCCACGGTGACCGCATCGGCCACACGACTGCCCCGTTCCAAGCGGTACACTCCGGGTTTCTCCACTGCACCGGCGACGTGCACCGTGATCTCACTGGCTACAATATCCGCCGCCCTCTCGACCGCCGGCACCATCTCAGCCCGGCTTTTGACCACGGCATACTTGTACCCCAGTCCGAACACAATCACGGCGATGACCATCAGCACCGCCAGTTGCTCCCGCCGTCCCAACGTTAGCTCACCACCCGTTCCAATTGTCTGACAGTTATTTCGTGCGGCGGCTTACAAAATCCTGCCAGGATCCCCTATTCTTCGTAGGAAACCAATGAAAAAGGCTCTCCCCCGATAACCAGGGGAAAGCCTCAGATTGTATAATCATCAATCCTCTACGAGGGTTCATAGAAGTTTATCAACCCTCTGCGCGAACGCGGTGGTCGCTCAAGCGATTTCGCCCAGATACGCCGCCCGTATCCTCTGATCATCCCGCAGGGTCTGCGAATCGCCGGACATTACCACCCGCCCGGTTTCGAGCACATAGGCCCGGTGGGCGACCTGCAGCGCCATGTAAGCGTTCTGTTCCACGAGCAGAATCGTGGTGCCCTTCTGGTTGATGGTCCGGATAATCTCAAAGATCTCTTCCGTAAGGATCGGTGACAGTCCCATCGAAGGCTCATCCAGTAACAGGAGCCGCGGTTTCGCCATCAGCCCCCGGCCGATGGCCAGCATCTGCTGTTCGCCGCCGGAAAGGGTTCCGCCAAGCTGTTTTTCCCGCTCTTTCAAGCGGGGGAAACGGGCGAACACTTCCTCCATCGACTCAATGATCCCGGCCTTGTCCTTCCGTAAGAACGCTCCCATCTTGAGGTTATCGCGCACGGTAAAGTTACCGATAATCTTACGACCCTCAGGCACGTGGATCAGGCCCAGCCCCACGATCTGGTGCGGTTTGAGGTTGGTAACGGTCTTGTCCTCGAAAGTGATTTCCCCATTTTTGGGCTTAATCAACGAGGAAATGGTACGTAGGGTCGTGCTCTTTCCGGCCCCGTTGGCGCCGATCAGGGTCACGACTTCGCCTTCCTTCACTTCAAAGGAGATATCCTGTACGGCCTGGATGGCGCCGTAGTAAACGCTGAGATTTCTAACCGTTAGCATCAGGCCACTGCCCCCTTACCGAGATAAGCGCTTAGGACCTTCGGGTCTTCGCGTACCTCGTGCGGCAGGCCTTCAGCGATGGTCACCCCGAAGTCCATGACCACCAGCCGTTCGCAGACGTTCATTACCAGACCCATCTGGTGTTCGATGAGCAATACCGTGAGGTCAAACTTTTCTTTAACAAACTTGACGAGTTCCACCAGGTCACGTACTTCCGACGGGTTCATACCGGCCGCAGGCTCGTCCAGTAGAAGCAATTTCGGCCGGCAGGCCAGGGCCCGCGCTATTTCCAACCGCCGCTGCGCACCGTAGGGCAGGGAAGCTGCCCGGTCGTAAGCACGCGGTAAGAGGCCCAGCGTATCGAGCAGCTCCTCCGCCTCTTCGGTAATCCGGGCTTCTTCGGCCATGAAGCGAGGCGTACGCAGGAAAGCGTCGATCAGCCAGTAACGGCTGCGGGGGTGAAAGGCTACCAACACGTTGTCCAGAACGGTGTTTTGGCCAAACAGCCGAATGTTCTGAAAGGTTCGGGCAATACCAAGCTGGCATATCTGGTACGGCTTTCGCCCGTTTACGGTGGTTCCGTCAAAAGTAATGGTGCCGGTGGTAGGCGGGAAATAGCCGGTAATAAGGTTGAATACCGTGGTCTTACCGGCGCCGTTAGGCCCGATGAGGCCCACGATCTCCCCTGATTCGATCTGTAGGTTGAAATTGCTTACTGCCTTTAGGCCACCAAAATTAATGCCCAGGTCTTCAGCTTTCAATAGTGGCATTTCGACCCTCCTTACGACGGACTACCGGGGCAAGGAACCCATATTCCTTGTTCCCGAAAATTCCCTGGCGACGAACCAGGATCACGATGATTAGGAGCAGGGCGTAGATCACACCCCGGTAGTCTACAAAGGTTGAACCGAGTACCGTGCGCAGTCCTTCCAGTAGGAATACCCAACCAATGGCGGTGACAATGGTACCGGTCAGGCTTCCCATCCCGCCAAGCACCACGATAATTAGGAAGTCGATCGAGGGCAGGAAGTCAAAACTGGACGGGTGCAGGAAGGGATAACGGTGGGCGTACAGCGCGCCGGCCAAGCCAGCTAGGGTACAGCCGAAAACAAAAGCCAACATCTTGTACCGAAAAATGTTGATACCAACCACGTTCGCGGCCACCTCGTCCTCCCGGAGGGCGGTACAGGCTCGGCCATGCCCGGACTGGACAAGGTTGCGTGCCAGGACAATACTCAAAATACAAAAGATAAAGATCCACTCAAAATTCGCCACCTGGGGAATACCGGTCATGCCGGTGGCCCCGCCCATCTCCGGAATCACCTTGTTGGCGTTGTCAAAACCGACCTTGACGATAATGCCAAAGCCGAGCGTGGCAATGCCCAGGTAGTCTGAGGTCAGGCGCAGCACGGGAAGACCGATGAGGAAAGCCACCAAGCCGGCCATAAACGCGCCGGTAGCCAGGGCAAGCAGAAAGGTGAACGGGTCACCGCCCAACGACTTGGTAACCAGACCGGCACTGTAGGCGCCGATACCGAAAAAGGCCGCGTGACCGATGGAAAACTGGCCGGAAATACCGAAGATGACACTGAGGCCTAGGGCGCCAATCGTCATGATCAGAGCCTGGTCAAGTATCCGTAGCCAATAGGGGTTGAGAAAACCGGTCATCGCCAGGAGCTTAACCAGGGCATAGACGGCAATAACCCCGGCGATAAAGACCAGTACCCTTTTTCCGTCTTTCAATGCCATATCTCGAATCCTTCCTTAAACTTAAACCTTCTCCGGCTGAGTCTTGCCAAGGATACCGCACGGCCTGACCAAGAGCACCAGGATCAGGATCGAAAAAGCAATGGCGTCACGCAATTGGGAAGAGATAAACGCCGCCGTCATCACCTCGGCTTGGCCCATAATCAAGGCCCCGAGCATGGCTCCGGGAATCAGGCCGATACCCCCTAGCACGGCAGCGGTAAAGGCTTTGAGTCCGGGCATCACTCCCATAAAGGTCCAGATCTGCGGGTAGGCAATCGCGAAAAGTACACCGCCTACCGCAGCGAGGGCCGCACCGATCCCGAACGTGAAGGAGATCGTCTTGTCCACATTAACACCCATCAGGCGGGCCGTATCGTGGTCGAACGATACTGTACGCATGGCCGCCCCGATCTTGGTGCGCTGCACCAAGTACTGCAGACCGACCAGCATGCAGACCACAGTAACAAATATGAGCACCTGGATATTGGAGATGGTCACCCCGCCGATACTCCAGTAGATTTCTTCAAAGGGTCGCTGTACCACACGGTAGTTGGGACCGAACATGAACTTCAGGCTACAGAAATACTCGATAAAGAAGGACACACCGATGGCACTGATCAGCGCCATAATCCGGGCCGTGTAACGCAGCGGCCGGTAGGCAATCCGCTCAATCAGCACACCGAGGCAGGCACAAAGAACCGCTGCCACCACGATGGCCAGCGGCCAGGGCAACCCCCAGTTTGTAAAACCAAAATACCCGATGAAGGCACCGACCATGAATACATCGCCGTGGGCAAAATTGATCAGTTTGACGATCCCGTAAACCATGGTGTAGCCGAGGGCAATCAACGCGTAAACCAGGCCCAGCTGAAGCCCGTTAATGACCTGCTCCAGAAAATACTCCATTCTAAACTCTACCCCCTGCGGGAAAACAAGGATCGGGGGAAAGAGCCGTCGGCTCTTTCCCCCGTACCTGGATGAATCTAAGGATTGACAACGGTTACGAACTTCTGGGCGCCGTCTTTGATCTGGAGAATCGCGGCCGACTTGATGGGATTGCCATTCTCGTCGAAGCTGATGCTGCCGCTCACGGCCTGGAAGCCCTGAATCTTCGCCATCGCGTCACGGATCGCGGCCGGATCGGTGGAACCGGCATCCTCAATCGCCTTAAGGACGAGCTTGGTCGCATCATAGGCCAGAGTGCCGAGCGCATCCGGGGTCTGACCGTACTTCGCAGTGTACTTCTCCACCCACTCAGTCACTTCAGGGCGCGGGTCATCCGGTGAATAGTGGTTGGTCTGGTAACCGCCGTCCATCACCGCAAAGTCGAGCTCGGGGCTGTCCCAACCGTCACCGCCGAGGAAGGTTGCGGTAATCCCCTTGTCACGAGCCTGCTTGCCGATCAGGCTGACCTTCTGGTAGTAGTCGGGCAGGAACAAAACGTCGGGTTTTTGCTTGGCGATATTGGTGAGTACCGCTGAGAAGTCGGTGTCGTTCTTGGTGTAGGCTTCTTCAGCCAGGATCGTGCCGCCGCCGGCTTCAAATGACTGTTTGAAGTAGTCCTTCAGGCCGATGGTGTAGTCGTTGCCCTGGTCAAACAGGACCGCTGCGGTCTTCGCGCCAAGTTCATCGAGGGCGAAGCGGGCCGCTACGGTGCCCTGGAAGGGGTCGATAAAGCAGGCCCGGAAGACGTAGTCCTTACGGGCTGCGTCCACGGTAACCTTGGGGTTGGTCGCGGTCGGGGTAACCAACACAACGCCGTGAGCCTGGGCCACTTCGGAAATCGGAATCGTGCTCGATGAGGTTACCGAACCCACAATCGCGGAAACCTTGTTCTGGGTGATCAGTTTCTCGGCGACGTTCACGGCCTCGGTAGCGACGTTCCGGTCGTCCTCAACGAAGACCTTGATCGTGAAGTCGCCAACTTTATAGTCGGCCTCTTCCATTGCCATTTCAAACGCGTTCTTGACGGATTCGCCAAAAGTCTTCACATCACCTGTCAGCGGAGCAATCAAGCCGATTCTGATCTCCTCGCCCCCGGCCGGAGTCTCTGCGCCGCCCGTGGTATCTTTGCCACCGCCGCAGCCGGCGATAATGGACATGGAAAACAGGATCAAGGTTATAAGAGCCACCCATTTGGATACGCGCACTAGTCTTTTCCCTCCTCAATTCCATATTAATTCTCTAAGGTAGAAACACCCGGAAAACCTGTCCAAACCACCTCCCGACCCTGGTTTACATATCCGCGAATAATCGTGAATGCTCCCATATTAGACAAACAATATATATTCAACCTGGGTTATGGGTTTTCCTGCAATCTAAAAGCAAAAGAGATTTCCTTTTGGTGAAAGTGCTGTAAGACCCTGTGTAACACCGGGTTTTAGAGCCTCGGTGGATATGGATGCGACGATAATCTGGCCCTTGCTGGCAAACGGTTCGGTTTTATAATTCTACGACTCTCGTGCAATTCCTGCTGAAGGTTGTCTCCTGGCGAAAATTGCAATTGACGCGCACAATTCCCGTACGGTTTAGTAAAATAGACTTGTAGATGTAGTTGAATCTTTAGGAGGCAAGAGTGAATATGAGTACTTTCTGCCGTGGTTGAGGACCGTCTTCGTACGGGCCGGGACGGTCTGAACCAGTTGATCACCGGGAGAACTGCAAGGTCTGCGGTTCCCCCCTCACCTACCTCAGCACCGGACAGGAAATCCGGTGTGACCGGTGCGGCAAGTCCGAACAGGCTTACGTGGTCTGCCCAAAGGGCCACTTTATCTGCGACCGCTGCCACGGTGAGGAACTGTTTGACCGAATCCGCCAGTTAGCTCTGGCGTCCCCGGAAAAGGATGTTGTTGCCCTCGGGGAAATGCTTGTGAGCGAACTCGATCTGCCGATGCTGGGCTGCGAGCACGCCTGGGTGGCGGCGGCAGCCCTGATGGTGGCGATTCGAAACGAAGCCACCCTGGCGGTTACCGACGATAAGGTAAACGAGGCTATGGTGCGCACCAGACGGCAGGCGATCGCCGCGTTCTGCGGCCTAACCGGCGTATGTGGGATCTCCCCGGCTATCGGGGCCTGTTTCAGTGTTTTGCTCGGGGCGTCCTGTCCACGGAACCGAGAGACGGCCGTGACAATGCGGATCACCGCCCGGGTAACGGACGCGATGTCCTCCAACGCCGGACCGTCCTGCTGTAAAAACTTCCTCCGGGTAGCCCTGAAGGAAGCGGCCGCCCTTGCTCACGAATACCTGTACGTTGAGATCCCCGCCGACATATCCCGGGTGATCTGTCGGGACAGCCACCGGCACCCGCACGGCTGCCGCAGGGAGAAGTGTGCCTTTTTCCGTTCTGAGCCAGATTCCCCCTAGATTTTTAACTGATTTGGAACATCTCTTTAATTACGACGCAACAATTATTTGCTATACTGACGTCAATTCAACCGGACTGAGCGGGAATCAGCAAGGGAGGAAGAACTGTGCGCCGGTTTTTGGTAGTTTTACTGTGCGTATCAGTGGTCACAAACCTGGTACTGGGCGGGTTTTTAATCTGGGATCGCGGATTCGCGAACACGACTAACCCGACCCTGAACGAGGAGGCGCTGCAAGCGCAGATTGAGCAGATGGAGGCCACGATCGCGGCCTTGGAACAGCAGCGGGCCGACCTGCTCCACCGCCTGCGTTCCGAAAGTGAGCCGGTTCTCACGCCGCCGTCCGCCCCCGCTACGGAACCGGGGCCGGACGAAACGGTCTACAATTGGTACTTCGTCCGCAACCAGGAACACCGTCCGCCTTCGACCGACGCCCGGTATGTCGCAATGCTAGAAGGACATGGCCACTACCTCGGATCGACCGATCAAAAGGCGATCTATCTGACTTTTGACGCGGGCTACGAGAACGGGCTCACGGCAGGCATCCTGGATACCCTCCGGGACAACGGTGTTCCGGCGGCCTTCTTTCTGACCGGTGGCTACGTGCAGCAGAATCAGGAACTGGTGACACGGATGGCGCGGGAGGGACACGTCCTCGGAAACCATTCGATGGACCACCCGAGCATGCCGAAGATCAGCAACGAGAAGATACGCACGGAGATCACTGGGGTGCACCAGTTAGTGAAGAACCTGACGGGAGAGGAAATGAGGCATTTCAGGCCGCCGTACGGCCAATTAAACGGGCGGGTGCTGGAGCTGGCGTCACAGCTGGGCTACACCACGGTATTCTGGAGTATGGCCTACCGGGACTGGGAAGTAGACAACCAGCCCGGGGCCGAGGTCGCCTACCGGCACGTACTGGACAACGTGCACAACGGGGCCGTGATCCTGTTGCACAATGTCTCTTCATCCAACGCCGAAGCGCTCGACCGAATCATCAAGGATTTAAAAGCACAGGGTTACCGGTTTGCCGGTCTGGATGACGTGAGGTAACTAGGTGAACGGAATCACATCGGAGCCGGGCGATATGTGTGTGGCGACGAGCACACAGCCTGTAGCCCCCTGTGGGCTGTTCCGTACCTCCTGTATCTGCGGGTAGATAAACCATAGAAGACCGGACACCAGCATAATCGCCATGAACATGTACAAATACGCCAACAGCTTGCGCATGCGCCGGTTCTGCCGGAGCATGCGCCGCTCCATTCTGGTCAGTCCCACGTGTTCCGTCCTCAACGTGACGATCCGCCTCCGCAGGCTTAATTCGCGATTTTATGGCTCCGTTCCTGCCCCGACCACAGTAAATTTCCACCAAAAGGAACACCCCGAAGAGGGTTTTCCCCGCCTTCTGCGGAACTTGTTGAAAACATGGATGAAAGGGGGTAAGGCCGACAGGCCGGGATGAATGACCCTGAATATGACCCAGATCGAGTTAGAACTAATAATTATCGTATTAGTACACATTCTGGCCGCGGGTTTCCTAGCCTGGCTGGCCAGCCAAGCCTGGTCCTTTATCCTGGGCCGGATCGCGAAAAAGGCGGGGCGGGACCTAAACGCTCGACTGGTCACCATCTCCACCAAGCCGATCATGCTCCTGGTTTTCATCCTGACGCTGCAGGTGGCCGCGGATCGTCTTGCCCGCTTCCCCCAGTGGGTCGGCTCACCGGTCTTCAGTTGGTTCGAATACGCTAGCTTTATGGTCGGCGCCCTGGCCGCAGCGCTCTGGCTCAACGCCGTGGTCAGCACCATCACCGACTGGTATATGACCAACATCGCCCACCGCACCGAGTCCAACATGGACGAGGTCTTCCTGCCGCTCATCCGTAAGATACTGAGCGTGGTCATCTACTTTATGGCGGTTACCATCATCCTGGGGCATTTCGGTGTTGAGGTCACCGGCCTGATTGCCACCGCCGGCGTAGCCTCTCTGGCCATCGCCCTGGCCGCGAAGGAAACCCTAAGTAACATGCTGGCCGGATTTATGCTGCTGGCTGACCGTCCCTTCCGGGAGGGCGACCGTATCGAACTGAGTTCGGGGGTGCGGGGGGACGTGCTGCAGATTGGCATCCGGTCCACCAGGATCATGACCCGCGAGAACCTGCTGGTGGTGATCCCGAATATGGAACTGGCGAACAGCCAGGTGATTAACCACATTTTTACCGACAGCCGGATGCGCCTACGCATTGCCGTCGGTGTGGCCTACGGCAGCGACCTGCACCGGGTGAAGGCAATCCTGTCCGATGTCCTAGAGAAGAATTCCTATGTGCTGCAGGATCCGCCTCCGGTGGTCTACTTTACCGACTTCGGTGAGTCCTCACTGAACCTGCTGATCCGCTGCTGGATTGACGACGCCCGTGACCGGACACGGGCCACGGACAGCATCAACATGGACATCAACGACGCCTTTGACCGCGAAGGAATCGAGATCCCCTTCCCGCAGCGCGATTTGTACATCCGGAGCAGCCGGTTTCGGGGTCCGGCTTCCGGAAACATACCCGATTGATTCCCGGCTAAGAAACGTCGGCCGCGTTGGGAGAATCCGCAGACCGGGGTTGATCGTCCGTCTGCGGCAGTCCGGAGCTCCGAGCCAGCAGATACTCGGTCAAATAACCGGTGATGATGATCGGAGGAAGATGACCCCCAGCATGAGCGGGAGCATATTGCCCAATCCCTTGTAGGTAATCTTGAGGGCCTGACGGGTCCTTTTCCGGTCCCGGCGCCAGGAGGCAACCAAACCAGCGATCGCCAGAATGAACAGAACGATGCTGAAGTACACCCTACCACCCCTCCTCTTTCCCTTAAGAGTAATTTACCATAAGACCATATCGATTTACAGACCGTTGATTTCTGCGCATTCTGGAAAAAGATATTTGTAAAACGAACTATAATCTGCTTTAATAGGATAGATGATCATATTCCGGAAGGAGCATACGGATTGCAATTTCCAGACCTACGCATCGGACACCTGAAACCGAAGTACCCGATTATCCAGGGTGGCATGGCGCTGCGGGTTTCCACCGCCCCCCTGGCTGCCGCCGTTGCCAATGCGGGTGGTATCGGGATTATCGGCGCCACCGGCCTGCCCTACGACGAGCTGCGTGAAGAAATCCGAAAGGCCAAGCGGCTATCCAAGGACGGGATTATTGGTGTGAATATCATGTTTGCCATTCGCGATTTTGCGGAAATGGTTGCCGTCGCCATTCAGGAGAAAATCGACGTGATCTTTACGGGCGCCGGTTTCTCTCGGGATATTTTTGCCTGGGGTAAGGAAGCCGGGACGCCCATCGTGACGATCGTCTCCTCCGCCCGCCTTGCTAAGCTAGCCGAAAAGCAGGGCGCCTCGGCGGTTGTGGCGGAGGGGTTTGAGGCCGGGGGACACCTGGGAACGGATCGCTCCACTAAGGAGATTGTACCGGAAATCAAGGCTACTGTTAACATTCCGGTGATCGCCGCCGGTGGCATTGTGGACGGGCGGGATATTGCCGAGATGGTACGCCTCGGGGCCGACGGGGTGCAAATGGCCACCCGGTTCGTGCTGAGTGAGGAGTGCACTGTCTCTGACGCCTTCAAACAACACTACCTCAGTGCCCGGGAGGAGGACGTGGTAATCATCAAGAGTCCGGTGGGGATGCCCGGCCGGGCAATCCGGAACCTTTTCTCCGAAAGGATTGCCGGGGATGAGGCCCCAAAACCGGTTGAGTGCCGCAAGTGCCTGAAGGTGTGCTCCAAAGAGTACTGCATCATCCAGGCTCTGGACAACAGCCGCCTCGGCAAGATCGATGAAGGCGTAGTTTTCTCGGGAAAGAACGTATTTAAGATCAAGGAAATACTGCCGGTACGCAAGATCTTTGAGAAGCTGATCGGTGAATTCCGCGAGGCTTAGTCAGCCCCAAAACAATTGAACTGCAACTAGATGGGGAACGTATAGACGTTCCCCTCTTTTATTGGCCCGGGGGGCGCCTGCTGCATAGGATGGAGCACGGAGGGATTCTTATGCAGGAATGTCTTGGTTTTTACGCCTGGCAGGGAAACTGGGAACGGCTTTTCGGGGCCTCGTTTCCGCAGACCACGGACCAAGCAGGTGTGGCCCCGTTATTGTCGCGCGTACCGGTGGTCTGGTTTTCTTTTGACGAGGAAGGAAACCTGACCACGCAGAATCCTTACGCCCACCGTCCCAAGGGGTGGGAAAAGGTAATCGATGAATGCCGCCGGCGCGGCATTGCGGTCGATATGACGGTGGCCTACCTGGACGGTCCCAAACTGGAGGCCATCCTGGCCGACGATAAGATCACTGACCGGATCGTGGCGGGAATCCAACGGGAGGTCACACCGTTTGACGGGGTGAACATCGACCTCGAGGGACTGGGATCTAAGAGTATCCACGGGGAAGAATCACGGGTTCGGGTTCGCCGGGACTTCAACCGGTTCCTCGGCAGACTTCGGGCCAAGCTCGAAAAACAGAACAAGAAACTGTACGTCTGCCTCCATCCGCTTAACGGTTGGTTTCTCGGTTACGACTACCGGAAAATCGGCCGTCTTACCGATGGGCTGGTCGTGATGGCCTACCACTACGGACCAACGCCGGAACCATCTGCGTCGGTGGAACAGTCCGTCACCCTGGCGCTGGCGTCCGGTGTGCCACGAGATAAACTGATCCTCGGGATTCTGGCTCTCAAGCCCTACGAAACGCCGAACACGCTGGGGGATAAGGTCGGGATTGCCCAGAAGCACCGGATCGGGGGGATCGCCCTCTGGAAGATCTCCTTTCTGAAAGAGGAGAGCCTGGCGGTCCTGCGCCGCCTGCTTACACCTAAATAAGGGTCCGTAATACCGACAGGGTTCCGTTAACGGCCAGGCTCACAAGTACCCCGGCAATCAAGATACCGCCGATCACCGCGGCCAGCGACTTACCGATGGGAAGACCCAGGAGCCAGGCCGCAATCGAACCGGTCCAGGCCCCGGTAGCGGGCAGGGGGATGGCCACGATCAGCAGAAGGCCCAGGTATCCGTAACGCTGAATCGGCTCACTCTTGCGCCGGGTCCGGGCGAAAAGCCAATTAAAGAAGCCCCGACAGCGGGCACAGTTCCGGGAGAGAAACTCGGAAAAGAGGCCGAGGTACTTCAGGAGCAGGACGGCCGGCAGGATATTGCCCAGGACGGCCCAGAGGAAAGCGGTTTCAGACGGCATCCCCAGGACCCCCTGCGCAAAGGGGATTGCTCCGCGCAGCTCGGAAACCGGCATGGCCGCAATGAGCATCACCAGTATTTCCTCGGGCAGCATCGCGGTCAGACGGTCCAGCACCCCAGCCTTCACCCCTTCCTTCCGGAACTCTGTGTCCCATTATAGCATGTCAGGGAACATAACAAAAAAATTGGAGGACCGCCGGCACTTCAGAAACCGGACCGGCCTTCGATAAGTATACCAAGGACAAGCCCTAACAAGGCAGGTGTTTGACAACTTTGGACATGCTTCAGTATCGTCTGACCCAGGAGTTCTCCGTTATTCACAACATTGTCTGTCAACTGGCCAGCATCAAGGCCATTGTCCGGGAAATCGAAGCGGACGAGATCAACTTTAAACCCTACCTTGAGGATCTGCCCGACGGTGTAAGTCCCAGGTTGCTGTTTTACCTTGCGGACCGGCAGGAAGAGCGCCTCTATACCATCGGGCAGCTGAAGAAGCTGGAAGCCAACCTGTCGACCGATCTCCGCCAGGCCTCGTCGAACCTGGGAAGGTTGGTTCGTTCCCTACGCAACTCCTGACCCTCTTCCATTGTTTAAGTTCACGACGACGGGCCTGGGCTTTA
>QZIR01000029.1 GCA_003604975.1 Desulforudis sp. | reverse complement strand
AAAGGTCGGCGCCATGGCTCAGCACCAGATGATCGCGGCTGCATCAAATAGAATGGGCACCGACACCAACTGGAACACGGCCTGGCAGCAGATCCAGAAGGACAGTCTCAGCAGCAGCGAAGCCCAGTCCTTCAGCAATACCCTCAACAACCGGATTACGGAGAACTGGAAACGGGCAATTCATGACCAGTCGAGTTTTGTCCATACCATGGACCAGAATACGCAGAATGCGTTCAATACCGCCATGGGTGCACGATTTGACAAGATACTCAGTGTCAGTGGCAGTGGGACAATAACGGTAGCTGGAAAGGATGGCGAGAAGGTTGATTTTAATATTTCCGAGGATACCGCACGGGCATTTGCGAGAGACCAGGTCCGGGTTCGAGCTGAGGCGTTCAGGGAAACCCTGCAGGATTCCAGCAGTTTGGACTATGCAACGCAACTGGCGAAAAAAATTGGTGCGTCCGAAGCCTATTCCTTCCTCAGAGATGCAAAACACATCGAGTCAGCGACCGAATCCTACGGCGCCGATCTGACCACTGCCCTGGTCAGGAACTATGCAAGGGAACGATACGGGGATGAATCACCGGAAAATATCCGTCGTACCATCAGCGACTTTAACGAATTCCTCACCCAGCAGGGGAGCCAAGGCGTTACCAACATGCACGATATCGTCCAAGGCTTTGTCAGCGGCGGCGGCTTTGGGTGGGGTACTACCGCCGATGATGTTCACAGTACCATTTATCTAACAAGAGGCAGGATACAGGAAGGAATGGCAGATCAGTCTGGCAGAGTAAATCAGGCAGCGGTAACGGCGGATACCTTGACTTCGGGTATCCGCCAGGACAGTTTTGCCACGCCGAAGAGCGATAGCATGATGAGTGAGCCAACCGGAGAAATGGCTATGCGGGGCGCTGACCGAGTACGGCAATTCAACAGCGTGGAAGAGTCAGGGGAAGGCCGTATTCGTACAACTGCTGCCGGCATGGCCTCGGAAGCCACAGGCTCCGTATTCAAGGGACTGGTGGACAGCCAGCCGGACCGGTTGGACAACGAATCGGTTTATTACACAACCCCGGATGTTGCCGAAGCGGTTACCTTGCCGGAACCAGGACCCGTACAGGGAGGATATTCAACCCTTGGAAACACTGAAAAAATAGAAAAGAAGAACTCAGAGTAGCCGAAGCAGCAATACAGGTTACTCGAAATCCGCTCCGTAAGCGTTGCCCGCAATATCAACGCCTCCGAGGCCCCCCTGTCTGCCCACAACAGGCAAACTTGTTGCCGGGTTGATCTCACCAATTTCCGACTTGTTTGCATCGGGGTGGTGTAATGCTTCCCGGAACCAAGAACAAATCACTCCAAAGAAAACAGCCATGAACGAAATCCTCGGGGCCGCGTATGCAATCATCAACTTCCCGCAGGCCCAGCACAGCTCTTCGTCGATATCCAACCTCGCCCCGCAATGGGGGCAAAGAATGGTTTCACTCTCTTGTGCGATGGTCATTTTTTCCTGCCTGAATAACTTTATAGGCCCCGGTATAATAGAAATAGCATTCCGAATATACAATCTATTTTAATAATAACACATGAAATCAGGTTGGTACAAGAGAATCTCAGTGGTCATTATAATTTCTGATTACCACCATATCTCAGCAAGTTTAAGTTTATGCTGAGGAATGGGTTTGGAATGAGCAGAGGCTTTGACCAGGGCTCCGACCATAAAGCCGAGATTGAACCGCCTGTTAAACCGAAAACAAAACTCTGCAAGATACCGAGGCAAATGTTTTCTGCTCACGGAATGATAAGTGCCATGGATCGATTTCTTCACATTGCCAAGCATGGTGTTGACCCAGGAAAATACCTTGATCTGCATACTTTCATATCCGCCACCTGTGATAATGGTTTCATGCAGGAAGCCTGACTGGGCAATACCGGAGAAGCAATGGAGCCCGTCAGAGACAACAAGAGTGGAAGTCTGCAGGTGTTTTGCAGACCAGCGACTCACCTCGGCAGAGGTAAATGATCGCACTCTGCTCAGTCGCATATGAATGGGATGGCCTTTGCAGTTAGTTGAGACTGCAGCAAGAAATGGAGTTTTACCAGATGCGCCACGGCCTCGTTTGCCGTCGTGCTTTTTGCCACCCCAATAGGCATCATCTACCTGAACGATGCCCGAGAGTTGCAGGCGGTCATCCTCATTCTTCATGACCTGCTGGAGTTTATGTTTGAGACGCAGGCCAGCATTGGCTGATACGCCAAGAATGCGGGCAAGATTAAGAGAAGAAAGGCCGTCTTTTGACTGGCTGATCAGGTAGATCGCAAGAAACCAGATCGTGAGAGGCAGTTTGCTGGAATCAAAAATCGTGCCGCTGGTCAGAGAGGTTTGGCATCGGCATCGTTGACACTGGTAGAGTGGCCTGGTGGCCAACTTGTAATACAGGGTATGGTTGCATTGAGGACAAACAAAACCAGAAGGCCAGCGTTTTTTGAGCAATACTTCCTGGCATTGAGCGGATGTGCCGTATAATTGCTGAAAGCGTTGCAAACTCAAACCTCGTTGAAATTGGATCTTGTTTTTGGGCATGGCATAACCTCCTTATATTGTATAGGAAGATTATCCCATGCCTGGGTACTCACAGAGTGACTACCCCCTCACAAAAAAATGAAGCTGAACTTTAGTGGTAATCAGATTATAATTCGTAATCAGTAGGTCACCAGTTCAAGTCTGGTCATCGGCTCCAGAAATACCAGGCGGTTACGAGTTATTCGTAACCGCCATTCTTCTTTTGATCAGTAGTATATCAGTAATATCGCCTTCTGGTCGATGCCCGTTAACTGTTATTAATCCGGTTCATATCCTCTTTGGGCTGTTAACCCCATTTCTGGAAAAGGGCGGGGCAACTGCTGGCTGTCACTGTCAAGGAAGGTTGTGCGTAGTATTTTTGACGTTTATTCCTTTATTTGGCTGAAGAGGGACGGCGGGAGTCGAACCTGCTCCTTAGCAGTTAACAGACTGATATATTATATTGTTTTCCCTATTGACCAACCAGTGACCAACGACTCTAATTTTTTTGAGTCAGATCGCCATAGAACTTTTCTATAAATTCATCTACATTTAGATCCGAACACCGGCCAAAGGATTCGTAGGCAAACCTCTCCGAGCTTCACAAACCTCCTGGCTGCGCCAACATAATGAATCTATTGGGTTTTAAATTTCCACATTTTTGCCGATTTCACACAGAAAAGCATATTTTGGAAAGCTTTTCACACACGGATTCACACACAGCTTTTTATGGAGCTGCACCTGAATCTATAATCCCCGCCCGCCCCGCAGCGAGCCTGCTGTTTCGCCTGAAATCACGCCAAAATTAAATCCGTCCCCTTTTCCGCGGCATTCGTCAACATGTCCCTTGCCATCCCGCAAAGCTATCTGATCAGAGCCAGATGGCTCCGGTTCCTTGCCGGGGCAGGGAAATGGATGCTGACGATTGCCCTCCCGTTGCTTGTCATTGCCGGAACGAACGATCTGGCGAACAAGCAGACGATACACATCGTCAAGGACAATCTGTCACCGGTCATCGCGTATCTCGAGAAGGAGATCTCCAGGAACGGCCATCCTCCTTCCGATATCATGGGCGAAGTCGAAAAGGTGAATAGTGCTGTAAAGAATGTCACCTATTTTGCAGGAGCAGGGCACTATGTAGTTTCCGTCAGTGTCGCTTCCTTGGACATTGAGGGCGCAATAATTTATTATTCAGACTTGGACAAGGTTTGGCGCCATGAAAATACCATCTCGATTGAAGGCGGAGAAACTGACAGTGCTGTCCTTTTCCAGAAGGCAACCGCGGGGCTGGCAAAGCGCGTCTACTGGGTGGATTACTCATCGGGCCGCTGGCAATCAAAAGAGGTCGAAACCGTGTCCCTGCCCAGCGCGACTGAGCCGGGCATCCGATAAATCTACAGCCTGGATGGCTTGTAACCGCCTCGCAGGGGCCTGAAACAATATGGGGAGTCTATGATGAACGAGCAGAGCAAAAGCGATTCACCACAGGACGACTTTGTCTTCTTTGCGTTCAGAGAAGAATTTCTCCGGCAGCATGATCTGCCGCAACAGCCATGCCCTGTCAGGATGTCAGTCCTGGAGGAATCCCTGGCAAACGATTCCCTGACCGTCACCAAACTTGCCGACGAGTGTATCCTCTACACCCGGCAGCAGGCAGACCGGAAAGGGGAGATAAGCACACTTCTCGAACGTCTCTGCCATGCGGCGGGGATCATTGTCGGCCGCGCCGGGGATGACCAGAGGGCGCGAGAATACTTTACCATTGCCCACGATTGCGATCCCCTGAATTACCAGATAGCCACGGACTACGCCCTGTCGCTCAGCAACACCGGCGATATGGCTGCAGCAGCAGCGATATTCGAAAAATTCATCTCCTGCTCGCTGGCCGATTGGCAATACCTCATACCCCATGCCTGGACCGAGGCGATCAAACTCCATTACTGGCAGAAAAACTACCACCGCGTCATGGAGTTGGTGGAAATCCTGTTGGCAAAAAAGTTAGAGCCCAGCCAGTTCTCAAGGGACAACCTCATTGCTATCGCCGATGATATACGGAAAAAGATATGAAACAGCACTCAGGAAAGAACATGCCCAAAGAAATAACATACCCTGATGGCTCAATCTATGTTGGTGAAATCGAGGATGGACAGCCACATGGTCAGGGTACCTATACTCTCCCTGATGGGACAAAATATGCCGGTGAGTTCCAAAACGGCGTGAGAAAGGGACATGCAACCTTAACCGAACCCGATGGCGCAGAATACGTCGGAGAATTCAATAATGGCAAGCCGCACGGTCATGGAACGAGAACACACCCGGCAGGTATAACCTATATCGGTGAGTTCAGGAACGGCAAATACCACGGACATGGAACCAAGACACACGCGAACGGTACAAAGCATGTTGGTGAATTCAAAAACAATTTACCGAATGGCCAGGGAAGCGTCTCCTTTTCCGAAGGGCATGAATTTTCCGGGGTATTCAAGGATGGAGTGCTGGAGGGGCCAGGGACGATAACATATGCTGATGGTGCGAAGTATCTTGGCGAAATTAAAGATTATGGCCCACACGGATACGGGACCATGACAACTCCTGATGGCTCGGTATATGAAGGTGAATTCAAGGATGGAGCCCCTCACGGACACGGGACGTACGCTTTTTCATCAGGGCGAAAATATACAGGTGAATGGAAGAAGGGAGACTACCACGGGCATGGAACCCTCACCTTTCCCGAAGGTATCGAATATGTGGGCGAATTCAAAAATAACCTGCCAAATGGACACGGCACAGAGAGCTACCCGGATGGCACTAACTATGTAGGCGAATTTAAAGACGGCCATAAGAATGGTCACGGCACGTATGCCAGGCCCGATGGCCTGAAATATGAAGGTGAGTTCAAGGACGGCAAATACCATGGGAAAGGAACATTGATCCTTCCTGATGGCACGGAATATACTGGTGAATTCAAAGCTGGTAAAAAACACGGCCAGGGAAAAGATATAGGTCCTCGCGGTACTGAGTATGTAGGAGAATTCAAGGATGGGTTAGAAAATGGACAAGGGACCTACGTATTTGACGATGGCATGAGGTACGTCGGTGAATTCAGGGATGGGTTGCCGAATGGACATGGTTCTCTTACGTTACTTGACGGCATTGTATATGAAGGTGATATCAAGAATGGATATCCCGAAGGACACGGAAAGTATACCTACCCTAGCGGTGCTACATACGTGGGCGAAGTCAAGCATATTGTAGCGCATGGAGTAGGGACGAAAACATTCCCGGATGGCTCAGTATATACCGGCAAGTTCAAGGATGACAAGCCGCATGGGGCGGGAATTATGAATAGTCCCGATGGCACTCAATTTATTGGTGTATTCAAGGATGGAGAATATCACGGATATGTGACGGTTATCTCTGCAAATGGCAACGAACATGCCGTTGAATATGACAATGGAGAGCCGACCGGGAATGTACGGCTAAAATTTCCTGATGGCAGGAAATATGAAGGTGGGCTCAAGGATGGGCACTATAACGGACAAGGCATACTGATCTTTCCTAATGACGCAGCAGTATACGAAGGTGAATGGAAGGATGGAGAAAGGAACGGTTATGGGACATTAACAATACCTGATTCAGTTAAATATGAAGGTGAGTGGAAGGATGATCACCCCTATGGGCAAGGCAAACTGACTCAATATAACGGCACGATATACGTTGGTGAATTCAAGGGCGGGATACTGCCCGAAGGGCAAGGGACCTATACGTATTCGGATGGTTCAAAAAGTACAGGCGAATGGAAAGAAGGAGAATTAAATGGGCATGGCACCCATATATATGCTGATGGCTCCCATTATGTTGGAGAATTCAAGGATGACAAGCCACATGGATACGGTGTGTATACAGATACCAAGGGCGGGGTGTTTGAAGGTGAGTGGAGGAATGGAAAACTGAATGGCCATGGCAGATATTACGACCCCAAGGTTGAAGAGTATGTTGGCGAATGGAAGGATTTTAAATCGGAAGGACAGGGGACATCAACCTTGCCCGATGGCACAACCTATGTTGGCGAGTGGAAGGATGGCGTAAAGCACGGTTGGGGCGTAGAGACAAAGCCTAATGGGGAGCGAAGAGAAGGTTACTGGGAAAAAGATAGTTTTATAGGGGAAAAGCAGCCTGCGTGACAATGCGGTTCAGGGCAAAATCTGGGAAATATGCCCGACTGGCTGTTCTGGGAAGGCAACAGGCAACAATGGTGAATCGACTTGATTTCGTGCCTGGACGCGCTCTATAACTGGAATGGAAGATGAGATTCGAGGCATTTCCCTGTATTTTTATCGTCCTATAACAATGAATCTTTTATCACAAATTGAAGGCTAAAGCATGACAAGAAGAGAATTCATTATAAATGGGGCAAGGCTAGCAGGCAGTATAGCGGTAGCATCGATCCCATTTTTAAAACCATTGGAAGCAATAGCAATAGATGATGATGAAAATGACTCGCAAGGAAGAGCTAACCAAGGAAGGATCACACAAGGAAGAGCCAACCAAGGAAGAGTCACACAAGGAAGAGCAACACAAGGCAGAGGTGCGCCAGGAAGAGCTTCGCCGCGTGCAAGAAGAGAAAGCTGGAACGAAGAAGATCCAGTTCCAGAAGAAGAAGTTTTAGAGCAAATGAGTTTAGATAGTTATTATTCAACCATTTCTGTTTTATTACAGTTTCATCATAATCGATTTAGCCTTAACCGTTCTTATAAAATTATTTATTACGGCAATCCAACAAAAATAATCACACCAATGAAAATACGAGAAATCGGCTCAATAGACTACTACGGAGACCCGACCGGAATAATCACACCAAAAAAATTACTCCCAAACGGTGAAATAGAATACTACGGAGACCCAACCAAAAGTATCATGCCAAAAAAAATACTCCCAAACGGCGAAATAGAATACTACGGAGACCCAACCAAAATAGTCACACCCAAAAAAATATTCCCAAACGGCGAAATAGAATACTACGGAGACGCAGCCAAAATAATTAGGCCCAAAAAAATACTCCAAGATGGTGAAATAGAATACTACGGAGACCCGACCGGAATAATCACACTAAAACAAATATGGTTGGTAGAAATCTGGGGGTGACAAAGCGGTAGTCTGCTTGCGCTGGTCTGCTGCCCTTGTCCCTGGCAAAGTTTTTGAAGAACAGATAAGGCAAATTCAGAAAATGAGGAAGGAGATCGTATGAAATACCGGATTCCGGTCTACCTTGTCATTATTCTGGCACTGCTTGTGGTGAAGAAATACGGGTGGCCGCCCAATTTCCACCCCAAAACGGTGGATGATATCGTTGCAACATACAGCGTGAATGTCCGATCCGCGCTGTCCCCCCTGTTTCAACAGCAGAACATTGCCTATCCGCCTGAACGCCTCAGGCTGGTAGCAAACAAGTCAGCACGAATACTCAGCCTTTATGTGGCAAAGGAAAACGGCTGGGCCAGGATAAAGGAGTACCCGTTCACCGCATCCAGCGGCGCGCTCGGCCCGAAGCTCAAGGAGGGGGACGGCCAGATACCGGAAGGAATATATGGCATCGAATACCTGAACCCCAACAGCAGTTATCACCTGTCAATGAAACTGAACTACCCCAACCAATTTGACCAGGAAATGGCCAAACGAGACCACAGGTCCCGCATCGGGGGCGACATCTTCATTCACGGCAGCGATGTGACCATCGGCTGCATCCCCATCGGCGACAGGAATATCGAAGAGTTGTTCGTGCTGACCGCCCTGGCCGGCAAGGACAATGTCGAGGTGATCATCACCCCGTACGACCTGACATCAAGCGAACAACGGGAGGTCAGGAACAAACCGGCATGGGCCGACGAACTGTACGACACGATACGTCTTGAGCTGCAACAGATGCAGGAAACCCTTATGAACTCGAAGGTCTCGATGAGCAGAAGGAGGTGGGCGAGTTGACTTCAATACCGGCGGCCGGGAACGGCAAGGGTACAGGAAAAATGGAAGGCGAGAATCAGGCCCAGCGTGACTGCTCGGCCAACGACGGGCAGATCATCAACCTGGTGAACGATATCCTGACTAAGGCGGTGCAGGAAGGCGCCAGTCACATCCATATTGAACCGCTTTCCGAAAAAATCCAAATTCGGCTGCGCAAGGACGGTGTCCTGGCCAAGCCCGTGGAGCTGCCCGCGGAAACAAGAGATGGGCTTGTCACCCGGTTGAAGATTCTGGCGGGGCTGAACATCACCGAGCGCAGGGTCCCGCAAAGCGGCAGGCTCAATATGGAAGTCCGTACAGGCAAGACAGTTGATTTCCGGGTCCATTCCATTCCGTATCTTGCCGGCGAAGGTGCGGCGGTCCGCATTCTCAATAAAGATTCTTCGAGCAGGGCGCTCAATGATCTCGGCATGGGGGAGCGGGAATCAGCTATATTCAAAAATAATCTCTCCCGGGCGCATGGACTGCTCTTGTGCAGCGGGCTGGCCGATTCGGGAAAAACCACCACCCTGTATTCTGCCCTGGCGTCCCTCAACCCGGAAACCCAAAAAATTGTTACTGTGGAGGACCCTGTCGAAGTACCCCTGCTGGGAATACAGCAAATGGCCTTCCGGCACGAGGTAGGCCTGACCTTTGCCGCGGCCATGAGGACATTTCTGCAGCCTGATGTAGACGCGGACGTAATCATGATCAGCGATCTGCGTGATGCGGAAACGGTTTCCTTAGCTGCTAAGGCCGTAACGAGGGGAAAACTGGTCCTGGCGGGCATGTACGCGGATGATTGTGTTTTGGCCGTCACCAGGCTCCTGAACCTGGGACTTGAACCCTCCCTGTTGACCAGTACGGTGAATACCATTCTGTCACAACGGCTGGTGCGTCGCCTTTGCCCGATTTGCAAAGAACCGGCCGCGCATGACCCCGAGGACCTGCACCGATCTGGCTTTACCACGGAACAGGTTGCTCAGCGGCGGCAACTCTTTATTGCCCGTGGCTGTCCGCAATGCAGTGGCCTTGGCTATAGCGGCCGGATTGGCATCTTTGAACTAATGGAGATGCGAAGTAACGTTGCCCGGGCCATCAGAAGCCGGGCATCGGAGGAAGACCTAAGGGCTGCCGCCTTCAAAGACAGAATGGCCTCGCTTCGGCAAGCTGGGATAAGTAAGGCACTTGACGGCATGACAAGCCTTGAAGAGGTCCTCCGCTGCACTTTTGACTACCGTGTACAGGATAACGATCATTAATGACGCTACATCCCAGGAGCAAGGGGCGGAAATACGGAGAAAGCTCTGGACCGTCGGGCGGATAATCTGTGCCGTCCATGCTTCGGCAAGTTTGATATTCAGCCTCTGGATTACTTATTATATGATATGGTTCAACCCTTTGTGGGGACCAAGGACAATGCTCCTTTTACCCATGCTGGTGTCATCAGCCGTTTTCATCAATATGTCCCTTGCCATTCCACAAACCTACCTGATCAGAACCAGATGGCTCCGTCTCCTGGCAGGGGCAGGGAAATGGGTGCTGAGCGTTGTTCTCCCATTGCTGCTCTTTGCGGAAGTGAACGATCAGGCAAATAAGCGGGCGGAAAAAATCACCAAAGAGGCCCTGGCTCCCGTCATTACATATATTGACCAGGAGATCTCCAAAAACGGTCACCCTCCTGCCGTCATCATGAACGAAGTCAACAAGGTGAAAAGGCTGATGAATGTTTCTTATCTTACGGGCGATAAGCACTATATGCTCTATACCAGTATCGCTTCATGGGAAATTGAAGGCGCGAAAATTTTTTATACCGACCTTGATAAAACTTGGCGCATAGAGAATACCATCACAATTGAAAGTGGCAGCACTGACAATGCAAAAATTTTCCAGAAAGCAGCGGAGGGTCTGACAAGGCGCTTCTACTGGGTAGATTACAGGTCCGGACAATGGGAATCAAAAATTTTCGAAACCGACTTCAAGGAGCCTTCATAGAAGCGTAGTCAGGGGCATAATATCTACTGACTTTTTACACCCCCACAAACATATAGACGACTGATAAAAAAAATTGATTTTTTGCCTATAAGGGATATAAGTAAAAAATGAAATTCGGGTCGGGGGACTATTTTACTATCACACATGAAAAGACGATTAATTACCATTTCGCCCATGATTTTAGGGCTTATTAAACCACTTTTCAAGGAGGGTACCATGAAAAAAAAAAATATGATTTCAATAATGATCGCATTATTATTTGGGTTATACTTTGAAATTTCTTTTGCTGGCATGAGCGCTTCGCAAGCTTTATTTGATGTATCGGATAGTAGTACTGGCGATTCAATAGATAATGCTGAGGTATGGTGCAATTCCTACGATGGTCAAACTAGAATTGATGCTGAAGAAAGAAATAAAGAAGGCAAGTTATATTCAATATGGTTTCATAATGAGGACCTGAAAAAAGGTATGGCGTTGTGTGATGTTGAAGCTCAAGGTTACCAAAAAATTCCTACATTAAATATTCCATTTAATGGACAAATTAATAAAATAAAGCTTCAGCGAAATTGACAATCCGTAATTAAAAAATATTACTATGGTAGAGGTGCGCTTACTTTAAAAATTTTATTTCGACTAAAAATATAAAAGTTTGAATGTATATTTTACTTGTTTTTATTCATTATATAGACAGGATGAAGCTTGAAGCTAATCATAAAATAATTTTATAGGAATAAATATATGGTAAAAATTATACAATTTTTTTTAGTTTTATTATTGATTGTTAATTCCAATTTAACCTATGCAGCATCTGAGATTGTTGTTCAGGTGAGGCTTTTGGAAAAAGCCGCGTATGTTTTTTTGGAAGAAGTTGATGGGGTCAGGAGTTCTAAATGGAATCCTAATGGTAAATTTAAAGTAAAAGCTAGCGAACCGGTCGAAATAGACGGTAAATATGTATACATCATTAATGTAGTCCATCCTGGAAGTCCGAAAGTTATCAATGTAGTCGGCGCGACTTATAAGTCTGGAGATGTATCAAGATCAAAAGACTACCGGCTAAATTTACCTTTAATCCAAAAAAGACAGATAGATATTAACGGAACATCATTTTATGATGTAATGTACGCTAGTTATTCTGAGTGATAATAGTTCAAAATTTGTATATTTTCGCTGTTATCAACAGCAATTGATCTTGATTAATTTTCCAGCATATTTAAACCTTGTTAAGGATTTTACAATGAGAAATAAAATATTTTTTATTTTTGTAGTAGTTTTAATAAGCATCTTAAACTTACTAAGTTCAGTTCAAGCAAAAGATCCTGATCCTTGTGCTAAAGTTAGTATAGCCATAAAAAGATCTACGGATTCAGGTGGGATTTCGGGAATCAAAGTATTAGTTACAAATTTTCGTGGCCAATCTGCTACTCATACAACTAATTCTAATGGTGAAATTATTCTGGATAGCACTGAAGTGTCATCTGATCCCGTACTCACAAATACTGGTTATACTAGTGGAAAAGGTCATTGTGGTCGCTCTGTTTCTCAAGGGAAAACATTTAAAGTAACAGCAAATGTAACTAATGTATCTGGTTTTTCTGATGGGAGTGGTGAAACTACGCTTTCGTATTCAAATCCAGCTGGAGATATAACTATTTATTTATCACCGGAATAATTAATTAGCTATATGATAGATTTTTTGGTGTATGAGTTTTACATATTTTTGCTATTGAGACGAAAAATTTGTTGCGGCTTAGCATTAGCAATAATCCTAAGGCAATAAGTTTTATTGTGTAAAATGCGAAAGGACTGTACAGATAACGTAATAAATATATATTCTACATTTGAATGAGGTTGTTATGTTAAAATTTATTTGGCTATTTTTTATAGCATTTTCTTTGTCAACGAATTGCTTTTCTGCAGATGGATACATTCAAATAAAAAGTATGCCTGGTGTTGAAATATATTTAGATGGTAAGGCCCAAGGCCTTACCACGAAAGAGCTTAATGGAATGGTGATCCAAAATATTCCCCCTGGTCCACACAAAATTTCTGCGAAATTCAACAATTTAAAACCTCAGGACTTTAACATTATTGTAACATCAGGAAAGGTGGAGGTTATTGCAGTCAATGAGTTTGTAAATAAAATTGGTGAGTTAGTAATTCAAACACTACCAATCGATGCCACAATTTATATTAATGATAAGGTTATATCTAAAACAAAGGATGAGCTACAATTAGAATTGCCAATTGGTAAATACGAAGTTGTGTCAGAGGGTGTTGGGAAAAAATTAAAACACACTGTAGTTGTTTCTGATCAGCAACGTTCTCATTTGTTATTTAATATGATTGAAGGTACTACACAAGATATTGGCGAAAAGAATCGAAAAATACAAGAATTGTCTGCACAGGTAGTTGCTAAAGCTGGTTTTGAAATTTTGAAACTCCCAGATGGAAATATTTTGAAAGATAAAAAAGGATCTTATTATGAGTTGAACTTCTCGCGTCAGGTTGAATATGATGTTAATTCACAAGATAAAAGTTTCGCTCAGCTCGAATCAATGGCGAAAAATTTTAGGCTGAACAGATATACTGGCTGGAGGTTACCTCGCGAGAAAGATTTGGAATCATTACAACGCCTCGCTGATGAATTATCAAAATTATCAAATGATGACTACGAATTAGTTTTTAATACATTATTTTACAAATCTCCTCCAATCAAAAGACAAAGTTCCCTTTTTTATATTTACTGCACCAATGGGCGCCATAAAATACAAAGTATAGGTTTTTATAAAGGTCAAAGTTTAGATAAGTGTGGTGACGGTACGCCTACCTCAGGTGCTGCATTGTTTTTTGTTAGGTGACATATACTGCTTAGCCTACAGTCATAATATTTTTCTATACACAGCGGCTGAGTGGAATCATACTGTTATCCGTACTCAGGCTATAAACTCCGACTATAGTGGCGGTTAATTTCATATCACTGCTGTCTCATAATTTTTCCCCCAGTAAAATCTGCGGAGAAACATCGGGTTGAATATCAGGCGGGCTGAACAGAGAGGTGTTCCTCCTTCGTCAGTGAGTGGCTATCCACCTTACAACACTGTCCGAATTTTGGGGACCACCTCTAAGGGTCCTTTATCAGCTGTAAATAAGTTGTGGGATTGGCATAAAAAATATTACATAGAATGTAACAATGGTAGAAAAGCGATGTTTCGAGAAATAAAATTAAAAAATGGCAAAAAATCTGTCACCCGCGAAGGATTTAATGAAGATAGCTTAAATCAAATATTTTCCGAAGACATGCAAATAGTAAATGAAGGAGATGCTCGCTATTTTTATGTCCCTGAGGTTTCTGTGTTTGAACAAATGACTATTTTTTGTGAATAACAGTAGCTCGGCGTGTAAAATTTTAATTATATAAACAAGAAGGTCTAAATGAAACGTATTGTCTCGGCAATAATTGTCGCATTCTCCATAACAGCACTCACAAGCATATGTAACGGTGCTGGCATCGTTGATAACCCAATGGACAAGGTCATTGATTCCGTCGACCCGAATGCTAGCGAGAACGCCAGGGGTGCCGCCAAGGAAGCGGCTAAGTTCTCTCATTCCATGACTGAGGAGAGCTCTCAGGGACATCGGGATAATATGAAGGGGCATATTAATGATGAATTTGGGAGCAGACCTTCAAGCAGTTCCAATAACGATGCCATTGCTAGTAGTCCAGCCGGTAGCGGCACTGGAGCCCAGAGTCCATCTTCCACGGGCACAATGACTTGCCCGAATGACGGAGAAATATTTCCAGGTACTTTTGCTTTCTGCCCAAAGCACGGGGTTAAATTGGTTGCGGCAGGCTCTGCCTCGACCGAAAAAAATTATACCGTCACAAGTACAAGAGAGATAAAATTAAGCCCAACACAATATATTCAAAAGGCTACGAGAATATATATAACATGCGTAAGCGGAAAAAAGGGTGAGTTTGAAGATGCAGAATGCAAAGGTGGATACTTTTTATACTCAAATTATTCAGACAATAAATTGTTACAATATAGCAATGACAAAGAGCTAACAACCACGCCAAACCTATATACTGATACACGTTATATAGAAAAATATAGCTTAAATCAATTTGTTGTTGATTATTGCAACAATGTTAAACATGCCATAGGAAGAAGATAATTTCCTGTTTGACATTAATAAATATTTTATATTTATCTTGTACCTGTTGATATCTCTTCATAGCCATAATTTGACTTCTGCTACTCCATATAGCAGGTGCTCTATTACTTTACACTAAAGATCGTACCAACATATTTCTTTACAAACCATTTTATTTCTGTGTATATATTCATGATAAAGTTTCATCTTCATAGGCAAGAATAATTATAAGGAGAAAAGATGATGAGTAAGTCACTTGTAGAATTAACTGCAGAATTGGTGCAAGCTCAAATCGGCACCAAGGACATGTCACCGGAGCACATCAAAGCTGCCCTGAACGAAACATTTATGCTCCTGAAAGGTCTCCAGAATGCTGAAACTTGCGGTGGCACGCCTGGACAGGCTGAAGCCAAACCAGCTATGTCTCCTGAGAAATCAATCCAGAAGAATCAGGTTGTATGTCTTGAATGCGGCCAGACCTTCAAGATGCTTTCACCGAAGCATCTTTCAAGCCACGAATTGACACCGAAGGAGTATAGGAAAAAATATTGTTTTTCTATGCGCCAGCCGTTGTGCGCCAAAGTATTATCTGAGCGGCGCTCTGCATCAGGCAAGAAAAGAGGGATACCTGAGAACCTTAAAAAAGCCATTGTCGCAAGAACTAAGAAGAAAAAATAAGTTGTTAGCAGTTTTGCGTTCCCGGGTCAGCTGCATGAAAGTGATCCGGGAGTATGCAAGATATTGCGGTAAATGGATGGACAGCCAAGGTCATTCTTACACCGCGAGGGCTGAATACAAAGTCTGACGACTAATGCCATACTCCTTTGCCAGTGTAGATTTTGCTTCACCCCCAGCAATCTTAAACTTAATCTCCTCAATCTGATCATTATCAAGGACACGTTTCCTGCCGATTTGCTTCCCCATTTTCTTCGCCTTGGCGATACCTTCCTTCTGGCGTTCCCTGATCAGAGAACGCTCAAATTCTGCAAACGCTCCCATCATTTGAAGCATAAGCTTGTTCATGGGGTTATCATTGCTTCCTGTGAAGATTAGATTCTCTTTGTGGAAATGGACAGAAACCCCCTTCTCGTTCAGGGAGTTGACGATTCCTTGGACAGGAGTTTAACCGCTAACACCTTGTCAGGACAACAATATAACGGAATAACATTGGGTTAACTGGAAAATTTCTGTAAGACCCCATCGACTACCTTGTAGCCGAACGCCTTGAGAATGGCGTCTTGCTTGTCGCCTGGTTTTTCGATCATCCGTTCCGGTTTCTTGTTCTTCTGCTGCCAAATGAGACAGGAGTGCAAGCGGTGCATCTCGTCCATGGTCTCCCCGGCGCTCATTTCCAGCCCGGCTCGCCTCAGCCGCAACTCGATCATCCGCAGATAGGTCAGGGCAACAATACATGAGAAGATGTGACAGCGGATCTTGTCATCTGTCCAGTGCCGAAGTGGCATCAGGCTGACCAGATCGTCATCCTTGCTCTGCCGGAAATTGTTTTCAACAACGTATCTGTCCAAACTGGCCCGTACTATTTCATCCGTCGGCCAGGTCATATTGTCGGTGATAAGGATGTTTTTGCCGAACCGGTCAATATGGCGGTTGATCCGGTAATGATTTTTGTGGAAGTTCATGCGCAGCCGGCCATCATCGTCATATAGCTCTATTGTGTAGAGATCAGTCGGCAGATGGAGCTGCAGGCAGGCGTCCTTGTATCGCTCCTCCACCTGCGCTTTGTTTCGCCACCCCCTGTTCCGGGCCAGAACGTTGCTGCGCATCAGGTAGAGTTCCTCTTGCAGCCGCAGGAGTTTTTTTTCAAAAGCATACCGCTGCTTGGTGGCGGTCAAGGGATTGTAGGTCACGACCACGGTTCGTTCCTTGCCCCAGTATTTGCCCACAGTGCGCCAGGCGGTCAGCTGGTCGTCAGGCCGCCCCTGGTCGCGAAGGCGCCGGTTGTTGACCGTGTCAACCACCTGGAACCTCTGCCCGTCAATATGGATCAGCTCCTCGGCATAATAGGTGGAATAGGTGGTAACGAAATGCAGCCGCGGGTTCCCGTCGATCAGGGTAAAGTTGTCTTCCGCGTTCATGCCCTTGTCAAAAACCAGGGTCAGTTCGCCGCTGCCGTCACCGACCGCATCCATGGTGGCAAACAGCTCCTGCATAACCCGCAGAAACAGTTTGGAATCATGCCGGTTCCCCTCATATTCCCGGTAGAAGACCGGTAGTCTGGTATCGCGGGCAACCAGCAGGGCGACCCCAACCTGCCGCAGCCAGTCACGGCCCTCCTTGTTCTTTCCCCGCTGCGCCAGATCTGATTCGGTATCGCTGGCCATGAAGGTGAAATAATTGGTCGTGTCAAACATGAAGCAGTCGGATGCCCCGGGTTCCATGGCAGCCACCTTCTGAAAAAACCTGGCGGCAATCTGTTCAAGCTGGCTTCCATCGACCCGGTTCCATTTTTTCCAGAAGCGCTGCGAGGTGAGAGACTTGGTGTCAACCGGCCGGATCTGCTGGATGGCACTGGACCCATACCATTCCGGCAGCGCCCTCTTGGAACGGGCATCGACCATTCGATTCAGGACGGCGTAGAGAAAATATTCTCCCACTGACGGTCCGCTTTCCTGCTCACTCTTGGGAACAACACCATCGATAATGCCGGCAACATCGATTTGACCGTCGATCAGATTGGCAAGCCAGAGCGCGCCGAACTCCTGGGCCTGGATCGTGGAAATCTTCTGTTCCTTGGCGGTGGCAAGCTCAAGGATACGTTCAATCGAGCCAAGGTAAACCTGGTTGACGACCTTGGGCTTGCCCTCGACCCTGGCAGTTTCCCTGATATAGTAGTAGGGTCGTCCCTTTTTCATTTTCTTGTGGATGTGCGCCATACTCATATTAAATTAGTAGGGGCTCACAAAGTCAAGAAAAAAGTGCATATCACATGAAAATTTCGATGAAAAAATGATAAAAAGAGAGGGAAATTAAGGGGTCTTACGGGGGGATCTTGGCTAACTTATTGTTATTATAACGTTTTTCTCGCAAAAATCGTCTCGGCGGTTAAACTCCTGTTGGAGATCCATCAAGTTTCTGGCGAGTCTGTCAATGCTGTGGACATGCAGTTCATCGCCATCACGTAGATAGTCAAGGCAATCAGCTAACACAGGCCTTTTGGCATCCCCGGCAGATGCCTTCTCCTCAAAACTTTTATCAAGAATAAAGCCATCTAACTGGCGATCTGCGCTTTGCGAGAAAGAACTTACTCGGATGTACCCAACTTTGTGCCCAGTAGCCATAACCCCTCCTTTGAATATATCAACTTGTCAAAATAAGCATAAAGTATTTCTGGACAAGTGTCGATAAATATCAAATCCAACTTTGTTGGACAGCAGTTTTGAGGTTTTTTTGATGTGTAAAGAAAGGTACACTTTGATGGGCAAAAGGTGGCTCCAGTTGGCCACCGGCCATGGCCGCTCCGGTACGGCAATAGACTTGCCGGAGGCATCGGGTATGTAAACGGAGGCTGTGACATTGCCGAGACCCAAGCCGGATTGCACCGGAACAGGACTCCTGCGCCAGAAAATGCCGGAAACAGCGCAAAACAGCATGATACAGCACGAAAATCCTTTTCAAAGAACATCGCAGGGCCAGCAACCTGCCCTCTGTCGCCCCGCCTCTTGATCCGACCCCCTCGGAACGAAAAAGGGTCTTTTCTGTATATGACTACCGGGCTTGTCCAATCGGGTAGCCGGGGGTTTCTCTCCCCCGGCTACCCGATTATACGCTATATGTCTTTATTTATTTGTTCAGCAGTAAGTATTCTGCTCATTAAACGTCTTTTCGTTTCATCAGGAAAGTGCATTTTAGCATCATCAAGGTGGTGGATAAGCTCCATTATTTCTTCATCTGTTTCAATAATGAGGTATTTGATGTCTTCGGGAGCAAATCTTAATTTTATGGCTGATGCCAAATTGTTGTAATGTTCTTTGTCTTCATCCGTTCTGATTTTATTTGGAGTGAGAAAGGGTGGAATTTCAGAATCAATTGGTGGGATAAATCTCCATTCTCTCTCATCTGCGAACCTATAATTTCTAGTTTTTGTTCCATTTCTCCGCTCCAAGTCCCCTTCATAGTTTTTGATATAGCTGTAAGTTGTTAATATGTTATCATATGTTCCTTCGGCCATAGCTCTGCCAAGAATTCCTGGAACATGTTCTATGTGTTTTTTAAGATCTTCCACTGCCCTAATAAAATTACTCGTAAATGGACTATGTTTATTGACGTAAAAAACAGGATTCAATCCCTTCTTGTTTGCCCAATTTTTTGTTAAGCCGATGCCATAATTCCCATATTTTTTCATATGATCTTTTAGTTCGGATACTTTTAAGTCACAAAACGAAACCATAGGTGCATAAAATTCTGTAGATCTCTTTCCTCCAACTATTTTTTCGCGAGAATATGAAACAGAGAATGTTTGACTTAAAATCCCCCACAAGCTCTCCTTGGTGGTGAAATGAAACAAAATGTCTGGATACAAGCTTAGCCTAGCTTTCATTGAGTAACCTTATAGGATTTTGTTCGTATAACGGGGCTTGGGTTCACCGGTGCCGCGTCTTTTTGCGGCAACCGAGTGAAACCCATGGTTGGTATATTAAATATTCCACTTTCAAGCGCTGTCCCTTCAGGGCGCTCCTTTTCTTTTGTGCAGCTTACCTATCAAGCGGGTCTTAATCCATATCCTCAGTTCCTGGCGGGCGAAAAGTAGGGTTACTATAGAACTTGTTGCACTCTCTCCGATGGCACTGCCAACCTGCTTCTGACTCGGTCAAAGGAGATTCCACTCCTTCCAAAATGCATGATGTACATACTGGTTCTTTAGTCTTCATGTGCCTGTGGATTCCTGTTCTCTTGTCGAATGTGTAATTTGAACCACTGCTGTCTCATAAATTATTCCACAGCAAAATCTGTGGAGAAACAATTGGTTGGATGTCAGGCGGCCTAAATAGTTCGAACAAATTGCGCCGCTCGAAGAGATTGAGCTGTAATAACCGCAATATCTGCTGCATCGAGTGGCCGAGTTTTGCCCTAAACTTCAGGAAGGCAAGGAGCAGGTAAACGATCAGGGCTATCCAGATCTGGGTGAGCACCGCATTGAGTGTTGTGCCGAGGAACGTCTTGATTTTCAGGTTCTGCTTGATCCACTTGAAAAAGAGCTCGATCTGCCAGCGTTCCTTGTACAGAGCGGCAATGGTCCTGGCATCCAGGTGGTCGGCATTGGTGACGAACCGATACTCCTTGCCGGTTTCCTGGTCACGATAATGGACCATGCGCAACGGGGCGGAAATATTGCCGAGCTGAATGGCCCGGTCTTCGAGCACCACAGCTGCTTTCCGGCCACTGCGCTTGTGAAGATAGGTGACCCGGGCATTGCTTTTGAGCCTGGTAACGAAATAGACGCCGTTTCCCATGAGGGTCTGGAACCAGCCGTAGTCGGTGAATCCCATGTCGAATACGGCCATGGAGCCTCGGGGTAATTTGAGCGCCTTAGCCCAGGTGATTTCATGGGCCTTGCCTTCCGTGACATTCACGAATTCCGGAAGGTAGCCATCCCCGTCCAGGCCAACATGGATCTTCAGGGCGCCTTTGGTTGCACGGAACTTGGCCCAGGGAAACACCGACAGGCAGAGATCAACGACGGTGGCATCAAGCAGGTAGAGCCTGCCGTTGAATTTGAACCTGTGCTTGGGCGCGAATTGGTGGCAGCGCTGCAGCAGCTTGAGGAACACAGTCTCGTAGAGTTTGGCCGGTTGTTTTTCGTTCACCCTGGCCAAAGTGGCGCGGGAACAGGGCTTGATGGCCAGGTGATACAGCTTGTGGGTCTGGGCCGACATGTTCATGACCAGATCACGCAGGCTTTTCCGGCCTGAGAGTTGGCCGATCAGCATCACCATGAACTGGCTCCAGCGGTTGAACGAACGGAATTTCTGGCCGGCATGAAAGCCCTTGGCGATAGCCTCAAATTCATGTCGGGGAAAAATTTCAATTATTTGCCGCAAGATTGTGGTATGATATGCCATGGCTCGGATCTCCTTGTTATGGTAATGTTTTTTCGCAAATTCATTATACCACAAGAAGCTCTCCGAGCCTTTATTTATTCGATTTCTCTTACATTTTTATGAGACAGCAGTGAATTTGAACGAAGAGTGTGGACGTCATGTATGTCAATTTTGTCACCAGCAAAGGACGTTGCATTTTTAGGTAAAGGCTGTTTCTCAGCAGCGCTAGAGGACACAGCTGGTAGTGGTGCCAAGATGTCAGGTGAAACTTTGTGAGGGTTAGCTGTCGAGACAGCTACAACTTCTTCTACTTCCGCGGAAAAGCTGGGGGCCGGCTCCAAGCGTTGTGACAACGCTTCGGATGCGTCTTCCAGAAGCTGCCGAACTTGGTCCGCAGAGTTCATAGATAGAGCATTTAGACCATTTAAGGGGGCAGGAAGCTGTGCGGGCGTAGCGCCACCCGCAAGGAGTGGGTACAGCGGTCTGCGGGCACCCCATCGAGCCCCTAGCTCAAACAATACATATGGAGAACTAAGGCTATTTGGCGTGAGGAGCGCCACAAAGAGCTTCGCACCGAACACCTCTGTCCGCAAGACTTCGTTTGTATCTGCGCCAGCAGGGAGGCGGTACCCATCCACGCTTGTACACCGAATCCGGCGAGCCGATATCTTAAATGCTTTTTCGAATAACGTGACGATTGACTTCGCAATTTCTGTGTCACGTACACTGTGGCTGATAAACAAAGTCAACTCATCGGACATAGACACCTCACTTTCCTGCGGGGGCGTTCGTTGGTGGAGTCCGTCGCTGAATGAAGGCGTGTCATGAACGATGCGGAGGAAGTCACGAACGAATGGCCGAAATATCTGTTGAACAAACTCGGCGATATTGTCGTCGAACCTACTACCTACGCACATGAAGTTTTGGGCGAAATCCAGAACATCAAGGCGGTCTGAAGCCATTCGTCGCACCATCTCGACCTGCATTGCGAGACGCTCGCGACCATCAACTGGCCACGTAATGGTGCCGCTTCCAACCATTCCACCTACTGTGGTCAACTGCTTACTGTACCACTGATCGAAATCGACCTGAGGTAGTTGTGCGATGACGTCACCGAGGGGCGTGTTGTCAACAAGCGTTGAGGCAAATCGCCGGATTGCATCATCAAACGTCTGATGCCGAGAACGCGTCACGTCATCGGCGTAGTCCTGAAAATCACGCAGCGACCGTTGATATACATTCCTTGTCATTGCAACTCCAAGGCGCGTGCTACCCATTCCTGGGCAGCAGCGTTCTTCATTTCATCCCAAGAAGCGCAGCGTGTTCGTTCGCGAATGAACGCGTCCCACTCTTCATCCGGGATATCCGCAAAATCCTCATTTGATTCGATCTTATATCCGCTGGCCTCAAGCATAGTTTCGATTGATGGAAATTCGGTATTTCGTAGCATGAACTCATCGTGAAACAACTCAGTCAGGGGGATTGAATGCTCACCGTCTAGTTGCTCCGCTTTCCGCTGGAGATCACGCAGTTTATGAAGTGCATCCTCGAACATCTACTCCCTCCTCTTGGGCTGAATGTGCTATTTGTTAATCTGCACAACGACCTAAATAAGCGGACGGCGCCAATAAACTTGCCGCGTCAGCGCCGCCACACTTCACGCCGTCCGCTTGATTTTTTGGTTAGCATATTTTATTCTCTATTCAAAATCATCGTCTTCGATGAGACTAAATTCATATTGACCACCATGGAGCCAATTTGCACGTGTTCCACCAGGAAACTCTAAAGCGTCCATAGAATGTTCATTGTCAACATATGCAAAAAATGTATCGAAAGGAGTTCGTAATCGAACAAGGACTGCAGCAATAATGTCTCCAATAGTTCGATCTCCTAATTCACGATATTCTTCATTTGCTTTTTCAACAAACTGTCCTCTATAGGTGTACCAAGCCATACCCTCGTCTTTGTCTTCTATATACGTTGTTGGCCTGACCAGCATTTTGCCATAAATTGCTATGGGATCTAAGATTGGAAAAGTTTTCTTAATGGGTGGTTTTACAAGTTCAGCGTAGATGTCTCTAATACGAGTGGAGAGATTTTCTGGTGTGATTTCTGGATTTCCTTTTGGGGGGACATAAATATCCCAAAACATCGAAATAAGAGCAGGTGGGGGTGGTGGCTTATAAGCCATTTCTCTATATGTTTCGCTACACCTACTCCATTTTTCAGCGAAATCAATAGCCCATTTGACAGTATCGTTGACAGACTTACATGATGCGGTACTTTTTACTTCGATAATTGCACGTACAGATCTTGGCGGAACGATGACAAATTCATTATCTTTAAATATTGGAGCATATTCACTTCCATCATAAATTATAATGTCAAGCTGTCTCGATATTTCATGGCTAGCTGTTGCGTCATTTTTGTTTTTTAAAGTAGGAAAAGCAACAAAACCTGTTCCAACTTCATATCTGTTGGGTATAGATTGACGAATTGCATCAGCTAAAAGTCTTTCTTTATAGCCACCAAGAGACGGTTCATGGTTCCCATGGATTAATTGGGAGAGAAGGTTAACTCTTTTACCAAACGCATCTCCTTTTTGAGCTACATATGACAATAAGGTTCCTGACCGTGTTGCCTCATACTCAGTTCTGCGTTTAGATTTCTCTTCCATTCAAGCCTCACGAAATATTCCCTAATTTGTGTTTGTTGATGCTAACGTCAGTGGTGAAGGGCGCGCCAAAAGCCTTGCCCCGATAAGGCCGCAATGGACTTTCGCGTCCCTCTCCACCACTTGGTTATGCATTATTTCCTTTTAGGTGGATTTGGTGTTGGTTTAGGACGTTCAACAGGCAGTTCATATTTTTCTGGCTTAACTTCACTTTTCTTTTCTTCCTTAGGGATATCAATCCCTTCAGGTTTTTCCTCTTTCATTTCAGTCTCCTATGGCTTGACGGATAAGTTTTCTCCTGGATTTAGTGTAAACTCAATAAGCTCAATATTGTCCCGGTTTAATAAAAATCCATGGCAATTCGACTCAAAATAGTTTGGGTCATTGTCATTTTCTTTGTCGTCATTTACCCAAGCTGGATTATATAAGTAAACAAACCCCTCCTCCGGATCGGTGGAAAACATTGTAGGGTACCCTCTGATTCTTCTTCCGTCTTTCAATGACACTATTACATAACGGTCTTGGGTGAGAAACGCATCATTCCAAGTATTTTTTCGTGAAGTCTTTGTGGTTATTTTGCATTTTCTTAAAACTGTGTGGATAAGATCGGTGTGGTATAGAAAACCAACAGCAATTGGAACTAATAAAATTATTGCAAACGAGAACCATATTATTTTTGCATTGCCGGTAACTAGATAATCTGGCCTGCCAGAAGTCAATTTTACCTGAGCAAGAGGTTCCCATGGCATGAAGGTAGATACTAATAAGTAGGTAACAAAGGAAAAAAGTAAGGCATCTAAGAGACGTTTAGGTACAGTCACCTCTCCGGTCTGGAAAAATGAATAAAAGATTTGGCCCGACATAAGCCCAGGAAGCAACAACATTAAAATGTTTAAAGCTTCTATTGAAAGCGTCATATGGTTTCCTAAATCATTTCCTGCATAACGCCAAGGGTAACCAGGCGGCGTAGCGTCGCCGCGCTTCTTCCCGTCGCTTGAATTGACTTGATATGCTATTTGCTTTTTTTTCTTTTTGATTCCCTAGAAGGATACCCCGGTTTGACTGCTATGTTTATGTGCCTGTACGTTGTCTCGTTGATTAAGGTATCATCAGGCATTTCCAACCGATTTTCTGACACCATTACAAGATAGCGATAATTCCTAAGTTCGATGCCCCCCAGTACATCGGAACCATAAATTTCAGCCTGCTTTTTAGCTTCTTGAATTCTCGTTTGAAGTTCGTCTGGTGACTTAACAAGTTTCCATTCCGTTAGTACAAGAGTTTCCGCTGCACTTTCAACCAATGATGTTGCAGGCAAGGGTTCACTCAATAACAAATCTGTTTTTCCCCCAGTTGCATCAGCCTTAAATGCCCAAACGCCATGACCTAAGAGATGTAATGCACCAAGTTTTTCACACAATGTTTCATGGGTATTAAACGCATCAACCCATTTCTTTTTAATTTCTTCATCAACAATGATTAATCTTTGCAGATGGATAAAAGCCCGTTCTGTAATTCGTTTGGCTACGAATTGCGTGTCAGCGATGATGTAATTAAATTCTGAACGAAATGCTGCAAGAGATGTCAAAGCGAATTGGACTGACGCAGATTGAAAGCTCTTTCTCGGATTAAAAAAATTCGGACCATTAAATTCAGGCTGATTCAAAAAAGAGGACAGGCACTCGATGGCTGATTGAGGTAGTACTGTATCGTATTTTTCATTAAATTTATTGATATTTTCAAAGATTTTTTCAGCGCCTTTTACCAACACCTTCTTCTTCACCGATAGAGCGTCCTCAGAACTATGATGTAAAGCTGTGTAGAAAAAAGAACCAGCATCTAGTATGCCTTGGATTCTACCTGACAATGCATTCCATTCAATTTGCCAATTCATTGCATTTCATTCTTTATGGTTTACAGCATATCGCAGAGCTCAGCCGACGCGAGCCCGCGCAGCGGGTGAGCGGTCGGCTGGAGCGCCTTGGGCGCGGGTTAGTTTCCAATGGTGGATTTGCCCTTCCCAATTTTCTTGTACTGAACTAACGATTCCCTCATGAAACTCTTGGTGCTCGGGCTGCAAGGCCATGAGAAAAACTACGTGAGGCGTGGAGAATGCCTCAACGAAAGAGCCCGGCGTGGCGACCCTCATGGCTTCCAACATGCGCTGAATGAAATCGAGTCGCTTTTCGCGAATGAACTGCTGGTATATTAATAGCGACTTCCCGGAGGCCCAGAGGGCTTCGACTTCACGCCAATACAAGAATTTTGACGAGTTCTTTCCCCCATATGCCTTTGATTTAACCTCCAGCCCATTATCTGGATCGAGAAAAACAAAATCGCTTCTTTGCGCCCATTGGGTAAGCGAGTTGAACCACGAACTTCGGCTTGAAGCTGCATCGGGCACATGGGAGGAGAAGAATTCTGTTTTCGGGAGAAGGCTTGAATTTTCAATTAAGCTTACTTGGCGTTTCAGGCCAGGCGTCAAAAGCTCTTTGATTTTCTGAAACAGAACAGGGTCATGACGTGACCACTTGCTTGGATGCTCCAGATACGAAATAAACTTCCCATCTGTGCTCCCGTCGTCAGGCGTGAGCATCCAAGCAACCATTAGACGGAGCCTACAGACGCGAATGATGGAACGCAACAGTCCATACTTCCGATAATCATTGATGTCCCCGAAATATTGGTCCTTCATGGTGCTCTCTTCTTGTACGCCCAACTTATGATTATATGGATCAGGAATAAATTTTATTCAGGGACAATCCGGTCCGCATAATACTCAAGAATTATTCTTGAAATTGACCATAAAACCCTTCGTCCCAGCCGACTGAAAAGTATCACAAATTTATCACGGGTTGTTATGCGGATCAGCATAACATCCCTCGGGCCTCACATATAAGTTCCGTTACATCCTATATTTACGGAATAATAAATGCAAGGAGGGAGCACAAGATTAGCACTGGCAACCTCAAGCCTATTCACAATCACACTTGAGATATACCGTAACTCTCCATGAAGAGGGAAGTACTGGGTAGCGGGAGATGCTTGCCATCGGGCAAGTAAATGCCTCATAATGATTAAGGCTCTCCCGGACAAGAAAAATATTGCCGATACTCTCATGAGGTTATATTCATAATTACCTTAAATGATTTCTTTTCGCGGATTTTCATGCTCTACTTTGGAAATGCCCCATTCATCAATGATGAACACATGCTTATCGGAGATCGCGCTTTTTAGTAGCCCAACACCGGAGAGGGGATGCAGAACGTTTTTACATTTCGAGACAGTCTGATCGAGGAATACGGGACTTTCTCGCGGAGTTTTACCCGAATCTCTGCGCCGGACCTGCTTGCAGAAGTAGAAAAACAGTATGCTGTCGGCCGCTACTGGCCGGAGCCCCTGATCCAAATCAACCCCAATTACCAGCGTAAATGGACGGTTCAACAACTTGCGGAACAGGGGCTGCTGCACCCTGAATGCGCGACCATTTTTCAGGTGAGCAAGACCGAGGGCAACCCCAGTCCGCTCAACCTTTACACCCACCAGACGCAGGCCATCGCCAAGGCCCAGGAACGCAAAGGCTTCGTGGTGACTACGGGCACCGGTTCCGGTAAATCACTCGCTTTTTTTATTCCGATCATCGACCGTATCCTCAAGGCAAGAAATGGGGATCCATCGCCACGAACAAGGGCCATCGTCATCTATCCGATGAACGCACTGGCCAACAGTCAGATTGAGGAACTGGAGAAGTTTTTGCACGGGTATCCGGAAGGGAGCCGGCCTTTCTCGGTAGCGCTCTATACTGGAACGGAGGACAAATCCAAGCGCGAAGCTATTGCTGCCACCCCTCCCGATATCCTGCTGACCAACTTCATGATGCTGGAACTGATTCTCACCCGGTACGAGCCGGTTGATCGGCGGGTGGTGGAGAACTGCCGTGGGCTCGAATATCTGGTGCTGGATGAGCTACATACCTACCGCGGCCGACAGGGGGCGGATGTAGCCATGCTGGTCCGGCGACTGCGGCAGCGCCTTGAGGCCCATGAACTCATCTGCATCGGCACCTCCGCCACCATGTCGAGCACTGGCTCCGCAGAGGACCAGCAGAATACGGTGGCCAGCGTGGCCAGCAAGCTTTTTGGCGCGGCCATTTCCCCCCATGATGTCATTGACGAAACCCTTGCGCGGGTAACAGAACAGAGCCTTGATCTTGACAGTGTCAAGCCGCAGCTTGGCGGCCGCATCCAGGCAAAAGTTTTTCACTGGCCGGATTTCGCATCCTTCCAGCGCGATCCCCTGTCAGTCTGGGTTGAACTGAATCTCGGCATTGATATATCCGGGCTCGCCAAACCCCGCCGCGCCCGCCCCTTGACTATGTCCGATGCCGCGAAGCGCCTGGCCGTCGATGCCGGGACCGAAGAGAACGAGGCTAGACAGGCCCTGCAGGACTTCCTCGTTGCAGCACATGCACTTCGGTCGCCGCAGGGTCATCCCCCTTTTGCCTTCAAATTGCATCAGTTCATCAGCGGCCCCGGCAAGGTGTTTGCCACCCTTGAGCCTGAAGGGCAGCGGCACGTTACCCTCGATGCGCAGCGTTTCGCGCCCGGCCGTCAGGAGGAAAACATTCTGCTCTTCGCTGCCCATTTCTGTCGGGAATGCGGGCAGGAATACCATCCGGTCTGGCGCCACGGCGAGGCAACAGGGCAATTTCGCCCACGGGAAATCGATGACGTGGCCAGCGACGATGACAGCAAGGGCTTTGGCTTTCTTGCCCCGCGAAGAGAAGACCAACAGTATCAGGGTCAACTGGAGGATTTACCGGAGAACTGGCTCGATCTCTCGGGGGCGACCCCTAAGGTCAGGCCGAATTACAAGGCGGCGGTTCCGCAGGCGGTACGAGTCGATGCTCAGGGCAATGAGGGGAAAGGGGAGCAATATTGGTTCACCCCGGGTAAATTCCGCTTCTGCCTCAACTGCGGGTTTGCGCATGAGTCCTACGGCCGGGATGTCAACCGGCTGTCGAGTCTTTCCGGCGAGGGCCGTTCTTCCGCGACAACCATGCTCACCCTGAGCGCCCTGCGGCAGCTTTTTACCATGAGCTCCCTGTCGGACGCAGTGTTCGATCCTCGCAAGCTGCTGGGCTTTACTGACAATCGGCAGGATGCGGCCCTGCAGGCGGGCCATTTCAATGATTTTGTTTTTCTTCTTACCCTGCGGGCCGGGCTCGTGGGCGCGCTGCAGGCCAACCAGGGGGCACTTACCGAGGAGAACCTTGCGGATGGAGTGTTCAAGGCCCTTGGCTTCGACAGCACGGAAGACGGCGTCCTGGCGGAATATCTCAAGAGCCCTGCCCTCAAGGGGTTTGCCCGGCAGGATGCGCAGCGGGCCTTGCGTTTTGTTCTCGGCTACCGGTTGATCCGGGATCTGCGCAAGGGGTGGCGGTTCAACAATCCCAACCTTGACCAGCTCAAGTTGCTGGCCATCGACTACCAAGGCCTTGCAGAATTCTGTGGTGACGATGCCGCCTTTGCCGGCAGTCATTCGGTGTTGGAGCGGCTGCAGCCAGGGGAGCGTCAGGCCTTCGCCCGCGTCGTGTTCGATGAACTCCGGCGCAATCTCTGCCTTGAATCCCGCTATCTTGACCCGGGGGATCAGGACAGTGCCAAAAACAGCGCCTACAGTTACCTGAACGAGCGGTGGTCCTTTGCCCCGGACGAGCGGTTGGCCACCTCGAAATATCTCATCTTCGGCAAACGCCCTGAATACAAGGGTAAGGTCAGGGAAGACCTGGTCAGCGCCGGACCGCGTTCCAGGCTGGTGCGCTTGCTCAAGCAGGCTACGTTCTGGCAGGAAACGGAATTTGCCGGGCAGATAGCGAATTGGAAAGGCAAGGAGTTCACCGATATTCTGGAGGCGTTTCTCCCGACCGCTCAGAATTACGGCTATGTGCGGCCGAAAGCCGTTGATGCGCAGCTCGTCGGCTGGCGGTTTAATGCATCGGCCCTGGTCTGGCGCCTGGAAACAGATCCGCCATCGCAGGAAGAAACCAGGATCAACGCCTTTTTCCGTCAGCTCTATCTCACGGTGGCAGGGGTCCTTGCTCTCCCGGGACATCCGCTCTTCGAGTTCGAGGCCCATGAACATACCGCGCAGGTGGATGGTGGCAAACGGAAGCGCCTTGAGGCGCGGTTTCGCTACACAAAGAAGGATCGGGACGAATGGGCCGCAGACCCGGCGCATACGGCGCCCCTCCAGCGGCTGCCGGTGCTGTTCTGTTCGCCGACCATGGAACTGGGGGTGGATATCTCCGCCCTGAACACCGTCTATCTCCGGAATGTGCCGCCCACACCAGCCAATTATGCGCAGCGCAGCGGCCGCGCCGGTCGCTCCGGCCAGCCGGCCCTAGTACTGACCTACTGTGCAGCGCAAAGTCCCCATGACCAGTGGTTTTTCCGGAATGCCACCGATATGGTGCACGGCGTGGTCAAGCCGCCCACCCTCGACCTTGCCAACCGCGACCTGGTGGAAAGCCATCTACACGCCGTCTGGCTGGCTGACGTGGAGCATGAACTCGATGCGAGCATCGCCCCCCTCCTCGACCTTGAAAAGGACACCAAGCCGCTCCACCGGGCGCTATGGACCAGTTTGACAGATCCCGCCGTGCAGGCCCGAGCCCTTGTCCATGCCCAACAGGTCATGGCCGAGGTTGAGCAGGAGATGACCCCAGGGACGGCCCCCTGGTTCAATCAGCGCTATGTGGAGCAGGTTATCACCAAGGCGGCGGACACCCTGGACCGGTCCCTGGATCGCTGGCGCAATCTCTTCGATGCCACGACCCGGCAGATGGAAATGGCCGACGGACTGGCGAAGAGCCACGCCGCGAGCCCCAGGGAGCGGGAAAACGCCAAACGGCGCTACGGTGATGCCTTCCAGCAGCGGCAACTCCTGTTGAAGGCTGGCAATGCGTACAACACCGATTTTTATACCTACCGCTATCTTGCTAGCCAGGGCTTCCTCCCCGGCTACAACTTTCCCCGCCTGCCGCTCATGGCCTGGATTCCAGCGCGGGGTGGTTCCGGCGGCGACAGGGGAAGCGAAGGCAACATGGTAAGCCGCCCCCGCTTCCTGGCCCTGTCCGAATTCGGCCCCCGCAGCCTGATCTATCACGAGGGGCGGACTTATCGGGTGATCCGGGCCAAGCTGAATGTCAGCGCCGCCGACCATGTCACGGCCAACACCACCCTGGCCACGATCTCCGCCCGTGTCTGTGCCCATTGCGGCCATGGTCACATGGGCGATGAAGCCGCCCCCGACCCGGTCAACAACGTCTGCGATAATTGCGGTGTGCCGCTCACCGACCAGGACCGGATCAACGGCCTCTACCGGATCGAGACCGTGGAGACCGTCCCGGTGGAGCGGATCTCCGTCAACGACGAGGAACGCCAGCGCCAGGGTTTCGACCTGCAGACCACCTACCGTTTTCTGCCAGGGCCGGACGGGCTGATTCAAAAGACGGAGGCAACCGTGCTGCTCGGCGATGCATCCATCGCCACCCTTACCTATGCGCCAGCAGCCCGCATCTGGCGGATCAACCGGGGATGGCGGCGACGCCGGGACAAGAATCAGCTCGGTTTTTACATCAATCCCCTTTCCGGAATCTGGAGCAAGCAGGAAAACCCGGAAGATGAGGGGAGCGGAGAAGGTCAGGACGACATCATGGGGGCGAAAATCCCCAACCAGCGGATCGTGCCCTTTGTCGAGGACCATCGAAACATTCTGATCCTGACCCCCCGGGCACAGAATCTGACCATGGGCGTCATGGCCACCCTGCAGGCGGCGCTCAAGCGGGGCATCGAACAGACATTCCAGATCGAGGAATCGGAAATAATGACCGAACCCCTGCCCAATGGCGACAACCGCCGGGCAATCCTCTTTTACGAGGCGGCCGAGGGGGGCGCCGGCGTCCTGAGCCGGCTTTCCGGAGAACCCGGGCAACTCGCCGAGGTGGCACGGCAGGCCCTGCGGGTCATGCACTTTGCCGTCGCGGATGGCTCTCTTGCCACGGACACCCTGGCCGCAACGGAACAGCTGCGCCCTGATGGCGGTCGTCTGTGCGAGGCTGGCTGCTATCTCTGCCTGCTGTCCTATTTCAATCAACCCGATCATGAGCAGATCAACCGTCTGGAACCGGAGGCCCTGCAACTGCTGGTGGCCCTGGCCAATGCCTCGGTCACATCAGGTGGTGCCGTGTCCTCTGCCCCTCCCCCCTCGGCAGGCAGCGACGAGGGGCTGGGCCAGTGGCTCGCCGCGCTGGACAGCCAAAGACTGCGGCGGCCGGATGCCTTTGCCGTGCCTCTCAAGGGGGGGGAAGCCGTTGCCGATGCCCAGTACAAGGAGGCAAGGGCGCTCGTATTTTTCGCTGAGCCCAGCGTCGAGATCCGGGAGTATGCAGAGAACCGGGGGCAGCGCATCCTGGTTTTCCCTGCGGCACCGGCTGCATGGCCCGCCCTGTTTGCGCAATACCCGGATATTTTTGGCCGAGGTGGCTCCTGATGGAAAACAGTGCCTTTGAATTTGCCCCCGGCGCTCTGGTCCGAGCCCGGGGCCGGGAATGGGTAGTCCAGCCCCGGTCATCCGCCCAGGTCCTGCATCTGCGCCCCTTGGGCGGATCTGATGAAGATATGGCAACCATTCTGCCTGAGCTTGAACTGACCCCGCCGGAACCTGCCACCTTCCCCTGGCCGGACCCGAACCGACCCGGCGCCCATGATGCCGCCATACTGCTCCGCGACGCCCTGCAGCTTAAATTGCGGGCCGGGGCCGGTCCGTTCCGTTCCTTCGGCAATATCGCGGTCGAGCCCCGCGCCTACCAGTTGGTGCCCCTGCTCATGGCCCTGCGCCTGCCCACGGTGCGCCTGCTCATCGCCGATGATGTCGGCATCGGTAAGACCATCGAGGCGGGGCTGATTGTCCGCGAACTGCTTGACCGGGGCGAGATCAGCCGCCTGGCCGTGCTCTGTCCGCCTCATCTGGTCGAGCAGTGGCTGCACGAGCTGTCCACCCATTTCCATCTCAAGGCCGTGGGGCTGACTGCCGGCAGCGTGGCCTCTCTGGAGCGCAAACTTCCCTCCGGGGTAGCGCTTTTTGATCATCATCCCTTTGTCGTGGTCAGCCTCGACTATATCAAGAGCGAACGCCACCGGGATCATTTCCTGGCCATTGCCCCGGAATGCATCATCGTGGACGAGGCCCACACCTGCGCTGCCGCCGGCCAGGGCAAGCAGCTGCGTTTCGAGTTGCTCCAGCGCCTGGTCGCCGACCCCGAGCGCCACCTGCTGATGCTCACCGCCACCCCGCATTCCGGGGATGATACCGCCTTTCATAACCTGCTGTCGCTCCTCAACCCAGAGTTCGCCACCCTGCAGGGCGCGGCGCCGGAGAGCCGCAAGCCGCTCCGAGAAGAGCTGGCCCGCCATTTCGTGCAGCGCCGGCGCAAGGACATCGAGGAGTGGCAGGATACCAGCATCTTTCCCCGGCGGATGACCGCCGAGGTCACCTACGCCCTGTCCGGCCGCTGGGGCGAGCTGTTCGACAACGTCCGCGACTACTGCGTGGAGCTGGCCGCCCGCACCGAGCAGGAGCAGGGGCAGGCGGCGCGTCTGATCTGGTATGTCACCCTGGCGCTGCTCCGCTGTGTTTCCTCCTCGCCGGCGGCGGCAGTAAAAGCGCTCACGACCCGGCTTGCGGGCACGATGGAGGAAATGGAGTCCCTGGCCGCTGACGAGCGGCTGAGTGACGGCCACGGAGATGATCTTTCGATCAGCGACCTGGAACCTGCCGCGGCCAGGGTGGAGGATGCCGCGCTCCTGCAGCGGCTGATTGACCAGGCCCGGGCGCTGGCCGGCAGCAAGGACGATCCCAAGCTGGCCGCCCTGATCCGTCACCTCGGACCGCTGGTCGCCGATGGCTTCCGGCCGGTGATCTTCTGCCGCTACGTGGCCACCGCCCACTATGTCGCCGAGCATCTGCGCCAGCATTTCCCCAAGGTGACCGTGGATGCGGTCACCGGGGAGTACACCCCGGAGGAACGGGAAGTGCGGGTCGAGGAGCTTGGCGGCAGCGAACAGCCGATACTGGTGGCCACCGACTGCCTCTCCGAGGGGGTCAACCTCCAGCACCACTTCAATGCTATCGTGCATTATGATCTGGCCTGGAACCCCACCCGCCACGAACAACGGGAAGGGAGAGTGGACCGGTTCGGGCAAAAGGCGAAGGAGGTCCGCTGCGCCATGCTCTATGGCCAGGACAACCCGGTGGACGGCTTCATCCTTAACGTCATCCTGAAAAAGGCCGAGGCTATCCGCCAGGAACTGGGCATCCTGGTTCCCATGCCCGAGGATTCGCAGCGCATAAACCAGGCCATGATCAAGGCCTCGCTCATGAAACGCAAGGTCCCGGCGCAGCCCCGGCAGACGACTGTGTTCGACTTCAGCGGCGCGACCGAGATCCTGAAGCCGATGGAGACCATGTGGCAGGACGCCCTGGAAAAGGCCAAGGCCAACCGCACCGTCTTTGCCCAGCGACGGTTGAAGCCGGAAGAGGTGCTTCCGGAATGGCGACGGCAGCTTGCCGTGCTGGGCGGGGAGGAGGAGGTGGCCCGCTTTGTGCGCAATGCCTGCGCCCGCCTGAATGCCCCGCTGGAGACCTACCGGCGGACGGCCCACAGGTTCCTGCCGCAGCACCTGCCCCAGGTCCTGCAGGAGCGGCTTGCCCAGGAGCATATCGACCGGCCTCTGGCCATCGATTTCCAGTATCCGCCCCTGCCCACCGCCCAGTTCGTGCACCGCAGTCATCCCCTGGTCGCCCTGCTGGCCGATACCCTGCTGGAGGGGGCACTGGCCGACGGCACCCCGCTGGCCGCCCGGGCCGCCGCAACCATTACCGCCGATGTGGAGGTGGTCACTACCATTTACCTGCTCCGCCTCCGGCACCAGCTCAGCTATGCCCGCAAGGGCGAGGCCCGCACCCTGATGGCCGAGGAGACCGCGGCCCTTGCGGTGCGCGGCCGCACCAGCCCAGAGTGGATCAAGGCCGACCTGGCAACGCTCCTGCGGGTTACCCCCAGCGCCAACCTGGCTCCGGAAGCGGCCAGCCGGGAGATCGCCACCGCGCTCTCCTTTCTGCAGAGCAACCAGGAACGCTTGGAGACCCTGGCCTACGAGCGGGCCGAGGCGCTGCTGGCCGACCACCGGCGGGTGCGGGAGGCGGCCCGCGACCTGGGCAGCTATACGGTGCGGCCCTGCCTGCCCGTGGATGTGATCGGGGTATCCGTGCTGCTGCCGGATGAGCTATAAGGAGACGAGGATGGCCAGAAAGAACCACGAAACCCTCTCGTTCTCCACCCTGCTCCTCGAAGGGGCGCTTTTTGTCCCGGACCTGCTGGAAAAGATCGCCCGCGGTGAGCACACCCGCCAGCAGGGTGCCGATTACCTGCTTCCCAAGGGGCTCAAACTCCATGACGAGTATGGCCGGGCCTTCCAGATCGCCCTGGCCCAGTGGCGGAGCTTCGCCCCGGGTCTGGTCCGGCAGGATTCTGACCCCCATGCCGCCACCATGGCCTTTGCCCGGGAACTGCTGCGGGACGCCCTGGGCTATGCCGACCTTGCGGCAACAGGGGGGATCACCCTTGCCAACGGGGTCTATCCCATCCCGCTCATGGCCAGCGGTCGGGTGCCGGTGATCGTCGCCCCCCATGACCTTCCTCTGGATGATCCGGATCCCCGCTTTGTCGTGGAAGGTGGGGGCAGCCGCAAAAAAAGCGCCTTTCAGCTCGCCCAAGAATTCCTCAACGCCAGCCACGCATGTCTCTGGGCGCTGGTGATCAACGGCCGCCAGCTCCGGCTCCTGCGGGATGCCGCCACCCTCACCCGGCCCAGCTTCCTGGAGTTCGACCTGGAAAATATCCTGGGCGAGGGGGGCCGTTACCCCGATTTCGCAGCCCTGTGGCGTATTCTGCACGCCAGCCGGGCGGGCAGGGAGGACACGTCCGCCACCGACTGCATCTGGGAACAGTGGCGCAACGAGGGTCGGACCCAGGGGACCCGGGTACGGGAGGGGCTGCGTATCGGTGTAACCCAGGCGCTCATCGATCTGGGCGAGGGTTTCCTGCAGCACCCGGACAATGACAGCCTGCGACTGGCTCTCCACGAGGGCGCACTCACCAGGGATGGTTATTTTCAGGAACTGCTCCGCCTGATCTACCGCTTTCTCTTTCTCTTCACCCTGGAGGAGCGGGAACTTCTGCACCTGAATACTGCAATCCCCGACGGTCAAGCAGCCCGAGAGGTGTACGCGCAAGGCTATGCCCTGCGCCGGCTCACCGGCCGCGCCCTGCGCCGGGTGGCCCGGGATCGGTACGATGATCTCTGGCAGGGCCAGCGCATAGTTTTCCGCGGCCTGCGGACCGGCGAGCCCAGACTGGCACTGCCGGCCCTGGGCGGGCTCTTCGCCGCCAGCCAGTGCCCGACCCTGGATGACTGCGCCCTCGGCAACCGCGCCTTCCTGGCCGCCATGTACCACCTGCGCTGGGCCATGGTCGGCGGATCCCTCTCCCTGGTGGATTACGGCAACATGGGGCCGGAGGAGCTAGGCTCGGTGTACGAGAGCCTGCTGGAGCTGACGCCGAGCATCGATCTGGCGGCCCGGACCTTCGGCTTTGTCGGCATCACCGAAGAGGGCGATACCTCCGGCCATGCCCGCAAGACCACCGGCAGTTACTACACCCCGGACAGCCTGGTCCAGGAGCTGATCAAATCCGCCCTCGACCCGGTGATCGAAGCGCATCTTGCCGCCCGACCCGACAACCCCACCGCGGCCCTGCTTGCCATATCCGTCATTGATCCGGCCTGCGGCTCCGGCCATTTTCTCCTCGCCGCGGCCCGGCGGCTGGCCGAGCGGCTGGCCCAGGCCCGGGCCGTGGATGGCGCCGCCCGCCTCGAGGACTACCGCCATGCCCTGCGCGAGGTAATCGCCCATTCGATCTTCGGGGTGGACAAGAACCCCCTGGCCCTGGAACTGGCGCGGACCGCCCTGTGGCTGGAGGGGTATGAGCCGGGTCGGCCCCTTTCCTTTCTCGACCACCATCTGATCCAGGGCGATGCCCTGCTGGGACTCACCGATTTTGCCCAGTTGCGCGACGGCATCCCGGACGTCGCCTTCAAACCCCTGTCCGGGGACGACAAGGAGGCCTGCAAGAAACTCTCCCAGGCCAACCGGCAGGGGCGTAAACTCTTTGGCAAGCAGCGCAACTGGGCCTGGGAGCAGAAAATGGGGGCAGAGCAGAACGACGCCCTGGCCCGGCTCCATGCCCTGGAGGCGATGCCGGACACGACACCACAAGAGGTCGCGGCCAAGGAAGAGGCCTATGCGGCCTTTCTGCTCGCAGAGAGGCAGAGCAGCCTGGCCCATGGGGCTGACATCTTCGTGGGGGCCTTTCTCCTGCCCAAGCAGGTGGAAGCAGCTGTCCCCACCAGCGTCAGTCTCGCGGCCGCCCTCGCCGGTGGCGCGGCGGATGCCAGCCATACTGCCTGTCTGGCTGCGGCCCGAGCCGCGTGCACCGAGGCCGGAGTGCTCCACTGGCCGCTGGCCTTCCCGCAGGTATTCAGCCGGGGCGGCTTTGATTGCGTGCTCGCCAATCCGCCTTGGGAGCGGATCAAGCTCCAGGAGGAGGAGTTCTTTGCCACCCGCCATCCGGAAATCGCCAACGCCAAAAACAAGGCGGAACGCGGCCAGCGTATCGCCTGGCTGGCCCAGGGCATGCTGGCCAAGAATCTCCATCCGGAACTGCCCCACGACGACCGGGTCTGCGAGGCGGAGCAAAGTTTGTACCAGGCCTTCATCACCGCCCGCCGCAGCGCCGAGGCCGCCAGCCTCTACGCCCACGTCAAGGGCGAGGAGGGCGGCCGCTATCCCCTCACCGGGGTGGGGGATGTCAACACCTATGCCCTCTTTGCCGAGACTATCAGTCAGATCGTGGTTAAGATCGGTCGGGCCGGCTTCATTGTGCCCACCGGCATTGCCACTGATGACTCCACCAAAGCCTATTTTTTCAATATTGTCATGAGAGGCAAATTGGTAGCACTATATTCTTTTGAAAATGAAGAGTTCATTTTTCCGGCGGTTCACCATTCGTTCAGATTTTGCCTTTTGATTCTGGGAGAGGAAGACAATAATCGTCCCTCAGAGTTCATTTTCTTCGCCAGGCAACCCATTCAACTTCTCGATACACGAAGACGTTTTTCACTCACGCCAGAAGAATTTAAGCTTCTTAACCCCAACACCCGCACTTGCCCGGTCTTCCGCAGCCGGATGGACGCGGAACTGACCCGCAAGATCTACAGCCGGGTGCCGGTACTGATCCGGGAGGCGGATGAGGACGCCCCAGGCGCAAACCCCTGGGGCATCCGTTTCATGAGGATGCTCGATATGGCCAACGACAGCCATCTCTTTGCCGACACTGGCAAGAGCGATCATCTGCCCCTGTACGAGGCCAAGATGATCCACCAGTTCGACCACCGCTGGGCATCATATCAGCAGGATGAGGACGGCGAGAAGGCAGCAGTGGATGTTGCGTTGGTGGACAAGGATAACCCGGGCTTTAGCGTCACCCCCCGCTACAGGGTTCGGACCCGCGAGGTGCTGGCCCGGATCGCCGATGTGCCCAAGGCGCTGGCCAGGGGATATACCGGCGAGGACGAAAAGGCGGTCCTGTATACCCTGGCCAACTGGGTGGAGGCTGGCCACGGGGAGCTCAAGGTGCTCAAGACCGCCGCGCAGGCGCGGGAGAATCTACTCGCCCTGGCCGGGCCACTTTTCGCCGCCCTGCCCCTTGACGCCAAGGCCTGGCGCGATGAGAAAATCCAGGCCGAGGCCCGCGACCACCAGCCCTTACAGGGGCCTGAACTGGCCGCCCTGCGCCGGGCACGCGACCTCTGGGCCGCCGTGGATGAACTGCTGGATGGACGCTCCCCCCGCTGGCTCATGGGCTGGCGAGATATTACAAGTGCTCATGTCCTTAGGACAGTGATCGCCAGCGTGTTACCAAGGGTGGGGGTGGGGCATACTCTACCATTGTGGTCTTGCGACAACGTATCCCCTCACCAACAGGCGGCCCTACTTGGTAATTTTAACTCCCTGGTGCTTGACGGCATGGCCCGTCAGAAAGTTGGGGGAACGCACCTGACATACAGCTACCTCAAACAATTTCCCGTCCTCCCGCCGGAGGCATACTCTGAGGCGGATCTGGCCTTCATCGTCCCCCGGGTCCTGGAGTTGACCTACACCAGCCACGACCTGGCACCCTGGGCCAGAGACTTGGGTCACACCGGCCCGCCCTTTGCCTTTGACCCGGAGCGCCGCGCCCTGCTCCGCGCCGAACTCGATGGCTATTACGCCCGGCTCTACGGCCTCAACCGGGACGAACTGCGCTACATCCTCGACCCGGCCGAGGTCATGGGGTCGGACTACCCCTCGGAAACCTTCCGCGTCCTCAAGACCAACGAACTACGCGAACACGGCGAATTCCGCACCCAGCGACTGGTCCTTGCCGCCTGGGACCGGCTGGAGGGTATGCGGTGAATTCAGTACGTTTTGGCTTTTTACAGGAGCCAGCAGAATTCACCTGGTCTGCGGGGCAGGTACAACCCCTGGCCGATCATACCCGCATCGTTAAAAAAATTTTAGCTCATCCACAGGCCTATGGGGGTTGGCTGTATCCACCTCTGGGGCCTGTCATGCGGGATTTCAAAGAAAGGAAGGAGGTGCCGCAGGTACGTAAAGAGTTCACTCTCCCTGCCACCCATGCGCTGCTTCTTAACGGTTCTGCTCATACAGACGAATGTGTCGATTTTTTCATCACCCTGTTCGGCATGCTTACAGGAAGAAGATTGCAACGCGACGGCTGGCAGCATTTTTACAAAGCTCCCCTTGGTCGAAAATTGTGCGATTTTGACCCATTTGACCATCAGATTGTTGAGGCGATGGAAAGAGCTACGCAGTTCTGGCTGCGCAACCCTGATCAGAATACCAGAAAATTGGCCTTTGGCGCCCTGCACTGGCATCTTTTCGCCCAGCTCTACGAACACGAATTCGAACGATTTAATGCCCAGTATATGGCACTGGATGCCTGCTGGAAGCTTGCCCAGCAAACATGGCAAGGGTTCCCGACTAATAATATACCGCATGCGAAACGGGCGGAAACCCTCTGCACCCAACTGGGAGTTCCGGCTCCTTCCTGGGTGATCGCCCAGCCCGGTGAAACATCCTGCGCTCTGGTCACGCGACGCAATGCCTTGGTTCATGAGGCCATGTATGGTGACCACCCCATTGGCTTTGTACCCTCTGAAGACCATGGAAGTATGGAACTCGGGTTGGTTAGACTGGTGGCAAGAATTTTGTTAAGTCTGCTGGGTATGGATAATAGCTACACACGATCAGAGTGCACTACGCGCCAAATATTCAATTTTGACTTCTAATGGCAAATAAGGAAACGGAGAGAGCATCATGGGAGAGCACGAGGCCGCTGTCCAATTCATAAAGGTTACCAGGGAGGAAGTCCTGAAGTTTCTGAAAGCCGCAAGAGAACGGGTGGTCATCGCCAAGACGGGGTATTTTTTTGACGAGGTCGAGGCACTCATAGCCCTGGCGCGGCAGAACCAGATCAGGTGCGATCTTTTTGTGGATACCAGCGAAAACGCCATCCGCTATGGCTTCGGGGAACAGGCTGCCCTTGCCCTTCTGCAACAAAACATTGACCTGCTCCATGTGCAAAGCACCAACTATATCCGCATGGCCATCGTGATCGTGGACAATGCGGTGATGGTCTATTCTCCGGAAGCACTCTCCTGGGAAAAGGCACCGGAGAAGATGGAGTTTCCGAACGGATTCATCGGCGGCAGGGAGTTGGCAACGAGCCTTTACCGCCAGATTATGGGTGAACCGTGCAGCGTTACCCTCGAAGGCGTCAATATTACCTTAGAGGCCTGTCCGGTGGTCCAGAAGGCTCCAGAGGAAATCCGCAACGAATTGGAAACGACCTTGGTCGAACTAGAGAAAAATCCTCCTGTTGACCCTGCCACCCTGAGAATGACGTCAATGTACCGGAACAGGTATAAAATCCTGAAAAAGACCGTGTACGGCGTGGACATAAAAACCAAAACCATCCCCCTGCGGCCCTTCAACAATCTGATGCCCAAAACGGACAGCAGGTTGAAGAGCAGCTGGAATGTGCTCACCAGGGAGGACGTGGAGAGTCTCACGGCGATCCATGAATTCCAGCAAAATCTTGAAAGAATCCTTCTGGAATGTACAATCGAGGCCAAACGGTTCGGTGATCTGATATGCGTGGAGAATAAACTGCCGCTCGAGGAAGACGTCAACTGGCAGGTGAAGCTTCTAAAGGAGAAGCTCGGCAAACCGTTAGAACAAAATTCAGCCGGGGATAGTCTGGCCAGCCACCTGGAGCGGAGCAGGATTGCGCTCATCGATTATCTCTTGCCACAGGCCATGGAAAATCAGGGCTGCTGGGACCAGTTATTTGAACATGAAAGGTCACTTAAACGGAAGCTGGATGCCAAGGAAATAGCGGAGGGTGTGGCCATAAAACAGGCCGTTGAGACCTTTGTTGACGCCAAGCTGCGTTTCCCGGATGCTCAAGGGATGATCGACAAGATCAGGGTTGAGTACGATTATTACGACATATCTGACGAACTGCTGGCCAAGCAAGAATTCATGGACATTATTGATGAACATGAGCTGCAGGTCCGTGAGTACGAGCAAGGCTATGCGCAGGAAGCAAGCATGGCCGATGAGTTCGAGTAGGTATGCGGCGTAACACTGTATTGCATCCTGCCGCCCGGTCTGTGTCCCACTGCTTGCGGCAAGGGTTTACCAAGGAAGGAACATCCAGTATGGCCAGAAATACCATTCTACACGCAATGAAATCCTCGACCCGACAGAGGTCATGGGAACGGGCTATTCCACGAAAATCTTCCTCGTCCTCAATACAAACAACGAACTGCGCAAACAGGGCGATTACCGTACCCAGCACCTGGTGCTGGAGGCCTGAGATCGGCAGCCGAGGTGAAGGATGAATGAGGTATGATCTGCATGCGGCTGACTATTGTAGACATTGACATCTGTACTGTTCCATACTAAGGTTTAATAATGTTCTCGATTTAGAAGGAAGGGAGGGCTTTCTATGGGAAAAAACGCAACTTTCGGCAATGCTGACTTAGCAAAAAAGATAGCCTCTCAGTTTGGGACAACGCAGGAAACCGTAAAGGCGAAAATGCGCTATACCAAGGTAGTCCAAGATTTCATTCGCAAGGTTGATGAGGCACACAAAAAAGCGGCGACGAGTAAATTGACCTTTCGCTGATGCCCCTGCTGGACGCCCATCGCACGGCGGTTACTGAGAAGCTGGAGGTCTTGCTTCTCAAACCGCCTTTTTCTTTTTTTGATCTTATTGAGAGCCGCTTCGGCGACTATGACAGTATCCGACGTATTTTTTCGTTGGCCCGCTCCTTTAATGCCGCAACACTGATCATTGAGTCTCTCCCTCCCGCTGGGATTATTGAGGAAGAGAACAATGACATCCTTGTCCGCTATTCCGATTATCACAATGACGCTCTGCTCAGACTCTCCTTCTGGGCGACAGAACTGGCCTCCGACACTGGCTTAGAATCCTGCAGCAATGACGCTCTTGTTGGCTATGCCATTCTCAAGCATGATTTGATCGCATCGAATAATTTCGATCGCTGGCATGTCTTTGAGGCTGTTTTCGCCAAATATCCTCATGAACATAATTGCGTTCCCCGCGCCCGAGAGTACCGACTTACTGTCGGTGACAAATCTTTTGGCATTGAGGGGATACTTTATTGCCAGCAAAACGGGCTCAACAAGGCCTGTGCTCAGGTGGCGATGCGTAGCCTTCTCTCAGCAGTCCTTCCGGAAAGTGATATTTCTTACCGTACCCTCAATCAGTTGGCCGAAAAGGTCAGCCCAGGCTTTGATCCGGGACAGGGATTGAGCGTTCCGCAGATAAGAGGAATCCTCAACGAGTTGAAAATCAACTTCAATGACATCGATTATTGCCAAGGGGACGACAACCTACGCAATGCCCTTCCCTATCAAAAATTTGCCTATGCCGGGCTGGAGTCAGGATGCGGAGCCCTTGTCGGTTTTCGTCTCGCCGGACGGGAACTCCAGGAAGAGGCAAAGCACATTATTCCATTCTACGGTCATACGTTCAATAAGGACACTTGGGTCCCAAACGCAGAAATCTCCTATTTTCACATTGGTGAGGGAGTCGGTTATGTGCCGAGTGAAAGCTGGACCAGCAGCTTCATCGGCCATGACGATAACTTCGGTCCTAATTTCTGCATTCCCAGGCTCTATATTGATGGCGACAAGGTTGACTATGTTGTGGAGCTATTTCGGCCCGGTGTCTGCTATGGAGGTATACAGGCCGAGGCGATTGCCTTGAACATTCTTTATTCCCTTCTGCCGAGTCTCTACCAGGCACAAAACAAATGGATATCTCGTCTGCTGCAATGGACCCAAAAGCAGCAGGTTGTGTTTCGTGCTCAGGCGGTAACAGCGCAAGAGTTCGCTGCCCATTTGGAATCTTTGGCCGACTGGGAAGGTAGAAAGGAAAAACATGATCTGCCCGGTGCCCTTGCCAGAGGGATGCCCGAGATTGTCTGGGCAGTGGAAATCTCCACCCCTCAGCTTTTCCCGGCCAACGAGCGAAAACTCGGGGAGATTGTTCTGGATGCGACGCAGCGACCAGACTTGTCTCAGACATCGGATTTTTTCAATATCTTCCTGTTTGCCCGACTGCCTGGGATTTATCTTCTGGGAGGGGACATTATCAACGGGACCCCCAGTTTCACCCAAGTCCCAAGCGGCATGGAATCACATACCGAACTATTCAAAGCCAGAAAGTACCTTACTTCTTGAATACAGCGGCACTCTCCTTGTATAGGTTGGTCGCCCCTCGGGCGCTGACCATGCCGAACAACTCGGACGAGCCGGCGATCCATGATCAAGGTAACAATGAAGGGGAGGTCTTCGGATGCTTGGCGAACTCCACAAGTTCCAAAATATTTCCTTGCACGCAGAGGCTGGAAAGGGCAAGTGTAATTATTTCTAGTGCGGGGAAACATCCAGCACGGCATGAAACGCTACGCATTCTATGCACAGACGTGCATAGACTCGTGCATAGGATTTGCTCTGACAATACCGTTGATGTGAAAAATCATGAACACCCTTGAGCGTGCCCTGATCGAAAAAGCGGGGTGCGAACACGGCTGGGAGAATGTGGTCAGAAGTGAGGACACTCTGGTTGCCCTGGCCTCTGCCCGCCATCCCGCCCGTGTCAATATTACTCCTCAGCTTTCCGGTGGTGGCTGGCTGGTGGAGGTTCCACCCGGACTCATCCGCCAGGAACTGACCCGTGATTGGCAAACAGCGTTTTCAGCTGGTACGGGAGCCTTCGCGGTGCAGGATATCAGTCAGCTCGCCCTCCTGCTCCGTCGGACCGCCGAACTTGCCCAGTCGCTGCCGAATCAGGCCGCCGTGAAATACAAGGAGGCGGTGGCGAGGGAACTTGACAAAATCAAGGTCAAGACAACCGAGGTGGAATGCCTGGTCCGACAAAGGGTCGGTCAAGACACATTCCGGCAGGCGCTTATGGACTACTGGGGCGGAGCCTGCGCGGTAACCGGCGTTGACATGCCCGAGGTGCTCAGGGCCAGCCATGCAAAGCCCTGGGCCTACTGTGAGAGTGATGAGGAACGTCTCGACGTGTTTAACGGTTTTCTGCTATCCGCCAACCTGGATGCCCTGTTTGACCGGGGGCTCATCACCTTCGATGCCTCCGGCAGGATAATTATTGCGGCTCGGATCACGCCACAGCAGCGCCTGACCCTTCAGCTGGGTGATGGCCTGGCCTTGCGATGGCTGGCGCCAAGCCATGAAACCTATCTCGACTGGCACCGGGAGAAGCTCTTCGCAGGGGCATAAAGCCCTACTGCGGAGAGGCTTCAGAAGGCAGCCTTTCTGGTAACCCTCACTGCCATTCTGCCTGGCGACCAAGGGTGTGCAGGTACCCCTCCTGCGCAGGAGTCCTAAGAGTTCTCTACTAGATGATAAAAAGACGAGATGATTCGCCGGGTATTGAATACTTGCGGAATATGTCAGGCATCTCAGCCTCTCCCTTCATATGGAAAGCATCATTTTAACTTCGGGGGTAACTTCGGAAGTGACCTTCCCGCCAACGGCCTAAAAAGCCTTTCCCGGTTTCCGGCGAATCACGGTGACAAAACCGTCATTCTGTGGCGTTTTGTAATCGATTGACAATATTCGATCATTCTTGATTTTATGAGAAAAAGCAAATGGTTCTCACAAGCGGGCCATGAATCTGCCTTGCCGGATTGCCTCCTGTTTCTTCGTTTCTTCAAACACGCCGTTTCTTCTTTCTTCCGGCCGATGGCTGGATCCTCACACGGCAGCTGATAAAAACTCTCGAACTCCATAAGTTTTTTTGGGTTTCGCTTGCTATCTTCAAGCAGCAGCGGCGCCACCATTCGGTTCTTCATCCCCGGCCGGTCATCCTGGCGATCTCTTTTTCGATCTCCGGGGCGATTCGTTCGAGAATGAAGGAGGTCATGTTGTAGGGAGTGTAGTTGGTGATGTGTTTGAGCTTTAGATAGAGGGGCTCCGGCATCTTAAGGAGAACCTGTTTCATGACATCTTCGCGCACATAGGGCTCTTCCCAAGGGTAGACTGTCCCGGCTGGCGCGGATGGCGCGACGGGCCGGCCGGCGCCGGCGGCAAAGGCGTCCAGGGCAGCGTCTTTATCTTTGGGTGCGGGTATGCCGCGCAGGGGGCTGCTTGTCTTCTTAGTTGCCATAGATTTCCTCGTACAATTGATTCATTTCGTTGACTGCCTTGCCGTCCTGGCCGTACTCGACCACGGCCTGGCCATCCCGGGCAGCTTTGCGAAGGGCAATGCGGTCTCGGACCATGGACTCGGCAAGGGTCAGGTGCTGAAAATTCTCCCGGGTGATGAACTCCCGGGTCTCCAGGTCCTCCCGGATGGCCGGGTTGGTGGCTACCCGGTTCAGGACGATGAAGGCGGCAAGGTTCTCGTTCAACCCCTTGGCCATCTCCACCAAGGTATCCATCTGTCGGATGGTCCAGATGTCGAACTGGAATGGCTGGACCGGGATATAGGCCCGGTCGGCCACGCCGAGGGCGTAGCGCAGTTCCATGGAATCTCGGCCGCCGGCATCGATGATGACCTCATCGTACCGCTCGGCCAGGTCCCTGATCTGTGCGGGCAGTCCCTTGCCGAATTTCTGCACGCAGGCCACCCGTGGTTCGATGTGTTCATCCTCCCGGACCGTAGCCCAGAAGGAAGCGGTCCCTTGCCGGTCGGTGTCCAGGAGGAGAACGTCTTTACCCTTCAGGGCCAGCATGGCCGCGATGTTGGTTGCGAGCGTCGTCTTGCCGGTCCCGCCTTTTTCCCCGCCAAATACAGTGATGCTCATACAGGTACTCCTTATAATATATACGATATATACTGATTATATTATATAGACTATACACTATGTCCAGGCAACAAAAAACGGCTGTCCAACCGGAAAGGTTGAAGACAGCCGTTTGCGTGATGTGCTGTGGCCTATGCCGCTACGGGCAGAGGCGCGTCGAGGTGATCAGTGATCCCGGCCCGGTCCAGGACAAAGTCAGCGGCGAGCTGAGCTTTGGCGGCGGCAGTGAAGATCGCCTTGTTATCTCCTTTCATGATCTGCAGCCAGGCGTTGATGTATTCCGGATGGCGCATTTCCTCGAAAGGGATGGCGGTGTGGCTGCCGAGAAAGGCGGCGCCGATCTCGGCCACCAGCTCTTCAAAGGCATAGGCATTGTCGCCGAAGCGGTTGCCAAATCCTCGGGCCAGCCGGTCCGGGTGTCCGGTCCAGTGGATGATCTCGTGATAGGCGGTGCCATAATAGAAGTTGAGATTCTCGAATGCGTCACGCGGCGGCATGGTAATCCGATCCGTTGACGGAGTGTAACAGGCCCGGCCGCCGCCATGGTTTAGTTCAGGCAGGGTCAGGATCTTTTCCGCCAGCTCGTTGTTCTCCTCATCCACCACCTCGCTGGCTTCCAGGGCAGGAAGATAGAGCCCTTTGCACTGCTCCACATTGAAGACAGTGTAGGCCCTGGCAAGCGGGA
>QZIR01000015.1 GCA_003604975.1 Desulforudis sp. | reverse complement strand
CTGGCATATATTGGGGGAATGTAGTGATACGTCTCTTTTACATGCCCTGAAAGCCTTGAGTTCACTGGATTTCCGTGGGGCAGGGTGTCAAAGTCAAGTCAAACCCTGCCGAATTACAATATAGTATTCTCCCATTATCAACTACCACGCTATGTGGTTGTTTTAGCCAACTGAAATGTGTTTTAGGATGTTTGTCATCAATTAAAGAATATTCCATTAGAACACCAGAAAATGTGGTTGCTTCTCTCCATTCACCATGCTTGCAGAACATTGTAAGATAAATACTTTCATTAATGATGCAAATATCGTTTATATGCTTAGTGTTAGTTTCCTCGGGGGATATATTTATTTCGCCGATTCTTATCAGGTGAGGCAAGCTATAAATCCCTATGGTATTTCTACTGGTTTCAACTATATACGCCTTACCGTCATGAACGGCCACCCCATGAAAATCTAAATCTGCCTCTGGTTGATTTCTTTTAGTTTCATATAAGTTATTATTTAACAATAGAATACCATTAGTACTTGAAGCCAGGACATAATTATCATTATATTGTGCAATTCCCCTGCAGTCTTCATATAGTATCCGATCAATTGTATATGATTGCTCCTTAAAGGTAATTCGGTACAACCCACCTGCAAGGTTGCAGCATGTGACTAACACTGTACAATCGTCATACTGAAACAAGTTTTCGCCCCCTAATCAAATTAGTTTTTCCGTTCTTAACAAACTAAGAACGATATGGACGGATTCTTCTACTGTCATTTGTTCAGTGTCGATTGCTAAATCCGGTTCCCGGGGATGTTCATAAGGGGATGTAATACCTGTAAATTCTTTGATATGGCCTTCTCGGACCTTTTTATACAGACCTTTTGGATCTCGCGCCTCGCACTCCCTTAATGAACATTTCACATATATCTCCAGGAATTGGCCTTGCTTAAATAGCGTACGGGATATTTGTCTGTCACTTTCGTATGGAGAAATAACTGCCACCAAAGCAATTAGACCTACATCAACAAATAACTTTGCGACTTCGGCTATTCTGCGGATATTCTCTGTTCTATCCTTCGGGGTAAAGCCAAGGTCTTTGTTCAGCCCACATCTCATCTTATCTCCGTCTAGAACATATGAATGTAACCCCAGCTTATGCAGTTCTTTCTTCACTTGATATGCTAATGTTGATTTCCCCGCTCCCGAAAGGCCCGTAAACCAGAGTACATAGCTCTTTTGCTTAAACAACCTTTCCCTTTTGCCTACAATGAAACTACCATTAGGCAAAATATTAGCTTCTTTTGTCATCAGAATCACCCTTAAATCTCTCGGGCATCTATGTAGTTGACACAGGGATAAAGAAGGCCAGAATGGCTAGTATTCCCATGTCCATATATACACCGCCCAGTAGGGATGTGAGCAAGTCCGATGGTATTGTTTTTCGAGAGTTACACTGGTAGATCCAGCCGGACCTGTCACCCGTAGTATCACGAACCCTCTGCCCCGTATTTCCTCGGATTAAGACGTATTCTCCCTAATCTGACAAAGTACACGCGTGGCTTTGGCGCAAGCCATTCTGTAAATGCATAACCTATCACAGGTACTTTACGGTAACTAATATGATCAACGGAGTGGTACCCGTGAGCATATTCCAGATTCTAACATTTGATGGGGGAGGGGTCCGGGGCGCCCTGACCGGCAGCGCGGCGCCGGTTTACTTTCCGTCCTACCAGAACCATATCGACGGGGAGTGATCGCCAACAACCCCAGTACAGCCGCTATCGCTCTGGCTATTGATGAAAATGCGGTGAAACAGAAACTCGCCGACATCTGTCTGCTTTCCATCGGAACGGGGTTCTTTCCCCAGCAGATTGTAGAGGACACTACGGACTGGGGCGCCGTTCAGTGGGTATTGAACCTTGACCCACCGGTCCCCCTGATTACAGTCCTGTTTGATGGTATGGTTCGGGCGGACGTACTTTTTAGTTCTCAGCTCTTAGGGGGTCGTTATTTTCGTCTCAACCCGACACTGCCCAAGGCTGTTTCCCTGGACGACTACAAGCAGGTTCCCCACTTGGTAAGCTTGGCCCAGGATTACGAACTGAAGCCTGCTATGGATTGGATCACGCGGAACTGGTTTTGAGCAAAAGTGATACTACATTCCTGAAAGGTGGGCCTTTAGGTCATCGGGCAGAACCGTAGAAGCCACCCCGGGTTGGGGTGGCCGCACGGGGCGCATGTTTGCAAGCCGCAGGTTTAGCGGTTTCCTTTGTTTTCGGGATTGGTGAACTCCCTGCCTACGGTCTTGGCCCCAGAATGAAAGGCGGTGGTATCCGGTCGGACTTTTTTCCCCTTGGCAGGGGGGACGTCGACCGCAGCCACAAACTTCTGTTCATCCTCTACGGGCTTACGGTTTCTGGGCATTTTTTGCACCTCTTTCGAGTATTGTTCGTTATATTCTGTGTTCGGTGGACTCCCCTTATCCCAAACCGGGAAGCCTCCGGCGTTCTTGCCATATTGCATTTATTGCCAACCGTTGTCCACTGTGGATCAGGTATTAGTATGTCACTATCGTGGCGGTTTACTATGGTTCAGACCAGTCCGAGAAGCCGGGCAGTCTGGGCGACGGCAAAGCAGACGGTGATGGCCACGGTCAGGGGGATCAGCGCGGCGAGGATGGCCCACTTCAGATTCTTGTTTTCTTTCCAAATGGTATACAGCGTGGTGGCGCAGGGGAAGTGGAGCAGGGAGAAGAGCATGGTGCAGAGCGCCGTCACCCAGGTCCAGCCGTGGTTTACAACCAGCAGGTCACGTAAAGCCTCCAAGCTGTCCAGCTCGATCATGGAAGTCTCGGCGACGTAGCTCATGATTAGGATCGGAAGGACGATCTCGTTGGCGGGCAGCCCCAGGATGAAAGCGCCCAGGATATGCCCGTCAAGGCCGATGGCTTGTGCGAACGGGTCCAGGAATCCGACGAAGTGCCCCAGAATGCTGGCCTCGCCCACGTGAATGTTGGCCGCGATCCAGATCGTGGCCCCGGCGGGCGCGGCCACGTAGACGGCCCGGCGCAGGACGAACAGGGTGCGGTCCAGGAAGGATCGGACGATGACCGTACCGACCTGCGGCATCCGGTAGGGCGGCAATTCCAGGGTAAACGAAGACGGCAAGCCCCGGAGGACGGTGCGGGACAGGATCCAGGAGACGGCCAGGGTGGCCACTACCCCGACCAACACGATACCGACGGTACAGGCGGCGGCGACGGTGCTGGCGTAGTGGGCGCCGACACTGCCCCCGACAAAGATCAGGGAGAGGGCGATGAGTGTGGGAAACCGGCCGTTACAAGGGACAAAGTTGTTGGTCAGGACCGCAATCAGCCTCTCCCGGGGTGAGTCGATAATCCGGCAGGCAATCACGCCTGCGGCATTGCAGCCGAAGCCCATGGCCATGGTCAGGGACTGCTTACCGTGCGCACCGACCTTTTTAAAGAACCGATCCAGGTTGAAGGCTACCCGGGGGAGGTAGCCCAGGTCCTCCAGGAGCGTAAACAGGGGAAAGAAGATGGCCATAGGCGGGAGCATAACCGATACCACCCAGGCCAGGGTGCCGTAAACGCCGTCCACAAGCAAACCCTTGAGCCAGACCGGGGCTCCCAGCCAGGTAAACAGTTCGGCCAACCGATCCTGACCCCAGAAGAAGACCGTCGTCAGAGCCTGGGACGGGTAGTTGGCCCCGGTGACCGTGATCCAAAACACCAGTCCCAGTATCAGGAGCATTATCGGGAAGCCCAGCCAGCGGGATGTGAGGACGTTGTCCAGTTTTAGGTCCAGGTCCGGGCCCGTTTCCGCTTTCGATGCTACGTGGGTGGTGATGAGGTTGGCCTCCCGGTAAATGTTTTCCACGATCCGGTCGTGCACGTAAGAGGGCTCGACTGCGGTATTCCTGGTCAGAGTCGCGAGGCTGGGGATGCCTTCACCATTCACCCGGTGGTCACCTCCTGGATCGGGGGTTCCTGGCCGAACCATTCTTTCCAAGCGTTGTAGAAGGCAACATCCCCGGTCAACAGGCGCAGCGCGACCCAGCGGGACCGTAGATGCAGGGGCACCAGGTGCCGGATCCTGGGCTCCACGATCTCGAGGGCCGCTTCGACCTCGTTCGGATACCGGATCCGATATGGCCGGGTAATAAGCTTTCCGTCAATCAACCGGGCCACGGCGGTTATCAGGTCTTTCAGGCCAATCCCGACCCGGGCCGTACATGGCACCACCGGAACCCCGAGTTCCTGCTCCAGTAACGTGTGGTCAATGTTGACGTGCTTTTTACCCGCTTCATCGATCAGGTTAAGGCAGACGGCGACCCGGTCGTTGATTTCGAGGATCTGTAAGACCAGGTTCAAATTACGTTCAAGGCAGGTCGCATCGACCACGATAATCGTGGCGTCGGGGCGGCTCCAGCAGATAAAGTCCCTGGTGACCTCTTCGTCGGGTGAGTTAGCGTGAAGGGAGTAACTGCCCGGCAGGTCGACCAGTTCGTAGATCCGGCCCCGATGCGTGTAAAGTCCCCTGGCCAGCAGTACCGTTTTCCCGGGCCAGTTCCCGGTATGCTGCCGGAGTCCGGTCAGGGCGTTGAAAACGGTGCTCTTGCCAGTGTTGGGATTCCCTGCCAGGGCCACCACCGGGTGCTTGCGGTCCCTAAAACCGCGGTCAAAGAGGTTCCCTTTGTATATGAAGGCACGGGATTCGCCAGCCGGTTCCACTTGCCCGGTCACTCCTCTCAGTTGGGCTTTTGGTCACCTGATCGGGAGTATCCTTACCGCAACCTGTCTGGCGTCTGCCAGTCGCAGGGCGATGGTCGTGCCGCGAAGGCGAATTGCGATCGGATCGCCGGCGGGGCTCTTGCGGACGGTCTCGACTACCGTTCCGGGAACAAACCCGAGGTCGAGCAACCGTCGCCGGAACTCCGTGGATGTGTGCAGTTCTTCAATGACCGCCGTGCTACCTACGGGAAGGGAAGCCAGATCCCTGACCGGCCTGCTTGAACGGGATTGTTGCCTGCTCTTCAACATCGCCTGGCCCCCCTTCTAGGCGGACGAACGAAAGCGGTCCGTACGGCCTGATCTTCCGACGTTTTATCGTACGTCGCGAGCCCCTGATGTGTGCAGACAGCCAAATTCTCCCGGTTTCGGGAGTAAACAAGCAGGACAATGTGGATCTCCGGCGTATCCATGTGGGGTAGAGCGGGTTTGCGCCTGGTGATACTGTAATGAAGGGATAATTGCTCTTGAAGCTCAAGGATCCGGTAAGCGGTCTTACGCATCTGGCCGGGGCGTTGTTGTCTGTGGTCGCCCTGGTGCTTTTGGTCTGCTTGGCTGTCCGGATTGGTACGGCCTGGCACGTGGTAGCCTTTGCCATCTTCGGGGCCAGCCTGATTCTCCTCTATACCGCCAGTTCCCTGTACCATCTGCTGCCGCTTTCAGAGCGGGGGAACAGGGTACTTCGGCGCCTGGATCACATTATGATCTTTCTGCTGATCGCCGGCACCTACACCCCGGTTTGCCTAATTCCGCTGCGCGGGGGCTGGGGTTGGAGCCTCCTGGTTTCGGTCTGGACCCTGGCGCTGGCCGGTGTGGTCCTGAAGCTCTTCTGGTTGCAGGCGCCGCGCTGGCTTTCCACGGGGATTTACCTGTTCATGGGCTGGCTGATCGTGGTGGCCTTCTGGCCGCTGATCCAGACCGTTCCCCCGGGGGGAGTAATCTGGATGGCTGTTGGCGGGCTATTCTATACGGTCGGGGCCGTTATCTACGGCCTGAAACGTCCAAACCTAATTCCGGGTGTGTTTGGGTTTCACGAGATCTTTCACCTCTTCGTGATCGCCGGGAGTTTTAGCCACTTTTGGATGATGTTGCGCTACGTCCTCTACATTAACTAGAACGCCCGCGCCGTTTTACTCTGATACAATTGGTAATAATTGGCCCCCGTTGCACAGGCACCGGGGTCTATTTATGAGTCGACAATTTTCGGCAAGAAGGTATAATTGAGAAAGGAAGGTATGATGGACATGGATTCGCCAACTCCGGAGGGTATTTCCTCTGAACCCAGGCGCCGGAAGGCTAGGACTGCAAAGCCCTGGGTCAAGCCCCTCCTATTATCGGTTTTGTCAGTGGCCGTCTGGGGCGGTCTCCTCTACGGCGCCTACTATTACGCGACGGACTACATCGACCGCTCGATTCGGACGGTGCAGGAGACCAACGCCTTGCACATGCAGTCCCTCAACGAACGCCTCGATGCGATCCAGGTCGAACTGAAGGGTGTAAAGGGGGCCCTGGAGGACGCCGACAAAACGCTGGCTAGTTCGGATTCCACCCGGGAGGCGCTCTCGCGACGGATTACGGAATTAGACCGTCAGCTGGCCCAGTTGGAGCAAAGCCTGAACGTACTAAGGAAGTCACCTGATGTTAAGAATTAACCTGCTCTTTCTTTTCGTGGCGGCACCGCTGATCGGGATCCTGATCACTGTTTCGGCTTTCGGGCAGACGGCCGGAGGTATGGTGTTGCCCACGCGGGAATTGAACATGGCGGTAACTACGCTGAAGGACGAATCATACAACCTGCAGTATGCGGTCGGTTTCATGCACGAGTCGTTGGAAGAACAGCAACAGAACCTTGAAGAACAGCAACGGATCCTGGAACAGCTCTCCCAAAAGACGGTCATCCAGAAGAACCTTTCGGATGACGTCTACGAGCAGCATATCCAGGACAAGCTCGGGCCGCCGGTTCGGGTGCACCGCTCGGCCCGGGTGGAGGTAAAGGTCTTTCACTTGAAGGGGATTGGTTACCGGGGCTACATCGCCAAGGTTAAGCCGTTTGACCCGACGGTGCTGAGGGTGGTGCACAACCCGGTGGACGGCGAGACCACCCTTGGCGCCGTACGTCGCACCGGGGCGATCTTCGGCATTAACGGGGGCGGCTTCTTCCAAGCCCCGGGCGGCGGCAAGATGCACGTCATCCCGATCGGGAACACGATGGTGGACGGCAAGCTGATCAGGGGTTTCCAGCCATCCAAAGAGGACATCTTCTTTATTGGGTTTGATGGGAGAGGGAAGCTGGTGGGTGCTATCTGCCACGATCAAAGTGACCTGACCAGGCTCGGCGCGCGGCAGGGGGTCAGTTTCGTGCCAATCCTGATCCACGACCAGAAGCCGGTGCCCATCCCGCAGAAGTGGCAAAACCAGCGTCAGCCGCGCACCATCGTCGGGGAGTATGCCAACGGGGATATGATCTTTATCGTCGTCGACGGCCGACAGGCCGACTGGTCGAGCGGGGTGACCCTGGAAGACCTACAGGTCACTCTGATTAAGTTTGGCGTGGTTGACGCTTACAACCTGGACGGCGGTGGATCAAGCGTCTTCGTCTTCGGTAACGAGATCATGAATCGCCCCTCGGACGGCAAACAGCGGATGCTGCCGACGAACATTGTGGTTATGCCTTGATGACTGAGGCCACTGGAGTACCCTATATCCTTTAAATGTGACATACAGATTAACCTGTAAGTTACTAATAGTGTATTATATTTAACGTCATAACGGGATTTGTGTTTACATATCTCTCCAATAGTGATATATTGGTAGAAAGGCACCATCCTGTTGTGGCAGTTCGACAAGAAAAAGTCAGGCCCGGTTGCTGAGCTTGTTCAGGAAAGGATCTCCCGCATTGATTGACACCCTTTTTGGAGCCGAGGTGGCGCCAGGGGGGTCAATTTGTTTTTTAGGGGAGGTCTTATACGGTGGGGATTTCAATTGCGGCTTGGCCGGAACCGAAGGGGTGCGAACCCGGGCGCTTGGCTGTGCAGTTCGAAGAGGTACGGGCCGGGGATGTTCTCCTGGCCGGCGGGAAGGGTGCCAACCTGGGGGAACTGACCGGGATATCGGAGATTGCGGTGCCGTCCGGGTTTATCGTCACGACTGCGGCCTACCGCTGTTTTCTCCAGAGCGACAGCCGTCTCGGCGAGGCTATCCGTGCCCTGCTGCGGGACTTGAATCTGTCTGACCCGGACTACATTTCTAAGGTAGCTGTAGCGGGAAAGCAGATCAGGGACATCATTCGTCAGCCGGGTGCCGTGATTCCGGACTGTATTGTGCAGGAGATCAGGCAGAGGTACGGCCGCCTGGCCGATAAGGCGCATATGCCGGACCTCCCGGTCGCGGTACGGAGTTCGGCTTCGGCGGAGGATCTACCCGACGCCTCTTTCGCCGGGCAGCAGGATACCTACTTAAACGTCCGCGGTGAAGAGGCCGTGCTCGATGCGGTCCGGAAGTGCTGGGCGTCTCTGTTTACAGACCGGGCGATCAGTTACCGCCTCGAAAAGAAGTACGACCACCTGCAGGTGGAGATGGCCGTCGTCGTCCAGCGCATGATCCGGAGCGTAAAATCCGGAACGGCCTTCAGCGTAGACATTGAAACCGGCTGGAGCGCCAGACACGGTACCACCGCCGGGGTGGTGTACCTGGACGTCGGTGAAGGCCTGGGCGAAGGCATCGTCAGCGGGCGTCAGACACCGGACAACTACCTGCTGGCGGTAGCGCCGGACGGGCAGCTCGAGATCCTGGAGAAGCGCCTGGGTGCCAAGGAAGAAATGGTGGTCTTTGACGAACAGGCCGGGGGCACCAGGACGCTCAATGTGCCGGAGGCGTTGCGACGGAAATTCTCGGTTACGGACGAGAAGGCGAGGGAGATTGCCCGGGTGGTGCTCTCTGTTTCGGAACACTACGGAGACATGCGGGACATCGAATTCGCCATCGATGACCGGGATCAACTCTGGATCACCCAGGCGCGGCCGGAAACCGTGTTTGCCGGCGAGGAACCGCGGATTATCAAACAGAAGAAGAAGATCGTTCGCCGTGACATGATGAAGCAGGCGGAGCTCCTGTGTTCCGGCACTCCGGGTTCGGGAGCGGCCTCCGGACGGTTGGTGATGATCGACGCCCGTGATCCCCTGGAACTGTCCGCCCAGATGAGCCGGGTCAGACCGGGGGATATCCTCTGTGCGGAGTTCACCACTCCGGATATGGTTCCGGCGATGCAGGTAGTGGGGGGGTTCATTACCGCAGTAGGCGGATCCACCTCGCATGCCGCGATTGTGGCGCGGGAACTGCGTAAACCGGCGGTGGTCGGGGTGGGGAAGACGGCGTTGGAAACCCTGCGCCAGGTGCTGCAGGAAATCCCGGACGTGACCGTTACCGTGGACGGTGAAGCGGGACGGGTGTATCGGCATCCCTTCCCTCTGGAGGACGTCCTGGTGGAGACCGGGGAAAGCGTGGACATCGACGAGCTACCGGAGACGAGGACCAAGATCGGCCTGATTCTGGCGAACCCCTTCGTGGCGCGGCGTTTCCCTATTGCCGGCTACCGTTCGCACTACGGCGTGAGCCTCCTCCGGGCAGAGTTTGTGCTGGCCCGGATGGAGGTGCACCCCCAGGCCCTGTATGCCTATGACGCAGGTGATTTTGCGGAGGGAGGGCGCTTTGCCGCCCTGTACCAGCTGAGAGACAAGATTGCCGAGGTTATCCGGGGCTATACCAGCGGCCGTCAGTTTTACGTCGAGACTCTGGGCCGGGCCATTGCGTCCATCGCGGTCACCCAGTCCCTGGACCAGGTCGTGATTTACCGTACCACGGACTTTAAGAGTAATGAGTACCACGATATGTGGGGCGGTTACCTGTTCGAGCAGCGGGAGGATAACCCGATGCTGGGATTCCGTGGCGAGGGGCGTATGATCGATCCTTCCTACGCGGCCGTGTTCGGGTGGGAGCTCGAAGCAATCAAGCTGGCCAGGGGGATGGGCTACCGGAATATCGCCGTGATGTTCCCGGTGGTAAGGACCCCCGCCGAACTGGAGAAAACGCTGGAGTTTTTGGCCGCGGAGGGACTGCACCGCGGTGATGACGGCCTGCAGATCGGTATGATGGTCGAGGTGCCATACAACGCCTTGGACCTGGAGGCTTTCCTGACCGATGCCGCCGGCCGCCCACGGCTCGACTTCATCTCCATTGGCTCCAATGACCTGACCCAGTTTGTGCTGGCGGTAGGCCGGGACAACGACCGGATGCACGCGGTTTTTGATGAGACCGAGCCAGCGGTGGTCAAGGCCCTGGAGCAGGTCATCAAGACCGCCCGGCGCCTCGGGGTGAAGACGGGACTTTGTGGGCAAAGGCCGTCCAACGATCCCGCCTTTGCCGAGCTTCTGGTCCGAATGGGTATAGATTCGATAGGCGTTGCGGACACCAGCTACCTGCAAGTTGTCCGGGCGGTGGCCCAGGCCGAAACCAAACTGGCCGCCTCTCCCGGCCCCCTGGGTTCCGAACCGGCTAAACCGGGGCTTCCTACATGCGGCTATACCGGGATTGCGCCCCGGGAACTGCCGTGCACCCGGATCAGGGCCAACGAGATCCTCAAGACGATCGGCTGCCATCCGCTGGACCTGGCGTCCGAACACCCAGATCCCGAGCAGTTCTACACAGGCGTGTTCCGCGAGGCGCTGATTACGGCTTGCGAGCGCCGGCTCCCAGGCACGGCGCCGGTTTACAGCACTAACGATCTGGACACTCCGGGTTTTTACAGGCTCAGGGGGGGAACACGGCTGGAGAGCCCGGATGAGAACCCGCTGATGGGGTTTTCCGGGTTGGCACGGTGGACTGATCCGGCCTACGAGCCTTTCTTCCGCTGGGAATTGCGCGCCCTGCGCTCGGTGATCGCCCGGGGTCTACCCCTGCGCTTGGAGCTGACCCAGATCAGAACCCTGAAGGAACTGGATCGAGCCCTGGCGATCATCGCCGAGGAGGGACTGGGCAGTATCGCGGTCGGGATGGAGATCGCCATTCCCGCCAACGTACTGCTTATGGAGCGGTACATTCGCCGGTCCATCGATTTCGTCTCCGTGAACGAACCCAAACTGGCCCAGTACTTGCTGGCGGCTGATCTGAAGAACCCCAGGTTGCTCGTGGCACCGTCCGAGGTTCTTGTGGCCCTGAAGAAAGCCCGGCGTCTCATTGCCCAGAAGGCTGCCGAATGCGGTGTCCCAATCTTCTCCGGTGTCCGTTACGAGCCGGAGGGGCCGTTTCGAACCTTGGGGGAGGCCCACCTGGCCTATCCATATCGTGTCCCTCTGCTGCAGAAGCGGTGCTTCCGCGGGTGGTCCACGGTCCGTGCGGAAATCGGTATCCAGGGTGACCGCTCGCGGTTGACCCTCCAGGAAGGAGAACTCGATGAGCGTCAACGCCAAGTCTTAAGGATGCTCCTGAGTTACACCGTCCCGGCTGCCCGGCGTGACCTGTCCCGTTGTCGCCAGGGTGGTTGCCGGTTCAGGCTGATAATCACCCCGGATATCGACTGGGTGGCGGAAGCGGACATTGATGCCGGCAGCGTTTTCATCCATCCAAGCTTCTTTACCTTATCCGAGGTTGAGCAGCTGGCCGTGTTCTACCACGAATTCGTGAGCCATGCCGTACACGGCGAGAAGGACGAGGAGCGGGCCCTCTGTGACACCGCGGCCCATATCATCCAGCAGGTGTCCGGTTTCCGCGGACAGCAGAGGATGCTGAACGGCTTGGTTCAGGTTTTGCTGAATAAGGTGTACCGCCAAATCTATGGGGCGAACATCAGGGTAGGGGTGGAAAGGGTCGATGTCCGTGAACTGAGGCCGACCCACGACCTGCATTACCGTGTTTGGGAGACGAGGGAAAAGCTCTGCTTGCTGAAGGAGAACCGGGTGCCGGTGCTGCTGGTGTGGGACCAGGGCAAGCGGTACCTCCTGGACGGGCACGGTCGGGCCGCTGTGGCTTACCGAACCGGGCGGTACCATTTGGACGCGATCGTGATCAGGCCGACCGGGGCGGTGGAGAACAACCCCATCGAGAACCTGCGTTATGAGTTCGGCGCCTATTTGAAGGGTGTTCGGACCGTGGCCGAACTGAAGGTGGATATGCCGACCGAAAAGGAAATCCGGTGCTCTCCGATCCGTACTGTCGCCCTGAAAGGCGCCAACCGGGGGTTTGGCCATCCGGCCTAACGCTACAGGCGCTGAAACACCGATCCTATACGGAAGGACGCCCGGAATACTAGTCAACCTGGTTCCGGCCTTCGGACTTGGCCCGGTAGAGCGCTTGTCGGATTCATTGCATAGTGTCTTGACAGTTCTCTTTCGGACTTACTATAATGAAGTATATTCTTGGGAGGGTAACCGGCAATTACCGGGTATTCTCTAATTAAATAGGAAAAACATTCTGGGTGCCCCCGGACCTCCCGGTTCGGTGGGGAGAATAGGGAAACCGGTGCGAATCCGGTACGGACCCGCCGCTGTGACCGGGAACGAAAGTCACGACCAACCACTGGTGGACAGGCCGCCGGGAAGGTGTGACCGGTAGGATGATCCGGGAGTCAGAAGACCTGCCCAGAGTGGAACCCATACCCGCCTCGCGGAATAAGGGGGTGTGAATGTTATACCAGGATTGAATACGTAATCCCTGGCTCGTTGTCTGACGGGTCAGGGATTTTGTTTTTGGGAGATAAAACTGGACTTCCAGGCTTGGGAGTCAGCTAGAGGAGGTTATACGATCCTGTGCATATTATGGAAGGATTCCTACCCATCAGCCATGCTGTCGGCTGGACGGCAGCATCGGCGCCTTTTGTGACCTACGGTCTGTACTCTATAAGCCGGAAAGTCCGTGCCAACCCGGAGGCCAAGATGCTCCTGGGCCTGGCGGGCGCCTTCACCTTTGTCCTGTCTGCACTTAAGATCCCATCGGTTACGGGCAGCAGTTCCCATCCTACGGGGATCGGATTGGGTACAATTCTGTTTGGCCCGTCCGTTATGGCCGTTGTGGGCTGTGTGGTCCTTGTCTTGCAGGCGCTGCTATTGGCCCACGGGGGGATTACCACACTCGGCGCCAATACCTTTTCCATGGCGGTAGTCGGTCCCTTCGCCGCTTTTGCGCTCTTCCGCGTCTGTCAGTTTTTACGGCTGCCCTTTACGGTGTCGGTGTTCACGGCAGCGGCCGGAGGCGACCTGATGACCTATGTAACGACGTCATTCCAGCTGGCCCTGGCCTTTCCGGACCCGGTCGGCGGTTTTGCCGCGTCCTTTGCCAAGTTCGGGGCGGTCTTCGCCGTGACCCAGATCCCGTTGGCCATAAGCTCCGGACTCTTGACGGTGATCATATTTAATGGTCTTCAGAAATACAGCCGCAAAGAACTGGAGGACCTGTCGGTGCTCCCTGGAGGTGTAATGCTTGAAAATCCTGCGCGGTAACCTTTTGCTTGTACTGGGGGTCATCCTTCTGGCGGCTCTGCCCCTTTTCCTGGTGTCCGGTTCCGGCAGCCCGGGGGCCGAGATGTTCGTAGGGGTCGATAACCAGGCGAAAGAACTGATTGCGGAGATCCGGCCCGATTATGAGCCCTGGGCCGAACCGATATGGGCGCCGCCGTCAGGCGAGGTGGAGAGCCTGCTGTTTGCCCTGCAGTCAGCACTGGGCGCGGGATTTATCGGTTACTACTTCGGACGGAAAAGGGGTACGTCCCGTTGATTGACCGGATTGCCTATGCCAGTCCGCTGGCGGTACGGCACCCGGCGGAAAAGGGTCTGCTGGTGGTCCTGGCGCTGGCGGCCTGCCTGGTGGCACGGACCTGGTGGGTGCCCCTGCTGGTGTTTGGGTTGATGGCCGCCTTAACTGTAGCGGCGGGGCGGACACCCTGGCCTGTCTATACACGGATGCTCCTGGTTCCGGTGGTGTTTCTCGCGGCCGGGCTGCCGGCTGTGGCGCTCACGGTGACTACCGGTCAGACACCGGAAGGGCGCTGGTTTGAGGTTTACGGGTTGTATCTTGGGTTTACCCAGGCCGGGTTGGCCGTCGCCCGGGATATTCTCGTCCGGACGCTGGGTGGGGTTTCCTGCCTGTATTTCCTAGCCCTGTCCACGCCGCTGCCGGACGTCCTCGCGCTGCTGCGGCGCGGCCGGGTACCAGCTCTCTTCCTGGAGATTCTGGCCTTGGTGTACCGCTTTGTCTTTGTACTCTTGGAGACGGCCCTGGAAATGCGCCGGGCCCAGGCCCTGCGCCTCGGGTATACCAGCCTGGGGACAAGCTACCGGGCGTGGGGTGCCCTGCTGGCCAACCTCCTGCTGCGCGCGCATCAGCGGGCCCGGGAACTTTTCGTTGCTCTCTCCCTGCGGGGGTACGACGGCGGTCTCAATGTGCTGGAAGCACCACGCCGGCTGTCTCCCGGAAACGTGGTGTTAGCGGCGGCCCTGGGGGGGAGCCTGTTGTTCCTGGCGGTAACCGTCTGAGGGGCCGGGTCGGCTGAGAGCGCCGTGGGCAACCTTTAGTGGCGATCGGATAGAGAAAGCACCTGGTGGGTGTTTGAGGGAGCGAGTGCATCTTTGGACGACACCGTATTCGAGTTACGGGATCTGAATTTCACCTATGCCGACGGAACGACGGGGCTACGGGGCGTAACCGTGTCCCTGCGTCGGGGCCGGACCATTACCGTGCTGGGCGCCAACGGGGCCGGTAAGACGACCCTTTTTATGCACCTGGTCGGTGTGCACCGGCCGACCGCTGGCACGGTATCTTTCCAGGGTCGCCCCCTGTCCTACGACCATCGGGCGCTGAAAGCCCTGCGCCGTGAGGTGGGGATGGTCTTTCAGGACCCCGACGCTCAGCTGTTTTCCGCCAGTGTCTACCAGGACATCTCTTTTGGCCCCTTGAACCTTGGTCTTCCGGAAAACGAGGTACGCCAGCGCGTAGAGCAGGTACTGGCTACGGTGGGTCTCGCGGAGCTGGCCGGGCGTCCCACCCACGCCCTGTCCCACGGTGAGAAAAAGCGGGTTGCCCTAGCCGGGGTGTTGGCGATGGAACCGAAAGTCCTGATCTGCGACGAACCGACAGCGGGGCTGGACCCGCGGGGGGCGGTGCAGATGGCCGATCTGCTGCGGCGGCTGCGGGACAACGGCACCACCGTGATCTTCTCCACGCATGACGTTGACCTGGCCTGGACCCTGGCCGATTGGTGCCTGGTGTTGGCCGGAGGACGTCTGGTCGGGGAGGGTCCGCCGGCTGCCGTTTTTCGGGACGACGCGCTCCTGGACTCGGCCAATCTGGCCCGGCCGTGGGTGCTGGACGTCTTTACGGATGCCTGTCGCCGTGGTCTGGCGGTGGACGGTCAACCCCCGCTTACCCGATATGAACTCCTGGAGGCCCTGGAGCAGGGGTACCGGTGCCAGAACGGCCGACTGAGTGGTCCTGAGGTGGGCAAGGATGCTGGTGAGACGACACCGACCGGTGCACCACCGGGGATCTATACCCTCTACCAACGACCGATGTCGGGCGCCGCGATCGAGGCCGAGTCCTTCCGCCGGATTGATGCTGAGGCACCGGCCCACACCTTTCGGGCGGCGGAGTGGGCGGTGGTGCGGCGGCTGATCCACACCACGGCCGACTTTGGGTTGGTGGATGCCGTACGTTTCAGTCCGGGCGCCGTCGAAGCAGGGGTTGAGGCCCTGCGACGGGGCGCGCCCATCTACGCGGACGCGAATATGATTCGGGCCGGGCTTTCCTTGGCCCGGTTAAACCGGGTTTACGCCAGCTACACGTCCGGGGACGTCCATTGCCTGGTGGCCGACCCGGCGGTGGCGGAGGAGGCGCAGGCGGCAGGGCTGCCCCGTTCCCTTTTTGCCGTGCGGCAGGCGCGCCCGTTCCTGGACGGGGGGATCGTTCTGATCGGCAACGCCCCGGTGGCCCTGCTGGAACTAAACCGGATGATCCGTGAGGGTGAGGTCCGTCCCGCCCTGGTCGTGGGAATGCCGGTGGGGTTTGTGCATGTGGAGGAGAGTAAGGACGAACTGATGGAATTAGACGTGCCCTGGATCTGTGTGGCCGGCCGGCGCGGGGGAAGCAGCCTGGCGGTGGCGGCCCTGCATGCCCTGGCCATCCTGGGTAGCGGAAACGGTGAATCTGGGTAACTATTGGAATCTGTTCTATAACGAAGGAGTTTTATTGATGCGTGCGATTATTTTACTGGGTCACGGCAGCCGTGTGGCGGGAGCGGCCTGGGAAATGGAAGGGCTGGCCGACCGGTTGCGTGAACTGATCGGGGTATCCCTGGTTAAGGTCTGTTTCCTGTCCCGGCTGGGGCCGCACCTGCCCGAGACCCTGGAGGCCTGCGTGACGGAGGGTGCCACGGAGATTATGGTGATCCCCTACTTCCTGCATTCGGGACTGCACATCCTGGTGGACATTCCGGAGGAACTGCAGAAGCTGGCGGCCGAGTATCCCCGGACACGGATCGTTTTTGGAAAGCACTTGGGCTATGACGATGTCCTGGCCGAGCTCCTGGCGCGACGCGTGGATGAATCGTTGGGTTTCCCGGATGTGCGGGAGATCAAGGTGCCTGACCGGGCGAACTACCCGGTGCCGCCCGGCCAGGGGGAGTTTGTGGAGGTAATCCCGGACAAATAGGCAAGGGTGGTGGTCGGGATGGCCGAGAGGGTGAAAGAACAGGGCCCCCCGGCGGAGGCCCAACGGCAGTTGCGGCGCGGTTATACCACGGGAATCTGTGCCGCCGCGGCCGCCCGGGGTGCGGCCCTCTGGCTCACGCAGAGGCGTTGCCCGGATCGGGTTACGATCCGGCTTCCGGTCGGGGATGAGGTTGTCCTGCCGGTGCAGGGAGTCTGCCGGAGTGAAACGGCGGCCCGCTGCTGCGTGATCAAGGACGCGGGGGATGACCCGGACGTAACCAACGGCGCGGCCATCCACGCCTGCGTGGAATTCGCGGCCTCTTCCGGAGTCAGCCTGGACGGGGGCGAGGGCGTAGGGCGGGTCACCTTGCCGGGCCTGGCGGTACCGGTGGGAGAGGCGGCGATCAACCCCGTACCACGGGGGATGATCGCCGCGGCGCTGGCCGACCTGGTTCCCGACGGAGCGGGTTGGAAGGTCACGATTATCGTGCCGGGCGGGGTGGAGCTGGCTAGTCGTACCTTCAACGGGCGGTTGGGCATTATCGGTGGGATCTCGATCCTGGGTACCACCGGTTATGTCGAGCCGCGCAGCCTGGACGCCCTGCGCCGCTCCCTGCCGCCGCTCCTGGATATCGTCCGGGCGGCCGGTTACCGGACGGTGTGCCTGGTGCCGGGCAATATCGGGCACCGCGCGGCGCGCCGCCTTCAGCCGCCGCCGGCGGAGGCCCAGATTGTAGAGATCAGCGATTTTCTCGGGTTCATGCTGGACAAGGCGTACGAACGCGGCTTTACCGCGATCACCCTGGTGGGCCACCCGGGGAAGCTGGCTAAGGTCCTAAACGGGGAATGGCAGACGCACAGCAAGTATGCTCCGATGGCGAACGCCGCCGTGGTGGAATGTTTCGCCGGGTTCGGCCTGCCCCGGGCCCTTGTCCAGGAGTTAAAGGTACTCCCGACCGTGGAGGCCATTCAGCAGGCCGTAATCCAGCGTGGCCACGCCGATCTGCCCGCGATGCTGGCCGGGCGGATCCGGGAACTGGTACGGGAACGATTGAAAGGGGAAGTGGAAGTGTCGGTCCATCTCTGCGACTTTGCCGGAAACATCGTCGGTGAGGCCCGCTGAACCCGGTACGGGGGAAACTGACCATCGTGGGCTGCGGGCCGGGCGGACGGGAATACTTGACCGTACAGGCGGGCCTGGCCGTACAGAAGGCGGAACTGCTGTGCGGGCCGCAGTTTCTGCTCGACCTCTTCCCGGGGGCGAAAACCCAGCGGGTGGTGGTGGGCGCCGACGCCTGGCAGGTGGTCGATCTGGTCGGCTCTAAGATTGAGGCCTACAGGGTAGTGCTGCTGGTCACCGGCGATCCGGGGTTGCACAGCCTGGCCCAGCCGGTAATACGCCTTCTGGGACGGGACCGGGTCCAGATTGTGCCGGGGATCAGCTCGACGCAGCTGGCCTTTGCGCACCTGGCCCTGCCCTGGGAACAGGCACGGTTCTTCAGCCTGCATGGCGTTCGTGAGGAGCTTGTCCCGGCCATTTTGCAGCAGTTTAGCGTTGCCCCCGTGGGGGCGTTACTCTGTTCGCCTACCTGGACGCCCCGGCGGGTGCTGGAGCAGATTGCCGACGTGGCGGGTTACCGGACCGTGCATGTACTGTCCGACCTCGGGCGCTCCTCGGAATACCGGATCAGCGGCCGGGTGGCCAATCTTGCCCTCTGGGCGCAGGGGTCGGGACGGAGCCTAGTGATACTGACGGAGGATTAACACGAAATGGATGGAAGACAGGGTACGTTCTGGGGCCTCGGGCTTGGTCCGGGGGATCCGGAGCTGGTTACGCTGAAGGCCCGGCGCCTGATTCAGGAAGCGGACTGCATCGTAGTGCCCAAGTCCAGCATCGCGGGTGAGAGCTTGGCCCTGGAGATCGCGCGGCCGTTCGTGGGAGACAAGCCGGTGCTCCAGTTCGAATTCCCCATGCGCCGCAACGAAAGGGAGCTGGCGCCGTACTGGGCGGCGGCGGCCGCTGAAATCGCGGACCGGGTGGGACGCGGGGAACGGGTGGTTTTTCTGACTCTGGGGGACTGTCTCACCTACAGCACTTATTGCTATGTGTTGCAGGAACTCCGAAAGACGCTGCCAGAGTCCGTCATCCACTCGGTGCCGGGGGTAACCAGTTTCGCGGCTGCGGCGGCGGCGACCAGCTTCTCGCTGGGGGAGAAGGACGAGCGGATCGCGGTCGTGCCGGTGCCGCGCGGAGACCTGGGTCCGGTGCGGCGGGCACTGGAGGAGTACGACACGGTGGTGCTGATGAAGGTAGCCAAGCAGCTCCCGGCGGTGGTGCGCTTGCTGCAGGAAATGGGGCTGGACGGGCAGGCCGTTTTTGCCAGTCACGTGTCCCAGGACGGCGAGTTCATCACGCGGGATCTGGCGTCACTGCTCGATAACGAAAGGGGTTACCTCTCAGTGATTCTGGTACGCAGACGAGGAGGTGACGGTCGGTGACCGTCTATTTTATCGGGGCCGGGCCGGGTGATCCGGAACTGATCACGGTAAAGGGCCGGCGACTGTTGGAACGCTGCCCGGTGGTGATCTACGCGGGCAGCCTGGTTGACCCGGAAATCCTGCGCTGGGCACGGGCCGACGCGGCCAGGCATGATTCCAGCGGACTGGACCTGGATAAACAGCTGTCCCTGATGGCAGAGGCTAATGCCGCCGGGCTGGACGTGGCACGGCTGCATACCGGGGACCCCTCCCTCTACGGGGCAATTGCGGAGCAGATCCGCGGGCTCCGCCGCCTTGGTATTCCCTATGAATTGGTGCCGGGGGTGAGCGCCTGCTTCGCGGCGGCGGCGGCACTGGGCCTGGAGTATACCCTGCCCGGGGGAACGCAAACCCTGATCCTTACGCGGCGGTCGGGCCGTACCCCCGTGCCGGAAACCGAGAGCCTGCCGCGACTGGCGGAGGCTGGAGCGGCTATGGTCCTTTACCTGAGCGCGGGGGCTACGGAAGGGGTGGAGGCCGAGTTACTCCCCGCTTACGGTCCGGATTGTCCGGTGGCGGTGGTCTACCGTGCCACCTGGCCGGACCAGCAGATCCTGCACTGCCGGCTGTCCGAGCTGGCCGCTACCGTGCGGAAGGCCGGTCTGAGGCGGCACGCCCTGATCTTGGTAGGGTCCTTCCTGGACCAGGACGGCCGGGAGAGCTACCTTTATTCCGAGGAGCGGGTGCAGAATGACCGGTAGCCGGCCGCTGGCCGTGGTGTTAATCAACGAGGCCGGGTACACAGCCGGAGCAGCGGTGGCCGGGAGACTTTCCGCCACGCTGTACCTTCCGGCGCCGATCAGCGGCCGGGAATTGCCGCCTGACGGTGGTCAGAACGTGGGTTACACGGAGCCGCCTGGCGAACTGGTCACTCGCCTGTTCCGGGCCGGACAGGGCCTGGTGCTGGTGATGGCGGTGGGTATCGCCGTCCGTCTCCTGTCGGGCCTGCCCGTGGACAAGCGGGTTGACCCCCCGGTGGTTGTCCTGGACACCGCGGCCCGCTATGCCGTCAGCCTGCTGGCTGGGCACGAGGGCGGCGCGAACGCCCTGGCCTACCGCGTGGCGGCAGTGGTCGGCGCCGAGCCGGTGGTGACCACCGGCAGCGAGGGGCGTCGGACGCTGGCCGTCGGCCTGGGCTGCCGGCGGGGCGTGGAAGCCCCCCGGATAATGGAGGCCGTCGAAAGGGGACTGGCCGCGGTCGGCCGGGGTAAGGAGTCGATCCGGGTAGCAGCCACGGCCGATTTTAAGGCCCACGAACCCGGTCTGCACCAGGTCTGTACGGAGTTGGGTATCGGGCTCCGGGTTTTCAACCGCGAGGCCATCCGGAGTGTCGACGGCCTGTTCGGGGAATCACGGTGTGCGCGCAAGTATTTTGACGTGGGAGGAGTGGCGGAACCATGTGCCTTTCTGGCAGTACACAACGGGCGAATCATCCTGCCGCGCCTGGTGGCGGACGAGGTGACGGTAGCTCTGGCCGAGGATCGCTTGTGGTCGCCGGGATCGGGCCGGGTGCCGCGGTCCACTTAACACCGGCCGCCCGGGAGGCGCTGGCGGAAGCGGACGTGGTGGCCGGGTACGGCCTGTATCTGGATTTGATCCGTGACCAACTGGCCGGTAAGCAACTGATTGCCAGCGGTATGCGGCGCGAGGTGGAGCGTGTACGGGCCGCCGTGGCGGCGGCGGAAGAGGGGCGGAGGGTCTGTGTGGTCTCCAGCGGGGATGCCGGTGTCTACGGGCTGGCCGGCCTGGTGCTGGAGGAACTGGCCCAGCGCGACCTGGTTCTGCCCTTCCGGGTGGTACCGGGGGTGACCGCGTCCCTGGCGGCATCCGCGCTCCTGGGTGCCCCCCTGGCCCACGACCATGCGGTGATCTCCCTGTCTGACCTGCTCACGCCCATTGAGCTGATTGAACGGCGGGTACGGGCGGCAGCGGAGGCCGACTTCGTGCTGGCCCTCTACAACGTCCGCTCCCGGACGCGGACGGCGCCCTTCGAGGCGGCGCTGGCGATCCTGCGGGAAACCCGCCCGTCCGATACACCGGTGGGAATCGTACGCAACGCCTTCCGCGAGGGGCAGGAACGGCGTGTGATCACCCTGCGGGAACTCACCCTTGACGACGCGGATATGCTCACCCTGCTGGTGGTGGGCTCCAGCCAAACCTTCGTCTGGCGGGGTTACATGATCACGCCTCGGGGGTACTGTTTAGGAAGTGAGAAGTAAGATGTTAGAGGTGAGAAGCGAGAGGATACAACATTACCCGCGGTTGCTGATCGCCGCGCCGTCCAGCGGCCAGGGCAAAACCACGGTCACACTCGGGCTTCTGCGTGCCCTGTCCCGCCGTGGTCTTGCGGTGCAGCCCTTCAAGGTCGGGCCCGACTACATCGACCCCGGTCACCACACTCGGGCGGCCGGGCGGACCTCCCGCAACCTGGACGGCTGGCTGATCGGTTCCGCCGCCTCGCAGGAGCTTTTTCAGCGGGCGGCGACGGGCGCGGACATCTCCATAGTGGAAGGCGTGATGGGTCTTTTTGACGGATTGGCCGACGGTTCCTTACGCGCTTCCAGTGCGGAGATGGCGGGATTGTTGGCACTTCCGGTGATCCTGGTGGTCGACGTTGCCCACCAGGGAGTGAGCGCGGCGGCGACGGTGCTTGGTTTCCAGAGCTTTGACCCGACGGTACGGATTGCCGGCCTGATCCTGAACCGGGTCGGCTCCCACCGGCACGCCTCGCTGATTGAACAGGCCATAACAAAACGCTGTGGTATTCCGGTGCTCGGGGCGATCCCCCGGGGAGAGGAGCTGGTGATCCCGGAACGGCACCTGGGACTCCACACGGGAGTAGAGCAGTCCTGGGAAGCGGTTTATGACCGGCTGGCCTCGAGTATCGAGCGGTATGTCCACGTGGAGTTACTCCTGCGGCTGGCTGCGGAGGCTCCGCCGCTACCCACGGCAACAAAACGGCTTTTTGCCCCCGTCCCGGACCGTGTAGTCTGTCGGGTCGGGGTGGCCCTGGATGAGGCCTTCAATTTCCTATACGCGGACAACCTGGACCAGATGCGCCATAGCGGTGCGGAACTGGTGTTCTTCAGCCCCCTGCGAGACCAGGGCGTCCCTCCCGGATGCACACTGCTTTACTTCGGCGGCGGCTATCCCGAACTGCACGCCCGCACCCTGACGGCGAACCGGTCGATGCTGAACTCTGTCCGGGCGTTTGCTCAAAGCGGGGGCAGGATCTACGGCGAGTGCGGGGGCCTGATGTACCTGGGGAAGGGGCTGGCGGACCTGGACGGGGACGATCATCAAATGGCCGGTCTGCTTCCCGTACGTACCAGGATGGCCGGGCGAAGGCTGTCTCTCGGTTACGTGATGGCGCGGGCGGAGACCGATTCGGGGATCCTCGGCTGCGGGGAAGAGGTGCGTGCCCACCTGTTCCATTATTCTGAAGCGGAAACCCTACCGGGGGGTGAGACCTGCCTGACCGTTCACCAGGCGGCCGGGACAATGGTGCGCCGGGAAGGCTGGCAGGCAGGATCGGTCTTCGCCTCCTACCTGCACCTGCATTTTGCTTCGGCGCCGCACGTGCTGCGGCGTCTGCTGGGGGGAAGCGCATGAACACGGACCACGGCGGGCGCTACACGGAAGGGCTCCTGGACTTCAGCGTAAGCATCAACCCGCTCGGGCCGCCGGCCTGCGTCGCCGCGGCCCTGGCCCACGCCCTGCAGCTACTGACGCGCTACCCGTCCCTGGACGCGGAACCGGCCCGCCGAGCCATTGCTGCCCGGCTTGGCCTGGATTTCGCGGAGGTGCTTGTCGGAAATGGCGCCACCGAGCTGATCAGCCTGCTGGTCAGGGTGCTGCGCCCGGGCCGGGTCTGGGTGGTCGAGCCCTGCTACTCCGAATACCGGGCGGCGGCGGAATCCTGTAGCGTCCCGGTTATGCGCCTGCCCTATCAGGTGGTGGGTGAGCGCTTTGAGCCGATGTGGGAGGCGCTGCGACCGGTGGCGGGAGACATGGTTTTCTTGGGTTACCCGAACAACCCCACCGGGCAGTTTCCAGACCGGCGGCAGTTGGAGAGCCTGTTGAACACGGACGGAGTGCACTGGGTTTTGGACGAGTCCTTCCTGGCCTTTAGCGACCCGTCAGGGCCGTCCTCAACAGCGGTGCCCCCACGGCCGGGGGTAATCGCGGTGCGCTCCCTGACCAAGTTTTACGCCATCCCCGGGCTGCGTCTCGGCTACCTGATCGCGGCGCGCGAAAATGTGACCAGGCTGGTGGCGGCCAAGGATCCCTGGAGCGTGAATGGCCTGGCCGAACACCTGACCGGTCTGCTGCTGGCCGACCGGGCCTACGCGGATCGTACCCGGCAATTTATCAGCGCCGAGCGGGTACGGGTGGCTGGGGCCTTACGGTGCAAGACCGGTGTCCGGGTCTATCCCGGAGAGGCCAATTTCCTGCTCGGTCTGCTCCCGGAGGGAAAGACGGTAGAAGCCCTGAACACCTGCCTGAAACGACAGGGGATGGTGGTACGCAACGCCTCCACCTTTGTTGGTCTGAATGAGCGGCATTTCCGGATGGGGCTGCGCACGGCGCCGGAGAATGACCGGCTGATTGCGGCCCTGGCCGGGTTTGTTCGGGGTGAGTATCAATGACGGCGCGGGTACTGATGGTCCAGGGGACGGCCTCCTCGGCAGGGAAAAGCCTCGTCGTGGCCGGTCTCTGCCGCCTGTACGCACGCCGGGGTTTTTCGGTAGCGCCGTTCAAGAGTCAGAACATGGCCTTAAACTCCTTTGCCACCCCGGCCGGGGGAGAGATCGGGCGCGCCCAGGCCCTCCAGGCCGAAGCGGCGGGGGTGGCGCCCCACGTGGACATGAACCCGGTCCTTCTAAAACCCACGGGAGAGAAGGGCAGCCAGGTGGTCGTACTTGGCAGGCCACGCGGGGTTTACACCGTGCACGAATACTATGCCCTTAAGGAAGAGCTGTGGCCGGTGGTGACCGGAGCCCTGGACCGGCTGCGGGATGGCTACGATATTGTGTTTGCCGAAGGGGCGGGCAGCCCGGCGGAGATCAATATCCGGCGGCACGACATCGCCAATATGGAAGTGGCGCTTTACGCGCAGGCGCCCGTCCTGATCGTGGGCGACATCGAACGCGGGGGCCTGTTTGCAGCCCTGCTGGGCACGATGGGACTGCTGGCGGAACGGGAGCAAGATCTGGTGGCCGGTTACGTGATCAACAAGTTCCGCGGGGATGAACGCCTCCTGGAACCCGGACTGGAACTGGTCCGGGAGCGAACGGGCCGGCCGGTTCTGGGGGTTCTGCCCTACCTGACCGACCTCTGCCTGGATGAAGAAGACTCGGTGGGCCTTACCGGACGCGGCGGGGCACCCACTCCCGGAGACCTTGTGGTAGCCGTGGTTAGGCTGCCGCGAATAGCCAATTACACGGATTTCCTCCCTCTGGAGACGACGGAGGGGGTGGCCGTGTGCTATGTCGACCGGCCCTCCGACCTGGCCTCGGCCCACGTCGTTATCATCCCCGGCAGCAAGGAGACTCTGTCCGACTTGGAGTGGCTGCGACGGCACGGGCTGGACTTGGCCCTGGCGGAGTTCGTCGGCCGTGGCAGGCCCCTACTGGGAATCTGCGGCGGCTACCAGATGCTAGGCGAGACCATCCGGGACGGGCCCCGTGAGGTTCCCGGACTGGGCCTTTTGCCGCTCACTACCTGGTTTGAAGTAGAAAAGCGCACCGTCCAGGTTCGCGGGGTTACGGCGGACGGTCCCTGGGGTATACCCGGCGGGCTGCCCGTCAGGGGCTACGAGATCCACATGGGGGTCTCCCGGGTATTCGGGGGAAACCCGCTCTTCTTGTTGGGCGAAGACGGCGGGGAGATGCTACCCGAAGGCTGTGCCTCGGAAAGCGGTCTCGTCGCCGGGACTTACCTGCACGGATGCTTCGACCACGACCGCTACCGGGAAAAGTGGGTGGCCGAAATGCGCCGCCTGGCCGGGCTGCCGCCCCGTGCCGCAACCGAAACCGGATATGCCGTACGCCGACAACAGGACCTGGAACGGGTTGCCGACCTTCTGGAGACCAGGATCGGGGTGGACAGGCTTGACGGAATACTTGGCCTATAGGGCGGGCGTAATCCTTGCGGCGGTGGTCCTCGACCGCTTCCTGGGCGATCCGCGGTGGCTGCCGCACCCGGTCCGGCTGATCGGCCTGCTGATTAGCGCCGGTGAGAAGGCACGCCTGCTGCCGTTGCCCCTGAAGCTATCGGGCGCCCTCATGGCGGCAGGGGTGGTGGCCGTTGCGGGGCTCTCGGCCTGGGGACTGCTGCACCTGGCCTACCAAGGCGGTCTCTGGTGGAGATTGGCTACGGAGACTTTGCTGGTCTATTTGGCGATCGCCCCACGCAGCCTGGCCGCTGAAGCGCTGGCGGTGGACGGGCACCTTCGGCGGAATGACCTGCCGGGGGCGCGGGCACGGCTGGCGATGATCGTGGGCCGGGACACCGACCGGCTGGATGAGCAGGGAGTGCGGCGCGCCGCCGTGGAGACGGTGAGTGAGAACACCGTGGACGGGGTGCTCTGCCCCCTTTTCTACACCGTCCTTTTCGGGGCCGTGGGCGCCTGGGTTTACAAGGCCGCAAGCACCCTTGATTCCATGGTTGGGTGCAAGAACGAGCGTTACCGTCAGTTTGGCTGGGCCGGTGCCCGCCTGGATGACCTGACCGCCTTTTTACCGGCTAGGCTGGCCCTTTTTTTGGTGCCGATAGCCGCCAAGGCAGCCGGTTTTTCGGCCCGTGACGCCTGGCGTGTGGGATGGCGTGACCGCCTGGCGCATTCCAGTCCGAACGCCGGTCACGGAGAGGCGCTGTTTGCCGGGGCCTTAGGCGTCCGCCTGGGCGGACCGTCCAGTTACGGCGGTGTTGTCTCGGAGAAGCCGTACCTGGGCGGGGAGTTTGCGCCGCCTGGACCGGAGGCGCTGCGACAGTCGGTCACCCTCCTCTGGATGACCACCTGGCTCTTCACGGCCGCGGTGGTGACAGTGTTGGCACTAGCGGCAGCGTTTGAGTAAGCGGAAAGGGGTGGTTTAGTGGACGGCAATGCACAATTAAAGCCGGAGGTCATGCTGGTACTCGGGGGGACCCGCAGCGGAAAAAGCGGCTGGGCCCGCCGGTACGTCGAGGAAAGGTACCACAAACCCGTCTTTTTGGCTACGGCGCAGGCCGGGGACCGTGAAATGGAGGAACGAATTGCCTGGCACCGGCGGGAAAGAGGTTCGGGCTGGGGATTGGTCGAGGAACCACAAGAAATTGTAAGAGCCCTGACCCGGGGTGCGGGTGAGCTTGAGGCTGATGCGGTGCTGGTGGACTGCCTGACCATGTGGCTCACCAACGTCCTCCTAACCGAAGGCGCCGCCGTGGAAAGGCGTATTGACGAACTGTGTAGGGTCCTGCGCCAACCGCCCTGCTCCCTGGTGCTGGTCTCCAACGAGGTCGGAATGGGGATTGTGCCGGACTCCGGGCTGGGCCGGCAGTTTCGCGATTTGGCCGGAATGCTGAACCAGCGGGTGGCGGCCCTCAGCGAACGTGTGGTGTTCGTGGCGGCCGGTTTGCCCCTGGTTTTGAAGTAAGAGAGAGGAGATGCTGTTCAAATGTCCATTAATGAAGTAATTCAACGTATTCGTCCCGTTCCACACGAGCGCATGGAGGCCGCCCAGGCCCACCTGGATAACCTGACCAAACCGCGGCGGAGCCTGGGTGTGCTGGAAGAGATCGCCGCACGGATGGCGGCCCTAACCGAAGAGACAAAGCCCGCCGTCCGTAATCCCCGGATTTACGTGTTTGTCGGTGACCACGCCGTGAACGAGGAGGGTGTTTCAGCCTACCCACCGGAGGTCACTACGCTGATGGTCCACAACTTCCTTGGCGGTGGCGCGGCGATCAACGTCCTGGCCCGGCGCGCAGGGGCCGAGGTACGCGTGGTGGACGTGGGGATGCGGGACGAGGTCTCTTTGCCCGGCCTGATTGGGCGCAACGTGCGCCGGGGTGCGGCGAATATCGCCAGGGGACCGGCGATGATCCTTGAGGAGGCGCGGCAGGCCCTGTCAGTAGGGATTGAGATGGCTGGACAGGCCCGGGCCGAAGGCAGTACTCTGCTGGCCACCGGTGAAATGGGAATCGGCAACACTACGCCTTCGGCCGCCCTCTATGCGGCGCTGTTGCCGCATGATCCCGGGAAGACCGCGGGGCGCGGGACCGGGCTGGATGAAGCCGGCTTGAAGCGCAAGGTGGCCGTGGTCAAGCAGGCCCTGGACGTAAACCGGGAACGGATGCACGATCCGCTCTCCATACTGGCTGCGGTCGGGGGGCTTGAGATCGCAGGCATCGCCGGGCTGTGTCTAGGGGGGGCGGCCCACGGGCTGCCCGTGGTGGTGGACGGCTTCATCTCCGGCGCCGGCGCGCTGGTGGCCATGCGCATGGCGCCTTCTGTACGGGACTACCTGTTCTTTTCCCACCTTTCGGCCGAGGCCGGTCACCGCCTGTACTTTGAAAGTGAGGGCTTACGCCCGATGCTTGATCTGGACATGCGCCTGGGCGAGGGTACGGGGGCGGCCATCGGGATACAGATTATTGAAGACGCGGTGGCGATCTACAACGAGATGGCCACCTTCCAGGACCTCGGGATCGAGGCGGGAGCCTAGGCGATGCGCGGTCTGATCACGGCCCTGCGTACCCTGACGATCCTGCCCGTGCCGGGGCGGGACGCCCAGCGGATCTCCGATTCGTTGCCCTACTTCCCCCTGGTCGGGGCGCTCTTGGGTCTTACCGTGTCACTGGCCGGTCTGGGGTTTTTAAGCCTGGCCCCGGGATGGGCGGCCGGAGCGGCGGCACTGGTGCTCGTCCTGGAAATGGTGTTAACCGGCGCCCTGCACACCGACGGTTTGGGCGACACGGCCGATTCCCTGGGGGCGGGACGGGACCGGCAGCGGGCGCTGGCGATAATGAAGGATTCCTGCCAGGGCAGCTTCGGGGTGGTGGCTATCGTCCTGGCCCTACTCCTGAAGTGGGTGGTCTACTCGTTTCTGCTGGGTCTGGCGGGCGGCTGGGTCCTGATCGCGGTCGCCTTCGTGGCTTCACGCCAGGCCACGGCACACTTGGCCGCGTCCCAGCCCTACGCCCGGCCCGAAGGCGGGACCGGCGCCGCCGTTACCGGTGGCGGAAGCTGGCCCGGGATGACCGTCGGCTGGCTGCTCGCCCTCGCTATCTGTGCGCTGGCCGGCTGGGCTGGTGTCGCGGGACTCGCGTTGTCCGCCGCGGTGGTCCTGGTTTTCGGCCGGTGGTGCCGGGTACGCTACGGCGGGGTCACGGGAGACCTCCTGGGCGCCCACTCGGAGGTCTCAATGATCGTCGTCCTGTTCTTCCTGGCGCTCATCTCCTGATTGGCCTTCTTTGGGAGAGAAGTACATCATTGCAGTGAGGTTTTTCCAGGCTCAAGCAAAAAAATCTTTAACTTAGGTGCCTGACCCCTTTTTTGACTTTTTACTTCAGTCCCCAGACCCGGCGGCCGACGCTAAGGTCGTGCAGCGGGATCAGGATGCCCGCGGCCTTACGCACCCGCTGGGCGCTTTCATAGGCGTCGATGGCGTTAAGGTGCACGCCCGGTGTCACCACCGGTCCCTGTTTGGGGAAGTTCTCCTGGTTGCAGCAGAACCCGGTGATGATGGCCTTGCCGGCCGCCGTGTTTACTACTACGGACTGGCCGCCGGGAGAGTGACCGGGGGTGAGCATCACACTGATACCATCCACGATCTCCTGGTCACCGTCGATGATGACCAGATCCACGTCGTCCAACACGTCGGGGTAGTAGCGGTGGTCGATGGGATGCGGGTTCTTAAAGAACTCGTACTCCGCCTTTTGCACGTACACCTTGGCGTTTGGGCATTTGTAGTCGTTTTCACAGTGGTCGTTGTGCAGGTGGGTGTGGATGATAATGTCGATCTCTTCAGGCTTGAGCCCGACCCTGGCCAGGGCTGACTCGAAATCCAGGATGTCGAGCCCATACTGCTCACCGATTTCCGGCGGCACCATGAACTGCTCCAGTCCGGTATCCACCAGGATCTTCTGGCCGCCTCCCTCCAGGTAGAACACGTAGATGGGGATCCAGATCCGCCTTCCGTAGCCGCGCAGGTAGGTCATAATTCCCTGGTCGGTCTGGTTGGCGCCGACGACCAGCGGGTGAATCACGTATTGCTGCACTCTAATCATCTCCTTCTATTGCCATGCTAGCAGAGCCTTTTCCGGCTGCCAATACTTTTCTGCCCTATGTCCAATACTGGGATTGTTTGCTCCAGCCCCCACGCCGCGATCCGACCCTGGGGTGTGGCCCGCCTAATGCTGATGCCCCGCCGCTTCTGACCGGAGGACGGCCACGGTTACAACGGCTTGGGGTATATGTAAGGTTCCGGGCGTCTATGATGAAGGCGAAAGGATGCAAAGGGAAGGCCACACCGAAAGTAACCGGGATCATCAGGATGAGCAGTCCCCATCCCGCTGCACGGGGTGGTTCAGCACACCGGTTTATTCTGAAGGCTTGTGCCAATGCCAACAAGAAACAGCATAACCGCCGCCACCTGAACCAGCCCGAAGAAGCGCGGGTGGATCAGGACCGCAATCTTGCCGGATGCCACCAGGGAATGGGTCCACCAGGCCAGCAGGATGAGGGTGAGAAAACGCAGAAAAGCGTCAATCCACAAACCTGATCTTGAAAAGACTGAGCAACATAAAGGTGTTTTTCAGATCCAGCATGGGGCCGTAGACCATAAAGGCCAGCAGCGCGCCAGCCTGGAAGAGGTGGTTGGTACCTAAGAATATTCCTAATTACAAGGCCGCCGCCTCCGCAATCGCGGAAACGGCGGCTTTTCATTGGCCAGAACTAAGCTAGTTGTATGGTTCTAGCCCTCCGTTGCTGTTTATTCTCATTATGAAGCCTCTGGATGAGAGGCCTGCAACCTTTGGGAGCCGTCCCCAGCCTCGGAAAGGGCGGGAAGGGCCGGCAGCCTTCTTTTTTCTCGGCTGCCGGCATCCCTATTTATGTAGAGGAGGGAATAGATACACCATTGAAAAAAACAAAATACCACGGAGGCCCGGCCGTTACGGCGGATTTGTACCTCCGTGGTACACGTATCAAAACAGGATAACAAAGTTCTCGGCAACTTCAGCTACCGTATTGAACCAATTATAAACCCGGTAGGGAAAGCTGTAAACCTTATTTTGAAAATCAGGTTTAAAATCAGGTTGGTCGAAAGATGACTGTTTACAGCAGGTGAGCCATCGCCTATAATTATGGATAAGTTAAACAGGCGGCTGAAGCCGCCTAGGTGTTGTTTATCAAGCCAGCTTAATATGTCGGACTTAACCACGAAGGTTTTGAATGCCCGAAGGCATTGCTTCGTGGTCTATTATTTCTAAGGGGGTTTGTGGGTTGAGGAAGAAGCTGATGGTTCGGTTTTGTTGGTTGGTCGCACTCGTCGTCCTGATCTCGATGACCGCAGGATGCGGTCAAAATGCTGGTGTTCAGGGGGGGGCTTCAGAAAGCACAGAAACGGATACCTCCAGATTGAAAGTGGTAACCACGACTACGCTTATGGCGCATATCGTTGAAGAGGTGGGGAAAGATCGGGTGGAAGTTTTGAACATCATCCCGCCTGCGTCTTGTCCCGGGCATTTCGATGTGAAACCGGCGGACATGATGGTTCTGGCGGACGCAAAGCTCTTTTTCGTTCACAACTGGCAGGGAGAACTCTTCACCGACGATTTGATTCGTTCGGCACGGAACGATCAGTTGGAGAAGGCCGTACTGGCTGTCCAGGGCAACTGGCTGGTCCCGGATGTCCAGCAAGAGGCGATCACTAAGATTGCCGCTGAATTGGCCAAGGCCGATCCCGACCATACAGCCTTCTATGAACAGAACGCCGCCGCGTTGAAGGAAACGGTGACGGTCACCGGGCAGGAGATGAAGGAGCGTCTCAGTGCTGCCGGTGTGGACGAGATCAAGGTACTGGTTAGCGAAATGCAGACCGGGTTTATAAAGTGGGCCGGGTTTGAGGTGGTCGGTTCCTTTGGCAGACCCGAGGACACAAGCCCAAAAGATATGGAACAATTGATGGCTTTAGGGCGGGAGTCGGGTGTTACTCTAGTGGTAGATAACCTGCAAAGCGGTCACGAAGCCGGGAAGAGCATTGCCCACGAGATGGGTGCGAGGCACGTGGTCCTCTCCAACTTCCCGGGCGGCTTTGATGGTACCGAGACCTGGGCACTTACCATCCAGCGCAATGTAGATCTGCTTTTAAACACTATACAGTCTTAGATCTCACGGGAACTGCGGGTAGAACGGGGGCTTATTGGGGTGGAGACTGCGATTGTTCTCCGGGATGTGACCGTTTCATATCGCGAGGATGTGGCGCTGCGAAGGGTTTCGCTGGAGATCGGGAAGGGCGAGATGGTGGGTATTGTCGGCCCCAACGGGGCCGGAAAGACCACCATCCTGACCGTGATTAACGGGCTCGGCCGCTTGCTGCACGGAGAGGCAACAGTCCTGGGTTACCGCATGCAGGCCGGACGGCGGGGGCGCGACTTCCGTCTCGGTAATGCCGCACGCCGGATGCGGACGCGCATCGGATTTGTACCCCAGGGACAAAATGTGGATCCCCGTTTGCCCGTAAACGTACGTGAAGCGGTGATGATCGGGCGCTATGGGCAAATGGGCCTTGGGCGGCGTCCGAAAAGGGAGGATTGGCAGCTGGTTGACGAATTGATTGAACTGGTCGGGATGACACCCCTCGCAGGGCGGCCTTTCGGACATCTCTCAGGCGGAGAGCAGCAGAGGACGGCAATTGCCCGGGCCCTGGCCCAAGAACCTGAAATATTGCTTCTTGACGAGCCGACGGCATCGCTGGACTGGCGTTCACGCCAGGATGTGCTGGAACTGATGTACTCCATACACCGTGCCCGGGGTTTGACCACCCTGCTGGTCAGTCACGACCCGCGCGAGACCTTCCACCTGTGCGATCGGGTGGTCCTGATGCGGCAGGGTTTAGTCTTTGCCGGCGGGTCGCCCGAAGTGGTGTTGTCCGATGCAAACATACAGGAAGTGTACGGGATAAGTCCGCTGTGTTGCCACGCTCCCGGTCACGTTCACAACCATGAACACGAAGAGGAGGCTGACCGGCTTAGGCTTATTTGAGTACGAGTTTATGCGGAATGCCTTGCTTGCCGGCTTGCTCGGCGGCATTGCCTGCTCCCTGGTAGGGGTCTTCGTGGTCAGTATGCATCTGTCTTTCATCGGGGTTTGCCTGTCTCACGCAGCCTTTGCCGGGGCGATCATTGCTTTGTTTTTTGGGTTTAACCCGGTGGCGGGAGCCTTCGTGTTCAGCCTGGGGGCAGCAGCGGCAATCGGGCCGTTGGCTGACCGGGGTGATTTCAACCCTGACACCTCACTGGGCATTGTATTCTCGCTGATGCTGGGGTTATCGTTTCTGTTTCTCGGGTTAATGCCAGGGCCGAAGACCCAGGCGCTGGGTTTGATGTGGGGAAGCATCCTCACCGTAACCCCTGAGCATCTTGTCTTATTGGGAGTTGCGGCGGTCCTGGTTCTTGGAACGGTGACGGTGTTTTTTAAAGAGGTACAGGCCGTTATTTTCAGCCGGGAGATCGCCCTGGCGGTCGGCCTGCCTGCTACTTGGACCCTCTACGGGCTGCTGCTATTGACCGGTCTGACGGTGACCGTATCTCTGCAACCGATTGGCGGTCTCCTGATCTTCAGCCTGATCCTTAACCCGGCGGCGGCGGCTTATCAGCTGACATACAGCCTGCGCGCGCTTTTCGTACTGGCCGGGTGCTTCGGAGTCCTTTCATGCTGGACGGGGCTGGCCCTTGCCTACCTGTTCAATCTGCCGAGCGGGGCAACGATTGTTGTCTTCTCCACCCTGGTCTTTGTACTGGCCAGTGTCTTCTCACCAAAGCGCAGGGTCAAACAACTGACAGAAACGGAGGGCATCCAGTAAGTGCGGAAAGAGTTTTTCAACAACCTGGCGGAAAAGTGGGACGACTTGGTCGCTCCGGAAGCCCCGGACATACTAACCGGAATCGTCGCCGGCACTGGTCTTGGAAAAGGCTTTCGAGTGTTAGACGTGGGGTGTGGAACAGGAATACTAACGCCTATTCTGCTCGAAGCGGTAGGAGAAGCGGGAGAGGTCACGGGGGTGGACTTTGCCGGCGAAATGGTTGTTTACGCCCGGTCCAAGAAATTCGGACCTAATGCGCGGTTCGTCGAGGCCGATGCCGCTCAACTGCCCTTTGAGGCGTCCGCTTTCGATGCTGCTATCTGCAATAACGTCTTTCCACATTTTCCGGACAAGGCGGCCGCCCTGACGGAGATCAGCCGCGTTCTCAGACCCGGCGGTATTCTGGTCATCTGCCATACGAGCAGCCGCGAAGCGGTAAACCGCATGCATCGGCAGATAGGCGGCGCCGTAGGCGAAGATATGCTTCCCCCTGTTTCGATAATGCAGACGATGTTGACGGATGCAGGTTTTGAAGTGCGGGATGTGGTGGACGGTGCGGACGTGTTTGTCATCAGGGCCCTCCGGTGATTGAAGACAGAAGCTATTCGTCCAGGTAGCGGATCTCTGTTTCGTCGGACTGTTCCAGTTCCTGGATCAATTCTATGGCTCGTTGCCGGTCTTCCTCAGCAACCATGAGCTTGATACCGCCCATAGGATGAGGAATCAGCACCTGCAACTGTTCGTCAAACAGGTACCCGGTGATGCCTTGGGCGTCGAGAAGGTCCTTAAAGAGGTGGGCTTCAGCGGGACTGAAAAACGTGGCGACCTTTACCAACCGGGACATGCGGTATACCTCCGTTCCGGTTTTTCCTTATGTCCATGGTCGATGATCCGGGATGTGTTTGTCAAATCAGGCGAAGAAGCGCTCGATGATGATCGTGGCAAACACGGCAATAAAGATGGCGGGCAGCAGGTTTCCTACCCGGATCCTGGCCATGCCCAGGATGTTAATACCGATGGCGAGAATCAACAGGCCCCCGGTGGCCGTGAGTTCTGCGATCACCCAGGTGCTTAGGACCGGGGCCACGGAAGAGGCCGTAAGGGTAATCGCCCCCTGGTAGACGAAAACGGGCACGGCCGAGAACAAGACCCCGATGCCCAGGGTGGAGGACAGGATCACCGAGGTGACCCCGTCCAGCATGGACTTGGCGAACAGGGTATTGGGCTGGCCCGTGAGCCCGTCTTCGAGCGCGCCCAAAATGGCCATGGCCCCCACACAGTAAAGCAGGCTGGCCGTGACAAAACCCCGTGCGATACCACCCTCCGCGCCATTCCCGAAGCGGCTCTCCAGCCACGTCCCGAACCGGTTCAGCCATCGTTCAATGTCAATCAATTCTCCGATGATCGCCCCGACGACGATACTGCCGATAACGATTAGGGGGTTTTGAGTCTGGAAGGCCATTTGCAGGCCAATCAGGATCACGGCGAGACCGAGACCCTGCATGACCGTGTCTCCAATACGATCAGGAATGCCTTTGCGGATAGCCACTCCGACCAGGGTGCCGGCCACGATGGCAACCGTATTTACAATCGTCCCGATCAATTCAATACCTCCAACGGCGAAACCGAGCCCATAAGGATAGTAATATTAGCTGCTGGTCCCCGAAATCCTTTATTACGGGATCAGTTTGCTGGAGGAATCCCACTCTCTTTTCGGGTGGCTAGTGCTTGAAGGCGATCAGGTAGTACCGGTCGCCCAAACGCGCCTCCAGCTCACGGATTGCCCGGAGCTCATCTTCACCCAGCTCGGCGATTGGGACCTCATCCAGGTTGTTGTACTTTGGCAAGTACTCCCCTCCTTTCCCGGTAGCTGTCCTTAGGATACCCAAAAACATAGATTGTCCCGTGTTTGGTTAGGAATAAGTAAGGTAAGGAAGACGTAGCGAAAGGAGCAAGACGTGACCGAAACACTGAGGGACGTGAAAGAATTCGCGGAAACACTGGAGAACCTAGCGGAGCGGACGGCAAGTGTAATCATCCAGGATGCCTCGGCATACGATAGGGTGCTGCAGCTCTTCTTCTCCAGGGGAAGAAGGACCTTTAAGGGCATCACCGCGTTGGCGAACGAGGACCTGGGCGAGCCGGCCATGATGCTGGTACGCGCGCTGTACGAAGACACCTTGAACCTGCTCTACATTGGCACTGATCCGGATCAACTAGCCCAGCTGTATCTGGACTACGCCCACATCCGCAACTACAAGTACCTGAAGTTCATCCAGGAGGTCGATCCCGATGCCCTGCGCGATGAGGACCAGGCCACGCTGGACGTCGTGGAGCAGCGTTTCAAGGCCATGAAGGAGCGGTATCCCAAGGCGAACAACTGGAGCGGGCTGACGATCACCGATACCGCCCGAAGGGTGCATATGAGCGAACCACACAAGACGCTCTACAAAATAGCCTGTGATATGACCCACGGTAACGTGGCGGGGGTCTACCACTTCCTACTGGTCAACGATAACCGTCCGATCGGGATTGACGGGGAGGATGACGGGGAGTTGATCACGACTGCACTCGTCCTGGGTCTGGAGTGCTTCCGCACCCTCCTGGGCGAGGTTAACCGCCACTTCGGTCTTGGGCAGGAAGAGGAACTGCACCACATCGGTGACGGACTGAGTCGTATCATCAGGATGGGTGCACCGGTCCCGGTGGCGCCTGCGAAGCCTCTAGCAGGTACAGCCCACCCGATGCATTAATGAATACGGGGAGGAGGATAAGCGTATGGATTTACGCAAGCCACCGGCGCTAAAGCCCGGCAGCATGCTGGGCCTGGTGGCCCCGGCCGGGTACCCGTCCAATCCGGAAATGACCGACCGTGGGATCAGTCGGCTCCAGAGCATGGGATTCAGGGTAAAGACCGGCCGCTTCTGGGGCCGCAAATCGGGGTATCTGGCCGGCAAGGATCCGGAACGGGCCAGCGACCTGATGGAGATGTTTGCGGATCCGGAAGTGGACGGCATCCTTTGCCTGCGGGGCGGATACGGCAGTATACGCCTCATCCCGCTTCTCGATTTTCAACTGATTAAAAAGAACCCGAAGGTCTTTATCGGTTTCAGCGATATGACCACCCTGCACCTGGCTTTTCAACGCCTGTGCGGTTTTGTCACTTTTCATGGGCCGATGCTGGCCACCGATTTCGGGGGCGGAGCAACCGCTTACACAATCGAGCATTTCCGGAAGGCCGTGACGGCACCGGGGGTGGTCGGGGAAATTACGAGGCCTAGTGACGGGAAGAAGGTGGAGACCTTGGTGGGCGGCCGGGCCGTGGGCGCACTGACCGGGGGTAATCTGACCCTGGTGGCGGCCAGCCTGGGAACAAGTTCTGAGATCGAAACCAAAGGGCGCATCCTCTTCCTGGAAGAAGTGGGTGAAGAGGCCTACCGAGTGGACCGGATGCTTACGCATCTTAAGCTGGCCGGGAAATTCGACGGGGTCGCCGGCGTTGTCTTTGGCTACTCCACCGGGGGGGCCACCAAAGGGGTCGGGTTACTCGAGGTCCTGCGAGAGGTGTTAGGCCGGGTCGGCGTACCCGCAGTGTACGGACTGGCGCTCGGGCACGAGGTAGAGAAGGCGACGCTGCCGCTGGGGGTTAAGGCCGTACTGGATGCTGACCGCGGGCGCCTCATCGTACCGGAGCCCGGAGTCGAAGCGGTTTGATTATACAAATCTCTTTTGCTGGACATTAGACAAGATGTAGGAGGTGTTCTTTATGAACTCAAAAGTGGGAGTGTGTCTGCGGTTACATTTATAACCCGGCCGAGGGAGCCGAGGGCATTACGCCGGGGACGGCGTTTGAGGATCTGCCGGACGACTGGCTGGCCCGCTGTATGACCTGGGAAAGGATGCGTTTACACGGCTTAAAGACTAGCCATAGATGGAAAACAACCCCCCGGTTGTACCGGGGGGTTGTTTCATTCTTGAGAAACGTTTACTTTCGCCTAAAGATCCGTCCGATAACGGCGCCTACGGTCAGTACCGTAAACAGGCCCAGGAAGATCAGACCTCCCAATGCTACCAGTACAAACAGCGTCGCCATCACCGCGGCCAGAACCAAACCGAGCTTTACCGTGGACAGGCGACCCTTCCGCGGACCGTAATAAACGTAGCTGTATGCGGAACCCTTCCCGGAGGTGGAGCGGTATTCCCGCACATAGGTTCGGGGGAAGTCGTCGTCCTGTGACCCTCGGCCCGGACCATGGTCTTGGGGATATTCGACAATAACCTTGGGACTTGGAGGTTCCTCGTTGCCTCTACCAGCCATTTTTCATCTCCCCGCAGGTATTTTCAATAACCAGTATAACAAAAACAGAGTGTTTTTGACCAACCAAGCAAAGTATCACAATCAGGACCAGGGGGGAGCATCCCTTTGAAATTAGGATATGATCGGGCTATTTATCCCTTTCCGGTACGGGCTTGCCCCCTTTGAGCACGCTTGACCCGCACTTCCGGCATTGGTAATCCAGAGCTTCCTTGTTGATCCGTTCTTCTTCGCCGCATTCAGGGCAACGCACAAAGTGTGTAAAGCGGGCATAGAGCAGCATGGCGAAGCCGATCACAGCGACGATCAGCAGGAACATTAGAAAGAGGTTTAACCACGGGTTCATTGATACGCCTCCTATCCCTGGGCTTTCTGAGCCAGCACCGGCTGTTCATCCACGATTTCCGGCGGCGGGGCGACCTTGGATGTCTGCACCAGCACCACCCCGACGAGAATGATCGCCGCTGCCAGGACGGTTTCCACGGTTATCGGTTCCTTTAAAATTACGGCGCCCAGGCACACGGCCACCACGGGGTTAACATAGGCGTAGGTGCCTGCTTTCGCCGCCGGAAGCACCTTCAGCATGTACATAAAGGCGCTGTAAGCCAACAGTGAACCGATGAAGATCAGGTAGAGCAGCGCCGCCAGGCTTTCTAACGAGGCGCCGGCCAGCGAGGTGTCCCCCTTTATTATAGCCGCCACTGAAAGACAGATCCCAGCCGCCAGCATCTGGACCCCGACGCCGGTGAGCATCGCCCCGGTTACGGTATGCCGCCTCGAATAGATCGAGCCGATCGCCCAAATCAGCGAGGCTGCCAGGACCCCGAGCATCGCCGGGAGAATGTCGGTGCCGACGTGGGTCGTGGGATGTACCAGCGAGGCCACACCGGCGAACCCGATGAAAAGTCCCACCCAGCCCAGCCTGCCGGTGCGTTGACCACCGGGCAGCAGGTTCTCAATCCCGGCCATAAACAGGGGCACGGTGGCAATCAGCAGTGCGGTAAGGCCGGAGTCCAGCCACTGTTCGGCCCAGCAAACCAGGCCGTTTCCGCCGAAGAGGAGTAAAAGCCCGACGATTGCCAGGGCCCGGTAATCTCTCCAGGACGTTGGAAACGCCCATCCGCTGAGGCGGGCGACGATCAACATTATGGAACCGGCTACGGTGAAGCGGATCCCCGCAAAGAGCAGGAAAGAAATATCCTGAACCCCGATCCGAATCGCCAGGTAGGTGGAACCCCAGACGACACAGACCGTGAGATACGCCAGTAAAGCCAGATAGGTCTTTTTCAAGGTCTATAGTACCTTCTTTTACACCGCATGATGGTGATGATGGCATGTTCTTTACGCTAACGCTACTCTTCTCGCTCAGAATACAAAATCCTTCATAATCCAGTCGGTAAGGTCCAAATAATGCCAGGAGACCGAAGTGGAAATCGCGGTACTGAAAGAGTCGTGGCTTCAAATGGTAAATCCATGAAATCCATGATGGACACGTCCCTCATGCGTTGGTAAGATATGACAAAGAAGCAGTAGCTCACGGGCAAAAACTGTTATTTAGATGGAGCAGGACCCACCTTAGAGATGAGCCATACTCACGGGAGGTGTCCTGCTTTGTACTTCAGGTCCGATATACGCCTGCCAGACCAGTTCACCTTCTCCTGCCGCCAGTGCGGCAGCTGCTGCCGGAATATCGGTATTCAACTCAGCCCCCTGGATGTCTGGTACCTGGCCCGGGAACTGGGCATCAGCACGGGAGAATTCTTAATCCGTCACACCCGACTGTTGCTTGAGAGTGAAGGCGCCTTTTGGATCAATGTCTTTTTAAGCGGTGCCCTGGACGGTCCGTGTTCATTCCTGACCGGTCAGCTGTGTGGCATCTACACTGTCCGTCCCGGTACCTGCCGACTGCATCCGATCGGTTCCTACATGGGCCTGGTTGAAGCCGAAAACGGCCCCGTCCCTTTTTGGGGTTATGTCCAGCGGGTTTCTCCTTTGTGCTGTGGTTGGGAACCTGGAACTGGTGAGCCGTCCTCGGTGCGGGAATACATTGTTAAGCAGGGAGCAGAGGAAAGGCTGGCGGTACACCTAAGCTACGCCGACTACCTGAACCGCCTCTACTGGGAATACGATGTGCCTGATGACCGGGCTACTTGTGTGGATCTGGTGAATAGACTTTTCAACCTGGACCGGGTGTCTGATCAGTATATGAAGGAAGTCTCGGAAGACCTTCAGGCTGATTTCGGGATCCGCAGTGTTCCGCCCGACTTCCTGAAGCGCCTTCGGATAGCTCAGGCAACTCTCCAGGTCAGATTCCCAAGGAAGGTTCGGCGCCAATGGTGATTACAGCATTACCTGGTTCTTCCCGTCAGACTTCTCGTAGTGCCCGGTCGCCTGGGTGAACCAGGCTTTCCTGAAGGGCAGTAGTTCCAGTTTGGGTAGGCAAGTCCGTCTTCATCACAGTCTTGATGTCCCTCTTACCGGGTGATAAATCCAACAAAAAAGGCTCCCGATCGCGGGAGTCTTTGATTTGCTTGGTGCGGCAGAGAGGATTTGAACCTCCACACCCTTAACGGGCACTAGAGCCTGAGTCTAGCGCGTCTGCCATTCCGCCACTGCCGCACAGAATTCAGCTACAAACGATATGATAGCACACCGAATCACCCTTGTCAATTGTATCGCGGACTGTTGTGACGGGCTGCCAGACGCACCAGATAGAAGACCGCAAAGAGCGTTCCCAGAAGGGCAAAAAGCAGCGCTGGCTGGAACTGGTTGGGGCCGGGAAGTGTCGGGTGAATCCCGACTACATAGTCGAGGAAATCATTGAATCCGAACCACAGGGGAACAAGAGCCAGTAACGTTGTCGAATAGATCAGGGGGAGAAAGATCAGGCCCTCAATAACCATTCCCACGTGTGAAATCAGCAGGCCCCACTGAAGCGGTGACAGGGAACCGCCGGTCAGTTCGTGATATCCCAGGATCAGCACCGTCCACGCGCCGTACTTGATCAGGCCCAGGAAGGTCAAGGCGTTCAGCAGGTTGTACGAGCGACCCAGCAGGCGCAGGCTGAGCACGATCGCCAAGAGGAGTGCCTGGTTTGGGCATTCCGGCGTGAAGACCCACAGGTACCACGGGGTTGCCGCTAACTGGTCCTTGTACCAGAAGAACCCGTAGACCGTACCGCTAAGGTTCACAGCGATCAGGGCGACCATTACCCAGGGCCGGTCGAGGATAAATTCGAGCAGCGCATTGGTTCCCCGCGTCAAGGTGTCACGCCTCCGTCGCGGAACCTGATGACCCTGGCCGGCACGCCGCCGGCAAAGGCATTGTCCGGGATATCCCGGTTGACGAGCGAGGCAGCGGACACCACTGCGTTGGCGCCGACTCGCACCCCGGCCAGCACAGTGGCGTTTGCCGCGACAAGCGCACTGTGACCAACGACGACCGGTCCCGTCCGGTATTCTTCCACCAGGAACTCGTGGCAGAGGATGGTGGCGTTGTAGCCGATGATACAGTTGTCTTCGAGGGTGATCAACTCCGGCCACATGTAGTCAAAGACAACCTGGACCCCCACCGCGGCATCCTTGCCGATTTTCATTCCGGTTCGTCTCAGGATGAAGTTCTTAAGCCGTAAGGAAGGGATATAGCGCGAGATAGTGATTAACAGGAAGTTGTAGATCACCCGCAGCGGGTGTTTGGCCTTGGGCCACTGCCAGAGTGAGTTACGGCCAGGCGGTACGGTGTGAACAGTTAATCTCCTCAACTACGACAATTCCTCTCCTGATTCAATAAATGACCCCGGCGAAGCGCCAGGGTCATTGGCATTGTTTCTTAAGACTGGAGACGCTTAAGGATCAGTTCGCCGGCTCGCCGGCCGGAGAGGACCATGCCTCCGAAGATCGCGCCCATCCGGTAGCCGCCGTTTACCGCGTTCGCGGCCATGCCCGCCACGAACAGCCCTGGGTAAACCTCGATGGTGTGGCCGATCAGTTGGTTCTCGCCGACGTCGGCCCACATCGGCTTTTCACCCACCGGCTCACCGCTTGGAGTGACCAGTTTGACTCCGGCCTTGCAGGACAGGATGTTGGCTACTTCCATATCGTGGCCGGTACAGTCGATCACGTACTTGGAGCGCGTGGCGATCGGGTCCACGTGCAGTCCGGCAATGTCCACGGCGGTCCAGTTCAGAACCAGCCCGGAGACACGGTCTTCGTGCAGGACTACGTCCTCCACGGTCATCAGGTTGATGATATTTGCCCCAGCCTGACAGGCCTGCAGGGTGAGGGCCGCGACACACTCGACGGATGAAGCGGTATAGTAACCGTCCGAGTAGGGGTTGATCCGGATCCCGAACTCCTCAAAGAGCGGGCGGGCCTGCTCCTGGAACACGATCTCGTTCATCATTATCGCTCCGCCCCACATGCCACCGCCAACGCTCAGTTTGCGTTCGTAAAGGGTGGTCTTCACGCCGTGCTTGGCCAGATAATGGGCAGCCGTTAGACCCGCCGGCCCACCACCCACGATTTCCACATCAACGTCAAGGCACGATAGCAGTTTCTGCGTGTACCGTTCGATAATCGCGCGTGAGACAACAGTTTCATCAATTTTCATAGTCAAATGCCTCCATAAATTATCTGTCTTGTAAACATTATAATCGCTTTAATTCCCACGTCAATCGGTGTTAGTAAAGAGGCTCATCCTTGATGATCTCCCCGGAATGAAGGGCGATCAACTTAATTCTTTCCGGTGAAAGGACCATGACTGACGCCTGACTGAAACCCCTTGGGCTCCCGGCGCTGCCCGGATTCAACAGGTACACGCCGTTCTTTCTTTCAATTTCCGGGATATGCGTGTGCCCCCGAACCAGGAACCGTGCGCTCAGGGAAGTGGCCTGCCGGTAAGCCGAAGCCTTATCCGCCAACAGGTTGCCGTGGACGGCGATGATCCGGTTTGGACCGTCCTGGACCAGGACCAGCGGTACTACAGGGAAGTTCAGAAGGGCAACGTGGTCGTTTGCGTCCACATTGCCCCTGACGGCCAGTACCGGAATCGGCGAACTGTTCATTGCGCGGCACAGGGAGGATTCAGCTTTGGCGTGAGCCTCCAGGATATCTCCGCAGTGCAGGATCAGTTCGACCTTTTCCCGCTGAAAGATCTCCAGGGCGCTGTTCCAGCCGTGAAGGTTGTCGTGGGTGTCGCTGACGATTCCGATAATCATGTCCATTTCTCCAAGTGCCGATGTTTCGGCGGTGATACCCACCTCAGGTTAGTGTAATCCCGTTGTTTGGCTCTATGCAAGCCGGCAGTCTATCCTAACAAAACTTTTACCTGGGCACAGCAAACAATTAACAATCGCATGCTATAGTTGCCATAACCCAACATGGAAATTCCTGCTGGGCGTTGGAGATGATGCCGGGTGATCACTGTTATCAAGAATACCTGTCGGATGGTTAACGACCTGCTCCGCTACCGCCCGCGCGGGATGTTTGTCCTTCACCAGTCCATTGATCAAGCGTCCCTGGTGGACAAACTGAAGCGGGTACTCGCCGCTGGCAAACCGATTGGGGTCATCTTCCTGGATATCATGAAGTTCCATGAAATACAGCAGATGCAGGGTTCGATAATGGCTACCCGGATCCTGTTTCTGCTGGAAGAGGCTCTCCGACATAGAATGGCAGAATTGTTACCCGAAGCCCGCGTTTTGGCCACTGAACACTTGTGGGCCGATGATTTCGTGGTCTTGCTGACCCTCGAAGACGTGCATTCACAGGAGCATCTTTTAGACCTGGCCATAGCCCTGCGTTTATCCCTGAAGGAAGAACTGAACCCGAAGCTGATGCTGCTGGCAGGCTATGAACTTGAGCTGCACCTAGGCTGTTCCGTGATTGAGCCACGCGGCGACCTGAAGCCGGAAGTAAAACTGTATAACGCGCTACGAGATGCCCAAAGAGTAGCCAAAGGGGCTATTGACCTGGATACCGTAAAGCTAAACAAAGAGTTTAAGGAAATACTCCACAACAAGAACCTGAGAGCCCTTTACCAACCGATTGTCTCGCTATCATCCGGAGAAGTGCTGGGGTGGGAAGCACTTACCCGCGGACCGGAAGACAGCTATTTCAGCCGACCGGATATCATCTTCAGCTTTGCGGAAGAAGTGGGGTTGTTGTTTCCCACGGAAAGGGTCTGCCGTGAAAAGGCGATCAGCAACGTCAACGGCTTGGGGCCGGAACAAAAGCTCTTCCTGAACGTCCACCCGCGGACGATGAGCGACCCATGCTTCGTTAAGGGTGAAACCTTGAAGCTGTTGCGGGAACATGGTCTGGTTCCCCACAACATCGTTTTTGAAATCACGGAGCGGCACAGCATTAAGGATTACAAATCCTTTAAGCGGGTGGTGGAACACTATCGGAGTCAGGGGTACCGTATTGCAGTTGACGATGTCGGTGCCGGTTTCTCCGGACTGCAGTCCATAGCCGAGATCCGCCCGGACTTCATCAAAATTGATATGTCCCTGGTACGTAACATCGATAAAAATCCTAGTCGGCAGGCCGTCGTGGATGCCCTGATCAATCTGGCCAGGAAGATCAACAGCCGGGTTATTGCCGAGGGGATTGAGACCCAGAATGAACTCAATACCCTGCTGTTAGAGGGGGCGCACTACGCTCAGGGCTATTTTCTGGCCCGCCCCGGATTTCCCAAGCCGGCTACCGCAAAGACCGTGACCACCTACATCCGGCGGCAGGGAAACGGGGATCTAGCCGGCTGGCGGCGTAACTTGTGTATCGGGGACCTAACCGTACCGGCTCTGGTGGTCGACGAAGAAACACCGGTTTCGGAGGTCAAAGAGAAACTGGATGCCACCAAGCAACCGAACAGCGGCCTGGTGGTGGTCAGAGGGCAGGAGACCGTAGGGCTTGTGATGCGGCAAAACCTGTACCGAACACTTGGTTCCCAGTATGGTGTACCCCTCTATTACCGGCGTCCGGTAACGACCGTGATGGATTATACACCGCTAGTGGTGGACGCCAACACCATTGTGGAGCAGGTGGCGGAACTGGCTATGAACCGTGAACAGGATAAGCTGTATGACGATCTCGTGGTTGTGGGTGCAAACGGAGCATTGGTCGGAGTAGTGTCGGTACAAAGGCTGCTCGATGCCCTGACCCGGGTGCAGATTGAACTGGCCAAGGGGGCGAACCCCCTGACCGGCCTTCCCGGGAACGTGGCCATTGAGGAAGAGCTGTCCAGAAGAGCCCGTCACAGCCAGATCAGTAGCGTGATCTATGCTGACCTGGACCGGTTCAAGGCCTACAACGACACCTACGGATTCGAAAACGGCGACCACATGATAATGCTTCTGGCCAAAGTGCTTTTACACAGCACCCGAAAATACGGTATCGAAGAAGACTTTGTCGGGCACATCGGCGGTGACGATCTGATCGTGATTACCAAGCCGGAATGCGCGGAGCGGATCAGCCGGAAGATTGTGAAGCTGTTTGACCGTTTGGTCAGAAGCTGTTTTCTCCCTGAACACAGGAACAATGGATTCTTTTACGGTCAAGACCGGGCCGGACGGCAGGGGTGGTTGCCCCTGGTATCAGTCTCCCTGGCCATTGTCGACTGTCAGGACCATGAGGACTACCGGACACTGGCGGAGACGGCTGCTCAGCTCAAGAAACGCGCCAAGGCACTGCCGGGCAGCGTTTACGTGCGGGACAGGCGTTCAAAGGACCGGTAACATATTGGCCGCTGACGACAATTGACAAGCACGATACTTACTGAAAAGAAAAATGGCAAGGATTCCTCTCGGATGCCTTGCCATTCTTGATTTCTTGGTGGGCCATACCCGCATATCAACTGGCGCATGAATTAGGAATATCGACCGGCACCATTTCAAATTACATTTCAGCTGTACGCCATGTTAAGGAGAGTGCGGTTCAAGATCTGGCTCGGTAATGGGCGAAAGGTATTAAGCCGTTCGTTTCCGTACCTCAGTGGGTTCCTGAGATATGGAACACAACTGAGGAGTATTTATCCGATGTTTTTTGCAAGACCCACGCCTTTGAAAACTCTATACGTAGATTAATCGAGAATGAGAATGTATTACAAGGTTTTGCCTGTTGTGCTGCCCAGCTCCTGGCCACTTGGAGTGCACCAAGCCCAGACATTCGGGAATTCACATCCGATGATGCACTATCCCTTATTAAGTTGTTAGCCGGCCACTCAAAAGACATTTCGGAAAGAAATGGGCTGGAAACCAAAGAAGATGCCAAACAATTTATCAATTCTCATGTTACAGCCCATGAACATATTCAAACATCCCGTGTCAATCCAGGATCGTTACTCGCGATTAAATACCTCTTGTGGCGCATCCAAACCCGAGAGGGATATTATCTAGATCGCGTGCCTCCAGAGAAGGCAAGACAGGAGACGCGGGATGTTTGGCCCATTCCAACGATCGACCTTGAAGTAAGCAGCAGGACACTACTGTACGTAAGCAGTAGGACACTACTGTCCGATCTCCCAGTCAGACCATCACTTAAAAAGGCAGCAACTCTCGATGTATTAGGACTTACCCCAAGGATCTCATTTAGCTTAGAGAATGTTCAACGAAAGCTACCTGGTGTATTGTTGGATGATCTTGTATTTAACTGCTCGATACTTAGCCTCGGCGGAGAAATGATTTCTTTCCGTTTTTTGATGTAATAGGCAAGGAGAAGCGTTTGACCCGGAAGCGGCTTAGGTTGCCTGCAGGAAGGAAGAGATTCGCATAATCGGCCTACGAGGAGGTGAGGGAGTGGAGGAACTGCACGGTGGATTCGGAATACACCAGGCAAAACCGGTATTGAAGTACCCAGGCTCTAAGTGGAACTTGGCTGAATGGATCTGTAATCACCTTCCGAGACACCGCACGTATCTGGAGCCGTTTTTTGGATCGGGTGCTGTCTTTTTCTGCAAGCGACCCTCACATATCGAGACGATTAACGACATAAACGGAGAAGTGGTCAATTTGTTTAAAGTAATTCGTGGTCAGTCGGACCAGCTGATCCGGCTCATTGCCATGACACCTTGGAGCCGCCAGGAGTACTACGAGAGTTATTACCGGACCGGTGATTCCGTTGAGGATGCCCGGCGCTTTTTGATACGTTGTTGGATGGCTTACGGCGCAAAGCTGAGTGATCGGGCAGGTTGGGCGAATGATGTCCAAGGCCGAAAGGGAACGTGCCTGCCGAAAGTGTGGAATGGCTTGCCGAACGCATCCTGATTGCAGCTGAGCGACTTAAAGAAGCTCAGATCGAGCAACTTCCAGCAATTGAGCTAATCAGTCGATATAGATACCGCGAAGTGCTGATCTACGCAGATCCTCCATATTCCTTATCTACTAGATCGAAACGACAGTACGCCGACGAAATGACGGACGCTGACCATCTAGAGCTGCTCGATGCTTTGGATAATCACCCGGGACCGGTCCTAGTCTCCGGGTACGGGTGCGATTTGTACGATGAGCGTCTTAGATGTTGGGATCGCTATGAGTCCCAGGCCTGCGCTCAGAACGGTAAGCGGCGGGTTGAGGTTCTTTGGTTGAACCGTGTGGCAGCGTCTACACTAAGCCCCCAAAATCTCGTCCTGTTCGATGAAACGGAAGGCGGGATCGGAGCTAGTGGGCCCCGAATTACTCTAATTCGGATTTTGATCTAGCCTATATTGCCGGCGAGCGGGATATCGACCCCGGTGATTTCGAGAGCGTCTTTCAACCCCTCGCGCCGGCGCGGGTGCACGCCCTTGCCCTGGCGCGAACATCGGTGATGGTCTGCCTGGAAGTTGTTAATACAGGTAAATGTCTGTACCAGGACGAGCTAGGTAGGTGGGAGGCCTTTAAAGAGCATACAATGAACGCGTGGGAAGAGTATCGTCCGGAGTATGAACGCCAGAAAGAAGAGGAATCCGCCAACGGTATCCCTCACAGCGTTGTTAAGCGAGATCATTCTTAATTAAGGTTAAGACCCTTAGAGTTAAGACACCAGTGGTCAGCGGTCGGAGCATTTGCCCCGGCCGCTTTTTTAGTACGCCCGGCATGTCTGCCGCGCCGATGGGTTGAAAGAAACCCTGTCGCCTAACCAGCGGGAAGAAACCCGTAAGCAAGGGCGTCACTGGTAACGGTGAGGTCTGGGGGAACGCCTGGGCCGGGAGTGACGAGCTTACTGACCCAAGCGCCCGCTCCGGAGCGGAGTACTGCGGACTGACCCGGTAAGATTGCCTTTGCGCTAGAG